>CAYMHF010000002.1:212128-227961 GCA_964390215.1 uncultured Dokdonella sp. | reverse complement strand
AATCCCGCAACCTGGATCGGCATCCCTTGTAGGAAGGGCATTCATGCCCGATGCCCTTCGCCAACGTAACGGCTTTCAACAGCCGAACGGCTGGTCAAAGCATCGCGACCGAAGGAAGTCCCCTTTCGGGACGGCTGAAGCCGCTTCCTACAACGAAGCAGCAACGCATTAAACGCAAACGAATCCCGCAACCTGGATCGGCATCCCTTGTAGGAAGGGCATTCATGCCCGATGCCTTTTGGCCGGATTGACGAAAAGCATCGCGGCTGAAGGAAGTCCCCTTTCGGGACGGCTGAGACCGGCGTCAGCACAGTTCGCGACCGGACGACCTGCAAATGGAATCACGAAGCCTCCGGCCGCTGCCGCAAAACCCTCCCCGCCCGTCCATCCCGGCCAACATTCCGGATCCACCCACGCGCATCGTCGAGCAGCGAATAAATCACCGGCAAGGCCATCAAGGTGACAATCGTCGAGAACATCAAACCACCGACGATCGCGCGAGCCATCGGAAAATACGGCGGCCCATCGCCCCCAACCTGCACGGTGCCGAGGCACAACGGAACCATGGCGAGGATCGCCGTACCCATCGTCATCAGCACCGGGCGCAGGCGATCCTTGCTGCCCTGGATCAGGGCCGCCGTGCGCAACATGCCCTCATGACGCAACTGGTTGATATGCATGAGCATGACGATGCCGTTGTTCACCACCACACCCATCAATATCAATATTCCGATCATGGCCATGAACGAGAAGGTCGTGCCGGTCAGCCAGAACAACCAGAATACGCCGAATACCGAGAAGATGAAGGTGGTCATGATCGCCGCTGGATAGATCAGCGACTCGAACATCGCGCACATGACCACATACACCAGCACCAGGGCGATCACCAGATTGAACATCATGCGCTGCCCGGTCTCGTCGGCATTGCGGAACGAAGTGCCGAAGGTCCAGCCATAGCCGGCCGGCAGGGTCACCTTTTCCATCGCCGTCTTGATGCGTTCACGCGCGTCATCGGCCGTGGTGTCCTTGTCGAGATTGATCTGGATCGGCAAGGCGGTCTGTCGATTCTGCCGACCGATGCTCGATGCGGCACCCTGGGTCTGCAGATCGACCATGGCCATCAGCGGCACCTGACTTCCATCGGGCGCACGCAATTTGTAGTCGGACAGATCGTTGATGCTCTGTGCATCGGCATTCTGGAAGCGCAGCCAGGTCGGAATCTGCGTGTCGCCACGGCGAAAATCCCTGAGCTGCACACCGCGCAAGGCGATCGAAACGTACTGGGCGACATCATTTGCGCTGAATCCGTAGTTGCGTGCGCGTTCGCGGTCGATATGCACGGCAACCTCGCGATCCTGCGCGCCTTCCGAAAGCCGAACATCATGCAGACCCGGGATCCGGCTGAGAACCGCGATCACCGCATCGGACTGCTCGTGCAGGGTTTCGTTGGAATCACCGACCAGCGACAACTTGATGCCGTTGTCATTGCCGCCGTTGCGGTCGAAGCCGACGGTTCCGATCGCAAGCCTGGGCAGGCCCTTGCGGATGTCATCCATTATCTCGTTGGCAGTGCGTTTCGCATCCGCGTCATCGGTGAGCAGGATGTTCGTCTGCGCGTCACCTCGTTCGTTAAAATAACTATAGATATTGCGAATTTCGAATTCGGCTTTGTGCGTGGCCAGGTATCGCTCGATCGTGCCGATCGATTGTTCGAGTTGCGGCAGGCGATAGTTTCCGTTGAGGTCATAGCGCAATTGCAACTCACGCGTCTCGCCGGCCGGGAAAATATCGGATTTGGTCTGCATCATCGGAACAAGACTGACCAGCAACAAGGCGAGCAGTGAGAGCATCGTCCATCGACGATGCCTGAGCGTCCAGTCGACAAGGCGGCCATAACGCTTCTGCAGTCGCGTGATGGCGTTTTCCTTGCCGATAAATCTTGGAGCCGGCAATTTCGACGCCAGCATCGGGATCAGACTGATCGCCACCAGCCACGAAGTGGCATGCGCTATGGCCATCGACACTGCCACCTGGGTCAGGTAGATCGCGATCGGCGTCGGCTCGCCGAACACGTTCGGCAGAAACACGATGATGCTGGTCAGTGTTCCGGCGGTGATCGCCGTGCCGACCGCACGGGTGCCTTCGACCGCGCTGTACCAGGGCCTGTCCGGATAGCGCTCGCGATACTGGTAGATGCTTTCCACCGCGACGACGGCATTGTCGACGAGCATGCCGACGGCGAGCAGCAGCCCCATCATCGACAGGATGTTGAGACTGACGCCGAGGAAATACATGCAGCCGAGGGTCATGACGAAACAGATCGGGATCGCCAGCGACACCATCGCCGTCGCCCGCCAGTCACGCAAGAAGAAAAACAGCACGAGCACCGAAAGCACGGTACCTTCGAGTCCGGCCTTGCCAAGCTCGCGCAATGAATCCGTGACGCCCTTGGCCTGGTTCTGCAGGAAATACAGCTTGAGGCCCTTCATCTCGGGCTCGCGTGAAACCTTCTCCACCTCGGCCAGCACCGCACGTCCGACCTCGACCAGGTTGGCACTGCGCTCGCGACTGATGTCGACCGCCACCGCAGGACGCTGGTCGAGACGACGCTCGTAATCGAGCACGGCCGGGCGCAACTGCACATCGGCGATATCGCCGAGCCGCAACCCGGTGTCATTGAGCACCAGCGCACGAATCTCATCGAGCGAGCGCCATTCGCCCAGTGGCTGCACGCGATAGCGCATGCCGCCATCGTGGATCTGACCCGCCGACGTCGAGAAATTCGCATCGCGCAGAAGCCTGGCCAAATCGTTGAGATTGACGTTGTGCGCAGTCAGTCGATCCGACGACAACTCGATCTGCACCTCGGGCGGCGCGACTCCTTCAATCGACACCTTGGCCACTCCGGGCAGGCGTTCCAGCGGGCGCTTGAGCTTGCGGTCGAGCAATTCATAGGAATTTGACAGATCGCCATCGCTGGAGATCCGCAGCTGCATGACAGGTTGATCGGAAGTCGCAAACTTGAGCACGAAGTAGCGCTGCAGATCATCCGGCAGGTCAGCGCGGATGCCGTCGATCTTGTCACGCGCCTCGACCGCCTTGTTGGCGACGGTCTGACCCCACTTGAATTCAAGAAACAACTGTCCGCCATCGGCGCGCGACTGCGAATTCATCGACTGGATACCGGTCAACGTCGACAACGCCTCCTCGACCGGACGCACGATCGTCCGCTCGATCTCGGCTGGTGTCGAGCCCGGATACGGAATATCGACGAACAGGAATGGCGCTTCGATATCCGGCATGTATTCCAGCGGCAAGCGGAACGCCGCCAGCAAGCCGATGACGGTCATCGAGACGAAGAACATGATCGCCGTGACCGGACGTTTCAGGCTGAGTTCGGCGAGAGTCATTGGAGGTTTCCCGACAGTTGTCTACTTGTCGTGGTGGTGTTGCCTGCCATCCTCGAAGCCGAAAATTCCGTCGCCCCTGCGAAGGCAGGGGTCCAGCGACCTTGCTCTTTTGAAGCGCGCACCGCAGGAGCGTGTTTCGGAAGGGTCGATCGAAAATGGAGAGCGCTATCGCCGAGAAGCATCGCGCTTGAAGGCGCTCCTGCGAAAAGTCCCAAGGGCACCGCCAAGCTCACGAGCGAGCCTCACTCAATTCCCCATCCGGCGAATCCAGATCCCTGGAGCGCGATGAATCCGGCGCATCGGCATCGACCCCACGCGCCTTGCGCGCCCCTCGTTCAACGTAATAGGCATCCGCCTTGCGATCGACCAGTTCATAGACAATCGGAATCACCACCAGGGTCAGCAAGGTCGACACGGCGAGGCCGCCGATCACCGTGATCGCCATCGGTGAGCGCACTTCGGAACCTTCGCCCCAGCCAATCGCCAGCGGCAGGAATCCGAGCAGGGTTGCCAGCGTCGTCATCGCGATCGGGCGCAAGCGCGATTCGGCGGCGAGGATGATCGCTTCGCGCTTGGCGTGGCCTTCTTCGCGCAGCTGGTTGACCCGGTCGATCAGCACGATCGCATTCTTGACGACGATGCCGGCGAGCATGATCAGGCCGATAAAGACGACCACCGAGATCGGCGTGCCGGTCAGCTTGAGGGCGAGCACGGCACCGACCAGGGCCAGCGGAATCGAAAACATGATCACGAACGGATGCACCAGCGATTCGAACTGCGAGGCCATGACCAGATAGACCAGAAAGATCGCCAGGCCAAAGGCGAACAGCATCGAGCGCGTCGAGGCATTCATTTCCTCGCCCTGGCCGCCGATGTGCACGGAAACGCCGGCGGCGAGCGGAGTCGTCGCGAGGATCGACTTGACCTCGGCGACCGCACTGCCGAGATCGCCATGACGCAGATTGGCCGAGATGATCGCCACTCGCTCCTGGTCGACGCGATGGATTTCGCTCGGTCCTTCGCTGGCGCTGACTTCGGCCACGGCGGACAGGCGAATCGGCCGGTCGGCTCCGGGATTGACGATCAGGTTGCGGATGTCATCGACGCTGGCGCGATCGGATTCGCGCACACGCGCGAGCACGTCGATCTTGCGGTCGCGGAAGTTGTAGCGCGTGGCGACGTCGCCGCGAACCTTGCTGACGACGGCATCGGAAATCTGGCGCGTGGTCAGGCCCAGCGCGGCGGCACGATCCTGGTCGAAACGGATCTGCACTTCCGGATAGCCGTCTTCGACGGTCGACTTGATGTCGGCGAATCGGTCGGACTTTCCCAGCAGCTCGCCGAGTTTCTTGCCGGCCGTGGTCAGCGCATCGAGATCGTAACCGCGGATTTCGATTTCCAGCGGCGTGGAAAAACTGAACAAGGCGGGGCGGGCGAACTTGACCTGTACGTCGGGGCGTGTGGCCAGGGTCGCACGCAGCGAGTTCATCGCCGCCGCCTCTTCGCGATCGCCCGAGCCCGATTTCAGGGTGACCAGCAAGCGGGCGATGTTCTCACCCGATTCGGTCGGCGTAGCATCAAGTCGCGTGCCGGTGCCGGCGACGCCATAGATCGAGGCGATATTCGGATCACGCGCGTGCTGGCGCTCGATCTGTGAAACCAGCGCATCGGTGTCGGCCAGCGGAGTGCCGGGCGGCAACTTGATCGTCGTCTCGAAACGCCCCTGGGCCAGACTCGGGATCAGATCCATGCCCAGGCTCGGGATCAGCGCGATGCTGATCGCAAACGCGAGTGCCGCCGTGCCAAGCACCAGCCACGGCCGATCCATCGCGCCCGGCAGCAGGCGATGGTAGACCCGGGCTGAGCGGTCATAGCTGCCGACGACGCGCTTGCCGGTCCAGCGAAGCACTGCGCCGATCGTGAAATCGAAGCCCACGGCGAGCCAATGAAATAACGCGAATATCAGTCGCGGAAGAATCTGAAACAAGAACTCGCCGATGGCGCGAAAGGCGACCACAACAAGCCGTCCGACCTTGTTCTTCGGCAATGGTCGCGGCACACGATCCGGCTCGTCGCGAAAGGCCAATGGTGACCGCCCCTGCAATGAGGCCATCATCGGGATCAGGGTCATCGCGACAACCAGCGATATCAACATCGCGAAGGTGATCGTCAGCGACTGGTCGCGAAACAACTGACCGGCCACGCCTTCGACGAAAACCAGCGGAAAGAACACGGCAACCGTGGTCAGCGTCGAGGCGGTCACCGCCATGCTGACTTCGCTGGCGCCCTTCACGGTCGCGTCGAGCACGGACATTCCCTTGTCGCGCAGCCTGGCGATGTTTTCGAGCACGACAATCGAATCATCGACGACCATGCCGGTCGCCAATGCAAGGCCGCCAAGCGACATCACGTTGAGGCTGAGGTCGGCCTGGCCCATGAAGAAGAAGGTCGCGATCAAGGAAATCGGCAGCGACAGCGAAATGATCAGCGTGCTGCGCGCGTGGCCGAGGAAGAAGAAGATCATCAGCACCGCCAGGGTGCCGCCAATCAAGGCGTCATTGCGCACATCATCGAGCGAATGCTGGATGAAGACCGATTGGTCGTCGATCGTGGTCAGCGTCGCCCCGGGCGGCAGCGTCTTCTTCAGTTTTTCGAGCGTCTGATTGACTGCGTTGGCGACCGCCACCGTGTTGCCATCCCCTTCCTTGTAGATGGCAAGCTCGATCGCCTCGTGGCCGTTGATGCGCACGATACCCTCGCGCTCCTTGTAGTCCTGACGGACGTCGGCGACATCCTTGAGCCGGATTGGCACCCCGTTGTCGACCTTGACCAGCATGTCGCGCATCTGGTCGAGATTGGAAAACTGGTTGATCGTGCGCACGAGGAAGCGCTGGCTGCCCTCCTCGATGCGTCCTGCGGAGACATTCACATTCTCGGTGCGCAGGCGCGCGGCGATATCACTGACGGTCAGATTGAGCTGAGCGAGTTTCTGCTGATCGAGGGCCACGCTGATCTGGTCTTCGAGGCCGCCACCGACCTTCACTGCGGCCACGCCGGCAACCGGTTCGAGTCGCTTTTTCAGTTCGTCATCGGCAAACCGGCGCAGCTGCTTGAGCTCGGCCTCGTTGAAGGCACTGTCGGAGGCCGAACCGCTGAGGCCGAGTCGGATGATCGGATCAGTCGAGGGATTGAAGCGCAGCAAGATCGGCTTCTTCGCCTCCAGCGGAAGGCTGAGGATATCGAGCTTGTCGCGCGTCTCGAGACTGGCCTGCTCCATGTCCGTGCCCCAGGTGAACTCGAGGATCACATCGGACTGCCCGGTGCGCGAAACCGAATGGATCTTGCGCACGTTCTTGACCACGCCGAGCGCCTCTTCGACCGGCTGGCTGATCAGGTTTTCGACCTCGATCGGTGCGGCGCCTTCGTATTCGGTGCGCACGGTGAGCGTGGGATAGGAAAGATCCGGCAGCAGGTTGACCTTGAGTCCCGACAGCGCGATCAGGCCGAACAGAACCAGGGTCAGGGTGGTCATGCCGATGGTGACACGACGCCGCGTGGCGAATTCGACGATGTTCACTGCACGCCCTCCAGCACCTGCACGGCGGTGCCGTCACGAACCGCAGATCGGCCCAGCGTAATGACGCGATCGCCTTCGACCAGACCATCCAGCACCTCGACATAATTCGTATCGCCATAGCCAATCTTGATCACGCGGCGCTTGGCGACCCAGGCCGGAATCGGCGGCGCATCCTTGCCGGACTCGGCCTTGCTGGTGGGGGCCGCCGGCCTGTCCACTGCGGCACTGCCTGCCTTGGTGGCGAGCTTGTCGGCGGCCGCAGCGGCGGCACCGGATTGCACGACAAACACCGCCGTCTCGCCGTCCTCCTCGATCAACGCGGCGCGTGGGATTGTCGGCACATCTTCGTGCTCGGCGTAGGTGATCTCGAGGCGGCCAAACATGCCTGATTTCAGTCGCGCGCTGGCATCGCGGAACTCGCAGGTCACACGAAACGTGCCGGTCGCCGAATCGACCACCGGACTGATGCGCTGGATGTGCCCCTCGAAGACCTGATCGGCAATCGAGTCGACGCGCAAGCGCACGATCTGATCGGCACGCAAGGTGTTGAGTTCGCGCTCGGGCACGTTGAGCACCGCAAGCAAGGGATCGAAATTGTCGATCTGGAACAGCGCCTGGTTGACCTGGATATAGTTGCCGACCTTGACCAGCCGACGCGAGATCACACCGCTGATCGGCGCGGTGATATTGGTGTAGGAAAGTTCAAGCCTGGCCAGCTCCCAGGTCGCACGCTGGGTTTCCAGGTCGTAGCGGATCTTGTCGTTCTGCTCGACGCTGAGCAATTTGCGCTCGAACATCTCCTTCGATCGCCGATAATCGTTTTCAAGCTTGCGCAAGGAGGCCTCGGCCTTGGCCAGGTTGAGCCGCGGGTTTTCATCATCGAGTCTGGCCAGCACCTGTCCGGCCTTGACCTGATCGCCTTCTTCAACCATCAGCTTGAGCAGGACGCCGTTGATCTTCGCGGCAACCTGTGCCTCGCTTTCCGGCTCCAGCGTCGCCGTGCCCGAGTAGCTCGCACTGATCGAGCGCCGGGTCACCGGCACAGCCTCGACCGGTACCGACGCGTCGACGGCAGCGGCTCCAGCCTGCGCATTCTGCTTGTTGCAGGAGGCCAGCACCGGCACCAGCAGTGCGATCGCCAGGATCGAAGCCAGGTGTTGGGGCAGAAATCTGTTGAAAAAAGAATGCATTAGGCAGTCCTGAAATGACATGGTGTTATAGTAGACCATAACACTATACGTGAGCAAGCACGAAACCGGCCACAATCGGACAGCTTTGGATACATCGGTTGTGAAAACGGTTTAGGCGCGTATCGAAATCGAACCCGGCACGCTGAACCCGGCCACATCTTGCTCGTGCCAGCATTCACGCCAGGCGACCTGATCAACCATCGGTTCTTTTCAAGCAAAAGACTATTCCCGTCCGTGATCCGTGTCCTGAGCCAGTAGTCACACGCTGACACCCGGCGCCGGTTTCGCCAGGCACTGACCTTGGCCGCTCAAATCGCTATACTCCGACGCTTGCCGCAATCCCACTCCCAACCAGCCGGATCCGGAACCTTCGAGATGACCCGAGCGCTGCTGCTAGTTCTTGCCCTGTTTTCAGCCACCACCGTGCTTGCCCAGGATGCGAAAGGTGATCCTGCCGAAGGACGCCTGAAGGCTTATACCTGCACCGGATGCCATGGCATCACCGGCTGGAAGAATGCCTACCCGAGCTATCATGTGCCGCGCATCGGCGGTCAGAACTACGATTACCTCGTAGCCGCGCTGACCGAATACAAGAAAGGCGATCGCAAGCATCCGACCATGCGCGCCCAGGGCGAGAGCCTCAGCGACGCGGACATCGCCGACATTGCCGCCTTCCTTTCCAGCCTCAACAGCGCGGAGTGAGTCGAGCAATGAAGACCAACAAGACATCCATCCGCCTTGCCCTGCTCGGCCTTGCCGCGTTCGCCGCTTCTGCATTCGCTGCCGAACCGGTCAATCTCGAAGCCGCCAAGCAACTCGCCCAGACCTGCCAGGCCTGTCATGGTGCCGATGGCAATTCCACGGCGGCGATCTATCCGCGCCTGGCCGGCCAGTACCCCGACTATCTCGCGCGTGCCCTGCACGAATACCGCGAAGGCGCTCGGATCAATCCGATCATGTCGGTTTATGCCGAGAAGCTCTCCGATCAGGATATCCGCAATCTGGCCGCGTATTTCTCGGCGATGCCGGGCCAGCTTGTCGACCTGCATGGACGGATGCAAGGCGAATAGTCGACCCGCATCAAGCGCAACAGACGTATCCCGGTATCCCGCTTTGACTCAACCGGCCTTGCGCTCGTAGTAGGGTTTGCTGCCGCTCTTGTGATCGGTGACATCGCGCACACCGGTCACCTCGGGAATTTTTTCACGCAGCGTCTTCTCGATGCCGTTCTTGAGGGTGACCTCGGACATGCCGCAGCCGTGACAGCCGCCACCGAACTGCAGGACGACGATGCCCTCGGCGGTGATCTCGCGCAGGACGACCCGACCGCCGTGCGAGGCCAGCTTCGGATTGATTTCAGCATCGATCAGGTAGCGCACTCGCTCAACCATGCTGGCATCGGCATCGGGCGCCACGCCGCGCAACTGAGGAGCCTTGATCGAAAGCTGACCTCCGGTTGGATCACGGGTGAAATCGATATTGGCGCCGTCAAGGGCGCCGACGCTATCGGCTTCAACGTAAAGCGAAAAGCCCTTGCATTCGATCTCCCACTCATCGCCACGCAGATCACCAGGCTCGCAGAACTCGAGCTGACAATCGCCTTGCGGAGTTCCCGCCGCGATGGCACGCAGACGGATGCCGAGCCCCGGCAGATTCTGGGCCGCGATCAGGCCACGAAAATAGTCAACGGCAGGTTCACTCATTTCGATCATTGCAATCACACCCCGGTCGAATCAGGACTATTCTAGTCCTTGTTTGAGCCGATTGCACCGTGCCGCGATCGCCAGCCGCTTATACTGGCCATCCTTGTTGGCGGAGAGGCTGCAGATGACGCTTGATGAACTGGCTCGATCCCGCTGTCGCCCGTGCAAGGGCAAGCAGGATGCGATGAACGCTGCGGAGATCCAGCAGCATCTCGGCAACCTGCCGGGTTGGCGGCTGGCATCTGCGGGGCAAGGCATCGAGAAGGAGTTCCGCTTCGCCGACTTCCACCGCACCATGGCCTTCGTCAATGCGGTTGCCTGGATCGCACATGTGCAGGATCACCATCCCGACATGAAGGTCAGCTATTCGAGTTGCACCTTGTACTTTGCGACACATGATGTCGGCGGACTGTCGCTGAACGACTTCATCTGCGCGGCCAAGGTTGAACGCCTGCCTGGCTGCGACTGAGGCAGACAATTCGATGCCCGCATTGCTGCGAAACATTGTCGGCTGGCTGCTGTATGTCGCTTGTGCGCTGGCCGTCCTGCCCGCACTCGAGATTCTGGCACGCCATCAATTGCGTCAGCAGTGGGTTGCCTCGGCCAGCGATGCGCTCGGCGCACTGACTCACGCGGATACGCCGCATCAGTGGTCGGCACAATTTCCAACCGACCTCATCGCCGGAACCGCCTTTGGCACGACCGATGCCCGGTTCGTCAACGACGGTTTTCACCTGCGTTCGCAGGGGCAGGAAATCCAGGTCGGCGTCGTCCTCGCCAGCGCCATTGATCTGGGCCGCTATTCGTTGATCGACATCGACTTGCAGGCGGAAACCGCAGGTTCGATCGGGCTGATCGTCGGCGAGTCGCTGGATGCGCCCGCATGCCTGAGCGCGATGATGGCATTGGCGCGCGGCGAAACCGTGTTGAGGATCGATGTCCGCAATATCCAATGGCAGTGCCAGGGAACCGATACAACACCACCGAAACGCGCCGCGATGCTGCGCCTGCGGCTTGATCTGCCAGCATCGGCAAGTGTGACCCTGCACAGCGTGCGTGCGCGCACGCGATCACCGCTCAATCCGGAATCGCTTGTCGATCTGGCCCGGCCACTGCTGCCGGATCCGCGCAATACGGTGGAGTTTCGGCGAGCTCTCGCGCGCATCGCTGAAGATGCCGACCAAATGACCTGGCCGATCCTGCAATTGCCGATCGATGCCCGCGTCGAGCGGAGCCTGCAGGCGCGCGACCAGATCCGCGCCGCGATCGCCGACGCGGTGATCGTCCCGGTCGGTGATTTTCCGACCATCGTTGAGCGTGCCGACGCCTGGCATGCGCAACCCCGGCGCACATCGCCGACTCGCCTTGCCTGGTTGTGGCTTGCCGGATATGTGGGTCTCCTGCTTGCATTGCGACTCAAGCCGCCGCTCGATCAACGCCTGCGAGCACTGCTCGAATTGCTTGCGGCAACAGCGGTACCGCTTGGCGTGGTCATTGGCGGCTTCATTGGCGACAACATCAGTCCACCCGTCCTTGGCGCCTGCATCGCAACGATCATCTTCGCCCTGAGTCTGCTGGTCGGTGACGCCCCGGCGCAACCAAGTGCGCGCACGCTCAAGCGTGGCTGGTGGGTCGCCCTGGCAAGCGTGGCCCTGACGGTGGCCCTGATCCTGGAGCTTGCCAACGGCCAACTGCCGCAACAACTTCCCGGCATCGCCCGGATACTTCGCTATCTGGCCTGGGCCGCCGTGCAGCAATTCATGATCTGCGTGATCGTTACCGAGCGCATCGAACGCATCACGGCATCATCAAGAACCGCCCTGCTGGGTGCCGCGCTCATTTTTTCCTTGTTGCATACGCCAAATGCGATGCTCATGCAGCTCACCTTTGTCGCCGGCCTGATCTGGATCTGGAACTGGCAACGCCATCGTGCCCTGCTTGCCAATATCGTTGCGCACGCGCTCAGCGGACTGCTGCTGGCGGATTCGCTGCCACCGGAATGGTTGCATTCGGCCGAGGTCAGTGCACGTTTCTTTCTTTGATCGCAACGGCCAGCTTATCCAGCAAGATCCTCCCGGCTGCTCAGCGTTGCTGCTCAAGCGTGATGAGCACCGAACGTAGGTCATCCGGCATCGGTGCCGTAAAGCTGTAGTTGCGCTCGCCAATCTCGAACTCGAAACGCATCGCATGCAGGAACAGGCGTTTGAGGCCGAGCTCGCGCATGCGCTGGTTGAATGCGCGCTCGCCGTATTTCTCGTCGCCGGCAACGGCATGGCCGATATGCGCTGAATGCACGCGGATTTGATGGGTGCGCCCGGTTTCGATCGCGATCTCGCAAAGTGCGGCTTCGGCAAACTGTTGCTGAAGGATAAGATGCGACAGCGACGGCTTGCCTGCCGGATCGACCCGAACCATGCGCTCGCCGCCCTGCAGGACCGATTTGCGCAACGGCTCATTGACGGTGATGCGCGCCTGCGCCAGGTGACCCTGCAGCAGCGCCATGTAGCGCTTGGTTGCCCCGCCCTCGCGAATGACTGCCTGGAGCGCGGTTAGGGCCGAGCGTCGGCGCGAAAACACGAGCACGCCGCTGGTGTCGCGATCGAGTCGATGGACCAGCTCCAGAGTGTCCCTGGGTCGGGCGGCACGCAGCAACTCGATTGCACCAAAACTGATGCCGCTGCCACCGTGACTGGCCACCCCGCTGGGCTTATTCAGGACGAGAAAATCGCGATCCTCGTGCACGATCGCCTCTTCGACCCGGTTCATCTGGCCCGCCGCGGGCTTGCCCGGATCCTCGCGCTCGGCCACCCGAACCGGCGGAATGCGCACCTCGTCACCGGCACTCAGGCGCACGTCGGGCTTGGCCCGGCGTCCGTTGACGCGGACCTGTCCGGTGCGCAGGATCCGGTAGATCAGGCTGCGCGGCACGCCCTTGAGACGACCGGAGAGGAAGTTGTCGATTCGCTGACCATCACGGTCTTCATCGACCTTGACCAGCTGAACGCCAACCGGGACCGAATCTGCGGAATTGGCCGAAGTGTGTGTCTTCATTGAAAAAATCCGGATCTGACTGCTACACTCCGCCCGCGTATCGCGCCGTCATCCGGCTCCCGATTCCGGGATCCAGAGACAACCCATAGGCGCATTCAACTGTTATGCCTGTCCGAGCCCTGGTGCCTGAACTCAAGTTTGAGGGGCACCCAGGTTCGCAAAGCCCGGGCATCGTAACGGTTCGAATCGGAGATTGCTTGCCGCCCTTGCGGTGGCAAAGGGTTTCCGGCCTCGCATGCACCAAATGAGCGCTGACGCCCGGAAAGCGTCGGCTTTTTGACAAACACAGGCGATCCCGCAGCCGGTATTCCGGTCCAAGCGGATCGCGCGGCGCGAAACCCTCGGGTAGCGCGCAACGCGCGGCAGCGGTACGAGCGCCTGCAAGGAAACAAGACAATGAAGCGTATGTTGATCAACGCAACTCAGCGTGAAGAGTTGCGTGTGGCTATCGTCGATGGCCAGACCCTGTTCGATCTCGATGTCGAGATCCCCTCCCGCGAACAGAAGAAATCGAATATCTACCTCGGCCGCATTACCCGGGTCGAGCCTTCGCTGGAAGCCTGCTTTGTCGAATATGGCGGTGAACGCCATGGCTTCCTGCCAATGAAGGAAATCTCCAAGCAGTATTTCACGGCCGGGGTCGATGCGAACAAGGCGGGCATCCGCGAGCTGATCAAGGAAGGCCAGACCATCGTCGTCCAGGTCGACAAGGAAGAACGTGGCAACAAGGGCGCCGCCCTGACCACGTTCATCAGCCTGGCCGGTCGTTACCTGGTGCTGATGCCGAACAATCCGCGCGCCGGTGGCGTTTCGCGCCGCATCGAGGGCGAGGATCGGCAGAATCTGAAAGATGCCATGGATGAGCTGCAGTTGCCCGATGAAATGGGCCTGATCATCCGCACCGCCGGCATGGGCCGCGAAGCCGAAGAGCTGCAGTGGGATCTCGATTACCTCTTGCAACTGTGGAAGGCGATCGCCGAAGCGGCGACATCGCGACCGGCACCGTTCCTGATCTACCAGGAATCGAAACTCATCATCCGCGCCCTGCGCGACTATCTGCGCAACGACATCGGCGAGATCCTGATCGATCACGAGGAGCTCTACAACGATGCCCGCGAGTTCGTCCAGCAGGTCATGCCGAACAACCTGCGCAAGCTGAAGCTGTACCAGGATACGGTGCCGCTGTTCTCGCGCTTCCAGATCGAGTCGCAAATCGAGAATGCGTTCGAGCGCACCGTGCGCCTGCCGGCCGGTGGCTCCATCGTCATCGACCAGACCGAAGCGCTGACCGCCATCGACATCAACTCGTCGAAGGCAACCAAGGGCAGTGACATCGAAGACACCGCGTTCAACACGAATCTCGAGGCCGCGGCCGAGATCGCGCGCCAGTTGCGCATCCGCGATGCCGGTGGCCTGATCGTCATCGACTTCATCGACATGGACAGCCCGCGCCACCAGCGCGAAGTCGAAGAAAAGCTCAAGGACGCGATGAAGGTTGATCGTGCCCGCGTGCAGATTGGCCGCATCTCGCGTTTTGGCCTGCTTGAACTCTCGCGCCAGCGCTTGCGCCCGTCACTCGGCGAAGCCACCCAGATCGTCTGCCCGCGTTGCGACGGACATGGTCGCATCCGCAGCGTCGAATCACTGTCGCTGTCGGCCCTGCGTCTGGTCGAAGAACATGCGATGAAGGAGAACACCGGACAGGTGCTGGTGCAGGCACCACCGGATGTCGCCAATTTCCTGGTCAACGAAAAGCGCCGTCAGCTCAGTGAGATCGAAGTGCGTCAGGAGGTCCAGGTCATCGTCGTCGCCGACGACAAGCTGGAAACGCCCCATCTGCACATCGAGCGCATCCGCTCTGCCGATATCAGCGAGGATGCCAAACCGAGCTATCAGCGCGTGACGCCGGTGGAGATCGCACCGCTGCCACAATTGGCAAAGACCGAAGACGAAGCCGAGCAGCCTGCGGTCAGCCGCGTCGTTCCGGCCAGTCCGGCTCCTGAGAAGACCGCCGAGACTGCCGTGACGGCTGCAGTGGCAACGGCGGCGCCGGTTTCTGGTGGCGGCGGCTTCTTCGCCTGGCTTGGTCGCCTGTTCGGCGGCAAGCCCGCCACGCAAGTCGCTGAGCCCGCAACCACCCGACGCGACCAGGCACGCCGTGAACCGCGTGAGGCTCGCGACGGACGCGGTGGATCATCGCGAACACAGCAACAGGGTCGCGGCTCACGCGGCGACTCGGCACGCAAGGAAGGCGGTCGCAGCGAATCGCGCGATGGGCGCAAGTCACAAGCGCAGAAACCGGCCAAGCAGGAACAGTCACAACGCCCGCAACGTGATAGCCGCAAGCAGGCCACGAATGGCGCAGCCAATCCCGCCCAAACCGGTCGCGACAAGGCCCCTGGCAAGAACGCGCCGGTCAGCCCGGATACTGCCGAAGCCGCGATCGAGGAAAAGAAACTGCCGCAACAAGCGGGTGGCGACCTCGCAGATGCGGGCGGGAATCACAATCAGGAGTCGAGCTCATCGTCGACCAGCAAGCGTCGTCGCGGTCGACGGGGTGGTCGTCGCCGTCGCAAGGGCGAAGGTGAAGGCGAGAATGAGGGCGCCGTGACATCCGGCGTCACCGCCGCAGCGCTCACGCACGAGGCCTTTGATGATGAAGACGCTGATCGTCGTGACATGCGCAAGCGCGATCGCGTTGCCGCCACGGTCGCCGAAGCCAAGCCAGCTCCACTGACAACCAGCGACCGGGTCGCCAATGCCGCGGTTGCCGAGGGTCAAGCCTCGACTCCGGTGCAAGCCTCGGCTCCAGCGCAGACTTCGGCTCCGGCTCAAGCCTCGACTCCGGCTCAAGCCTCGGCTCCGGCTCAAGCCTCGGCTCCGGCTCAAGCCTCGGCTCCGG
>CAYMHF010000002.1:0-212028 GCA_964390215.1 uncultured Dokdonella sp. | reverse complement strand
TGCAAGCCTCGGCTCCGGCTCAAGCCTCGGCTCCGGCTCAAGCCTCGGCTCCGGCACAGACCTCGGCTCCGGCGCAGACTTCGGCTCCGGCGCAGACTTCGGCTCCGGCGCAGACCTCGGCTCCGGCGCAGACTTCGGCTCCGGCGCAGACCTCGGCTCCGGCTCAGACTTCAACTTCGCAGCGGACTCCAGCGCCGGTGCAGTCTCCGGCAGCTGGGCAATCACCGCAGACGGTCACGCCTGTGTCATCGACGGTCAACCCGGTCGCACAACGGATTCAGCCCCGGCAGCCTGTCGCGGATCTGTTCTCGGTTCCGGCAAGCCCGGCAGCCCGCTCCGAGTTGCCGATCACCAAACCGTCGCCCATCCTCGCGATGCATCCGCAGATTGCCGCCGAAGTCGCAAAATCGCTGGCCCACGACGCCGAATCGGTCAAGCCGACGGCTGCGGAAAATCCGCCAAAGCCGGCTTCTTCAACCGACGAATCCTGATTGGATTTCAATCTGGCCGCTGCGTGTGCAATCGATTGCACACGCAGCCTCGGCTGGCTTCGATGGCGTCAGCGTGTTCCGGGGGAATCCAGCAGACCATGCAAGCTGGCCAGGTGAGCAAGCGTCACCGAGTTGTCGATATTGAGCTTTTCAAACAATCGGTATTTGTAGGTTGCGACAGTCTTGCTGCTGAGGTTGAGCAGATCCGCAATCACCGGCATCGGCTGGCCACGCGCAAGCATCAAGGCAACCTCAAGCTCACGCGATGACAACTCCTCGAACGGGGATTGAGCGCATCCATCAATGGCGCCCAGCGCCATCGCCTCGGCAATGCCGGGAGCCAGATAGCGTCGGCCATCAGCCACTTGGCGCACTGCCCGCTGCAGCTCGGGAGCCGGGCAGGATTTCGTGATATAGCCGCTGGCACCGGCCTCAAGCAGGCGCCGCGGGAAAGGCGCCTCGCTGACCATCGTGACGATGATGATGCGGGTTCTGAGCTTGAGCTTGCGCACGCGCTCGGTCACTTCAATGCCGCTGACGCCGGGCATGTGCACGTCGACCAGGGCAAGATCCGGCTTGAGCTTCTTCAGCAGCAGCAATCCCTGTTCGCCATCGGAAGCCTCGCCGACAACTTCGATATCCGCCTGCTGCTCCAGGATCAGGCGGAAGCCGGTGCGGACAAGCTCATGGTCGTCGACAAGGACGATGCGAATCATTCCCTCTCCCCCTGGCAGCCAGTCGAACTTTACACGGTCGAACTACGAATCCATCAGTGTGGTTCATATCTCGCCATTTTTGACCCTTAGCACCACTATTGGCCTGCAAATTGTCGCGATTCTGCCTTCACCCAGTCCAAATACCGCCTCATTCGGCAACACCCGACAGGATGCCAGGCAGACGCAATCATGAGTCTGGGCTGTAACCGCCTTGGCAAGCAAGTCCGCCGCATGCGCGGACTGCCTGCTGCGACAAGATGCAGCAAATCACAAAGCCCTTTGCAGCGATAATCACTTCCTGCGGCCGCACGCCCACCACCGATTGGCGCATGGAACCACGACGGGCCCTGGTCAGCAATTCCCCCTCGCCCAGTCGAATCCTCGCTTCAAGTGGCAGCTTCCTACCGGCCGATGGTGGCGGAATCACCAGCAGGGCCGCCCGTAAGTACCAGCATCGCCGCTCCATGCATGATGGATGCCACTGTTGCCTGTGAACCCGGTTTACCTTGAATCCGGCAGCTGATGCGAGCGCTGGCGCAGCACCTCGAAGACGACGACGCCGGTGGCGACCGAAACATTCAGACTTTCGACGCTTCCCCGCATTGGAATCGAGGCGACGAAATCGCAAGCCTCGCGCGTGAGTCGACGCATACCCTCGCCTTCGCTGCCGATGACAATGCCGACCGGGCCCTTGAAATCGCAGGCGTAAAGCGATTGCCTTGCATCCCCGGCAAACCCGGTCAGCCACACGCCAGCCTCCTTCAGCAGCTTCAGGCTGCGTGCGAGATTGGTCGTCGCAAAAAACGGTACGCGATCGGCCGCACCGGCCGAAGCGCGGCGCACGGTCGGCGTGATACCGACCGCCTTGTCCTTCGGCACGATCACGGCGCTCACCCCGGCGGCCTCGGCACTGCGCAGGCAAGCGCCGAGATTGTGCGGATCGGTGACCCCATCAAGGATCAGAAAAAGTGCATCCTGCCCGGCGGCCTCGATCAAGGCCGGCAGTTCAGCTTCGCTGCGTGCCGGCGGCGCCTTGTACATCGCCGCGATGCCCTGATGGCGACCGCCACCGGTCATGCGGTCGAGATCCGCCTTGCTGCGCCCATGCGGCTTGACGCCCAGGTCGCGCGCACGTTCGGCAAGGTCGCGAACGCGTGGATTCTGTTGTCCGGTTTCGACGTAAAGCTCGGCGATGTTTGCGGCGTCGTAGTTCAGCGCGGCTTCAACGGAATGGATACCGATCAGCAGTTCAGTGCTCATGAATGGTCGGATGTCGTAAAGGTCGCACAGTGTGGACTGCCGAAGCAGTTTCGCAAAGATCCACGGTCGCGCAATTGGCGCCGCGATCGATCGCCTGTCGTATCGGATGGCGGTCTATTCACGCCGCTTCCCATCATCAACAACCAGCCGGAAGTCGATCTTGCGATCCTCCAGACTGGCCCGCAACACCTGGATGCGCACCGGCTCGCCAAGGCGGAACTGCAGGCCACGCCGTTCGCCACTGAGCATGTGCCGCTTTGGATCGAAGTGGTAATAGTCGTTCGGCAACTGGGTGATATGCACGAGTCCGTTGATTTTCGACTCACTCAACTCGACAAACAGGCCGAACGAGGTGACTCCAGAGACCACGCCATCGAATTCGCTGCCGACGTGTTTTTCCATCCATGCGCATTTGTAGCGCTCGTCGACATCGCGCTCGGCTTCCTGGGCGCGGCGCTCGTTATGCGAACAATGCACCGACATCGAACCCATCTGGGTTGGCGAGTACTCGTAATCGGTGGGTTTGCCGCCACTGATCGCATATCGAATCGCGCGATGCACGAGCAGATCCGGATAGCGCCGGATGGGCGAGGTGAAGTGCGCGTAGGCGTCGAGGGCCAGGCCGAAATGGCCGGTGTTCTCGGGCTGATAGACGGCCATGCTCTGTGAGCGCAGCACGACCGACTCGATCAGGCTGACATCGGGACGATTGCGGATTTTCTTCAGCAAAGCGGCAAAGTCGGCCGGTTTCACTTCGCCCGCCGGCGGCAGTTTCAGCTTGAACTCCTTGAGAAACTCGAGCAGATCCTCGTACTTCGACGCCGGTGGCGGCTCGTGCACACGATACGGTGCCGGAACGCGTTTTCGAAGCAGGAACTTCGCCGCCTCGACATTGGCCGCGATCATGCATTCCTCGATCAGCTTGTGCGCATCGTTGCGCGGCTCCGCACCAAGCTGGATGACTTCACCGGAGGCCGCCAGGCGGAACTTGACCTCGGTGCTCTCGAAATCGATCGAGCCACGCTTCTGGCGTGCCTTGGCTAGCAACTTGTACAGTTGGTGAAGGCTTTCGATGCGCGGTATCAGCTCACCGATCTCGTCGCGCACGTCCGCCAGCTTTTCGCCAACCGCGTCCCACACCTTGGTATAGGTCAGGCGCGCGTGCGAACGCATCACCGCTTCGTAGAACTTCGACGAAATCACCTCGCCGCTGCGATTGACCTGCATGTCACAGGCCATGCACAGGCGATCCACTTTCGGATTCAGCGAACAGATGCCATTGGACAGGGTTTCCGGCAACATCGGCACGACAAACCCCGGGAAATACACCGAGGTCGAGCGCAGATACGCCTCATCGTCGAGCGGCGTGCCGACCTTGACGTAGTGCGAAACATCGGCGATTGCCACGATCAGGCGGAAGCCCTGTGCATTCGCCTCGGCATACACCGCATCATCGAAATCGCGAGCATCCTCGCCGTCGATGGTAACCAGCGGCAACATGCGCAGGTCAACACGACCCTTGATTTCCGAGGCAAGCACCTGCGGGTCGACGGCGGCCGCCTGGGCGGCGACCTTGGCCGGCCATTCGTGCGGCAGAGCGTGGCTGGCTATGGCCATCTCGACGATGATCGAGGGCGTCAGGCGTTCGCCAAGCACAGCCAGGATGCGCCCGATCGGACCGCGGTGCTGGGTCGGCGGATCGCTGATCTCGGTGATGACGATCTGCCCCGCCCGCGCGCCCTGCTCGTCGCCGGGACGGATCAGGATGTCCTGGTGCACGCGGCGGTCATCGGGGCAGACCAGGGTGATGCCATCCTCGATGACCACGCGCCCGACCAGACGTGACGCACGCCGCTCCAGCACCTCGACAATCGCACCCTGGCGGCGCCCGCGCCGATCAACACCGATCACGCTGCCGAGCACGCGATCGCCGTGCAATACGGTGCGCATTTGCGCCGGCGAAAGATAGAGATCTTCGCCGCCCTCGTCCGGCTTGAGAAAACCATAGCCTTCCGCATTGGCAAGCACGACGCCGGCGATCAGGCCGAGTCGCTCGGCCACGCCGTAGCCACCGCGGCGGTTCTGCAACAACTGGCCATCGCGCACCATGGCGGCGAGGCGTTTGCCGAGGGCATCGACATCCTGTTCGCTGCGCAACCCAAGCGCCGCAGCAACGGCTTCGGTCTTCATCAATGAGGCTTGTTCGGAAAGCAGGGCAAGAATCGCCTCACGACTCGGAATCGGATTCTCGTAGCGTCGCGCTTCGCGTCCGGCAAACGGATCTTGCCATTTGCCGGATCTGGCCTTGCTGCGCGCCACAACCGGCGCGGGTTTTCCGCGCGCCGACTTCGCTGCGGGTTTGCCGGGTTTACCGCGATTGCCGGTTTTCGGAGCCGCCGAAGCGGATTCCGGCATCCATGGCGGCAGCTTGGATTTAGTGGCCTTCTTTGCTCCGGCTTTTGCCGAGCCTGGTTTTTTCATTCCATTGGGCTTCTTTCGCATCGATGCGTACTCCTTGTCAGTTGACCTGCGCGGCACGAAGCGGCGGCAGGAAAATCATGTGATTTGATGGGCAGCGAACCGAATCGCTGCCATTGTGCGCGTGCAATGATTGACAGTCTGCAACAGCCCACGTATCTTTCGCGCCCCCGGTGGCTTGCAGCGCGCCGGGCACAAGCCCAGGTGGCGGAATTGGTAGACGCACTAGCTTCAGGTGCTAGCGGGGCGACCCGTGGAGGTTCGAGTCCTCTTCTGGGCACCAACATCGAAAAGAAACCGCCGCAGGGCGGTTTTTTTTCGCCCGTGATTCGGAATAGAGCGAGGAAACAGGGCTCGAATTGCCCAATAGACATCGAGCGAGCTCGGCCTCGCCGAACCGGCGCTCTCCACTCCCTGCCCCCAACTCCCCGCTTCAATCAGGCGAACGGATCGCGCAGCACGATCGTGTCGTCGCGGTCGGCACCGGTGGCGACCAGGGCGAGGTGGCAACCGGACAACTCCTCGACCGCTCGAAGATAGGCGCGCGCCGCTGCCGGCAGCTTGTTCCAGTCACGCACGCCGGAGGTCGGTTCTTGCCAGCCTGGAAAATCCAGATAGACCGGCTTGCACTCATCCCAGCCATCCGCGTCCAGCGGAGCCAGGTCACGACGCTTGCCGCGATATTCGTAGGCAATGCAGACCTTGATCGTCGGCAGACCATCGAGCACGTCGAGCTTGGTGATGGCGAGGCCATTGATCGCATTGATCTGGGTCGCACGCTTGAGTGCGACCAGGTCGATCCAGCCGCAACGACGCGGACGCCCGGTGCTGGCACCGAATTCGTTGCCGCGCTTGCGCAGCGCCTCACCCATGTCGTCGTGCAACTCGGTCGGGAACGGGCCGCCGCCGACACGTGTCGCATACGCCTTGCAGATGCCAAGCACATAGTCGATATCCGAAGCGCCGACGCCGGTTCCGGCGAGTGCGCCGCCGATGGTCGTATTCGACGAGGTCACATAGGGATAGGTGCCGTGGTCGATATCGAGCAGGGCGCCCTGAGCGCCTTCGTAGAGGATGTGGTCACCCCGGCGGCGGGCGTCGTAGAGCAGGGTTGATACGTCATCGATCATTGGCCGCAGGTACTCGCTGTATTCGAGCGCCTCGTCGAGCACCTTCTGGTAGTCGACGCCGTCGGCTTTCAACCACTGGGTCAGGATGAAGTTGTGGTAGTCGACTGCAGTGCGGACTTTTTCCGGCAGTTCCGATGGATACATCAGATCGGCGACACGGATGCTGCGTCTGGCCACCTTGTCCTCGTAGGCCGGACCGATGCCGCGACCTGTCGTACCGATCGCCTTGGCACCAGACGCCTTCTCGCGCGCCTGATCGACGGCGATGTGATACGGCATGATCAAGGGCGTGGCCGGACTGATCTTGAGGCGTGAACGCACCTCGACGCCTTCGATCTCAAGCTCGCTGATCTCGTGGCGCAGTGCCGCCGGCGAAAGCACCACACCGTTGCCGATCAGGCATTGCACGCCTTCACGCAGGATGCCTGATGGAATCAGGTGCAGCACTGTCTTCTTGCCGTTGATGACCAGGGTGTGCCCCGCGTTGTGGCCACCCTGGAAGCGCGCGACGATGCCGACGCGCTCGGTCAGCAGATCGACGATCTTGCCCTTGCCCTCGTCACCCCATTGAGCGCCCAGAATTACTACCGAATTACCCATGATGTTCTCGTCGTTGTTTCTATATGGCCTGAAAAAGCATCGCGCCTGAAGGCGCTCCTACAATTCCCGCTCACCGCTTACGGCTTTCCGCTCACCGGCCTTCAATGCACCAGTTTCAAGGCAATCAATCCAATCACCACCATTGCGGCGCCAACGATGCGCAATGTGCGCTCATCGATCTGCTGAAGCCGTTTCGCCATGCGCTTCCATGCGCCTGGTGCGGCAAACAGGATCAGGCCCTCGATGACCAGCACCAGGCAGAGCGCTGCTGCCAGCTCGACCGGCATCGGATCCTACTTGCTGTCTTGCAGGTAATGCAGGAACTCCGATTTCGGGTCGAGCACGAGTACGCCATTGGATGGCTTGAACGCCTCGCGATAGGCTTCGAGGCTCCGATAGAACGCGTAGAACTCGGCATCCTTGCCATACGATGACGCATAGATTTTTGCCGCCTCGGCATCGCCTTCACCGCGCCCGGTCTGCGCCTCACGATAGGCTTCGGCCTTGATCACCTGAACCTGGCGATCGGCATCGGAGCGGATCCTTTCGGCGGCTTCGTTGCCTTCGGCGCGCAGTGCATCGGCGACCTGCTTGCGTTCTGAACGCATGCGCTCGTAGACCGAGCGCAGTACCGAACTCTCCTCGGGCAGGTCGACACGCTTGATGCGTACGTCGACGATGTCGATACCGAGGTTCATTGCGGCCTTGTTCGCCGTCTGCACGAGTGAATCGGTCAGGTCGGAACGAGCACTGGAGACAACCTCCTTCAGCGTGCGCGAGTTGATCGCGGTACGCATGCCGTCCTTGACGATCGGCGCCAGTCGCTGCTGGGCGCGATCCTGATCGCCGGCCACGGCGGTATAGAATTTCGACGAATCCGAAATCTTCCACTTGACCACGAAATCGACGTTGACATCCTTCTTTTCCGAGGTCAGGTAGCGTTCTGCGGCGGCATCGAGGGTTTGCAGGCGCCGATCGAAGCGTAGCGCCTGTTGTACCAACGGCAATTTGAAATGCAGGCCCGGTTTGAAACCCGCTTCGGTGATGCGTCCGAATTGCAGCAGGATTGCGGTCTGTCCTTCGGAAACAATGAAAACGCTGTTGATTCCGAGCAGGATGATCGCGGCGATGATGATGCTGATGATCGGGCGCATGTCAGTTCCTCCCCTTGCCTGGCTCGGTTGTGGTGGCAGCCGCTGCCGTTGTCGCCGGCAAAACGGCCGTCGCGGCCTGCTCGGGAACCGGAATCTGCAGCAGATTTCTGCCACCGGTAAAGTCGATCACCTTCGGCGTACCGCTGACGACCTCCTGCATGGTTTCGATATACAGGCGCTTGCGCGTGACCTCGGGTGCGGCACGGTATTCACCAGCGATCAGGTTGAAGCGCTCGGCATCACCTTGCGCCTTGGCGATGCGCTCGGCCTTGTAACCCTTGGCCTCGGCAAGGATGCGTGCGGCTTCGCCGCGTGCTTCGGGAACCACGCGCTTGGCGTAGGCGTCGGCGATATTGCTCGCACGCTGGCGATCCTCGCGCGCACTGATCGCATCGTCGAAGGAATCCTTGACCTCCTGCGGCGGACGCACGTTCTGGAAGTTGAGTTCGGTCACCAGCAGGCCGGCGCTGTAGCGCTCGAGCGTCTGCTGGACGACCTTCTTCGACTGCAGGGCGAGTTCGGCGCTCGGATTGACAACCGGTGCAGCACCCTGCTCCGATTCGACTCTCTGATCCGGCATGATCGCATCGAGCACGCTGGTGCCGATGACTTCGCGCACGGCGCTTTCGGCAGCCTGCTTGAGGGTTTCATCGGGGTCACGTGTCGAATACAAGTACAGGGTCGGATCATCGACCAGATACTGCACGTTGAACTCAACCTGGACGATATTCTCGTCGCGCGTGAGCATCCGCACCGTATCGGAGACGGCACGGATCTGGGTCGCATCGACCTTGGTCACGGACTCGATCGGGCGCGGCCATTTCAGGTTGAAGCCGGGTGGCATCGTCCGCGAGTACTCGCCAAAGCGAAGCACAACGCCCTGTTGCCGGGCATCGATCTGGACAAATGAGTCAAACAGCACCCACGCAATCAGCAAGCCGACGATGGCCAGTACCGCTCCGCCGCCACTGCCTCGATTGCCACCCGAACCGCTGTCGCTTCCTTTGCCGCCGCCGCCGAATAGCCGACCAAGCATTTCCTTGGCACGATTGATGGCATCGTCAAGATCGTTCTTGCCGCCGCCATCCTTGTTGTCGCGCCACGGATCGCGCTGTTTGCCGCCACCAGGTTCATTCCAAGCCATTGCACTATTCCTGTCTGAACGTCCCCGCGCCAGTTGCACGTGCATTCCCGGGGGAATACACGAAAGACGGGAGGGATTGCCGAGCACCTGCTTCAACAAAAAAGCCGCGGCGGGACTGCCGCGCTGGCACTTCAAGGTTGTGGATCACCAAAACGATTGTAGGTAGCCCCCTCAGTCGGGGCAAGTCAGGGAACCTCTGATCAACCCCTGCGTAGGCGGCATGATGCCCGGAAAGCTCGCATGGTGTGCTGCGTGGCGCAGTGCAGGCTGGTTGCCTGAACAAGCTGCGCGGCGCAGCATGTGGGCTTTCCGGGCATCACCCACGCGCTCAAATTAATTGCTGGGCCCGGTCTGTCTGTCCGCAATCCCGCGTTGCACTGCCTTGGAAGGCGGCCAGCCTGCCTGCGCCAGTGCGCCTTGGCTTGCGAACAGACAGACCGGGTGACACCTGCGCAGGGGTTAATCAGAGGCTCCCAAAGCCGCTTTCAACCACTCGCCTTGTCCGCCCTGCATGCCGAACAGGGGTTCGATCAGCGAACGCGGTGCATCGATCTCGATACGCCAGCCTTCTTCTCCGGGTTGTTCGGACGCGATCAGACCAAGTTCGTGCAGGCGTGCACGCAAGCGACCCGATGCAGCCGGCAGTTCGAGCACCCGATGAATACGTTCGCTGGCCAGCGCCTGGCCGACCGCCGCCAGCAGCGAATCGATGCCGGTGCCGTCGCGTGCCGAGGTCCACACGCGCAACGGGCCCTCGCGATCGAAATGATCGACGCGCGGCACGTCGGACTCGAGACGATCAATCTTGTTGTAGACCAGCACTTGCGGCAGATCACCAGCGCCGATCTCGGCCAATACGCGCTCGACATCGGCCACGCGCGAATCGCGCTCGGGATCGGAAGCATCAATCACGTGCAACAGCAGGTCGGCCTCGCGCGCTTCGGCCAGGGTCGAACGGAACGCCGCGACCAGATCATGTGGAAGATCACGAATGAAGCCGACCGTGTCGGCCAGCACGATCGCGCCGCAATCGAGCCCGTCAATACGGCGCATTGTCGGATCGAGTGTGGCGAAAAGCTGGTCGGCGACGTACACGCCGGCGCCGGTCATCGCATTGAACAGGGTCGATTTGCCGGCGTTCGTGTAACCGACCAGGGCAACCACCGGCAAGGCGCTGCGCTCGCGCGCACGGCGCGCCTGGGTGCGTTGAACCTCCACCTTGTCGAGACGCTTCTGCAGTTGCTTGACGCGCGCGCTCAGCAACCGGCGATCGATCTCAAGCTGGGTCTCGCCGGGACCACGCAGGCCGATCGCACCGCCACGCTGGCGCTCCAGATGGGTCCAGCCGCGCACGAGGCGGGTCGACATGTGCTTGAGCTGGGCCAGTTCGACTTGCAACTTGCCGTCGTGCGAACGCGCACGCTGGGCGAAGATGTCGAGGATCAGGCCGGTTCGATCAACGACGCGGCACTCGGTCAGCTTTTCGAGGTTGCGCTCCTGCACCGGCGACAAGGCATGGTTGACCAGAATCAGATCGGCATCGAGCGCAATCCTGTGCGATCTGAGCTCGTCAGCCTTGCCGGTACCGACGAAGTAGCGCGGATTCGGGCGCTCGAGACGCGCGGCCAGTGTGCCGACCACAGTCGCACCCGCCGATCGTGCCAGTTCCGCGAACTCCTCCAGCAGGGCCGGATCATGCTGACCGGGAGCCTGCGCCTGCAGCAGCAGGGCACGCTCGCCTTTTCTTGATCGATCGAACAGTTCGGTTTACTCGGATTCGTGGGTGTCGCCGACAACGGCATCGTCCGTGCCAGTGATGCGCACATTACGGCTCGGCACAACGGTCGAGATGGCATGCTTGTAGACCATCTGGCTGACCGTATTGCGCAGCAGGACGACGAACTGGTCGAATGACTCGACCGTGCCCTGCAGTTTGATGCCATTGACCAGATAGATCGATACCGGCACGCGCTCGCGCCGAAGTGCATTGAGGAAAGGATCCTGCAAGGATTGTCCTTTGGACATTATTATTCTCCTGTGACACGCCCCGAGCCGGGAAAAAAACACCCTGCAACTGCATCTGAGCCGGACGAACGATCCGTCGGGTTCATGGGTGTCCCGGTAGTGGGTGCGATCTTAAACCAATGATTGGCCGAATAAAACGCCAATCCCGCCACGGATTCATCGATCAAGGAAATCATCGACCGCTGCCGACACCTGATTGGTGACCGATTCGCTGTCGGGATCGAACATTCGGGCATCGAGCTCGGAGCGCAACCAGGTGATCTGGCGCTTGGCCAGTTGACGGGTCGCATGGATCGCGTTCAAGCGGAATTCCTCGAGACTGCAGGCACCTTCCAGATACGGCCAGCCTTGCCGGTAACCGACCGCCCGCATCGATGGCAGGTCATCCGCCCAATCCGCACGTGCGCGCAAACCCTTCAGCTCGGCAATCAGGCCCGCCACCAGCATGGCATCGAAACGCTCGGCAATGCGCGCGTGCAAGGGTGCCCGATCGAACGGCAGCAGGGCCAGCTTGAGCAGATGGTACGGCAGGCGTCGGCGTGGAGCTCCGTGCAATTCGGACAAGGGCCTGCCGCTTAGCTCGATGACTTCCAGCGCACGCTGAACGCGCTGTTGGTCATTGACGTTCAGACGCGCTGCGGCAGCGGCATCCAGCGCGGCGAGTCGCCGATGCATGTGCTCCTTGCCCATGCGATTCGATTCCCGGGTCAGTTCGACGCGCAAGCTCGGGTCAGCCTGTGGCAAGGGTGACAGGCCCAGTTCCAGCGCACGAAAGTACAGGCCGGTGCCACCGACCAGCAGCGGAATTCGCCGCCGCGCCACAATTTCCTCAATCTCGCACAGTGCATCAGTGCGGAACTCGGCGGCCGAATAGGCTTGTCCCGGATCGCGGATATCGATGAGCCGATGCGGAAAGCTGCGCAAGGTCACGGCATCAGGCTTGGCCGCACCGATATCCATGCCGCGGTAGACCAGGGCCGAATCGACACTGATCAGGTCAATCGGAAAGCGCTCTGCCAGCTTGCAGGCCAGCGCGGTCTTGCCCGACGCGGTCGGCCCCATCAGAAAGAGGATGCGTGGCCGGCAGTCAACGGGATTCATGCGCGAATTCAGGGGATGGCGGGGCGACAAGGATCGGAAAGCGATCATGGACGATCGCCCCGGAGGATTCCAGAAAACCGTCACGGCTGGATCCATGAGGGCACACGGGCGGATCCTGATCTCGCGCCCGCAGCCGGAACCCAGACGCCAACAGCCTCGGCTTGGGTCGTGCTGAAAATGGAAGGCTACGACAATAATCTTTGACTTGCGTGCCCGGCTGGGCTCACATAAGGATCCGGGGAACCTCACGTGGACAGCAACCGATGAATGAATGGGCGATGCTTGACCTTGTGGTGTATTTCGCCGGGTCATTTATTGCCCTGACTCAGAGCGTCGTGTTCGCGCATTACTACCGCGTGTTCCACCGTGAACACCTGTTGCTCTGGGCTTGCAGCTTCCTCGCGCTGGCCTTCTATCTGGCTACATCGGGAACCTCCTGGTTGCTGATCGCGCACTATCCCGCAGCGCATCCCCTGCGCCTCGGCATCAGCAGCCTGTCGCTCGTTGCTGCCTACATCCAGGTCGTCGCCCTGGTCATGGGCACCCTGGCGATCTGGCGCAAACGCCGCTGGAGCCGCAGGCAAATGATCCTGGCCCTGCTCGTGGCCAGTCTGTTTGGCCTGGCCAGCACCCTCCTGTTCGCCTTCGATCCGGCCATGGCTCAGGAACGGATGTTCATGCGCGTCGGCTTGCGCTACCTGATCACAGGTATAGCGGCGCTCAGCATGGGCATCGCCATCGCGCGCCGCTGGCCGCGCGGACGCCTCGGTCAACAGATGACCGCCATCGCCCTGTGCCTGTATGGCGCCGATCAGTTCCACGTCTTTTCCGGCTACCTGTTGCTGGCATTCGGCGAGGAGGCCTGGCCGTGGACGCGCTACACCACCATGGTGACCCTGCTGGCACCCCTGTTCATCAGCTACGGGCTGGTCATCTGGCTGCTCGAGAATGAACGCGATCGTGCCGAGAGTGCGACCAACGCGGCCGAACACCTGCGCCTGTTCGATCAGTTGACCGGCCTGCCCAACCGCGCGCAGATGCTCGGTCACCTCGGTCAGCAGATGCAAAACTCGCAAGGTGCTGCCTTGCTGTTGGTGCGTCTGGACAATCTCGCCCATATTGCGGCCGCCTCGGGCATGGATGGCGTCGACCTTGCGCTGTTGACGAGTGCCGAACGCATCGAGGAGGTGGCGCGTGCCAATGGCATGGTGGCGGCGCGCCCGGGCGCCGACCATATCGCCATCCACGGTGCCGGCCCTGGCGCCAGCAACAGCGCGCAACGCGTCGCCGAACAGATTCTCGGCGCGCTCGCCAGGCCTTTGTTCTGCAATGGCCGCGAAATTGCCATCGAAGCCAGTGTCGGCATTGCTCTCGCACCGCAGGATGCGACCACCTCGGAATCGCTGCAATCGAGGGCGGAAATGGCCAGAGCGCGTGCGCAAAGCGACGGTGCGATGCGCTACCGTTTCTATGCACCGGATCTTGATGTCGCCGCCAAGGCCAGGCTGGCCTTGCAATCGGAATTGCGCAGCGCGTTCCTGAACAATGAATTCGTCCTCGAATTCCAGCCGATACTGGACGGCTGGAGCCTTGAAGTCTGTGGATTCGAGACCCTCGTTCGTTGGCAGCACCCGCAACGGGGTCGCCTGCTGCCAGACGCCTTCATTGCCGAACTCGAGCCGCTCGGACTGGTGGAAACCCTCGACGCCTGGGTGCTTGAGCACGCCTGCATCTCAGCCTGCGCGTGGCAGAGGATCGGTCACGAGGTGGTCACCGTGGCCGTGAATGTCTCCGCCTACAGTTTCCAGCGCCGACGCTTCCCGGAAATGATCGAGGCCCTGCTCAAGCGCACCGGCCTGCCGGCCGCCGGCCTCGAAATCGAGATCATCGAATCCATCGCCATGGAGCACCCGGAACACGCGGCGCTGAGCATCGAACGTCTGCGCGAACTCGGCGTGCGCGTTATGCTGGATGATTTCGGCACCGGCTTTTCCTCGCTCAAGCACCTGCGCCAGTTGCCCTTTGATGGGATCAAGATCGACCACAGTTTTGTCGTCGACGTACTGATCGATCCACGCGACGCGGCGATTGTCCGCGCCATGCTCGCACTCGCCCACAGCCTCGGCCTCGAAGTCGTTGCCGAAGGCATCGAGACCGCCGCGCAACTTGCGTGGTTCCAGTCAGCCGGCTGCGATCGCCTGCAAGGTTTCCATTTCCATCGCTCGATGCCGCAGCCGGCCGTGCTTGAGCTGCTCGGCCTTGCACAAGCCAGTGCAGTCAAGGGCCAGCTGCCGGTTATCTGATCAGAGATCGGCTGACGCGGCATCCGCTTCGCAAATCACTCCCGGCGGTGGTTCGCTTGCCGGTGTCCGTATAATGCCCGCTGGCAACCCGGGTTCATGTCATGTCCAACACGATGAAGGCGCTGGTCAAGCGCAACGCGGAAAAGGGAATCTGGCTCGAACAGGTGCCGATGCCAGAAATCGGCCCGAACGACGTGCTGGTCAAACTCGAAAAGACCGCGATCTGCGGCACCGACCTGCACATCTATTTGTGGGACGAGTGGTCGCAGCGCACGATCAAGCCGGGTCTGGTCATCGGCCATGAGTTCGTCGGCCGCATCGTCGAAGTCGGCGCCGCCGTGCGCGGCTACGAGATCGGTCAGCGCGTCTCCGCCGAAGGCCATATCGTCTGCGGTGTCTGTCGCAACTGTCGCGCCGGTCGCCAGCACCTGTGTCCACATACGATCGGCATCGGCGTCAATCGCAACGGCGCGTTTGCCGAATACATCTCGGTGCCGGCCTCAAACCTGTGGCCGATTCCGGATCAGGTGCCATCCGAACTGGCCGCATTCTTCGATCCGTATGGCAATGCCGCGCACGTCGCGCTGGAGTTCGACCTGATCGGCGAGGATGTGCTGATCACCGGGGCGGGGCCGATCGGCATCATCGCCGCCGGCATCGCCAAGCACGTTGGCGCACGCAACGTGGTGGTCACCGACGTCAATGACTACCGCCTCAAGCTAGCCGCCGACATGGGCGCCACGCGCGTGGTCAACGTCTCCAAGCAATCGCTGCTCGATGTGGTCAATGATCTGCATATCGAAGGATTCGACGTCGGCATGGAGATGAGCGGCAATCCGCGCGCGTTCAACGACATGCTCGAGTGCATGTACCACGGTGGCAAGATCGCCCTGCTCGGCATCCTGCCCCGTGGCGCCGGCATCGACTGGGACAAGATCATCTTCAAGGGCCTTACCGTGCAGGGCATCTACGGCCGCCGCATGTACGAGACCTGGTACAAGATGACGCAAATGGTACTGACCGGATTTCCGCTGCAGAAGGTGCTGACTCACCAGATCCACATCGATGAGTTCCAGAAGGGTTTCGACCTCATGGAAGCCGGACAATGCGGCAAGGTCGTTTGCTCCTGGAACTGAGCGGCGACCTGCAGGAGCGCAGGCCATGCAAGCGGGATCCCAGCTCGAACGCATCCTCGACAGCGCCCTGCACACACTACCCTGCGCGCCGATCGCGCTGGCACTGAGCGGCGGGCTGGACTCATCGGTGTTGTTGCATGCACTGTCGCGTTCGCGCACGGTGCGCGAGCGTGGTTTGCGCGCGATCCACATCGATCATGACCTGCATGCGCAAAGCGGCGAATGGAGCCGGCATTGCCAGCGTATCTGTTTGCGATATGACGTGCCGTTGACAGTGGTCAGGGTCGCCGTCGAACGAAGCCGCGGAACCGGCCTCGAGGCATCGGCACGTGTGGCGCGCTATGCCGCGTTCGAAGCGGAACTTGATGAAGGCGAAATCCTCGTCCTCGCCCATCATCGCGATGACCAGACCGAAACTGTCCTTCTCAAGCTGTTGCGCGGTGCCGGCCCGGAGGGGCTGGGCGCGATGCGCAGCCTGCGCCGTCTCGGCAAGGCTTGGGCGTGGCGGCCCCTGCTCGAAGTCGCGCGTGAGGAACTGCATCGCCATGCGACACAAGCCGGCCTCGACTGGAACAAGGATCCAAGCAACGACGACACCCGCATCGAGCGCAATTTCCTGCGCCATGAGGTATTGCCTACCCTGCGCAAGCGTTGGCCCAGGGCCGATGCCAGCATCGCTCAAAGCGCGCGCTGGATCCGCGCCGCAGCCGACTACATCGAAGCCGAGTCCGACCGCACATTGGCCGGCATGCGAGGCCTCGACCCGGCAACCCTCGATTGGCATCGCTGGCTCGCGCTTGCCGATGCCCTGCGCGATCCGGTTCTGCGCCGCTGGCTGCGCAGTCTCGGCCTGCCCGAACCGAATCAGCATCAGGTCGGCGAACTGGAACGGCAGCTCGCGCAGGCCGGCGAACACAAATTGCCATGCGTGCGCTGGCCCGGAGCCGAACTGCGCCGCTACCGCGATCTCCTCTACGCGATGCGGCCCATGGAGCTACCCGAACCAGGCTGGGAAACGAGCTGGAACGGTCTGTTGCTCGATCTGCCCGCAGGCCTCGGCAGGCTGACTCTCGAAGGAATCGCAGACAAGGGAGTGGCGCTGGCCGAGGCAGATCGCCTGGTCGTGCGCTTCCGTCGCGGCGGTGAGCGCCTGCGGCTGGATCCGGGTGGCTGCCATCGCGAGCTTCGCGATCTGTTCCAGGAGGCCGGCATTCCGCCCTGGCAGCGCTCGCGGATCCCGATCGTGCTCGATCGCAAGGCTCGGGTGCTTGCCGTTGGCGATCTCTGGATCAGCGATACCGGCCGCACGGAATTCGCGCGACTTGAGCGAAGCTTGCACTGGAGTCGTTGACCGCCAACGGAGAGCACACTACCCTTCCGCGCATGCCCCCAGCCACGCCGCAAATCCCGAACCAGGTCGCCGAGTTCGAGCAATCGCTCGATGAGCTCGAACAATTGGTCACGCGCATGGAAGAGAGCGAGATGGGACTCGACGATTCGCTCAAGTCCTTCGAGCGTGGCGTCTCCCTGTACCGCAGCTGCCAGAGTGCCCTAGAACAGGCGGAGCTGCGGGTCAGGCAATTGACTGATCCGACCCGACCGGAATCCGCCGAACCGTTCGACCCCGACACACCCTGATCTCCGTCCCGATTGCGGCACGCTTGCCGCACAGGAATCCGCCATCAACGAATCCATTCCCGCGATCGATCTGTCGCCGGCCTTGCGCGCCTTCGTCGCGCACACCGATGCCGCGCTTGCTCGTGCCTTGCCTGCCATCGAGCAACCACCGACCGAGCTGCATCGGGCCATGCACTATGCCCTGATCGGCGGCGGCAAACGCATGCGCCCCTTGCTGGTCTATGCCACCGGCACGGCATTCGGGGCGCCACTTGCCAGGCTTGATGCCGCGGCGGTCGCGGTCGAGATCATTCATGCCTACTCGCTCGTGCATGACGATCTGCCGGCCATGGACGATGACGCCCTGCGCCGTGGACGTCCAACTTGCCACATCGAGTTCGGCGAGGCCATGGCCATCCTTGCCGGTGACGCGCTGCAGGCACTCGCCTTCGAGGTGCTGACTCACGATGAAGGTTCCGGCATCGATGCGCGCACACGCCTGGACATGCTGCGCGTGCTCGCGCATGCCTGTGGATCGCAGGGCATGGCCGGCGGCCAGGCGTTCGACCTGTCGGCCGTCGGTCAACGGCTGAGCCTGGACGAACTCGAGCGCATGCATGTGCACAAGACCGGCGCCTTGATCCGCGCATCGGTACGCCTCGGCGCGCTCGCCGCCGGATGTCACAATTCGGATACGCTGGTCGCGCTCGAACGCTATGCGCACTGCGTCGGTCTGGCTTTCCAGATCCGCGACGACATCCTCGATATCGAAGGCGATCCCAACCAATTGGGCAAGACGCTCGGCAAGGATGTCGCCCAGTCGAAGCCGACCTATCCCGCGATCATCGGCCTGCAGGCCTCGGCCGCGCATCTGGCCGAACTGACCGCGGAAGCCTTGCAAGCGATTGCCCCCCTCGGCGAAACGGCCAGCAGCTTGCGCGACCTGGCCTGTTTTATCGCCGAACGGGAGAGTTGAAGTTACTCAACCAGACGCAGGGTCAACGGGTAGCGATAGCGCACGCCATTGTTGGCATTGACCGCGGCAATGATCGTGAAGATCAGCCAGTAGAAAAACAGCGCGAAACCCAGCGGCACGGCGAGCAAGGCACCAAGGCCGATGGTGATGATCGTGAACAGCACCAGCGCGGCACCGCCAATCAGAACCGTGATATTGAAGTTGAGCGCCTCCTTGGCCTGATCGCCGGCAAACGGAAGGCTGTCACGCTTGACCAGCCACACGATCAACGGACCGAGCACGCAGCCGAGGCCGGTAATGAAGGCGCTCAGGGCGGACAGATGACCCAGCAATGCCCAGGTACGCTCGTCGCCGACCGGAACCACTTCGGCTTCGTTTGCATCCTTCGATTCGACTTCAACGTTCATTGCGATTCTCCTGTGCAGTGGACGGCAATCCCAGCATGGTTGCCCGTGCGGCATGTTTCAAGCGCTGGAAGTCATGCGCCGGCCACGGTCAGCCGGTTGAGCAGGATCGAACCGGTCAGCAAATGCGAGCGCGGATCGACATCGTTTCCAATCGCGACGATATTGGCAAACATGTCACGCAAGTTCGAGGCGATCGTGATCTCCTCGACCGGATACGCGATTTCGCCATTCTCGACCCAGAATCCCGAAGCACCGCGCGAGTAATCGCCGGTCAGCAAGGAAACACCCTGACCCATCAGTTCGGTGACCACGAGCCCCGTGCCCATGCGCTTGAGCAGGGCCGCAAAATCATCTTCTCCGGTGCTGACAATCAGGTTATGTACGCCACCGGCATTGCCGGTGCTGCGCAGGCCGAGCTTGCGTGCCGAATAGCTGCCGAGCACATAACGCGCCAGGCGACCGTTGGTGATCAGGTCGGAGTCGTGCGTGGCCACGCCTTCGCTGTCGAAATTGGCCGAAGCCTGACCGCGGCGGATGTGCGGACGCTCGACAATCTGGACAAAATCCGGAAATACCGACTTGCCTATGTGATCGACGAGAAAACTGGCCTTGCGATACAGCGCACCGCCGCTGACTGCGGAAATCAGATGACCAATCAAGCTGCGTGCGACCGGCGCCGCGAACAACACCGGGCACTGTCGCGTGCCGAGCTTGCGCGCACCGAGACGTGCAACCGTCCGCTCGGCGGCCTTGCGCCCGATTGACGCGACATCGGGAAAATCATCGGCGCTGCGCACCGACTCGTACCAGTAGTCGCGCTGCATGCCGGCTTCATCTTCGGCCAGCAGGGCAACGGAAATCATGTGTCGGGTGTCGCGCTCGCGTGAAAAAAACCCGTGCGAGGTCGCGCCGACCGCGAGCGACGAACCCACCTGCACGGTCGCGCCCTCGGAATTGCTGATGCGGGAATCGAAACCGCGACCCGCTTCCTCGCAGCGCAAGGCGAGCTCGGTTGCCTCATCGGTGGTGATGTCCCAGGGATGCCAGAGATCAAGATCGGCGAACTCATGAGCCAGCAGATCGGCGTCGGCGAGGCCGTTGCACGGATCTTCCTCGGTGTGCCTGGCGATGGCACAGGCATGTTCGATGGTCTTTTCAATCGAATCCGGGTTGAGATCGGCCGTGCTCGCCGAGCCCTTGCGCTTGCCGAAATAAACGGTCAACGAAAGGCCGCGATCGCGGTTGTGTTCTATCGATTCAATCTCGCCGAGACGTACGCTGACGCTCAGGCCGACGTCGACGCCAATGCCAATATCGACCTCGCTCGCGCCCTTGGCGCGGCAGCGCCGCAACACGTCTTCGGACAGTCCGCAGAGACGGTCGAGTTCGACCTTGCTGTCATCGCGATTGGTGATTGCCTGATCCACGCCTTATCCTCTGTGTCCGTTGACCGCCGCCTCGTCACAAACGAAGTCGGCCATTACCTGCAGAAACCCGATGTCCCACGAAGAAACCGATGACGCCTTTGACGGCCCCAGCCGCAGCCAGTTGCGCCGTGATGCGACCGCCATCTTCAAGTTGGCGGAGACTCTCGCCACCCTGACCGATGCCCAACTGGTTCGCATTCCACTTGAAGCCGACCTGCTTGACGAAGTCCGGCGCACGCGCGCCATTCACCAGCCGATCGCGCGCAAACGCGAGACCCAATACCTTGCCAAACTCCTGCGCCGGCTCGAAGTCGAGGAAATCGACGCAGTCCGCACCGTACTCGACATCAACAAGCAGCAATCGCATCGTGAAACCGCTGCCTTGCACCAGCTTGAAAACCTGCGCGATCGCCTGGTCGCCGAGGGCGACAATGCGCTTGACGAGGTGATCGCCCAGCATCCATCGGCCGACCGCCAGCACTTGCGCAACCTGATCCGCCAGGCCAACACCGAGGCGAAAAAACAAAAGCCACCGCGCGCCTCTCGCGAACTGTTCCGCATCCTGCGTGAACTGCAAACCGCCACATCCGAACCGGACTAGCCATCAGGCCGCGGTTCCACCAACGATCAGGTTGTCGATCTTGAGGGTCGGCTGACCGACACCGACCGGCACGCTCTGGCCATCCTTGCCACAGACGCCAACGCCTTCGTCCAGCTTGAGATCATTGCCGATCATCGAGACATGCTTGAGCACCTCGGGACCGGCGCCGATCAGGGTTGCCCCCTTGACCGGGCGGGTCACCTTGCCATCCTCGATCAGATAGGCCTCGCTGGCCGAGAAGACGAACTTGCCGTTGGTGATGTCGACCTGGCCGCCGCCGAAATTGACCGCGTAGATACCGCGCTTGACCGAGCGCAGGATCTCTTCCGGATCCTTGTCACCGGCCTGCATGTAGGTGTTGGTCATGCGCGGCATCGGCAAATGCGCGAACGATTCGCGACGACCATTGCCGGTCGGCCTGGCCCCCATCAGGCGGGCATTGAACTTGTCCTGGATCAGGCCGCGCATGATGCCGTCCTCGACCAGCACGGTGCAGTTCGTCGGCGTGCCTTCATCATCGACGCTGAGCGATCCGCGACGCCCGACCAGGGTGCCGTCGTCAACGATGGTCACGCCCTTCGCGGCCACCCGCTGGCCCATGCTGTTGGAAAATGCCGAGGTGCCCTTGCGGTTGAAATCACCCTCGAAACCATGGCCAATGGCTTCGTGCAGCAATACGCCGGGCCAGCCGGGGCCGAGCACGACCGTCATGTTGCCGGCGGGTGCATCGATGGCATCCAGGTTGACCAGCGCGCTACGCACGGCTTCGCGGGCGATGCGTCGGGCGCGATCGTGGTTGAGCAGCTCGACCAGATCATAACGACCGCCGCCACCGCTGCCACCGGACTCGCGGCGGCCGTTCTGCTCGGCGATGACCTGCACATTGAAACGCACCAACGGGCGCACATCGGCCGCGAGAGTACCATCCGACGCGGCCACCAGCACGGTATCAACCGTTGCCGAAATGCTGACGATGACCTCTTTCACCCGCGCATCCAGCGAACGCGCATAAGCATCGATCTCGCCGAGCAGGCGCACCTTGGTCTCGCTGGACATCGAGTCGATCGGATCGATGGCCGGGTACAAGGCATGCTGCGAAGCCAACGCCAGCGGTCGCCCGCTACCGTTGGTACCTTCCCGGGCAATCGCACGCGCCGAGCCGGCGGCCTCCAGCAATGCCGGCATGACGATGTCATCGGAATAGGCAAACCCGGTCTTTTCGCCGGATTGTGCGCGAACCCCTACGCCCTGCTCGATCGAATGACTCCCCTCCTTGACCAGGCCATCCTCGAGCATCCACGACTCGCTGCGTGAATGCTGGAAATAGAGATCGGCGCTGTCGACGGCCGGCGTCATCAGGCGTGCAAACACGCGATCAAGATCGGTCGTGGAAATGCCACCGGGGCGCAGCAGCCGCTGTTCGGCTAGCGCAATCATGTCGGTCATGGGAGGTTCTTGGGCAGATGTTCGAGCCCCCGTATTGGGGGCGGCACGCGCGCGAAACAAGTTGAATCCATTCAACGCATTGATTTCAATGCATATCTTAACAAGATTGTTTCGCTCGGAGTCAGCCGTCTTGGCCTGACGTGCCGCTTCGCCATCGGCAGGAGCGGTGATCCTGCCACGAGGAGACAAGCCCGCTTACACCGACAAGCAGAAACGCCAGACTGGGCATATCAAGCAAACCTGCCGTGAAAAGGGAGTATCGACAGAGGAGGCCTGAAAACGTGCATGGTTCACCGTCAACACGGAGGATGGTGGCGGCAAGAAGTCGGGTTCAGGTCGCAACAACCACCCCAGGAAGTCCTGAATCAAGACAGACAGGGTTACACCAACCCTTGTCGATAACGCGCGGAAACACCGACAAGCCGCTACAATACGCGTCCTTCCTTCCACGCCGACCTGCCGAATACGGCCGTCGACGCATCGAGAAATCCCATGCCAGATCCGGCAAACGACGTCACGCCAGTCGTTACCACCTTCAAGGATCTCGCCCTCGGCGAGCCCCTGCAACGCATCCTCGCCGATGTCGGCTACGAGTCACCATCGCCGATCCAGGCGGAAACGATTCCGCATCTGCTGGCCGGCAAGGATGTGCTTGGCCAGGCGCAGACCGGCACCGGCAAGACGGCGGCATTCGCCCTGCCGATCCTGAACGGGCTCGACCTGCGCAAGACCAGGCCGCAGGCACTCGTGCTTGCACCAACCCGCGAACTGGCGATCCAGGTTGCCGAAGCATTCCAGCGCTACGCCACGCATATTCCGGGCTTTCGCGTACTGCCGATCTATGGCGGTCAGCCCTATGGGCCGCAGCTCAGCGGCTTGCGCCGTGGCGTGCATGTGGTTGTTGGCACACCGGGGCGGGTCATCGATCACCTCGAACGCGGATCGCTGGATCTGTCCGAGCTGACCTGCCTCGTCCTCGACGAGGCCGACGAGATGTTGCGCATGGGTTTCATCGATGACGTCGAAACCGTGCTCAAGAAGACTCCGCCGACGCGCCAGGTCGCTCTGTTTTCCGCAACCATGCCGACCCAGATCCGACGCATCGCGCAGAACCATTTGCGCGAACCGGTCGAGATCACGATCAAATCGAAGACGACCACGGCGGCGAAGACGCGCCAGCGCTACTGGCTGGTCAGCGGCATGCACAAGCTCGATGCGCTGACCCGCATCCTCGAAGCCGAACCCTTCGACGCGATGATCATCTTCACCCGCACCAAGGTCTCCACCGATGAGCTTGCCGAGCGCCTGCAGGCGCGCGGACTCGCCGCAGCAGCGATCAATGGCGATCTGGCCCAGGCCCAGCGCGAGCGTGCGATCCAGCAGCTGAAAGATGGCAAGCTGGATATTCTCGTCGCCACCGATGTCGCCGCACGCGGACTCGATGTCGAGCGCATCAGCCACGTACTCAACTACGACATTCCCTACGACACCGAATCCTACGTGCACCGCATCGGCCGCACCGGCCGCGCCGGCCGCGAGGGCGACGCCATCCTGTTCGTCACCCCGCGCGAGCGCAATATGCTGCGCCAGATCGAGCGTGCCACGCGGCAGCCGATCGAGATGATGGATCTGCCCTCGGTGGAGACGGTCAATGATCGCCGCATCACGCGTTTCAAGGACCGTATCACCACCGCGCTGGCGGCGAGCGACCTCGCCATGTTCCGCAGCGTGATCGAGCAATACGAGGCCGAACATGACGTGCCGGCGATCGAGATTGCCGCCGCGCTCGCGCGCCTGGCCCAGGGCGACAAACCGCTGCTGCTCGATGCCAAGGCCAAGTCGGAGCGGCGAGAAATCGACCCGACTGCAACGCGCGAGCGCAAGGATTTCGCCAATCGCGATACGCGTGGCCGCGACGAACGCCCATCGCGTAGTGAACGTCCCGAACGTGCCCCGCGCGCCGAACGCAGCGAGCGCCCGCGCGCCGACCGCCCGCCGCATCCACGCGCCGCACGCACCGAAGCCTTCAGCAACCCGGCCGAGGATGGACGCAAGCGCGTACCCGAGACTCGCGAGCCGCGTGCCCATTCCGCATCGGAACATCGTCCGCCGGAAGCCGGCATGGAAACCTTCCGCGTCGAAGTCGGCCACATGCACGGGGTCAAACCCGGCAATATCGTCGGCGCGATTGCCAACGAAGCCGAGCTCGACAGCAAGCACATCGGCCGCATCACGATCCGCGAGGATCACAGCCTGATTGATCTGCCCGAGGGTATGCCCAGCGAGATCCTGCAGATCCTGAAGAAATCCTGGGTTGCCGGGCAGCGCCTGCGCATCAGCCGCGGCACTGCCGGCGAGCCGCACGGCGACCACGACGTTTCGTCCAAACCACGCAGCCCGCGCCCGCCTCGTGCCGGCGACGCGGCACCGCGCTATCCGAGCTCCGGACCGAACAAGGGCAAGCCGCGCAAGAAGTTCTAGGATGATCTGACAAAACCCGGCGATTCGCGTCGGGATCGGGTTCTGCCTCTTGATCACATTGCTTTTTGTGAAGTGAGGCTTCAGCGACATCCGGATTCAAGTGATTCCGGCTCAGGCTCGTCGTGACCCGATAGTGTTTTCGTGGGAGCGACTGAAGTCGCTCACACGAAAAATACCACCGGGTCGTGACGAGAAGTGGGAGGCGAGTGGAAACCCCGGTAGGGATGCCACGCCGCGAAGCGGCGTAAAAATCAAACCTGGCAGCCTGTCAGTCGAGCTGATCCGCCGAATAGCCACCCTCGACACCCTTGCTCGCGTAAGCGACTGCATCATGCGGATGCAAGCTTTCCAGATGCGCTGCACGCAGCCAGAAATCAACGATGCGCTCGTCCTTGTCGAGGACCGACTGCATGCGCCGGGCGGCGTCCTCGCAGAACATCAGGTTCTGCCCGTTGAGCAGGGCGAAGGCTTGTTCGTCCTCGCGCTTGACCGCAGTCTGCACCGGTGTTTGCAGAGCAGACTCGATCAGGTCGATCAGGCCGACGATGGGAAACTCGAAGGCACTGCCCAGGCGCACGCGGACACGCGCGCTACTGCGTTGGCTGTGCGGCGTGGCAAGGATGCCGGATTCGCTGCCGAGCCATTTCATTACGGCCGCACGATCCAGTGGCTGGCCTTCGGCGAAATCGCTGGCGAACTGCTCCTGGATCAACTGGCGTGCCAGTGCCGCCGAGCACGGACAGGTGCTGGAGTAAAGCACCTCGGTTTCAAGTTCAAGCGCAAATGCGCCATCCACCATCGTCGCGTTGATGACCACCGGATAGGTCTTCCAGCCGCTGTTGTCACTGGCCAGGGCCGGGCGGCGGATCATGTGGTCAAAGCGCACGCTGATGCGCGCGCGGTCGGACAGGTCGGCATGCGAATCGAGGAAGTCGCGCAACAACCGGCGCAACGAGCACGGGGTCAGGGTTTCGCTGGCCAGGTGCTTGTCGACGTGCAGGTACAGGCGCGACATGTGGATACCCCGCGCATCGGCGCGCTTGAGATTGACGAAGGCGGCGACACGCGCCGGTGACTGCACGATTTCACCCGCGTTGTTGGCCAGGCGCACCGGAACGGCAATCTCGTCCATGCCGACCCAGTCGAGCGGGCCGGCATGGCCGACCTCGGCATCGACGGCAATATCGGGCATCGAACGCGCGCTGGTCGGGCTGGTAGTCATCGGGTTTCCCACTTGAAGGTCAGAAGTCGCGTCGGCGCAATGGCAAGCCGATTCAGGAATGTGGGGCGGCAGGCGGCGCCGATCAAGGGCAATCCCGGTCGCCTGGCAGCCTTTCGGCCGTTGCCGGTTGAGGCGAGAGTTCGGCTGTGTGAGGGCAGATTTTCGACGATTTGCAGGCCCATCGTGGTGCTATGGGTCAAAAAGCGGCGGAAATATGAACCGCACAGACGGATTCGCAGCCCGGCCGAGTAATGTCCGACAGGCTGCTAGCTTACAAAATCAGGGGCTTGGCTGCATTCGGCGGGCCGCTCGCCAGCTTGCCCAGACGCTCGAAAGCGGCAATCGATCGAGCTTGCCGGCACACTCGGCCAGTGGATCCGCAGCCCGCACGGCACGCTGGCTGCGCATTTGAGCCGCCTGCAGACCTGCGACTGTCAGCGCGGAGAGGCCGCGTCGGTCGATCGAGCGCATGCCCGCGGCCAGCGCTGCCAGGTGTTCGCGCATCGCCGTATCACGCCGATCCCCGGCCAGACCAAGATCGGCACGCGATAGCTGATGGCGGGCGAGCAAATCCAGTGGCAGCGGCAGGCGATCGCGGGCCAGCGCTTCCGCGATCCAGCTCGCTTCGTGCAGGGCACGCAGCAGCACCGCCGCCTGTGCCGAGGCGTCGATATCGAGTTTCGGGAAAAGCACCGCTTCGATGTCAGCAAGGGGCGCGTACAAGCGCCGATAGCCAACCAGCAAGTCGGCAAGGCTCGAAGCCGGCACCGACTCACGCTGGGCCATAGCGCCAACGATCACGGCCGACCACCTGGCTGCGGAAAGCTCAGCCAATGGCGGCCAGTTCCCGAGGGTTTCGGTCAACGGATGCCGCGGCTTGCCGGAAGCAAACGCCGACAACTCCTCGGCCCACCATTGCAGTTTGGATCTAGCCACCTCGGGCTCGACGATATGGAACGCGGCGTGACCAATTTCATAGGACAGACAGGCAAACGCCGAGACGAATGGACGCATTGGCGCGGATGCAAAGCGCAACGCCAGCGGAAGCTCGGGATGGGCCAGCGCCCATTTCGTCTCGAAACTCGACAGGGCGTCGGCCGACACGCTCAATCCAGCAGCAGGCAGGAACGCAGTGCGGCGACGCTTGCGGCAACCTGATCGGCACCCCAGGCATGCGGATCGCCGCCATTGAGATAACCCCAGGCCGCGGCCACCGTGCCGGTTCCCGCCGCACGACCGGCTTCGATGTCACGCAGGTCATCGCCGACAAACAAGGTTCGCGACGGGTCAACCTCGAGCAGCGCGCACGCATGCAGGACAGGATCGGGATCGGGCTTGCGCTTGGACAAGGTATCGCCGGCGACCAGGGCTCCGCAGCGGGTGCCGAGGCCGAGATGATCCAGCATCGGTGCGGCAAGCCAGCCAACCTTGTTGGTGACCACGCCCCAGAGGACGCCGCGCGCTTCGAGCTCGTCGAGAATCGGCTCGATGCCCTCGTACAGCTCGCTCGATGCGTTGCCGCGAGCGGCGTAAAGATCGAGATAGCGCGGCAGCAATTCGTCGATGCGGGCTGCATCGAATCCCGGCAATCCACAGCGCAGGATGGCGCGACCTCCTGCGGAGACGACACGACTGACCGCCACCGGATCCGGTGCGGCGTGTCCAATCTCGACACACAGCGTGGCCAATGCGGCAACCAGGTCGGGTGCGGAGTCAGCGAGGGTCCCATCGAGATCGAAAAGAACAGCTTGCGGCGCGCGCAGATCACTCATGCCGGCTTGGTCGCACACGCGAGATAATTGACCGCGACCGAATCGCTGAGCCAGGCCTTGCGCGTCAACGGGTTGTAGCCAATCCCGCGCAAATCGTCGAGAACCAGTCCGGCGCCGCGCAGATCGGCAGCCAGCTCGGACGGCTTGATGAACTGCGCATAGTGATGGGTGCCGCGCGGCAACAGGCGCAGCAGATGTTCGGCGCCGACGATTGCCGCCGCAAACGCTTGCGGGGTTCGATTGAGCGTGGACAGGAACAATCGACCGCCGGGCTTGAGCAGATTGGCGCAGGCGTGGATCACGCTGGCCGGATCGGGAACGTGTTCGAGCATTTCCAGACAGGTGACGACATCGAACTGCCCGGCCATCTGATCCGCCAGCGATTCAACGCTAATGTCGCGGTAGTCGACATCGAGTCCGCTTTCAAGCAGATGCAAGCGGGCGACATCCAGCACACTCGGCGCGAGATCGATGCCGATCACCTCGGCGCCGGCACGCGCCAGCGCTTCGCTGAGCAGGCCGCCGCCGCAACCGACATCAAGGGCACGCGCGCCATTCAACGCGACCCGCTCGGCGATATAGCCCAGCCGCACCGGATTGAGATCGTGCAAGGGCCGCGATTCGCCATCCGCATCCCACCAGCGGCTGGCGAGGCGTTCGAACTTGGCCACTTCAGCCGGGTTGACGTTGCTCGTGTTCATTGGTTCATGCCGTGGCGATGCGATCGCGCCAGCGTCGTGCCTTGGTCAGGATCTCGCCGGTGTCCATGCCGGTCAGCTCGCGATTGCGCAACTTGCGCGCACCGGCAATCCAGACATCACTGACCTGATGCCGACCGGCGGCATAGATCAGTTGCGAGATGACGTTGTAGATTGGCTGGCTCTCGATCGTGTCGAGATTCACCGCGGTCAAATCAGCCTGCTTGCCGACCTCGATCGAACCGATGCGATCATGCCAGCCGAGCGCACGCGCCGAGCCGAGAGTCGCCGCGCGCAGCACGCTTGGCGCATCCATGGCGGAAGCATCATTGGCGACCAGCTTGCCGACCATGGCCGCTGAGCGCATCTCGCCAAAAAGATCCAGATCATTGTTCGAGGCACAACCATCGGTGCCAATGGCGAGATTGACCCCGGCACGCCGGATCACCTCGGTCGGGCAGAAGCCACTGTTGAGCTTCATGTTGGATTCGACGTTGTGCACGATGGAAACCCCCTGCGCCGCACAGGCATGAATCTCGGCCTCGGTGAGCTGGGTCATGTGCACGGCAATCAGGCGCTCGTTGACCAGGCCAAGCTGCTTGATCCGCGCAAACGGACGCATGCCGAAATCACGCAGACTGTCTTTGACCTCTTCGGCGGTCTCGTGCAGGTGCAGATGCACGGGCAGATCGAGCTGATCGGAAAGCAGATGGATGCGCTCGAAGCTTTCATCGGAGACGGTGTAGGGCGCGTGTGGCGCGAACGCCGTGCCGATCAAGGCCTTGCCGCGCAGATCATCATGCACAGCCAGGGCCTTGTCGAAATACTCGTCGCGACTCTGCGCCCAGGCGGTCGGAAACTCGATCACCGGCAAGCCGATCCGGCTGCGGAAACCGTGCCTGGCGTAAGTCGCCGCCTGCACATCGGGGAAAAAATAGTTCTCGTTGCAGCAGGTCGTGCCGCCACGGATCATCTCGGCGATAGCCAGCTCGACGCCATCGCGGACGAACTCGGAACCCATCACCCTGGCCTCGGCCGGCCAGACGTGCTCCTTCAGCCAGGTCATCAGCGGCACATCATCGGCAAGCCCGCGCATCAGGGTCATCGGGTTGTGCGTATGCGCGTTGATCAGGCCCGGAATCAGGGCGTGTTCGCCCAGCTCGACCCGCTCACGCGGCTCGAAGCGCTGGCGCGCCTCGGCGATCGGCAGGATCGCAACGATGCGGTCGGCATCGACAATCACCGCATGCGCTTCAAGCACCAGGCCTTGCGGCTCGATCGGGATAACCCAGCGCGCCTCGATCTGCAGGTCTACCGCGGTTGGCGAACTCATGCGGTCCCGATCACTTGACCCGACCGACGTACTCGCCGGTGCGCGTATCGACCTTGATCACTTCATTCTGGTTGACGAACAGCGGCACGCGCACCACGGCGCCGGTTTCGAGCTTGGCCGGCTTGCCGCCGCCGCCCGAGGTATCGCCACGCACGCCGGGATCGGTCTCGACGATCTGCAGTTCGACAAAATTCGGCGGCGTCACATTGAGCACCGCGCCATTCCACAGGGTCACGATGACCATCTCGTTGCCCTTCAGCCACTTCGCGGCGTCCGCGACGGCGTTCTCGTCGGCGGCAATCTGTTCGTGATTGGTTGGATGCATGAAATGCCAGAACTCGCCATCCGAGTAGAGGAACTCCATGTCGGTATCGACGACATCGGCAGCCTCGACGGTGTCGGTCGACTTCATCGTCATTTCAACCGTGCGACCGGTCTTGAGATTGCGATACTTGACCCGGGTAAAGGCCTGACCCTTGCCGGGCTTGATGAAATCCGTGTCGATGATCGTGCACGGATGGCCGTCAACGATGATCTTGAGGCCATTCTTGACGTCATTCATTCCATGTGTGGCCATGGAGAGCTCCTGTAGCGTGAGGACAAGCTGCCCATACAAAGCAGCTAGAATAGGAAATTCGTTGACCGGGATACCCGGAACCGATCGACAATGATACCTGCAAGCCCGCTTTTCTCACAGATTCCCCCGACCCGCACCGTCGAGCGAACGCCGCACTGGCAGCAGCTTTGGCGCGAGGCGATCACCGATCCGATCGAGCTGCTGCGCCTGCTCGGACTCGAGGCGCGGGCTGCCGAGCTGCTGGCCGCGTCCGATACCGGATTCACCATGCGCGTACCGCGAGGATTTGTTGCCCGCATGCGTCATGGCGATGCGACCGATCCACTGCTGCTTCAAGTCATGCCCGGTGCCGGCGAACTCCTCGACGCTCCCGGTTACTCGACCGATGCAGTCGCTGATCTCGATGCCAGGGCTGCGCCCGGCGTATTGCGCAAGTACTCCGGTCGCGCCCTGCTCATCGCGACCGGCTCGTGCGCGATCAACTGCCGCTACTGCTTCCGCCGGCACTTCCCGTATGCCGAGGAGACCGCTGCGGCCGGACACTGGCAGGCCGCCATCGACCATCTGGCCGGCGACCCCTCCATCAGCGAGGTCATTCTCTCCGGCGGCGATCCGTTGTCATTGTCGACCTCGAAACTCGCGCAATTGACCGAAGCGCTTGCCAACATCGCCCATGTGCGCCGATTGCGCATCCACAGCCGCCTGCCCGTCGTCCTGCCCGAACGCGTCGATCGCGGCTTGCTTGACTGGCTTGAACACCTGCCAATGCAGAAACTCATGGTCGTGCACGCCAACCACGCCAACGAGCTCGACGAAAGCGTGGCCGCGGCCTGCGCGGGCCTGAACCGGGTTGGCGTCACCCTGCTCAATCAATCGGTTTTGCTGCGGCACATCAATGACTCGGTCGATGCCCTGGTCGATCTCTCAGAACGCCTGTTTGCCTGCTCGATCCTGCCTTACTACCTGCACCAACTCGATCGGGTTCAGGGCGCGGCCCATTTCGAGGTTTCCGATCAGGCAGCGATCGCGCTGGTCGAGGATATTCGAGCCCGATTGCCCGGCTATCTGGTACCCCGCCTGGTTCGCGAGACGCCCGGCACAACCAGCAAGCAGCCAGTCTGAATCGTGAATTTCCCTGAAAATCCGTCAAAGTATGGAAATAGCCCGATGAATCCGGTACAAGTTTCCGCCTTGACCGTCTCTCGCAGGGCGGCCTTCGGCGCTAGGCGCACTTCCCTGACAGCGCGACATCCATGACCAAACCAGACAATGTGATCAGGTTGTTGTTGATCGAAGATTCGGCCGACGAGGCCGAACAGGTCATCAGCATGTTGCGCAATGGCGGAATTGCCCTCCGCCCATCGCGGGCAAGCAACGAAGCGGAGCTCGAAGACCTGCTCGAACGACAGACGCCGGATCTGATCTTGACCAACCTGACCTGTCGCGATCTTCCCTTGAGACAGGCAGCGGAGGCGGTCAATCGAACGGGCAAGGATATCGCCCTGATCGTCTATGGCAGCAACGTCAGCGACAACGATGTCGTCGAGGCGTTCCGCGACGGCGCCAGAGCCCTGGCCCTGCAGAGCCGCCCCGACCACCTGCAGATGATCGTGCGCCGCGAGTTCGAAGGGCTGATGATGCGTCGCAGCGTGCGGCGTCTCGAAAACGCCCTGCGTGAATCCGAGCGTCGCTGCAGCGACCTGCTCGATTCATCGCGCGATCCCATCGCCTATGTCCACGAAGGCATGCACGTGCGTGCCAACCGTGCCTATCTGGAAACCTTTGGCTACGAGGATTTCGAAGACATCGAAAGCATGTCGATCCTCGACATGGTTGCCGCCGACGATGCCGAGGATTTCAAATCCCTGCTCAAGCGCCTGTCCAAGGGCGAACGCCCGCCGCAGAAGCTGAACCTCAAGGCGCAGCGTGCGGATGGCGCAACTTTCGACGCCGTGATGGAATTTGCCGAGGCCATGTACGAAGGCGAGCCGTGCCAGCAGATCGTGTTTCGCCAGCAGGAAACCGATCCCGGCACAACCGAAGAGCTCGAGGAACTGCGGCGCAAGGATCTGGTCACCGAACTGTTCAACCGCCAGCACCTCAGCACGGAGCTCGATCACGCGGTCGCGGCGGCCAATGCGGGGAAATCGGATCAGGCCCTGATCCTGATGGAACTCGACAACTACAAATCCGTGCTCAATGGCATCGGCCTCGGCAGCACCGATCTTCTGCTCGGCGACATGGCCAACCTGCTGCGCCGACACCTCAACGATTCCGACATTCCGGGGCGCATGGCCGAATACACGTTCGGCATCATCGTCCACGACCGCAATGCCGAGGCCGTGGGGCAGTTCACCGAGACCCTGCGCAAGGCATTCGAGGAGCGCATATTCGAGATCGGCAAGAATTCGATCAATCTGACCGTCAGCGTTGCCGGAAGCCTGATCGGCGAAAAAACCGCCAACGGCAATGCATTGCTCGACCAGGCATCAGCGACATTGCGCGCGGTACAGGCCGAAGGCGGCAATCTGGCGCGGGTATTCGATCCGGCAGCGCAGGACAAGGCCGATGCGGAGAAGAACCGTCATTGGCTCAAGTTGATCAAGGATGCCCTGAGCAACGACGGCTATGTGCTGTATTTCCAGCCAATCATCAGCCTGCAGGGTGCCGAGGGCGACTACTACGAAATCCTGCTGCGCATGAAGGGGCCGCGCGGCGAGATCCTGCCCGGATTCTTCATGCCGATTGCCGAGCAATACGGCCTGTTGCCACAACTGGATCGCTGGGTCATCGGCACGGCCATCAAGGCGCTGGCCGAACGCGAACAGGGTGGGCGCAAGACAACTTTTTTCATCAAGCTGGCGTCACCATCGCTAGACGACCAGACCCTGCTGCCGTGGATCGCCCTGCAACTGAAAAATGCCCGCCAACGCGGTGACGCCCTGGTTTTCGAAATGCCCGAAAGCAAGGTCGTGACCAGCCTCAAGCCGGCGCGTGCATTCGTCCGTGGCCTCGAGCAACTGCATTGCGGCTTTGCCCTCGAACAGTTTGGCTCGGGACTCAATTCATTCCAGTTGCTCAAGCACATCCCCGCGCACTACCTCAAGGTCGATCGCAGCTACATGGCCGAACTGCCGAAAAACAAGGAGAACCAGGAGCGCATCAAGGCCATGTGTGAGCAGGCTCACAATATAGGCAAGCTGACCATCGCCGAATTCGTCGAGGATGCGGCGAGCATGTCGATCCTGTTCTCGTGCGGCATCAACTTCGTGCAGGGCAACTTCCTGCAGGAGCCCGAACAGGTGATGTCCTACGACTTCGGTAACGGCTGATCCTTGTCAGCCGGAATAGCGTTCACAAGGAGGCCCCGCATGACGGGGCCTCCTGTTTTCAGCTCATTGACCGACGCGCAAGGCGGCGATGCGTTCCTCGATCGGTGGATGGCTGGAAAACAGCTTGCGCATGTTGCCGCCGGCAATGCCGAATGCCTGGATCGCCTTGGGCAGGCTGTTTTCGCCATGGCCGTGCGCCAGCCGGGCCAGCGCAGCAATCATTTTTTCCTTGCCGGACAGGCGTGCACTGCCGGCATCGGCGCGAAATTCACGCCAGCGCGAGAACGCCATGACAATGATCGAGGCAAGCATGCCGAGCCCGATTTGCAGCACGATGACAATCGCGAAGTAAGCGAATCCACCGCCGCCATCCTCGCGATTGCCGCTGATCGCACGATCGACCACGCTGCCGACAACGCGGGCCAGGAAGATCACGAAGGTGTTGAGTACGCCCTGCAGGAGGGTCATCGTGACCATGTCGCCATTGGCGACGTGACTGACCTCATGGGCAAGCACGGCTTCGATTTCGTCCCGGCTCATCTGCTGCAACAAACCGCTGCTGACGGCGACGAGAGCGCTGTTGCGGCTGGCGCCGGTCGCAAACGCATTCATTTCGGGTGCGTCGTAGATGGCAACTTCGGGCATGCCGATGCCGGCGCCTTCTGCCTGGCGGCGTACCGTCGCGAGCAGCCAGGACTCGGTCGGATTCGATGGATTTTCGATGACCTTCGCCCCGGTCTGCCATTTCGCGACCCACTTCGACATGGCCAATGAAATGAACGAGCCACCGAAGCCAATCACGGCCGAAAGAACGAGGATGCCTTTGAAATTGATCCCGGTCTTGCTGTAGGTATAGGTGTCAATGCCGAACAACTTGACGATGATCGTCAGCAGAACCATGACGGCCAGGTTGGTGGCGACAAATAGCAGGATGCGACGCATGGTTGTCTCTCGTGATGAGCAGGGTGGATGACGCTGTTCTTTCCCCGAGTTTGGGTAAACTCCGGGTAATTTCAAGCGCCCTGCCAGCGAGTCGCCCGCCGCCCATGTCCACGGGTTCTTTCCATGCCGAAGGCTGAGCCGCGTTTTCGCCCGCCGCGCGGACGTTTCGCTCCATCACCAAGCGGAAACCTGCATTTTGGCTCACTGGTCGCCGCGCTCGGCAGTTGGCTGCGCGCGCGCTCCAGAAACGGCACCTGGATCGTGCGCATGGAGGACATCGACAGCACACGCACCGTGGCAGGTGCTGGTGAGAGCATCCTTGCCACGCTGGCGGCATTCGGGCTCGATTCCGATGAACCCGTGGTATGGCAAGGCCAGCGCCTCGATTTGTACTCGACCGCATTCGAGCGACTGAAAGCAAGTGACAGGGTTTATCCCTGCCATTGCAGCCGCAATGACCTGGCCGCATTCGACGGCATCCATCCGCGCCTGTGCATTCGACACGCAGACGCTTCGCCGCCCGCCTGGCGCGTGCGTGTCGATGATCGGCTCATCACCTTCACGGATCGGATCTGCGCAACGGTGATCCAGCCACTTGCTCGCGAGGTGGGCGACTTTGTCGTGCGCCGGGCTGATGGCCACTTCACCTATCAGCTCGCGGTGGTCGTCGATGATGCCCAACAAGGCATCGACGAGGTCGTGCGCGGAGCCGACCTGCTCGACTCGACCCCGCGCCAGATATTCCTGCACGAGATGCTTGACTTGCCTGTTCCGGGATACCTGCATCTGCCGCTGGTTCTCGATGCAGCGGGGCGAAAACTCAGCAAACAGGATCAGGCGCGCCCGCTCGATCCGGCCGATCCCCTGCCCGCCTTGCGCGCGGCGCTCACCTTCCTCGGGCAACGCGCAACACGCGGCAACAACGTCAGCGAGCTCCTGCGTGAAGCTGTTGCCGAATTCAATATCGATGCCATTCCGGTGCAACCGCACACGCATGTCGCAATGCGGAAGGACTAATCCCCGCCACACAGGCACAATCAAAAGCAGGCACCATCCGCACCCAATCATTGACAAGGAGAACAGCATGACGGCTCGCGTAGCACTCGTCACCGGCGGAATCGGCGGTATCGGCACGGCAATCTGCCGGCATCTCGCCCAGGCGGGACATCGCGTCGCAACCAATTATCGCGACGAAGCCAAAGCCAGGGCATGGCAGGCGGCACAGAAGGCCGACGGCTTCGATTTCGCTCTCGCCCCCGGCGATGTGTCGAGCGTCGAGAGTGCCGAGGCCATGGTGCGCGAGATTGAAAGGCAGCTCGGTCCGATCGAAATCCTCATCAACAATGCCGGTATCACGCGCGACACGACGTTTCACAAGATGAGCGCCCTGCAATGGCAGGAGGTCATCAACACCAACCTCAACTCCTGCTTCAATGTGACTCGACCGGTCATCGACAGCATGCGCACACGCAAGTGGGGTCGGATCATCCAGATCAGTTCAATCAACGGCCAGAAGGGCCAGTACGGCCAGGCGAACTACGCGGCCTCCAAGGCCGGCATGCACGGCTTCTCGATTTCACTGGCCCAGGAGAACGCCAAGTTCGGCATCACCGTGAATACCGTTTCGCCAGGCTATGTACTGACGGAAATGGTCAAGGCCGTGCCTGAGGATGTTCGCGCCAAGATCGCCGCGCAGATTCCGATCGGTCGCCTCGGCGAACCCGAGGAGATTGCCTATGCGGTCGGTTTCCTCGCCGCCGAACAAGCCGCCTGGATCACCGGCGCCAACCTGTCGATCAATGGCGGCCATTACATGGGCTGGTAGCAATCGCGAACGAGGGGCGAGCAATTCGCCCCTCGTCGTGTTGCAGCATGGTTTCCTCTGCAACCGGAGGACCACGAAGCCCGTCAGACGGCGCAATTCGGGCCTCCGTCCTTTCTTTTGCCCTCGCTTTCGATGCTGCGCAGCATGAAACTGGTGCGGCGCCGCACGATCTGTTAGCGTTGCGTTATGGCCGAATTCCGCATCATCAAGAAGTACCCGAACCGTCGACTTTACGACACCGAGATTTCAAGCTACATCACGCTTGAAGAAGTCCGGCAGCTCGTTGTCGATGGCGAGAAATTCGAGGTTCGCGACGCCAAGTCCGGCGACGACCTGACCCGCTCCGTGCTGCTGCAGATCATCTCCGAACACGAAGAACGTGGCCAGCCGATGTTCACCACCGAGCTGCTCTCGCAGGTGATCCGATTCTACGGAGATTCGCTGCAGGGTTTCATGGGCAGCTACCTCGAAAAAAGCCTGCAGGTGTTTCTCGACCAGCAACAGCAATTCCGCAGCCAGTTGAACAACATCATGGGGCGCACGCCATGGTCGATGCTCAATGAGATGACCGAGCGCAACATGGATATGTGGAAGTCCATGCAACAGGGATTCCTGACCGACGCGGTCAACAAGGCGCGCCAGGATGGGGATCCCGCAAAACCGAAGAAAGACAGCAAGTCCTGAGTCTAGGTCAGGAACCCCGCGTCACGACGTTTTCCCCGATCCACCAACCAACCTGCCAGCAAGGCCTGACGGCGTGAACGGCTGCGTCCGATCACCCTCGATTTTCACGGAGTCCATCGCATGACCCAGCGCGTCGCCCTCGTCACAGGAGGCATCGGCGGCCTCGGCACCGAGATCTGCCGCTACCTCGCCCGCTCCGGCAATCGGGTCATTGCCGCCGACCTTGGCTCGCGCAAGGAGCGCGTGGATGCCTTTCTTGGTGAAATTGATGAATTCAGGACAAGCATTTTCTTCGAGCCGCTCGACGTCGCCAATCATGCCGGCTGCGCGACCGCGCTTGCCGACATCACTGCTCGCCATGGGCCGGTCTCGATCCTCGTCAATGCAGCCGGGATCACCCGCGACACGCGCTTGTGCAAGATGTCAGGGCAGCAATGGTCGGATGTGATCACGGTCAACCTCAGTGGCGTATTCAACACCTGCCGGGCCCTGATCGACGGTATGAGCGAACGCGGATTCGGCCGCATCGTCAACATCTCCTCGGTCAACGGCCAGACCGGACAATTCGGCCAGACCAACTATTCCGCCGCCAAGGCCGGCATGCACGGATTCACGATGGCCCTGGCCCGCGAAGTCGCGCGCAAGGGTGTGACCGTCAACAGCGTCTCCCCGGGCTACTGCGAAACCGCCCTGGTGATGGCCGTGCCGGAGGCCGTGCGCGAACAGATCATCGGCAATGTACCGATTGGCCGCCTGGGCAAACCCTTCGAAATCGCCCGCGTCGTGGATTTTCTCTGTGCCGACGACTCCGCCTTCATCACCGGAGCGAACATCCCGGTGAACGGTGGCTACTTCATGGATTTCTGAGCGGCTCGGAGGGCGCTCGCCTACCAGATCAGGTCGGCGGGAATGTCGTCTTCAGCAGGCGCGTCGGGATCGCACAGCAAGACCAGCGCCTCGGCGCTGATCAACCCTGCCTGCTCGCCGATTTCCCGTCTGACCAGCAGGTAGCGCCCGCGGTACTGGACGACGGCGAGCTGTCCTGCGTTGACTTCGGCAATCTGTTCGGCCGTGCAGTAGACACGGCGGATCTTGTCTCCGTGCGGGAAATGCCGGGCGATCTCCGCATCCGGCTTGTTCAGCGCCTGGTCGGCGAGCAGCGTTGCAAGCTTCTGCTTGCGTTCGGCTTTCTCCTTCGCGCGCTGCTCGGCCTGCTTCTTTTCGAGCTCACGCTGCTCGCGTTCGGCACGGTCGCGCAGCCCGTAGGCACGGGCAAGATCGATCTCCTCGCGGCTGCGCGCCGATGCGGAACCTGCAGGCCTGGCCTTGCCCGATTCGGCGCGTGGCTTGCTGGACGGGCGCTGCGGGCGATCCGCAGGCTTCGCCTCCGCCTTGAGCTTCTGCACGAGGCCACTCTTCAGCAATTGGTCGCGCAGCGATTCAGCCATGATCTGGAAAGGAGATGGTCATTGGTCAGTAGTGCGGCGGCGGTTCGTTACCGACATCATTGCCGAGTGTGGCGCGCAGGCCGACCAGGTCGGCACCCAGGCGATCGAGTTCGCGGCGCATGCCGAACATCGCCTGATCCTGCATGGCCACGGCCGCATTCAGCGCGGCGACGCTGTCGTCGATAAAGGCGAGGCGCACTTCCAGCTCGGTCAGACGCTCTTCGAGCGAACTCATGTGCGCGGCAGCTCTTCAATCAGATGACGCCCATGGCGCGCACCCAGGTTCCCGGATGCCTCGTTAACGGCGAGGGCCAGGTCGGCGCTGGCCATCTCACGCACCAGTTCGACGAAACTGGTTTTCGGCGTCCAGCCGAGTCTTTCGCGGGCGAAAGTCGGATCACCGAGCAGGGTTTCGACCTCGGCCGGCCGATAATACTTCGGATGAATGCGCAGCAGCGTATCGCCCTTGCGGATCTTCGCATCCGCACTGCGCACATCGGCAACCATGGCCACCTCATCGGCACCCTGCCCCTTGAATTCGACTTCGACGCCCATTTCGCGCGCGGCCAGCACGACGAACTCGCGCACCGAATGCTGGATGCCGGTTGCGATGACATAGTCGTGCGCCTGATCCTGCTGCAGGATCAGCCACTGCGCCTCGACATAGTCGCGTGCATGGCCCCAATCGCGGCGCGCATCGAGATTGCCGAGATACAGGCATTGCTGCAGACCGCAGATGGCCCGGGCCAGGCCGCGCGTGATCTTGCGCGTGACGAAGGTTTCGCCACGGATCGGTGATTCGTGATTGAACAGGATGCCGTTGCAGGCAAACATGCCATAGGCCTCGCGGTAGTTGACCGTGATCCAGTAGGCATAAAGCTTGGCGACGCCATAGGGCGAACGCGGATGGAACGGCGTGGTCTCGCGCTGCGGCGTTTCCCGGACAAGGCCGTAGAGTTCGGAAGTCGATGCCTGGTAGATGCGGCAGCGATCCTGCATGCCGAGGATGCGCATTGCCTCAAGCAGACGCAGCGTACCGAGCCCATCGGCATTGGCGGTGTACTCGGGCTCCTCGAACGACACCGCGACATGGCTCTGCGCGGCCAGATTGTAGATCTCGTGCGGCTCGACCTCCTGAACCACGCGCATGAGGCTGGTTGAATCGGTCAGGTCACCGTAGTGCAGGGTCAGCGCCGGACCGCTTTCGTCCAGTTCGCTGTACAAATGATCGATGCGCTCGGTATTGAACGACGAGGCACGCCGCTTGAGGCCGTGGACTTCATAGCCTTTGGCAAGCAGCAATTCGGCAAGGTAGGCACCGTCCTGTCCGGTGATGCCGGTGACCAGTGCGCGCTTCTTTTCCATCAATGGATCTTCTTTCGGAATGGGAGATGCCGATCAGCCTGACCGGCACCCGAAGCGGCGATGGTAGCGACCGAACGCACCGAGGTACAGCATTGCAGGACTATCGGCGTCGCTCGATGCTGCGTCCGCGCCCGATTCCGTAATAGGCCAGACCTGCCTTCTCGATCGCCGCCGGATCAAAGATGTTGCGTCCGTCAAAGATCACTTTTTCCGTCAATGCCTTGCCGATCCGGGCCAGATCGGGACTGCGGAAGGCCTTCCATTCGGTGACCACGGCGAGCGCATCCGCGCCTTCGAGTGCAGCGTATTGGGAATCGCAAAGCAGCAGATCCTCACGTTCGCCATAGAGCCGGCGAACCTCGGTGTGGGCCTCGGGATCGAAGGCGCGCACGCGCGCGCCCGATGCCCACAACTGCTCGATCAAGGTGCGGCTCGGCGCCTCGCGCATGTCGTCGGTATTGGGTTTGAAAGCAAGTCCCCACAGCGCGATCGTGCGCCCCGTGAGGTTGCCGTTGAAATGCTGGCTGATCAAGCCGTGCAGTCGTTGCTTCTGGATCGAATTGGTCGCCTCGACGGCAGCCAGCAGGCGCGGCTCATAGGCGTGGCTGCGCGCCATGTGTTCGAGCGCCTTGACGTCCTTGGGGAAACACGAGCCGCCGTATCCGGCGCCGGGGTAGATGAAGTGGTAGCCGATGCGTGGATCCGAGCCGATGCCGAGCCGGACATTTTCGACATCCGCGCCGACGCGCTCGGCAATGTTGGCAATTTCGTTCATGAAACTGATCTTGGTCGCAAGCATCGCATTCGCCGCGTACTTGGTCAGTTCTGCCGAGCGCACGTCCATCTGCACGATGCGATCATGATTGCGGTTGAACGGCGCATACAGGCTGCGCAAGGCCGCGATCGCCGAAGCGTTGTCGCTGCCGATGATGATGCGATCCGGTCGCAGGCAGTCCTGCACCGCATCACCTTCCTTGAGGAATTCCGGATTGGAGACGACCTCGAAATCGAGCGTGCTGTTGCGCCCGGCCAGGGCCGCTGCGATCGTCTCGCGAACCAGATCGGCGGTGCCAACCGGCACGGTGGACTTGTTGACGATCACCGCAGATGCGGCCAACTCGCGACCAATCGTGCGGGCGACATCAAGCACATGTGAAAGATCGGCGCTGCCATCCTCTTCCGGCGGAGTTCCGACCGCAATGAAGATGATTTCGCCGTGGCCGATGGCCTTTGCCGCATCGGTAGTGAAATGCAGGCGCCCGGCCGCATGATTGTCGATGACCATCGGTGTCAGCCCGGGCTCGAAGATCGGGATTTCACCGCGCTCGAGGCGCGCGACCTTGAGCGCATCGATATCGACGCAGATCACGTCATTGCCGACTTCGGCCAGGCAGGTGCCCGTGACCAGTCCGACATAGCCGGTTCCGAAGATCGCTATGCGCATTCAATCCACTCCTGAAGGGCAAAGGCCGCAGGTAGCTCCGCCTTTGCCAATCCTTGAAAACGAAGAAGGCGTGCCGGATGCCGACACGCCTTCAGTTTGACGCCGCGTGGAGCTTACTTCTTCTCGGCGGGGGCCGGCGCAGCCTTGGCTGCTTCGGTCTCGATCGAGATCAGCTTGACGTCGAAGATCAGGGTCGCATTCGGCCCGATTGTCGGCGGAGCATTTTCGCCGTAGGCCAGCTCGGCCGGGATCACCAACTTGTACTCGGAACCGACCGGCATCAGCTGCAGACCTTCGGTCCAACCCTTGATCACGCCATTGAGCGGGAACGTGGCCGGCTGGCCGCGATCGATCGAGCTGTCGAACTTGGTGCCATCGATCTTGGTGCCGGTGTAGTCGACCTTGACCGTATCGGAATCCTTCGGCTTCGGGCCGGTGCCCAGCTTGACGACTTCGTATTGCAGACCCGAAGCGGTGGTCTTGACGCCGGCCTTGGCCTTGTTCTTGGCAAGGAAAGCGTCGCCTTCCTTCTTGTTCTTCTCTGCGGCAACCTTCTCTTCAGCGACGCGCTTGGCCTGCAGCCTCTGCATGAACTCCTGGCGAACCGTCTGACCCTCTTCCTGAGTCATCAGGGTCTTGCCGCCATTGAATTCATCCTGCAACGCCTGGATGACGATCTTCAGATCAAGCTCGTCCTTGATCTGGGTAAGGCCGCGGCCGACATCGGCACCGACCATGTAGCTGACCTTGTCTTTCTCGGTCTTCAAGCTGGCATCTACGGCCAGGGCACTTCCGGCAAGGAATACTGAAGACAATGCCGAGGCGATGAGGGTCTTGCGGACAAAACGGGTCATGTATGGGACTCCTGGGAAATCGGTAGAGGACGGCTGCTGGGCACCCGACAGAAAGATCAGCGTCAAGCGGGCCGCATATTGTGGCTGTGGCCGCTTGCGATGGCAAACCACCCCCCAAAATCGACATGGCTGCGAATTAAACGCCTCCCATGCTGCCACTGAGAACGTGAATCGGGGTCGGGGTTCCCGGATCAGACTGAACGAAACGGATCAATTCGTTCACGAACCCGGTCGCATATTGGATCGGCCACGTCAGTCAAAGGACGAGCCGTTGGCTGGCCCGGCAAGTCGGCCTTGAAACCCCAATAACTCGCGCTGCCGCGCCACTATCCGGAGCGCACGACAGCATTGGCTCTGCTGCACCTCGCCATGCGCATGGCTGGGCCACGCGAGGCGTTGTGGTACGCGATCATCCGCAAGAACCACGGCTGCACCCACTTCATCGTCGGCCGCGATCATGCCGACCCTGGCCGCCGAACCCGGCATCACGATGGTGTCATTCCGGGAAAGGGTCTACGTGCAGGAACGCACGCAATGCATGCCGTCCGACGAAGTGGAAGAAGGCAATATCGTGCTCAACATCTCCAGCAGCGAACTGCGCCGCCGTCTGCAGCAAGGTCTCGACATCCCGGACTGGTTCGCCTATCCGGAAGTGATCGAGGAACTGCATCGCACCCATCCGACCCGCCACAAGCAGGCATTCACGGTGCTCTTCACCGGACTCTCGGGATCGGGCAAATCAACCATCGCCAACGCCTTGCTGGTGCGCCTGCTTGAACTCGGCACGCGGCCGGTGACTCTGCTCGACGGCGACATCCTGCGCAAGAACCTGTCCAGCGGACTCGGCACCGTGATCTCAATGCGCAGCGAATCGGCTTTGTCGCTGCCGAAATCACCAAGAACAGCGACATCGCCATCTGCGCCCCGATCGCCCCGTACAAGGGTTCGCTCGACATCGTCCGCGAGGACATCAGCGCCGGTGGCGTGTTCGTCGAAGTCCATGTCTCGACTCCGATCGAGGCTTGTGAAGAGCGCGTTCGCCCTGTGCGAGTCCCGATCTGCACCCGCCGGTGTTGCGCAGGACGCAGGCGCCTTGCACACAAGCTGGAAGTCCCTGCTCCCGCAGGAAGCGGCATCAGCCACCCCGAAAAAGGGGTTTCCTGCGGTCACGATGATTTTTTGTCGCCCCAGCGACAAGCATCGCGGCTGAAGCCTGCTCCTACGAAAGCACCCCGTGCGCAAGAACAAACCGATTGTCCGAGCCCAGCAGCCTGTCGGGCTTTGCTCGACCGGGCTGCCAGGGTGCCGCTCATGAGCGTTGCGCCGACACGCGTCGATTTCATTGGTACGCGTCCTTCCGCCTTCCCCGCAGATTCCTTACTGCCTACTCCTGTTCCTAGTTGACATCCTCAGTTTAGGTGTTATAGTTGCCTACAACACCAGCTCATCAGCAGACCTCAGGGAGGTCATCATGAACCGCTTGATCCACGCTCGCCTGCTGCTTGCCATCGCCATTGCCACGACTATTGGCGCCGTCGAGATCGGCAGCCTGGTTTTCCCGACATCGCCTGCTCGTTCACACAATGAGCAGCCGATCGTCGTTGCCAGCCCGCCAACCCTTCCGACCATCACGGTTCATGCTGCGGACGCGATTCCGACCTTGCCCGTGGTTATCGTTCGACCGAACCCGACACAAGTTTCCGCCTCATCGGCCGTGGTCGAGGTCGCTTCAATTTCCAAGCCCGCCAGCCCGCCATCGGTCAGCGCGGCCTTGCCGCATGTGCGTCTGGACATGCCCTACTATTCCTTCGGCAAGATGCTGCCCAACGTGATCAAGGATTAAGCCGATGAGCATGGTCTGGAACGACAACACACCCATCTATCGCCAGCTACGCGAGCGCGTCGTGGCGATGATCCTCGATGGCGTGCTCAAACAGGGGGATGCGCTGCCGTCGGTTCGCCAGGTCGCAGCGGATTTCCAGATCAATCCAATTACCGTATCCAAGGCGTATCAGGAACTCGTTGACGAGAACCTGGTGGAAAAACGAAGGGGACTGGGCATGTATGTCACCGAAGGGGCGCGCAGCGCCTTGCTGAAATCCGAACGTGATCGTTTTCTGAACGAGGAATGGCCGCCACTGGCGGCACGCCTCGAGCGCATGGGGATCGATCTGGCCACCTTGCTCAAGCACGTGCCAAAGACCGAAGGGGAATCCCGATGAGCGCTGTCATTCACGCCCGTGGCCTGAGCAAGGCTTATGGCAACACCGTCGCCCTCGATGCGGTCGACTTCGAAATTGAGAGTGGTCGCATTGTCGGCCTGATCGGCCCGAATGGTGCCGGCAAGACGACCGCGCTGAAATCGATTCTCGGCCTCAGCGAATTCGACGGCGAACTGTCCGTTCTCGGCCTCGATCCGCGCAGTCAGCGCGCCCAGTTGATGGAACAGGTCTGCTTCATTGCCGATGTCGCCGTGCTGCCACGCTGGATCCGGGTCAGCGAAGCCATCGATTTTGTCGGTGGCGTGCATCCCCGCTTCTCGCGCAGCAAGTGCGAGGCGTTTCTTGCGCGCACCAAGATCGCGCCGAAGATGCGCGTGCGCGAGATGTCCAAGGGCATGATCGTGCAGTTGCACCTGGCCCTGGTCATGGCCATCGACGCACGCCTGCTCGTCCTCGATGAACCGACGCTGGGCCTCGACATCCTCTACCGCAAGACCTTCTATGAGAATCTGCTCAGTGATTATTTCGATGAAAACAAGACAATCATCGTCACCACTCATCAGGTTGAAGAGGTCGAGCACATCCTGACTGACCTGATCTTCATCCGTGATGGAAAACTTGTCCTCAACGCATCCATGGATGAAATCGGCGAGCGCTATGCCGAAGTCATGGTCAATCCGGACAAGGCCGACGCCGCGCGCGCACTGAATCCGCTCAACGAGCGGCAGATTTTCGGCAAATCCATTTTTCTGTTCGACGGCGTCGACCGCGCACGTCTGGCCGAGCTCGGTGAATTGCACAAACCGAGCATCGCCGATCTGTTCGTCGCCACCATGAAAGGAACCTACGCATGAACACGTTCGGATGGCTGGTCAAACGCGAATACTGGGAACACAAGGGCGGCTTCTACTGGACCCCGATCTGGGTCAGCGGAATCATGTTGCTGCTGACCGTGCTTGGAATATTGACTGCCGAAGCGTTCACCTCACGAGCCAATTTCCATGTCAGTGGCGGCATCCCCTGGGAACTGATCTCGCAGCGCATGAGCTCGGGAGATTTCGTCAACGCGGGCATCGGCCTTGATATCGCCTATGTCGCGCTCGCCGCCCTGCTCTGCTTTGTCCTCTTCTTTGTCGTGTTCTTCTACTTGCTCGGCGCGCTCTATGACGACCGTCGCGACCGCAGTGTGCTGTTCTGGAAGTCGCTGCCGGTCACCGACACTGCCACGGTACTTTCGAAGGTCGCGGCCGCGCTCATGCTCGCCCCGCTGATCTCGCTTGCGGTTGCCACAGTCGCCTATGTGGTGCTGCTGCTGATCGTCTGCATCTGGGCGCTGCTGCACGGCGTCAACCCGCTGCCGGCAATCGGCGCATCGCATACGCTCGGCTTGCTCTGGCGCATGGTTCTGACGATTCCGCTCGATGCCATGGTCGCGCTGCCGACGGCCGGCTGGCTGTTGTTCTGGTCAGCCTATGCGCGCAGCAAACCGTTCCTGTGGGCCGTGCTGGTGCCGCTGTTTACCTTGATCGCCAACAGCTGGATCGGCTTGATGGGCCTGCCGAACCTGAGCAAGGAATTTCTGATTCATGAAGTCCTCGCCCGCCTGCTGTTTGGAATCTTCCCCGGATGGTGGCTCGATGATCGCAATCCAGGCTTCGGATCGTTCAAGGCGTCGCTGGAAGACAAGAACGTGCTGGCCACGCTTGACCCGGCCAATGTCTACGGCCTGCTCGCCACACCGGGCATCTGGGTTGGCGCCGCAGTCGGCATCGCCCTGATCGCGGCCTCGATCTGGCTGCGTCGCAGACGGATCGAGACATCCACCTGATCGCGGAAAGGCAACAGCCGGCACGAAATGGCGCCGGCTGTTGCTGTGGTCAAGACAATCCGTATCGCGGAAGCCCGAACTGTACCGTTGGAAACCGGCCCTACTGGGCCAGGTCGCTGTTCACCACGTGGTACTTGTTCAGTCCATCGGACCGCAAACCGGTCTGATTCAGATTGAGCGGCCCAACCAGCCACATGCGAATCATGCGATTGTTTTCGCGACGCACCACAACCGCAGCACCGATGCTGGTGTAGATCACATCGCCCTCGCGAAGACTGGTTGGCTCGACACGCTCGATGATGCGCTTGCCGTCGTTGTAGCGCTTTTCCAGCGATTCACGCACCTGATCGGTATCGCCCGGCTCGGCGCTGACCAGCATGATCGGCGCTTTGGGATCGACGGCAACCGCAGCTGCAGGAGCCGGGACAGGCGCTTCTTCGACCGGAGCAGGCGGCGCCGGCTCCTGCTTTGGAGGGGGTGCTTCCACAACCGGCTCGGGAGCCGGAGCAGGCGTCTCGATGACCACCTGTACTGGCGGTGGCGGAGGCGCCTCGGCCTTGGGCGGCTGCACGACTGGGGCCGGCTTGGGCACAGCAGCGACCGGCGCAGGAGCAGGCTTCGCGGCGGCGGCAACCGCTGCAGGTTCCGGCTTCGGCTCCGGCTTGGCTGGCTCTGCCGCCTTGTCCTCGACGCGTACGAGCAAGGTTTCGTAAAAACCGTCCTTGAGCACGATCTCGGCATCGCCGCCGGCACGGATGCGTGCGGCAATCTGTGCATGCCAATGCTGTGGCGCGGTTACCACCAGGCGCTTGCCCGATGTTGCCGCCTGGCGCCCCAGCGTTGTCAACTCGGCGTTGGCCGCACCGCTGTTGAATTGTTCGGCGGTGATGTCGACATTCTGCTGTGCCCAAGCGCCGCTGGCGACCATCGCCATCAGCGCGAAGAAAAACTTTTTCATCTCAACACTCCAATCCTGAATTCATAGCACTCGTGTTGCGGCAAGGATCCCGTTGCAGGGATCGTCCACCGACACTGGATCTACGGTTGGCGCAGACGTTCACGCCAACCCATCGGGGCGCCATGCGGGCCCCGATATCTGCCGGCGTTCGTCGAAACAAATCATTGATGCACCGGCCGTGATGCGGAGCGGCTCGTCCGTGCCAACTTGAACCGAGCCCATATCGGGGACATGTGCCATTGGCCACGCTTGAGAAAGATATTCACGAAACATGCCACCCTTTGTGCTGCTCGCTCGATGCCCGCCTCAACCGCCAGCGGAACCGCCGTGGATGCCACCCTTGGTCAAGGTCATCGGATCAAGCAACTCGGCGAGCTGCTTGCGGCTGAGCTTGGTCGTCTCGAGGGCGACATCGATGATTGGGCGACCTTCCTTGTAGGCCTGCTTCGCGGTCGCCGCACCGACATCGTAGCCAATCACCGAATTCAACGCGGTGACCAGGATCGGATTGCGATCGAGTGCCTCGCGGATATTGTCCTCACGCACCTTGAATCCGGCAATCGCCTTGTCAGCGAGCGCATGCGAGGCATTGGCGAGAATCCCGATCGATTGCAGCAGATTCAGCGCAATGACCGGCAGCATCACATTGAGCTGGAAATTGCCGCTCTGGCCAGCGATCGTGATCGTCGTGTCGTTGCCGATGACCTGGGCGCAGACCATGGCCAGCGCCTCTGGAATCACCGGATTGACCTTGCCCGGCATGATCGAGGAGCCCGGCTGCAAGGCTGGCAACTCGATTTCACCAATTCCGGCCAGCGGCCCCGAATTCATCCAGCGCAGATCATTGGCCATCTTCATCAAACCGACCGCCAGGGTCTTCAACTGCCCCGAGAGTTCGACCGCCGCGTCCTGGGTGCTGATGCCTTCAAACAGATTCGTTGCCGCCTCGAAGCGGACGCCGGTCATGCGACTCAACTCGGCACAGATGGCCGCACCGAGCTTTGGATCGGCGTTGATGCCGGTGCCGACGGCGGTGCCGCCCTGGGGCAGCTTGCGCACGCGCTTGAGCGCATCATTCAGGCGCTCGATGTTCGAGGCGATCTGCGCCGACCAGCAACCGATTTCCTGACCAAATGTCACCGGCATCGCGTCCATCAGATGCGTGCGTCCGGTCTTGGCGACCTTCTTCAGCTCCCTGGCGCGCTTGTCGAGTGTCGCTTTCAGATGCGCCAGCGCCGGCAGCAACTGTTCGCTGACGGTCAGCACGGCACTGAGCTGGATGGCAGTAGGGATGACATCGTTCGAGGACTGGCCATTGTTGACGTCGTCGTTCGGATGAACCCGGGTGCCCGCCGCGGCGGCAACATGGGCGATCACCTCGTTGGCATTCATGTTTGATGAAGTGCCCGAACCGGTCTGAAACACGTCGATCGGAAAATGCGCATCGAACTCGCCCCTGGCCACGCGCTCGGCCGCCTTGCGGATCGCCTTGGCCTGGGATTTTTTCAGGTGACCAAGGTCGGCATTGGCTTGTGCCGCGGCCGACTTGATCAAACCGAGCGCACGGATGAACTCGCGCGGCATGGTCAGCCCCGAAATCGGAAAATTCTGCACGGCACGCTGGGTTTGCGCGCCATACAAGGCATCAGCCGGAACCTTGAGTTCGCCCATGCTGTCGCGTTCGATGCGGAAATCGCTCATCGCTGGATCCTGAAAGGTGGGGAGAAAGGGGGTCGGCGATTATAGCTGCACAAGCCGATTCGTCAGCGGTTAGCGGCTAGCAGTTAGCGGGAACAAGTGAAACCCAGCTTCGTCGCGACCCCGCAGGAGTGCCTTCAGGCCCGAGCTGGATCGACATAAGAAAAGCCTCGTGTGCAATCGGGCGCCTACGGAAAGAGAGAAGCGCGAAACAGCTTTCGGCTTCTTGTTAACAACTTCTCCGGCTGTCGCGCATCAACCCAATCCACCTGGACTGCCAATCCCGCTCACCGCTCCCGCTTTTCCTCTCACCGCTCCCAAGCCAATGCTAGACTTCGCAGTCCGTCGCCGCCTTTCCGAGCAATGCTCGCCAACGTTTTCTACATACTCGCTGCATTCCTGCTGGTCGTCCTCAACGGATTTTTCGTCGCCGCCGAGTTTTCGCTGGTCAAGTTGCGGCATACCCAGGCCGTGGGCCTGGCTGAGCGCATCGGCTGGCGGGGTCGTATCCTGCTCAGTGTGCATGCGCACCTGGATGCCTACCTGTCGGCATGCCAGCTCGGCATCACTCTCGCTTCGCTTGGCCTCGGCTGGATTGGTGAGCCGGCGTTTGCCGGCCTGCTGCAGCCCGTGTTGTCGCAGTTCGGTGGCTTGCAGTCGGAAACAATCCATATCATCTCGTTCATTTTCGCGTTCACGGTAATCTCTTTCCTGCATATCGTGCTTGGCGAACTGGCCCCCAAGTCCCTCGCTATCCGCCGGCCCGAGCACACCTCGGCGTGGACCGCGACGCCGCTGTACGTCTTCTACTGGATCATGTATCCGGCGATCTGGCTCCTCAATGCCAGCGCGAACCTGATGCTGCGCGTGTTCGGACTCGGCGCGACCAACGCCCACGAGCACCACTACTCCCGCGACGAGCTCAAGCTGATCCTGCACGGCAACCGCGCCATGCGCGAGTCGGGCGAGGCCTTCGCGATGATGAGCCATGCCCTCGACCTGCCCGAACTGGTCGCCGGTGACCTTTTGCGCACCCGTGACCAGCTCGGCGCGCTGCACGACGGCCAGACCCAGGACGAGGTGCTCGCTGAAATCCGCCGTTCGCAGTTCAGTCGCTACCCATGGTTCGATGCCAATCTCGAACATGTGCGCGGCATCCTGCACGTGAAGGATCTGCTGCTCGCGATCGCCGAGAAAGGCAGCATCGAGGACATGGTTCCGTTGTTGCGCCCGGCCATCATCGTCCCGCTCGACACACCGGTACTGGAAATGCTGCGTCGCTTCCGCACCGGTCGCACGCAGTTCGCCCTGGCTACCGAGGAAGGTGGTCGCGTGGTCGGCTTCTTCACCCTGTTCGATGTCGTGCAGGTCGTTGTCGGCGACATCGAGGATGAACATCGCAGCACGCGGGGCGATACGCCGCTGCGCGCTTCTGATGGAACCATGACGATACCGGGCAGCATGCCGATCTATCGCCTCGAACGCCTGCTTGACCTCGACATCGAGTCACCCGGCGAGGTCAACTCGGTCGGCGGCCTGATCGTGCATCGGCTTGAACGCCTGCCGGCCGAGGGTGAGTCGCTCAAGTTCGACGGCTTTTCCCTGACTGTGCGCACCATGCAGGGCGCCCGGGCCCAGGCCATCACGGTCAAACCCGATCATCCGCCAGCCACCAGCGAGAAATCGAAATGAGCCATCCCCTGCTTGCCCTTTCCCCGCTGGATGGGCGCTACGCCGCCAAGCTCGAGGCGTTGCGGCCGGTCTTCAGCGAATTCGGCCTCATGCAGCGCCGCGTGCTGGTCGAGATCAGCTGGCTGATCGCCTTGTCCAACGAACCGGGCATTGCCGAAGTCGCGCCGTTTCCGCCGGCGGTGCGCATCGCACTTGAGGCAATTGCCAGTGATTTCAGCGTCGCGGATGGCGAACGCATCAAGGCCATCGAGAGCGAGACCAACCACGACGTCAAGGCGGTCGAGTATTTCATCAAGGAGCGCATCAGCGGCATTCCCGAGCTGGCTGCCGCAAGAGAATTCGTCCACTTTGCCTGCACCTCGGAAGACATCAACAACCTCGCCTATGCGCTGATGCTGCGCGACGCCCGCGATCGCCTATTGCTGCCGACGCTCGATGCATTGAACGCCCGACTGTGCGCAATCGCCCATGATTGCGCCGCCCAAGCGATGCTCTCGCGCACGCACGGCCAGACCGCCTCGCCAACCACGCTCGGCAAGGAGATCGCCAATGTGGTTGCGCGACTGCGTCGGCAACGCGCGCAGATCGCCGGAGTCGAACTGCTCGGCAAGATCAATGGCGCGGTCGGCAACTACAACGCACATGTCGTGGCCTATCCGGAAGTCGACTGGCCCGCTCTTGCGCAACGCTTCGTCGAGAGCCTCGGCCTCACCTTCAATGCGTACACGACGCAAATCGAGCCGCACGACTGCATCGCCGAAATCGGTGACGCGACCCGGCGCTGCAACACGATCCTGATCGATTTCGCCCGCGACATCTGGGGCTATATCTCGCTCGGCTATTTTCGCCAGACCCTGAAGGCCGGCGAAGTCGGCTCCTCGACGATGCCGCACAAGGTCAATCCGATCGATTTCGAGAATGCCGAAGGCAACTTCGGTATCGCCAATGCCCTGTTTGAGCACTTCAGCGCCAAGCTGCCGATCAGCCGCTGGCAGCGCGACCTGAGCGACTCGACCGTATTGCGTGCGCTGGGCACGGCGTTTGGGCACACCCAGATCGCCCTCGATTCGCTGGCCAAAGGCGTTGGCAAACTGCAGATCGACGCAAACCGCATCGATGCGGATCTCGACGCGAGCTGGGAGGTTCTCGCCGAGGCCGTGCAGACCGTCATGCGCCGCCATGGCCTGCCGAATCCCTACGAACAACTCAAGGCACTGACCCGCGGCCAGGGCATCACGCGCGAATCGATGCGCGTGTTCATCGAGACACTGGATCTTCCGGGAGCCGACAAGCAGCGCCTGCTCGGCATGACGCCCGCCAGCTACACGGGCCTGGCCGACAGCTTGGCGCGACGGATCTGAGCGCGTGACTATCGGACGCAACGAGCCCTGTCCGTGCGGCAGCGGACGCAAGTACAAGCATTGCTGCCTGGCCAACCTGAACCCGCCGGTGGCCGAAGAATCGGCGGCAATCAGTGCACAACGAAAAGCGCATGAATGGCTGCGGGGCCGTTTCAGCAAACGCAGGATGCGGGAAATCCTCGAGGATTATCTGCAAGTGGTTCTTGAACAAGCCGATGAGGAATTTGAGGAAGACAGTCTGCTCAGGAATTTCATCGACCAACTCGACGAAGCGGGTCAGTACGTTTTCAGATTTGGGCTCAACGACTGGGCCCTGCATGAGACGGAATACGAGATCCGCGGGGAGCAGGCACGTGGTATCGATCGGGTATTGGCCGCGAGCGACTTGCGCCTGAGCGCAGCACAGCGCTCGTTTCTTGAGGCGGCGTCGAGTGCCCACCTGCACATCTACGAAGTAACAGCTGTCGAGGCGGAACGTGGTCTGCGGCTTCGTGATGTGCTCAATCCGGACAGCGCACCACGGTTTGTGCATGAAGTCTCCGCCAGCCGTGCGCTGGTTGCCGGATCCTTGATCGGCACGCGCGTAGTCGAATGCGACGACCAGTTGAGCCTCGGCACCGGCATCTATCCCCTGACGCCGATCGGCGTACTGGAAATCCTGTTCGACACCGCCAATCTGCGCACCGCCGAGGAAGACGACGGGCGCATCCCGGCCTGGCTTATTTGTGACAACTGGATACGTGATCAGATTGACCCGCCCGTTCTGCGCGCCATGCCCATTCCACGCCTCCCCCACATCGAGGATCACTACGCAATTTTGGATCTCGATGGCCTCAAGGTCGCGCTCGAAGGACATGAGAATGTCGAAACCATCAATCTCAGCGTTACCGTGTGGATGTACACAAGCAGTGATGGTCAACAAACTCATTTGATGCAACACGCTCGTCTTGAAACGGGCGAGCCGGATCGCTCGGCACTGCTGATGCGCAACACCGACGAGGAATCCGCAGACGCCGGGCGTGAATGGCTTGAGCAACTGGCCGGCGCTTGCCTGCGCCATCGTGTGCGCCAGCATATCGAGCCACCAGATGAGGATCTATTCCGCCTGCCGCTGCCGATCGCCAGTGACCTCGATGAGAAAGGCGAAAATCAACAAATCGATGTGCGTGAAGGGCTTGAGACTCGCTATGCCGACTGGTGCGATACGCCGCTCGATATCCTCGATGCGCGCACGCCACGCGCAATGATCGCTGAACCCGCTGGCCGCTTTCGCGTGATGCTTCTGCTGCGCGTCTATGATGAAGTGGAAGCATCCCTCGCAAGTCATCAAGGGCGAGCCGCAGTCACGTTTGATTTCCTGCGCGAGCGACTCGGCCTGGGCAACACGGAATAGGCGATTGGAACCTGGTCGGATCCGCTGCAAGTAGCCAGTGTGACTGAACCCTGGATCTGTCCATTCGCCCGACAGGCGAGCCCGACGCCGCTATTCGGGCATCCACGCACTCATCAGTTGCACGAACCGCTCGTTCGAGTCGGATACCATCCATTCGCCAGGGGGGATCGTCAAATACCAGGCCATGATCGAGACGAAAGCAACCAGCAAGCATTTTCTTGGCATGCCAGCAGCGGCGTTTCTGCGCGACTACTGGCAACAGCGACCGCTGCTGATCCGCAATGCATTTGCAGACTTCTCCAATCCGCTGACCCCCGATGACCTGGCTGGCCTGGCCTGCGAGGATTTCGCCTTGTCGCGCCTGGTCGCGCACGATCCGGCCAGCGATCGCTGGATTCTGCGCAACGGGCCGTTCGCCGAATCCGATTTCGCCGACCTGCCCGAGTCGCACTGGAGCCTGCTCGTCCAGGATGTCGACAAGTGGGACGCCGATGTGGCCGCGCTGCTCGAACATTTCGATTTCCTGCCGAGCTGGCGGCTTGACGACATCATGGTCAGTTATGCCGAAGCAGGCGGCTCGGTCGGCGCGCATGTCGATCAATACGACGTCTTCCTGATCCAGGGCCTCGGTCGCAGACTCTGGCAGATCAACACCGATCCGAATGCGCCCAAGGCATTCCGCGACGACGTCGAACTGAAGCTGCTGCGCGAGTTCACGCCGAGCCACGAGTGGCTGCTCGGGCCGGGCGACATGCTCTATCTGCCGCCCGGCATAGCCCACCATGGCATCGCCGAAAGTGCCTGCCTGACGTTTTCAGTCGGCATGCGTGCTCCGGCGATTGCCGAGATGATGACGGATTTCGCCGGATTTCTCGCCGAGCGCAAGGCTGAGGAGTTGCGCTATTCGGATGCGCGGATTTCGCCGGCAAGAGCAGCGGGTGAGATTGATGACAAGGCACTGCAGAAGATCGGACAGATTCTTCAGGATTCGTTGGCGATGGATGCGTCCACGCTCCGTTGCTGGTTCGGCTCGTTCATCACCCGCTATCGGGCCGCGCACGAGGCCGTGCCGCGCAGCAAGCCATTGAGCCGCGCCGAATTCGCCCGCCGCCTTGAAGCCGGGGCGTGTCTGCAGTTCAATCCGTGGACGCGACTGGCCTGGTCGAAGGCGGCACGCGGCGCAAGCCTGTTTGTCGCTGGTGAAGAGTTTCGCTGCCCGCGCCGACTGGCTGAAAGGATGTGTCGCCGCGCCACGCTGGATTCGACTGAACTTGCCGCGCTGGATGCGGCATCATTGAACCTGCTGTTTACTCTCGTCAACGCTGGACATCTCGCCCTGAGCGTAACCCGGAGTCGATCATGATCAACGCGGAATTCACCGTCGAACCCGCCACCTGGACGGCCGACATGGCCGACCTGCGCCGCGTGCGCAACGCGGTCTTCGTGGTCGAACAGGCGGTTCCGGAAGACGAGGAATGGGATGAGCTCGACGCTGTCTCCCAGCATGTCGTCGCCCGCGACCGGGGCGGCCAGTCGATTGGAACCGGCCGATTGACACCGAAAGGCACGATCGGCCGCATGGCGGTGATCCGCGAATGGCGCGGTCGCGGTGTCGGTGACGCGATCCTGCGTGTGCTCCTCGAACTGGCCCGAGCACGCCACTTCAGACAGATCGAAATCCACGCACAGTTGCATGCGCTGGCATTCTATGAGCGTGCCGGCTTCGAGGCCTACGGCGAGGAGTTCGACGAGTGCGGAATCCGCCACCGGCACATGCGTATCGCGATACCGGCGCTGGAACCGCGCCACCAATCGCCCATCCCGGCGCATGACGAGAACCTGCTGACCAGCATCGATCGTGAAAGCGCGCGGACGGCCGTGCTCGCGGTGCTCGCCACGGCGCGGCGCGATGTCAGCATCTACATGCGCGAGCTGGAAGCCGACATCTATGACCATGCCGATGTGATCGAAGCGCTCAAGCAGATCGCAATCGGGGCCCCGAACTCGAGCATCCGCATCCTGATCCAGCAACCGAGCGGCGCGCGCGCCGACGGCCACCGTCTGGTCGCCCTGTCGCAGCGACTGGGCAGCAGTTTCGCCTTTCGCACACCGGTCGAGGAAATCGACCACCAGTATCCGGGCTGTTTCATCGTCTGCGATCGTGGCGCCTGGTTCGAGCGCAGCCTGGCTAGTCGTTTCGATGGCGAAGGCAGCACCCATGGGCCAGGCCGCAAGGCGCAACTGCAGGATATGTTCAACGCGATCTGGGAGCGCAGCGAGGAATTGACCGAAATGCGCCGCCTCGAGATCTGAGGCTGGCAGCCTGGCGGACTTTGCTCGGCCCAGACTTCGTTTCACGACCGCATGTCTGCCACCTGAACATGCCTGACAATCACGGCGAGGATGCTGCCGCAATGCAGCAATTGTCGGGTTCAGCGGCTATAATCGAAGGTTGAATGCAGGCTGCTTGCTTGATCGTCCAGGCATTCGAGCCAATCCCCCACCAGAACCCAATTCGGCACTCCCCGCCATTCCGGAGCCCGCGTGACTTCCTCGACACTTCTGCAGCAGTTCCAGAGCACCTCCGCCCTTTCCGGCGGCAACGCGGGCTTCATTGAAGACCTCTACGAGATCTGGCTGCAGGATCCATCCGGGGTTTCCGGCGAATGGAACGCCTACTTCGGATCGCTGAAAGGTTCAGCCATCGGCGAAGTCCCGCATTCCGGGGCAATCGCCCGTATCGAGGCCGCCCAGCGTCAGGCTCACGCACGCGCAGCGACCACCGCGTCCGCGGTGGACAATGCCGAGGCGCAGAAGCAGGCCGGCGTGCTCAAGCTCGTCACCGCCTATCGCTCGCGTGGCCACCTTGCGGCCAACCTGGATCCTCTCGATCTCGCCAACACCTACGGCAAGGAAGAGCTTGCGGCACTTGGCCTGCTGCCACGACCGGCGGCGCCTGATCTCGAGCTGGCCTTCCATGGCCTCTCCAACGCCGACCTCGATACCGAGTTCAATAGTGGCTCGCTGTCGGGCCCGCAACGGCTCAAGCTGCGCGATCTGCTCGCCCTGCTCAAGGCGACTTATGCAAGCAGCATCGGCATCGAGTTCATGCACATCTCGGATGCGAGCCAGCGCCAGTGGATGCACGAGCAACTCGAAGGCACAGCAGGCCAGTTCAAGCTCGACAACGAGGAAAAGAAGCACCTGCTCGGCAAGCTGACCCAGGCCGATGGCCTGGAACGCTACCTGCACACCAAGTATGTGGGCCAGAAACGCTTCGGCCTCGAAGGCGGCGACAGCCTGATTCCGCTGCTCGATGAAATGCTCCGTCGCGGCGGCAGCGCCGGGCTGAATGACATGGTCATCGGCATGGCCCACCGCGGCCGCCTCAACGTGCTGGTGAACATCCTCGGCAAGCCGCCCTCGAAACTGTTCGATGAGTTCGAAGGCCGCTTCGAGCATCAGGAAGACCCGGCCCGATCCGGCGACGTCAAGTACCACATGGGCTTCAGTGCCAACGTGCGCACGCCTGGGCGCACGGTGCATGTCGCCCTCGCCTTCAATCCCTCGCACCTGGAAATCGTCGATCCGGTCGTTGCCGGTTCGGTGCGCGCACGCCAGACCCATCGCAGCGACAGCAACCGCGAACATGTCGTGCCGGTTCTGATCCATGGTGACGCCGCCTTCGCCGGTCAGGGCGTGGTCATGGAATTGTTCAACATGTCGCAGGCAAGAGGCTTCTGCGTCGGCGGCACCGTGCATGTGGTCATCAACAACCAGGTCGGCTTCACCATCTCCAATCCCCACGATGCGCGCTCGACCTTGTATTGCACCGACGTCGCCAAGATGGTCAATGCACCGGTTTTCCACGTCAATGGCGATGACCCGGAAGCCGTGCTTTTCGTCGCCCGTCTGGCCTTCGACTACCGCCAGAAGTTCAAGCGGGATGTCGTCATCGATCTGATCTGCTACCGCCGCCATGGCCACAACGAAGCCGATGAGCCGGCGGCCACGCAACCATTGATGTACCAGGTGATCCGCGCGCGTCCACCGCTGCGTGAGCTCTACACCGACAAGCTGATCGGCGAAGGCGTCATAACCGCCGATGAAGCCAAGGCCATGGGCGACAACTACCGCAAGCTGCTCGAAGCGGGTGCGCCAATTCCCGGTGTCGATGCTGACTACCACGATGCACACGGCGTCGACTGGTCCAAGCATCTGGCCAACGACATCTTCGAGATCGTCAATACCGGCGTCGCCAGCAACGAAATCGAAACAGTCGATGCCAGTCTGCTCAAGGTGCCAGCAGGCATAACCCTGCATCCACGCGTTGCCAAGATCTATGCCGATCGCGAAAAGATGGCTTCCGGCGAGCTGCCGATCGATTGGGGATTCGCCGAGAATCTCGCCTATGGAACCCTGATCGCCGACGGCTACAACATGCGCCTGGTCGGTCAGGATGCCGGGCGCGGCACCTTCTTCCATCGCCACGCGGTGATGCACGACCAGAACAGCGGCTCGCATCATGTGCCGCTCAAGAACATTCGCACCGATGCAACCGTCGAGATCATCGATTCGCTGCTCAGCGAAGAAGCCGTCATGGCCTTCGAATACGGCTATGCGACGGCCACTCCGAACACGCTGGTGATCTGGGAAGCGCAGTTCGGCGATTTCGCCAATGGTGCCCAGGTCGTCATCGACCAGTTCATTTCCTCCGGCGAAGCCAAGTGGGGCCGTTTGTGCGGCATCGTGCTGCTGCTACCGCATGGCTACGAAGGTCAGGGCCCCGAGCATTCCTCGGCGCGCCTCGAGCGTTACCTGCAGCTTTGCGCGATGGAGAACATGCAAGTCTGCGTGCCGACCACGCCAGCACAAATGTTCCATATGATGCGCCGCCAGATGTTGCGCGCCTGTCGCAAGCCGCTGATCGTGATGACGCCAAAGTCGCTGCTGCGCCACAAGCTGGCCGTGTCGACGCTGGATGATCTGAGCAACGGCCACTTCCATCTGGTCATTCCCGATTCGACCGCAGGCAACGCGAAGAAGGTCAAGCGCGTCGTGTTCTGCTCGGGCAAGGTCTACTACGACCTCGTCGAGGAAGCCGCCAAGCGCGAGATCAACGATGTCGCGATCCTGCGCGTCGAACAGCTCTACCCTTTCCCGCGTGGCGAAGCAAAGGAAGAGCTGGCCAGGTATCCGGCGGCCAGGGAAATCATCTGGTGCCAGGAAGAACCCATGAACCAGGGCGCCTGGTATCAGATCAAGCATCACCTGCAGGCCGTCGCATCGAGCAAGCAGACAATCGCCTATGCTGGTCGGGCACGTTCCCCGGCACCTGCGTGTGGCCACCTCGCCCGCCACCTGGCCGAACAGGCCGCACTCGTCGAGCAGGCGCTGGTCGCACCGATCAGCAACGACTACGCTCTCGAATAACAAACCACTTTCCGAATCCATTGCAGCGCATCAACGCCCCAGGACAGCACTCATGAGCCTTGAAATCAAAGTTCCGGTTCTCCCCGAATCCGTTTCCGACGCGACCATCGCCACCTGGCACAAGAAGCCCGGCGACGCGGTCAAGCGCGACGAGAATCTGGTCGATCTGGAAACCGACAAGGTTGTCCTTGAAGTGCCCGCACCGGCTGACGGTGTGCTCAAGTCGATCAATGCCGAAACCGGCGCAACCGTGACCAGCGGCGAATTGCTCGGCGTGATCGAGGAGGGCGCGGCGGCAGCGCCGGCAGGCGAAGAAAAAAAGCAAGCACCGAAGGCTGAGAAGAAGCCCGAAAAGGCAGAAGCCAAGGCGCCCGCCAAGGGCGTCGAGGAGCTGTCGCCAGCCGGCCGCCGACTTGCCACTGAAGAAAAAATCGATCCATCCCAGATTGCCGGCACCGGCCGCGATGGCCGCGTGACCAAGGAAGATCTGGTTCAGCACGCCAAGGCTCCTGCGCCTGCGGCGGGCAAGGCTGCGGCCGCGCCGACGCCGGGCAACCGCCCCGAGGAACGTGTGCCGATGACGCGCATGCGCGCCAAGATCGCCGAGCGCCTGATGGAATCGAAGAATTCGATTGCCATGCTGACTTCCTTCAACGAGGTCAACCTCGCCGAGGTTGCGAAGATGCGCAAGCAGCTTGGCGAGCAGTTCATGAAGACCCATGGCGTGAAGCTGGGTTACATGAGTTTCTTTGTCAAGGCGGCGGCCGAGGCGCTCAAGCGCTATCCGGTTGTCAATGCATCGGTCGACGGCAATGACGTGATCTATCACGGCTACCAGGACATCTCGATCGCCGTCTCAACCGATCGCGGACTGCTCACGCCGGTTTTGCGTGATGCCCAGGACATGAGTTTCGCCGAAGTCGAAAGCGCCATCATCGATTACGCCAAGCGCGCCCGCGACGGCCGCATCACCCTTGAGGATCTGCAGGGCGGCACCTTCACGATCACCAATGGCGGCACCTTCGGTTCGCTGCTGTCGACACCGATCGTCAACCCGCCGCAATCGGCGATCCTCGGCATGCATACGATCAAGGAACGCGCCATCGTCGAAAACGGCCAGGTCATCGCCGCACCGATGATGTACATCGCGATCAGCTACGACCACCGCATCATCGACGGCAAGGATGCAGTGCTGTTCCTGGTCGACATCAAGAACCAGCTGGAGAATCCGCATACGATGTTGCTCGGCCTTTAGGCCGAGCAACATCCGGGAATAGGGAATGGGGAATGGGGAATGGTTAAAGCCGCCCCGCCCTGCTCTTTCGATTCCCTATTCCCTATTTCCCATTCCCGTTGGAAGCGAATGCAATGAGCGAAAAATACGACGTCCTCGTTATCGGAGCCGGTCCAGCCGGTTATGTGGCCGCGATCCGCGCCGCTCAACTTGGCATGAAGACCGCCTGCATCGACGACTTCATCGGCAAGGATGGCAAACCAGCGCTTGGTGGCACCTGCCTCAATGTCGGCTGCATTCCGTCCAAGGCTTTGCTCGATTCATCCAAGCAATTCCACAACCTCATGCATGGATTCGAGGCCCACGGCATCAGCGCGAAAGACGCAAAGATGGATGTCGGCACGATGGTTGGACGCAAGGACAAGATCGTCAAGCAGTTCACCGGCGGCATCACCTCGCTGTTCAAGGCCAACAAGGTTACCGCGATCAGCGGCTTCGCCACGCTCAAGGCCAATCGTGTCGTTTCGGTGAAATCAGCCGACGGCAAGAGCACCGACTACAGCGCAACCAACATCATCATCGCCACCGGTTCGGTGCCGATCGAGCTGCCGTTCGCCAAGTTCGACGGCAAGCACATCGTCGACAACGCCGGTGCGCTCGATTTCAGCGAGACACCCAAGCGTCTCGGCGTGATCGGCGCCGGCGTCATCGGCCTCGAGCTCGGCAGTGTCTGGAAGCGCCTCGGATCCGAGGTCACCATCCTCGAAGCGCTGCCTGATTTCCTTGCCGCCGCCGATGCCGACATCGCCAAGGTCGCCGCACGCGAATTCAAGAAGCAGGGTCTCGACATCCGTCTTGGTGCCAAGCTCGGCAAGGCTGAAGTCGGCAAGAAGGGCGTCACCCTCACTTACACCGATGCCAAGGGTGAGCAGACGCTCGAAGTCGACAAGCTGCTGGTCGCGGTCGGTCGGCGTGCGGCAACCAAGGGATTGCTCGGTGACAACACCGGCGTCAAGCTCGATGACCGCGGTCGTGTCGAAGTCGACGAGCACAACTGGACCGGCGTCGAAGGCATCTGGGCGGCTGGTGATTGCGTGCGCGGCCCAATGCTCGCGCACAAGGGCTCCGAGGAAGGCATCGCCGTCGCCGAACTGATTGCCGGCAAGGCCGGCCACGTCAATCTCGACACCATCCCCTGGGTCATCTACACCGAACCGGAACTCGCCTGGGTCGGCCAGACCGAAGCCCAGCTCAAGGAAGCAGGCATCCCCTACAAGACCGGCTCATTTCCGTTTGCCGCGATCGGCCGCGCCGTCGCCATGAACGAAACCGCCGGTCAGGTGAAAATCATCGCGCATGCCGAAACCGATCGCATCCTCGGTGTCCACATGGTCGGCCCGGTCGTTTCCGAACTGATCGCCGAAGCCGTCGTCACCATGGAATTCAAGGGCAGCGCCGAAGATCTCGCGCGCATCGTCCACGCCCACCCAACCCTGAGCGAAGCGGTTCACGAAGCCGCCCTGTCGGTCGACAAGCGGTCGATTCACAAGGCGAATTGATGGTGAGGATGAGGCTTCCGCTCACGGCATGCGCCTGCATTCTGATCACGGCATGCGCGACGACACCGGCGAATCCGCAGAGATCGGCATCCGCAGACAAACCCTTTGGAAACTCGGAACGATCTTCTGACCAAGGAATTGCGGATCCAACGTATCCGTTGACGACGGAAATCGACGCATCGATTCCGGAGCGGTTCCGCAAGGACATCGAGCTCGCCCAGATCTTGGGACGTTCCCTTTTCCGCGAAGATCGTGCCACTTGGGTCGCCACTGATTCGGTGGTCGAGCAAGGTATTCTGGCGCGTCATCGCGAACACGCGACAGGTTGGCTCTCCGAACAACTTGACCCAGACGGTGACCATTGGAATGTCCTGTTCACCGAGAAGCAAGGTGAAAAAAATCTCGCCTTTGCGGATGTCAGCGTTGAATTTTCAGATGGAAAACCGAAAATCTCGGTAGGCGAAAATGAACCGCCACGAGAATTGTCCGCTTTGGAAGCTGTCCTGGTGCTGGGTCGCGACAAAGTCAGGGCTTGGGAATGGCTACGCTGCGCCGACACCTACAATTCATCGGCACAGCTTTTCATCGATGAAGGCAAGAAATACGTCGTCATACGCATGCTGCCCGCACAGCTGAGCGAAACCACCCTGCCAATGGGTGGCTTCCATCGCTTTCGCATCCCGATGTTCAAGGACGGGCACATTGAGCATTTTTCACAGACAAGGACCTGCCTGGACACAGATACAACGAACTTGAAATCTGACGAGTCATTCGGCATGACACTCCTAACATCTCCCACACCGACGGAGTTCGATGTCTTCACAAGCCTGAGCTACGGCAGACCGCATTACGTTGTCACCAATGACGGCAGTTGGCGCGTCGAAAAGGGCAAGATCCATTGGCTTGGCGACACGGCGGAGAAAACACCATGAAGTTTCGGGCTTTCCGCATCCACAACGACGACCACGGCTACCGTGCCGGCATCGAGGAAATGCGCGTTGACCAGCTCTCGCCTGGCGAGGTGCTGGTCAAGGCCGCCTATTCCTCGGTCAACTACAAGGACGCCCTGGCCGGAACCGGCAAGGGCAAGATCCTGCGACGGTTCCCGCTCAACGGAGGCATCGACGTGGCGGGCTATGTCGCCGCATCGACCGATCCGGCTTTCAAGGAAGGAGATGCGGTTCTGTGCACGGGTTGCGGCCTTTCCGAGACGCGCGATGGCGGCTATGCCGAATACGTGCGGCTCGAATCCAGATGGGCGATCAACCTGCCCGCCGGTCTGAGCCTGCGTGAATCGATGATCATCGGCACGGCGGGTTTCACTGCCGCCCTCGCGCTCTACCGCATGCAGCAGAACGGGCAGACACCGGAACTCGGCCCGATCGTCGTAACCGGCGCCAGCGGTGGCGTCGGCATGCTGGCAATCGACATCCTCACGCGCGCCGGCTACAGCGCCCACGCGATTACTGGCAAGGCCAACCAGTTCGACTTTCTGATCGGGCTCGGAGCGCGACAGTGCATTTCACGCAAGGAACTGTTCTGGGGTCAACGTCCTCTCGAAACGGCACGCTGGGCCGGGGCGATAGACAACGTCGGTGGCGACATGCTGGCCGGGCTCAGTCGTGTGATCGAGCCCTACGGGAACATCGCGATTTGCGGCAATGCCGGCGGCATCGAGTTGGCGACCACCGTCATGCCCTTCATCATCCGCGGACTCAGCTTGCTGGGCATTGCCTCGGCCGGTACGGCGCGCTCGATTCGGGACGATCTCTGGCAGCATTTGGCCGACGATTGGAAACCACAGAATCTGGACAAGATCGCGACAAAAGAGACAGATTTCGACGAACTTGGCCCCATTTTCACAAAAATGCTCGCAGGCGAGTCATTTGGTCGCACCGTCGTGCGGATTGGGTGACGGCGTTCGCTGGTGATGAAGCGGCGGCATGGCTAGAATGCAGGAGCCATTCGGCATCAGGGGACCACGGAACCAATCATGGCGCGAGTACTAATTGTCGACGATTCTCCTTCCCAACTGGTCGGGCTCAAGCGCATTTGCGAAAAGCTCGGCCATGAGGTGATCACTGCGGAAGACGGTTCAGCCGGGGTCGAGGTGGCCAAACGTGAATTGCCCGACCTCATCCTGATGGATGTGGTGATGCCAAACCTCAATGGATTTCAGGCCACGCGCACATTGGCCAAGGATGCGAAGACCAGCCATATCCCGATCATCCTCGTCACCACCAAGGATCAGGAGACCGATCGTGTCTGGGGCATGCGCCAGGGTGCCAGAACCTACGTGACCAAGCCGATCAACGAAGGCGAACTGATCAAGGCGATCAACGAGCATATGCCGAAGTAGAGCCGGCAATTCGAGAATAGGGCATGGAGAATCGAGACGTTTGGCGTCCTCATGATTCTCCGGGTTATCGCCCAGCGGGGCATCATCCTCTGACTCGAGAACACACGGGTCATGCCGAAACAGGTCGGCATGACCGCTCTACCCGCGCGGCTTGAAGTTGAAGCTTGACGCCATCTTTTCGTAGAGCTCCTTTTGCGCGTCGGTTTCGGCGCGGGGTGTGTGGATCTCCAGCACCACGATTTGATCACCGGCACCCTTGGCCTTGCTGGGCCAGCCGCGGCCACGCAGGCGCAGCTTGCTGCCCGAGTTCGAGCCTGCCGGAACACGCAACTCCACCTCACCAGCCAGGGTCGGCACCTTTACCGTGGCGCCGAGTGCCGCCTCCCAAGGAGCAATCGGCACAACCGCAATGATGTTTTGTCCGTCGAGCTTGAAGCGACTGTCCTCACGCACACCGACCTCAAGCAGCAGATCGCCTGCCGGCCCACCACTCACGCCCGGATTGCCCTGACCACTGAGCCGGATCTGCTTGCCGGGCTCGATACCCGCCGGAATCTTCACTTCGAGGGTGCGCTCACCCTGGACGGGATCACGCAGAGTGATGCGTTCGCGTGCGCCACTGAAGGCGGAGGCCAGATCGATCGTGATACGCGCCTGCAGGTCGCTGCCACGGCGAGGGCCCGAACGCCCGCGTGCAACACCGCCGCCACGACCGAACAGCGATTCGAAGAAATCGCTGAAATCCGCCTCCTCAAAACCGCCATGGGCGCCGCCACCCTGTCGCCCCTGCCAGTTCGGCGGAGGACGAAACTCGTCGCCAGCCCGATAGCCGCCCGCGCGCAACTGATCGTACTCGCGACGACGTTCGGCATCCTTGAGCGCTTCGTAGGCTTCGTTGACCGACTTGATCTTGTCCTCGGCCCCGGCCTCCTTGCTGACATCCGGGTGATACTTGCGCGCCAGCTTGCGATACGCGCGCTTGATCTCGGCTTCAGTCGCGTCGGGCTTCACACCGAGGATTTCGTAGTAGTCCTGAAACTGCATGCCTTACCTGCCTGCAAGAAAAAGCCTGCGACGAGTCACCCCGCCGCAGGCCGTGGGTTTTGAACCAAATGCGCGGATCAGCTGTTGATGGTAATCCGGCGCGGCGTGGTTTCGGGTTTCTTCGGAATCGAGATTTCGAGAACACCATGCTTGCCGGAAGCCCTGATGTTGTCCGCATCGGCGCTGTCTGGCAAGGCGAAGCGGCGATAGAACGTTCCGCTGAAGCGCTCGACACGGGTGAACTGGCCGTTCTCGGTCACCGACTCCGACGCGCGCTCACCCTTGATGGTCAGAATGCCCTTGTCCATGTTGACCTCGATGTCCTTCGGATCCACGCCGGGAATGTCGGCAAAAATCACGAAGCGCTTGTCTTCCTCACGAATGTCCACGCGTGGTGCCCACTGGCTGGTCACCACGTTCGACTGATCGGTGTCATCGTTGCTGATGAAGCGATCGAACACCTGGCGCAGGTCACGATTGAAGCTGTTGCCGGGGTTCCACAGGGAATGACGGGAAATGCTCATGGTATTGATCCTGTTCTATTGCGGCGCACTGCCGCGTTGAGCACAACGTAGGGATTGGCGTCAACGTTTCAAGGGCATGCGATCATTCATGCGGCAGTCGTATCATGGTCGGGTTGCACCCCCCCGACACAAGGATTTCCAATGACGATCAAGACTGGCGACACGATTCCCCTGGCCACCCTGAACACCCTCAAGGACGGCGTGCAGGCGGTCACCACCGACGAACTGTTCAAGGGCCGCAAGGTGGTGCTGTTTTCTGTGCCGGGCGCCTTCACACCGACCTGTTCGGCCAAGCATCTGCCGGGATATGTCGAGAAGATGGCTGAATTCAAGGCCAGGGGTATCGACGTTGCGTGCATGTCGGTCAACGACGCATTTGTCATGGGCGCCTGGGGCAAGGATCAGAATGTCCCGGCCGATCTGATCATGCTCGCCGACGGCAACGGCGCGTTCGCCGAATCCCTCGGGCTCAAGTTCGACGCCAGCGCGTTCGGCATGGGCGACCGTGCGAAGCGCTTCGCCCTGTATGCCGAAAACGGCGTGGTCAAGGTGCTCCACGTTGAAGCGCCGGGCGAGTTCAAGGTATCCAGTGCCGAAGCGATGCTTGCGGCGATTGGTTGAGGCCTGCAATCCGCTTGCCCTTGCCTACAAAAAAAGCCCCTTGCGGGGCTCTTTTTGTATCTGGCGGAGAGGGTGGGATATGTTCGGCTCATCCCTGAGCCTCACCCTCCGCGCTGCGCGCTCCGGGCCAGCCCTTCGGCTGTCCAAATTCATTCCAGATGAATTTGTCGACCCAGGCGGGCTCGTCCACACACCCGCACCAACAGATACAAAAAAAGCCCCATGCGGGGCTCTTTTTGTATCTGGCGGAGAGGGTGGGATTCGAACCCACGGTACGCTATTCACGTACGCCTGATTTCGAGTCAGGTACATTCGACCACTCTGCCACCTCTCCGGAAGTGGGCCGCGAATGATACGGGCACACCTGCGGACTGACAAGCGCCTCGTGACTATTGGGTTGCCGGTGTCGTGCCGCAGAACTGCTGTCTGACCTGCATGGCTTCGGGCATCCAGGCGTTGAGCTGGTTGATGCGGGTGCCTTCGGCGGGATGGGTCGACATGAACTCGGGGGGTTTCTGATTGCCCAGCGAGGCCATCCGCTCCCAGAGTTTCGGTGCCTCCTGCGGGTTGTAGCAGGCCGCCGCAGTGAGCAGCAGGCCAACCTTGTCGGCTTCGGATTCGTGGCTGCGCGAGAACGGCAGGATCAGGCCGTACTGGGTACCTGCGCCGATCGCAGCCATGACCATCTGGCGCTACTGGGGATCCATGTCACCAGTCGACATGCTCGCTGCAATCGAACCGATCTGGACGAGCTTCTGCTGGGCCATGCGTTCGCCACCATGTCGCAGCAGCGCATGCGCGATCTCGTGTCCCATCACCACGGCCAGGCCGTCGTCATTCCTGGCCACCGGGATGATGCCGGTGTAGACGGCGATCTTGCCGCCCGGCAGGCAGAATGCATTGACCTGATCGGATTGGATCAGGCTGACCTGCCATTGATACGAGCCCCAATCCGTATTCGCTGGCGTGCCCTCGGTTTCGGCCAGATATTTTTCGACTTTCGGCGCGGCCTCGACCAGGCGCTGGGCAATGCCCTGCACTTCCTCGGGAAGCTTGCCACTGCGGATGACCTGGGATTGCTGGAGGATTTCGCGATAGGACTGCAGACCAAGTGCGGCCTCTTCCTCGGCCGAAGTATCGAGCAACTGCTTGCGCCCGGTGAACGATGCCGCATTGCTGTGGCTGAAATAGTAGTAGCCAAAATACAGGCCGAACAAAAGGATCGGCCAGAGCTTCAGCCCGCGCCGGTTGCCCTGCTGGCCAATCTGTGACGAACGATTTCCGAAAAGGCCCATGCGATTTTCCTCGTGCTGGCACCTAGCTTATCCGTTAGCCACCACGATAGCTGGCCGATCAACAAATGTTTTCCGACGCCTGAATCGCCATTCGATCGACCCAGCCACCGCATTCGCTCAACTCACAAATCACGCACGATGCGAAAGCCGACCCGCGCACTGCGCGTATCGGCGGCGACCCCGAGACGATACGCTGAACGGATCTGCGAGGGCGAACTGCCCCAGGAACCACCGCGAATCACGCGTCGCTCGCAACCCGGGTTGATCCAGGCTGCACTATTGCGCGGCGCACGCACATAGTTGTCGTGCCAGCAATCATCGACCCATTCGGAAACGTTGCCGTCGATGTCAAACAAGCCGAACGGGTTTGCCGCGAAGCTCCTGACTGGCGCAGGGCCCCAATAGCCATCATGGTAGCGCGTGAACGAACGCCCCCAGCTGCGTTTGCTCGGTGAACGATCGCCATCGCCAGTCAGGTTGGCCAACACCTTGGGTGGTTCGCCATCGCCCCACCAGTAGCGCGTCGTCGAGTTGGCCCGCAGCGCGTACTCGAACTCCGCTTCGCTCGGCAGGCGATAGTGCTTTCCAGTACGTTGCGAAAGCCAGGCGGCGTATTCGCTGGCATCGTTCCAGGAAACGTTGAGCACCGGCAGTTTTTCGCTGGCGCGATCGCCCTTGTAGTCGCGCTGCCAGTCGATACCACGCCGATCGATCATGCGGCCCGTGCTTTCGTCATAGACGCTGCCGGTGCCAGCGCGCTCGGCATCGGTACGATATCCGACAGCCCTGGCAAACTCGCGGAACTGCCCGACCGTGATTTCGCTCTGCCCCATCGCGAATCCGCTCGTGATGATCACCTTGCGCGGCGGCTCCTCGTCGTCGCGGTGACCGTCTTCGTCGGCAGGCGAACCCATCATGAATTGGCCAGCCGGAATCACGACAACGCTTGGCGCCGACCCGCTGGTATCAAGAAAGCGATCGCTGAAAACCTGGCCGGGTGAGAAATTCGCATAGAGCCGCGCATTGCGCAGGCGCTCGTTGAACTCGTCGAGGCCGGCCAGATCCGTGCTGATCGCCTGGGCCTCCTTGCCCAGTTTCTCGGCCAGATCGGCATTGCCGGCATCCAGCGCCGATCGGGCTTGCGCAAGCACGGTCTCGCCACGCTGCCGACGCAAGCCCTCGACCTGTGAACGCGTGTCCAGTTGGGCCTGGGATCCAGGCCGGATCGACGAGGCATCGGCAAGCGACTTGTCGGCGGTGATGAAATCGTCCTGTGCCGCCGCTCCGAGCGCACGATCAAGATAGCCCCGCTCGATGCGACCGAGACCCTCGTCGGCGATGCGGTTGCCTGGATCGATCTTCAGAACCTTCCGGTAAACCGCGAGTGCATTGTTTTCCCCATCGCCGACCATGCGATTCCGCTTGAGCAACTCGGCCGCCGCCGTCAGCATCGGCATGACCTCACTCAGAGTTTTCAGCCGTGCTCGCAAGTTGTCGAGCTCGGCTTGCGCGTGCGGGAGTTCGGCGAACTGCGCTGCATAGCGTTGCGCTTCCGCCTCATCGCCACGTTCGAGCGCAGCGAGGGACCAGTCGCGCACCGCACCTCCGATGCGCGCCAGTGCGTCGTGTGCGGCGGGATTGTTGGGATCCTTGGCCAGGGCCTGGCGATAAAAGCCCACGGCGTTGTTGCCGGGAGGTTCAAACAGCTTTCCGGCCTCCTCCTGCTCGCGAGCGCGCTTCAGTAGAACCGCGACCTCCTTGCTCACCGGGGCCGGCGGCCCCATCGCGATCGCCTCGGCCAGGGTGGTGCCGACAATCGGCTGAAAGCCAGCCACAGGCTCGCTGCGATCAATGACCCAAGGTTTGCTGATCTGTGGCGATACGGTTGTTGTCTGCACCTGGGTCTGCGGCTCGACATGCAGGATTCCCGGAAAAAACCGATAGCCCAGCGCAAACACCAGCACGAGGATGCCGAGCGCACCGCCCCAGTTGCGTTGCTTGTTGACGTTCTCGGTACCGGGCATGGGTGCGCACAGAAAGGCTGACAGCAGCGTGTCAGCACCTTAGGCTATCGCGGCAGGCATCCGCAACCACGGCCGCCCCGCACTGTTTAACTCCCGTATCTGCAGAGGAAGGCGCACATTGGCAGCCTGGATTGATCGCACCGAAAAACTGCACGACTTCGATCGGCACTCCGGTCATCTGATTGGCCTTGATACCGAGTTCATGCGCACTGACAGCTTTGCGCCGAAGCTGGCCCTGATCCAGATCGAGATCGCCGATCATATCGCCCTGATCGACCCGCTCGCGAACATCGACATGAGGGAGCTGGCCGCGCGACTCGGCGACCCGCAGACAATCTCGATCATGCACAGTGCCAGCGAGGATCTCGATGCGCTGAGCACGTTGCTGCCGAACAGCCTCGGCACCCTGTTTGACACGCAGATTGCAGCGGCCTTTTGCGGACTCGGTGCTGGCCTCGGCTACCAGAAGCTTGTGCTGGCGGTTTGCGACGTCGATTTGCCGAAAGGCGAGACACGATCGGACTGGTTGCAACGCCCACTGAGCCCCTCCCAGCTCGAATACGCCGCTCAGGATGTCGTCCACCTGCCCGTCCTCCACGCCGACTTGTCGGCACGCCTGGCCCAGCGTGGCTATGCCGACTGGCATGCCGAGGACTGCGCACGCCTGGTCGAGCGCGCACGCCATCGCGAGCCCGACTTGCAACCGCAGATCGGTTTTCGCGGTGCGGCTGACTGGACACGCGAACAGCAAGCCCTGCTCCGCCGCGTCCTGATCTGGCGTGATGCCACCGCTCGCCGGATCGACAAGCCTCGGCCATGGATACTCGATGATCCTCGCGTACTGGATTTCAGCGCGAATCCGCCCACCAATCTCAACGATCTCGCCGAGCGAGGCCGTGGCCTGCGCGCCTTGCGTGGCGCCGAACGTACCGAGTTGTTCGATGTGCTGCGCCGCCCGTTGAGCGACGACGAACTTGAATTCGAGGCGATTCCGCCGGCTGCCGATGGCGAGGAACGACGCATGATCCGCACGCTCAAGGAAATCGTCACGACGCGCGCCAGTGAATTGGATCTTCCCGAAGGTCTGCTGTGCTCGCGTCGGCATCTCGAAAGCCTGTATGTGTCTCGCCAATGGCCCACCGCGCTTGACGGCTGGCGCAGACCACTGCTGCACGACACCTTGATGGCACGTCTGACCGAAGCCTGATCCTCGACCAAACAAGCGCCGAAAATGCAGGAACCGGCTTGGCGCAACCCACCCCATCCGATATGATCCGCAACCGCGCAGGGAATCGGCCCCAACCGATGATGCATCCGGCGCGAACGATTCAAAGGGGCGGTAGCTCAGCTGGGAGAGCGCGTCGTTCGCATCGACGAGGTCGTGGGTTCGATCCCCATCCGCTCCACCAAAAAGAGAAGCTCGGCAACAGCCGGGCTTTTTTTGTTTGGGGAGCGTGCACCGATGTTCACGTCATCGCCTTTCTCAATAGCGTTTTCACGACACATCGACATCGATGTGGTAGTGCTCGTCATGACGAATCCACGCTTCGGTTTGCATGAAGGGAATCGATGCCCTGACAAACTCGCAACGATGGGTCGTGTAGAATTTCGCGATACAGGTGCTCTCCAAAATGGCCCGCTTGATGCTGGCGCCGTTGGCTTGGGTGGCGTGATGCAAGGCGTCGTGATGCTCAGCGAAGGCGCGAAATGGCAGCGGATCATCCGCCCATTCCCGATCAGGGGAATTGAAGCATTCACACACTGGGGACTCGCGAAAGACTGCGCAATCGCCGCCGCCGATATGCAGGCCTATTCCTCGGGAATCAGCAACCAAAGGATCAGATAGACAAGGATGCCCGGGAAGGCGGCCGATGCAATCGAGAGGATCACGAACAGCACCCGCGTCAGCGTCGAATTCCAGCCGAAACGACGGGCAATTCCGCCCATTACGCCGGCAAGCATCCGGTCACTGCGGGATCGCGACAAACTGCGCTCGGCACTCATGCTCTGGTTCCTCTCTGCTGCGCTCGCATGCGCCGGTCAGCGCGATTGGCCCGACACCAGTTCGGTGAGCTTCCGCTGCAAGCCGTCGAAATTGTCGATCATGTAATCAACACTGAGCAGACGCTTGCCATCCTGGCCATACACATCGAGAACCTGCAGCACCTGGCGATTCCTGAAGTGCGATATCCGGCTCCACGGATGGAGAATCCCGATCGAGCCCCGGCCGAAGATGCGCAGGCCATCCGGGCCGGCAGCGATCGTAGAAAAAACAAACGGCAACAGCCGTGTACCAAAAACGGCAAACGCAAGAAACATGCAGGAAACCGCAGCAAAGATCATCTTGACAAAGACCTTGTCGTCACCGGCCAAAAGCAGGTACAAGGTCATCGCTCCCATCAGGAAGAAAAACGGAACGCCAACCAGCAGTGCCGCCCTGGCACGGCGGCCATAGGCGCTTTGTGCAGTCAATCCACTGTGCATTTCGTCAGTTCCAAGCCGCGCAATCGACGTTCGATGATAGGCCATTCAAGAAAAGGTTTCCTCCGCGCCGGCGGCTACCGTTCAGGATGGGTCGCAATATCGACGACGGCTGGGCATCCGAACTGTCGCAACTTCCACAAAGCGTCAACACGTGTCCATCTTCGCTTGCGCAGGGATGTCGATGAACTCTCTGCTCAGCATGCGCAGTCACCCAGACTGATCGTGATCGTGATCGCGGCCGCCATTTTCTTCCGTCGGCTGCGACGAAACCGGCGAATGCACCTGATCACTCGACTGATGCGAGCCTTCCTCATCAAACGGCACATCCATCAGTGGCAGCAACGCGGGCGTGTCCATGTCGTCGAACTGGTCGTGTTCAACCGCCCAGAAGAATGCAATGCCGGCTCCGACCAGCAACACGATCGACAGCGGCACCATGACCAGCAGGATGTTCATGCGTTGTCGGCGTGTGGCAGTGGCCGGGCCAGGCCTTCGCGGCGCGTCATCGCTCCCGGCTCACGACCGATGCGCAACGCGTTGAGGATGACGCCGAGCGAACTCGCCGACATGCCGAGTGCGGCCAGCCAGGGCGGCACGAATCCCAGCGCGGCGATGGGAATCACACTGAGGTTGTAGACCAGCGCCCAGCGATAGTTCTGCTGCAGGATGGCCAGTGCCTGTCGGGCCAATGGCAGGGCCGGCGCGAGCGCGTCGAGTCGCTCGCCAGCCAGCACGATGTCGCTGCTCGCCTGAGCCAACTCGGCGCCACCCACGAGGGCGATCGAGACATCAGCGCCGGCCAGCACCGGTGCATCATTGATTCCATCACCGACCGCGATCACGCGCGCACCTGCCGCACGCAATTGCGCCAACCAGGCGAGCTTGTCGGCAGGCAGCTGGCGCGCACGCCATTGTGCGATCCCGAGACGGGCTGCAATTGCGGCCACCTTGGCTGGCGCATCGCCACTGCAGATCGACACTTCGAGTCCTTGCGCGCGCAGGGCCTCGACCGCAGCCATCGTGCCTGGACGCAAGCGCTCGCTGAGGCGAAAGGCCGCAATCGGGCCTGAATCATCGGCCAGCAGCACGGCATCTTCGTATGCCGGGTCAGCCAAGTACCCGGCCCACGCAAAATCGGGCCGGCCCAGCCGCAGTTGGCGACCATCAATCCGGGCCGTGATGCCGAGACCTGCGCGTGCGCTGATCTCGACCTGCGCAAGCGAATCCGCAGCGGCATTGGCACATCCGGCGGCGATCGCCTGGGCGGCTGGATGGCGGCTCTCGCGCGCAAGCATGGCAGCCAACGCCAGGACACCCTCGCGTGGCTGGCCGTTGAGGATTTCGACACCGGCCAGAGCCAGCTCCGGCTCGGTCAGCGTGCCGGTTTTGTCATACACGATATGCGTTGCCGCAGCCAGCGACTCGATCGCATCGGGTTGTACGACCAGCACGCCGCGACGCGCGAGCACGGCCAGACTGCGCGTGATCGCAGCGGGCACGGCCAGGGCAAACGCGCATGGGCAAGACACCACCAGCACCGCCAGCGCGGCGCCAAATGCGCGTGAGGGATCGAGGATCAGCCAGACCACCAGGGTCAATGCGGTCAACCCGAGTACGCGCGCGACGAAACGAGATGCCGCGCGATCACCGGCGCGCGCCAGCTTTGGCCGCTCCGCCTGGGCGCGCCCGACCAACGCAGCGATGCCCGCCAGCGTGGTTTCATTGCCCGTGCGTTCAACCCGCACGTGCGCCGGACCGTCGACGAGAACGCTACCGGCAATCAAGGTGTCGCCACGGCGTTTTTCCAGCGGCGACGATTCGCCCGTCAGCAGAGCCTCATCGACGCGACAACGCGCGCTGAGCAGCACACCATCGACCGGGATGACGCCACCCTCACGAATCTGCACGTGATCATCGCGTTCAAGCTCGTGCACCCCGACACGCTCAAGGCTGCCATCGGCGCGACGCCGCTCGGCAAAGGTCGGGGTCAAGCGTGCCAACGCATCGGTGAGGTCTCCGGCACGATGGCGCGCACGCATTTCGAGATAGCGCCCGGCGAGCAGGAAAAACACGAACATGGAGACCGACTCGAAATACACATGGCCGCTGCCGCGCAGCGCCTCGACCAGACTGGCGACATAGATCGCGGCGACCGCGATCGATACCGGAACGTCCATGCCAAGCTGGCGCGCCTTGAGTGAGCGCAGCGCACCTGCGAAGAAGGGCTGGGCGGAATACATGACGACCGGGGTCGCCACAAGGAAACCCAGCCAGCGGAACAGATCGCGCGTCGAGGTGTCTTCCAGTTCCATTGCGCCAAAATAGAGAACAGCCGCATACATCATCGCCTGCATTGCGCCGAAACCGGCAACCAGCAAACGCTTGAGCGCGGCCCGCGATTCCCGTTTGCGCACATCATCCAGTGCTTGCGCATCCAACGGCAAAGCCTGGTAGCCCGCTCGCGACAAGGTCTGCAGGATCTGCGCGAGTGCAGTTTTGCGCTCGTCCCAAACCACGCGTGCGCGCCGCGCCGCGGCATTCACCTGAACTTGCTGCATGCCCGGCAGTGCGGCGAGCGCGCGCTCGATCAGCCAGACACAGCCGGCGCAGCGCACACCTTCGACAAGCAGAACCATCTCGCGGCGGTGATCGCCGAGATCGCGGACGACATGACGCGCGACTTCCGCGCGCTGCCAGGCCTCCTCCGACCGGGCTTCATCAGCGCGGGATCCAGGTTTGGTTGCCGGATGCGTGCGCAGCCGATAGTAGTCGCCGAGGCCAAGCTGCTCTATCCACGCCGCCGCGGCATGGCAACCTTCACAACACAACGCACGCCGGCTTCCGGCCACCTCGGCATAGACGACGCCCTTGGCCGGCAAGACGTCACCACAGTGCCAGCAATTGGCACTCGGGGCGTTCATGGCCTGGCCGGCGGCGGATCAGACGTTTGCACCGGTTTGCGCGTGGCCGGAATCCTGAAACTGACCTCCTTGTCGGCAACCACCAGGGGCGGATCCTCATGCGCCAGCGCGAACAGGATCAGGTGGATGCATCCGGCCAGCGTGACCACAAAGATCGCGACGCCCAGCCAGGCAATCGGCTGCCGATACCAGCGGTGGTCATTGATGCTCACTTCGCGTTCTCGCTTCCGCTTCGCCTTGCGCATTGGCAAACACCCAGGCGGCAACCGCTCGCGCACGCTCGGGGCCGAGGCGTGGGCCCCAGTTCGGCATCACGCCGCTGCGACCGTGACTGATCGTTGTCTCGATCGTCGCCTCGTCGCCGCCATGCACCCAGATGCTGTCGGTCAGATTCGGCGCACCCAGAGCCGGGTTGCCCTTGCCGTCAACACCATGACACGCGCTGCAGACGGCGAATTGGGGTTGGCCAAGCGCCGCCATTCCGGCATCGTGCCTGGCCCCGGACAGGCTGAGCACATAGTTCGCCAGATTCTTGATTCCTTCCTTGTCGAAGGTTTCGCCAAACGGCGGCATCATTCCGTGCCGCCCATCCATGATGCTGGCCAGCAGCTGTTCGCCATCTCCGCCGTACATCCAGCCACCACTGGCCAGGCTTGGCGCACCGAGCAACTGGTTTCCGTGGGCCTGACGTCCATGACAGGCCGCACAGTTGTCCAGAAACAGGCGGCGACCGAAATCGAGCACTTCATCGTCGGTGGACAGCTGCTCGACCGAATGCGCATCGATGCGCTTCATCAGGGGTGCGAGTTTCGCATTGTTGCTGGCCACGTCGCGGGCCAGTTCACCCTGCGAGGTCCAGGCCAGCACACCCTTGTTCGCACCAAAGCCCGGATACAGGACCAGGTAGCCGATACCACCGGCAAACATCGAGGCAGAAAACCAGACCCACCAAGTCGGCAGCTTCCGCACGCCTTCGCGGATCGTCCCGTGCGCCCAGACATGGCCGGTGGTTCCGTCGGGCTGCAGAGGGATCTTGACCCGTTGTCCCCAGATGAACAGGAAAAACGTGACGCCCATGTTGAACACCACCAGCAACATGACCCAGGTCGACCAGAATGTGCTCATTTCGTGGTGCCCTCACTTTCTTCGGTTTGCTCGGGCGCATCCTTGTCCTGCATGGGGATCTGCGCCATCTCGTCAAACGATTTCTTGTGCCAAGGCCGCCACGCCCAGATCCAGATACCGATGAAAACCACCAGCAGGGATACCGTGATGAAACCGGCGATCTGCCCCCACAGCGGATTCATGGCTGACCCGACGCGACCGGCGTACCCGGTGCAGGCGAGGCGGAGGTGTCGACATTCAGCGTGCCAAGGCCCTGCAGGTAAGCCACGATGGCATCCAGTTCGGTCTTGCCCTTGACGGCTTCCGGCGCGCCCGCGATGTCCGCATCGGAGTAGGGATCGCCCAGCGTGCGCAACGTGCGCATGCGCGCCTGCATGTCCGCACCATCGATTCCGGCACCCTCCAGCCACGGATAGTTCGGCATGTTCGATTCCGGCACGAGCGTGCGTGGTGCAAGCAGATGCATGCGTTGCCAGTCATCGGAATACTTGCCACCCACGCGGGCCAGATCCGGACCGGTGCGCTTGGAGCCCCATTGGTGCGGCCGGTCATAGACCGATTCGCTGGCCACCGAATGCTCGCCGTAACGCTGCACCTCGAAACGCTGCGCGCGGATCATCTGCGAATGGCACAAATAACACCCTTCGCGCACGTAGATGTCCCTGCCAGCCAGGCGCAGTGCATCGTAGGGCTTTACTCCGGCAGAGGCTTCCAGCGAATGCGCCTTCATGAACAACGGCGTGATTTCAGCCAACCCACCAATGGAAACCATGATCGCGATGCAGATGCCGAGCAGGCCAGCGCGCTTCTCGATCGCCTCAATATACTTGTAGCCACTTGCCATATCGGCCTCCTCAGGGTTGAGCGGGCAATGGAGCCGGAACCTGATGTGCGATCGGCTCCGGGATAGGCACCGGAATCGGCTTGATCAGGTGGGCGCGCGCATCGGCAGCGGTGTGCCAGAGGTTCCAGGCCATGACGACCATGCCCGATACGACCAGCACGCCACCGAACGCGCGAAAGGCGTAAAGCGGCTTGATCGCGATCAGGCTGTCGAGAAAGCTGTAGGTGAGCGAACCATCCGCACTGGTCGCGCGCCACATCATGCCTTCGGTAACCCCGGCTGCCCACATCGACAGGATGTAGAGCAGGAGCCCGGTCATATGCAGCCAGAAATGGACTTCCATGCCGCGATGTGAATACATCGCCGGCCGACCCAGCGCACGCGGCGCCATCGCATACAACGAGCCGATCGTGATCATGGCAACCCAGCCAATCGAACCGGAATGCACGTGCGCCACGGTCCAGTCGGTGTAATGCGACAGCGAGTTGACCGACTTGATCGCCATCATCGAGCCTTCAAATGTCGATGCGGCATAGAACACGAGGGCGATGACCATGAACTTCACCGCCGGATCGGTTTTCAGCTTGTGCCAGGAGCCCTGGAAGGTCATCAGGCCGTTCGCTGCAGAACCCCAGCTCGGCATCAGCAACACCAGCGAAAACGCCATGCCGACCGACTGCACCCAATCCGGCAATGCGGTGAACATCAGATGGTGCGCACCGGCCCACATGTAGACCGAAATCAGCGCCCAGAAATTGACGATCGAGAAGCGATAGCTCCACAACGGCTGCTGCGCCTGGCGCGGCACGAAGTAATACATCATGCCGAGGAAGCCGGCGGTCAGGAAAAACGCCACCGCGTTGTGACCGTACCACCACTGCACCATGGCATCGACCACACCCGAATAAATCGGATAGGACTTGGTCAGCGAAACCGGCAGGGCCAGATTGTTGACGATGTGCAAAAGTCCGACCGCGATGATGAAGGCGGCGTAGTACCAGTTGGCCACATAGATGTGCTGGATCCGGCGTCGCGCCAGCGTGGCGAAAAACACGGTTCCGAACGAGACCCAGACCACCGCGATGATGATGTCGACGAACCACTCCGGCTCGGCGTATTCCTTGCTCTGGGTCATGCCCAGCGGCACCGTGACCATGGCCAGCACGCAGGCAAGTTGCCAGCCCCAGAACGTGAACGTGGCGAGCTTGCCGAGCGCCAGCCGCGTATGCCCGGTGCGTTGGACGACGTAATAGCAGGTACCCATCAGTGCCGATCCGCCAAAGGCAAAGATCACGCCGAAGGTGTGCGAGGGGCGCAGATGACTGAAGGTCAGCCACGACACATTGAAATTGAGCACCGGCCAGGCGAGTTCCGCACCCGCATAAACACCGATCGACATGCCGACGATGCCCCAAACGGCGGCCGCCAGCAGAAAAAGACGGACCACATCATCGTTGTAGGTTTCGGTATTGGGCATGGGTGACTCCACCGCAGAAAAAGCGCAACGGCCATCGCGCGCAACTGCAGGATGCAGGGTGCTTCAAGACGATCTGAACATGGACTTCCTGTGGCGAACTCCTCTGACGGGTCGCGACAGCGTTGCGCTGGAAGCCGGTCGTGGACTTGAGCTGCGGGGATGGCAGGGTGGCCAGTATGAGCCGATTCCATGGCAATGGCTAAGGCTGACCGGCCCGGCTCGCCAGTGATTCACGCGCTGGCGACACCCCTGCAAGGTGCACCGGCGTAGACTGTATGCGGATGCAAAGCATTTGCGACAACTCCGAACCGCCCATCTGCGGCGAAGTGTCGCGGGCTGTTTGCAGTCCGGTAAAACCGACAACTCAGCAGGAGCAGAAGATGACTGAACCATGGCTCACATCATTGATCACACCCACCCCGCAGGCTGGCTTCGAACTTGCGATAACCCTGAGTCGACGCGGCGTGAAGTACACCCAACCCGACATGGACACCCTGAAGAAGCTGCGCCCCGAATACGCGGAATCGGCAGACGGCCTGACCGCCGCGTCCCAGGTGATCGCCATCAACTTCCAGACCGTGGCCGCCGCCAACAACTATTGGCGCACCTGAAGCACGCGTCATCGACAGGGATACAACGCCCGGAAATCAATCCGGGCGATCTGTCGCTGGCTTGATCCGCGAGCGTCAACCCGACTGTTGCGCAGATGTTCGGTGACCTCCTCGCCGCCATTGCTGCCCACCAGAGCGACATCCTCAACCGGGCTCAGCGCACCCTCGAATTCAATCCCATCAACTCAAGCCGCACGCTCGGAAGCAAGCGCGCGTAGTAACAGTGGCAAGCGAGTACCCAAAGCGGCCAGCGTAGATACGCTGGTGTTGAGTTCATCGCGTGTATCTCGGCGACCGGGTGGATCGGACACCCATCCGCGCGTTAAACACCGCGATGAGATAGCCAATCAGCAGAATCGGCGCCGCCATGAACGAGAATACTGAAAGCAGGAACACGATCCCGTAGGCCGCGTCATTCGGGCTGCGATCCTCTTCCCGAATACCACTCATCAAGTTGAAAACAACGTGCTCCAGATTGAGCGCCGAGAGGGCAATGATGATGATCACCAGTGGCAGCAGCGTTGCAACTACGACCATTCCCCAGGACAAGCCTGCAACCTGCCGAAGGAACACTGAAAAGAGGGCAACCCGCCAAACTGCGACGACAATCAAAAACCATGCATTTGCGGTTCTGGCACCTTCGGCCGAAAGGAATTGCTCTACAGGAATTGCGTAATGCACTGCCGGCGGCGCAGTCAGCGTAATGAAAAGCAGAACGTTCCGATATGACCAATGCTTCGGCTTGAGCGGCACGAGCAAGATCCAGACAATCAGCGCCAGCACAAATACATAGGCAACCGAACCCAGACCAAGGGTCTGCCACAGATGCGCTTTGGGGTTGTCCCAATATCGGCCGATACCCGCCAACCAGGTGAAAGCCAGCCCAAATATCAGGAATGCTTTCCATTGCGTGTGCATTGCTGAACTGGGCCGACGAAACGTCAGCAATCGAAACTCGTCAGACAGAATTCGCGAGATCATTGAGATATCCAGCACTTGGACTAAGTTGAGCGCGCCAAAAAGCGCCATCTTGCAACTGTTAGATGCCGGGCGCTCGTTGACTCTTTCTCGGCCTCACCAGGAGAAAAGCGACGAACAGCCAGAAAAGCGACCATAGCAGCGCAAGGATGCACCAACTGAGAAGATTCGGTGATGACCAGCCGCCGGATTCTGCTTGGCCATAGACATCGAGCCCCACAGCAGAAAACGGCCAAAGTGGCAGATAGACTGTTGCCGCGACCAATGCTGCGACCGAGTCCGGAAGCCGGTCGCTGATGGCGACGAGTACCGCGTGGGTCACGATGAGGCAGAGCGCAAGCAACGTCCGCATTGGAAACGTGGAGTTTCTTTGAGATCCATTGAAAATCCCGGGTGTCATCCAACTTTTCCTGTGCGCGTCGCGAAGCTGCAGAAAAGCAGGTTCCGAACTCCCAACCCAGCGTGTCCGCACTCCGATGATCCGGTCTTGCTCGATTGAACCAGGATGAACGAGTGTTTTGCATCATGTCCGCTATTCAGCCACATACTCCAGCAATCGTGAGGTCACACGCTCAACCGATTGTTCCGCGGTGAGTTCGGCGGTTGGCAAATGGATATCGGCGTGCTCAGGTGGCTGGTACGGTGAGCTGATACCGGTGAAATTGGGAATTTCGCCGGCGCGGGCACGGCGATACAGGCCTTTGGGATCGCGCTGCTCGCAAAGTGCGAGCGGCGTGTCGACAAACACTTCGAGGAATTCGTTCTCGTCGAATAGTTCGCGCGCCATGCGGCGTTCGTCACGGAACGGGCTGATGAAGCTGACCAGCACGATCAGGCCCGCATCGACCATCAGCTTGGCGACTTCGGCAACGCGGCGGATGTTTTCGACGCGATCCTCGTCGGTGAAGCCGAGATCCTTGTTGAGGCCGTGACGCACGTTGTCGCCGTCGAGGATATAGGTGTGGTATCCCAGCGCGTGCAGACGGCGATCGACGAGATTGGCGATGGTCGACTTGCCTGAACCGGACAGGCCAGTGAACCACAGGCACGAGGGAGTCTGGCCCTTGATGGCGGCACGCGCGTGGCGGTTGATTTCGAGTTGATGCCAGTGGATGTTGGTGGCCCGGCGCAGGGCAAAGTCGATGGTGCCGCAACCCACCGTGGCGTTGCTCTGGCGATCAATCAGGATGAAGCCGCCGAGGGCGCGGATGTCGGCATACGCCTCGAAGGCAATTGGATGATCCAGCATCAGGTTGCAGTAGGCGACCTCGTTGAGATTCACGCGCTTGGCGGCGAGGAATTTCTGGCTGTTGATGTCAACGCGATGCTTGATTTCGGTGATCTGGGCGCCGACGGTTTGACAGCCGATTTTCAGCCAGTAGCCGCGCCCGGGCAGCAGCGGTGCATCCGCCATCCACAGCAGGTGTGCAGCGAACTGGTCGGCGACTTCCGGCGGGTGAGCGGCGGCGGCAATCACGTCGCCGCGACTGACGTCGACTTCGTCGGCCAGGGTCACGGTGACCGCATCGCCCTCGCTCGCGGCGTTGGACTCGCCCTGCGGATTGATCACACCGGCAAGCCGGCTGCGCGTCCCGGACGGCAACACGATGACCTCGTCACCGACGCGGACATCGCCGCTGGCGACCAGACCGGAGAATCCGCGGAAGTTCTGGTCCGGTCGATTGACCCACTGCACGGGAAGACGGAAGGGTCGGCTGATTTCAGGGCGGCTGACGTCGATGCTTTCGAGGAGGCTGAGCAGGCTGTCGCCCTCGTACCAGGGCATCTGGGGGCTGGCCGACATCATGTTGTCGCCCCTCAGTGCCGATAGCGGAACGCAGTGCACGTTTTCGATTCCGAACTGACTGGCCAGTTGGCGATATTCGTGGGCAATGCGCTCGAACGTCACCTGATCGTATCCGACCACATCCATCTTGTTCACCGCCAGAATCACGTGACGGATCCCCAGCAGCGAGGCGATATAGCTGTGCCGGCGGGTCTGGATCAACACTCCCTTGCGTGCATCGACCAGCACGATGGCCAGATCGGCCGTGGACGCACCGGTGGCCATGTTGCGCGTGTACTGCTCGTGGCCCGGACAATCGGCGACGATGAACTTGCGCCGCTCGGTGTCAAAAAAACGGTAGGCCACATCAATCGTGATGCCCTGCTCGCGTTCGGCGGCAAGGCCATCGACGAGCAGCGCAAAATCCATCTCGCCGTTCTGCGTGCCGTGTCGGCGGCTGTCGGATTCCAATGTGGTCAGCTGATCATCGAGCAGCATCTTGGACTCATACAACAAGCGACCAATCAGCGTGCTCTTGCCGTCATCCACACTGCCACAGGTGATAAAACGCAGCAGGCTCTTAGTCTCGTGCTGCTGAAGGTATTCGGCGATGGAGCTTGTCGCGGTGCCCCTTCCGTCCATTCCCGGCTTCATCAGAAATAGCCCTCCTGCTTCTTCTTCTCCATCGATGCGGAAGGATCGTGATCGATCACGCGGCCCTGGCGTTCGGAGGTGGTGGAAACCAGCATTTCCCCGATGACGGCCTCCAGCGTTTCGGCATCCGACTCGATGGCGCCCGTCAGCGGATAGCAACCCAGCGTGCGGAAGCGGACTTTCTTCATCATCGGCTGCTCACCCTCGCGCAATGGCAGGCGATCGTCATCAACCACGATCAGTGCACCATCGCGCTCGACCACGGGGCGCAGCTTTGCGAGATACAACGAGGGCACCGGAATCTGCTCGCGGAAGATGTACAGCCAGATATCCAGCTCAGTCCAGTTCGAGAGCGGAAATACCCGCACCGATTCGCCCTTGTGGATACGTGCGTTGTACAGGCTCCACAACTCCGGGCGCTGATTCTTCGGATCCCAGCGGTGCTGCGCGCTGCGGAAACTGAATACGCGTTCCTTGGCCCGCGACTTTTCCTCATCACGCCGGGCACCGCCAATCGCCGCATCGAATCCAAATTTGTCCAGCGCCTGCTTCAGGCCCTGCGTCTTCATCACATCGGTGTGCACCGTGGCACCGTGGGTGATGGGACTCATCTCCTGGGCGATGCCGTCCGGATTGATGTGCACGTGCAGGGTGCAGCCCGTTTCCGCGGCGCGCAGGTCGCGGAACGCGATCATCTCGCGGAACTTCCAGCGCGTGTCGATGTGCAGCAGCGGAATCGGCGGTCGCCCCGGCGCGAAAGCCTTGACCAGCAGATGCAGCAGCACGGAACTGTCCTTGCCCACCGAGTACAGCATCACCGGATTGGCGAACTCGGCCGCGACTTCACGCAGGATATGGATGCTCTCGGCTTCGAGGCGGTCGAGATGGCTTTGGCTGGATTTCTTCACGACGGGATCGGGTCTTATATGGTTGCGGATTATCGCAGATAGGAAAATGCCGGACAGGTGAGTGTGCTCATATGCATATCACGGCATTGGTCCGGGGCATTCACCGGGTACGAAAATCCTCGGTCAATCGTGCGCTTTCCATTGACCGAGGATTGGCAATCGCGATGGGTTCAGTCGGCGCCCTTGCCCTCGTACACGGATTTGCCAGCCACCCAGGTCTGCAATACACGCGTTTTCCAGATCTTCTGCCGATCAATCGTGAAGATGTCCTGATCGATGAGGATGAAATCGGCCCACTTGCCGGGTGTCAGCGTGCCGAGCGTGTCTTCCTGATGAGCGGCGTAGGCGGCATCGAGGGTGAAGGCGCGCAGGGCTTCGGTCATGGTCATCGCTTGCTTGGGGTACCAGCCGCCGGGGGGGTGGCCTTCATGATCCTGACGGGTGACAGCGGAATAGAGGCCGAAGAACGGGTTGGGCGATTCGACCGGAAAATCCGAACCGCCGGCGATGCGCGTGCCCTGCTTGAGGAAGGTTCGCCACGCGTAGGCGCCCTTGATGCGCTCGTGGCCGACGCGGTCTTCGGCCATGTTCATGTCCGAGGTGGCGTGGGTCGGCTGCATCGAGGCGATCAGGTTCAGATCAACGAAACGCGGGATGTCGTCAACGCTGACAACCTGGGCGTGTTCAATGCGGTTGCGCAGCGCCTTGGCCTCCGGATATGTCTTGTATGACGCGGCAAAGCTGTCGAGCACCTCGCGATTGCCCTTGTCGCCGATGGCGTGCACGCAAACCTGATAGCCATGACCGAACGCCTTGTTGATCATCGCGGTCATTTCATCCGGTTTGCTGAAGAGCAGGCCGGAGTTCTTTGCGTCATCCGAATATGGCATCAACATCGCGGCACCCCGGCTGCCAAGTGCGCCATCGGCGTACAGCTTCACACTGCGCACGCTGAGGAAATCATGGCCATAGCCAAGCAGCGGGCCATCCTTGCTGATCGCATCGAAATCCTCGCCGGTGCCACCGATCATCGCGTTGATGCGTGCGCTGAGCTTGCCTGCGTCGGCGAAGCGCTGATAGCGCTTGAACGTGGCCAGATCGATACCGGCATCGCCGACACCGGTCAGGCCGACACTGGCCATCATGTCGAGCGCGGCGACAAGCGCGGCGTCGAGTTGGGCATCGGTTGCTGGCGGGATCTTGTTGCCGATGAGTTCCATCGCGGCGTCGACAAACATGCCGGTTGGGTTGCCCTCGGCATCGCGCTCAATGCGGCCGCCGACCGGATCTTTTGTTGCCTTGCTGATGCCGGCGAGCTTCAGCGCCGCAGAATTCGCCCAGGCCGCGTGGCCGTCTATCCGCTCCATCCATGCCGGCCGATCAGCGACAACCGCGTCGAGTTCCTTCGCAGTCGGGAAACGACCGAGTTTCCACATGACCTGGTTCCAGCCGCGACCGATGATCCAGCGATCATCCGGGTGGCTGGCGGCAAACGACTTGATCTTGCCGAGGGCTGCATCCAGCGATGTCGTACCGGTCAGATCCGCCTGCAGGGACATGAACCCCAGCCCCATGACGTGCCCATGGGCATCGATCAGACCCGGCAGCATGGTGCGACCCTTGCCGTCAAAAACTTTCGCGTCGGCTGCGCGCTTTGCCATGTCGGCATGGTTGCCGGTTGCGACCACCCTGCCATCGTCGACCAGCAGGGCTTCGAACCGCGCCAGCTTGCCTGCGCTATCCAGCGTGTAGCCATTGACGTGATCAACCAGCAATTCAGCCGCCCACACCGTTTGCGTGACGACGATCAAGGCGAGCACGAAAGCAAGGGGAAATTTGAGCGACATCAGCATGGCTCCGGAAGTCTGGACTACCAACAATACTCCAAGCCGCTGTCGCGGCAGAACCCTGTTCGTTGCATGCAAGAGCATGGCGGCTGAAGCCGCTTCCTACGTCGGCCCGTTGCGATCGAGCTTTGTGTAGGAGCAGCCTTCAGGCGCGATGCCGTTGCTTGGTGAGAGCAAGAGCATCGCGGCTGAAGCCGCTTCCTACAAAAGCCGGCACGCCTGGGCTCTTCCCCACTCCCCACTCCCTATTCCCGAATCACGGCTCTCCGCCGATACTGCGCACATGAAGTCCCGGAAAATACTGCCAACTCTCGAATCTTCGCGCCTGCGCTTGCGTCAGATCCAGGTTGCCGATGTCGAGGATCTGTTCGCGATCTTTTCGGATCCGAAAACCATGCGTTACTGGAGTCATGCGCCATTTGTCGGAATCGCCGAGGCGCAAGCGTATCTGCGCAACATCGATGCCGGACGCATCAACGGCACCCATCTGCAATGGGGCATCGCCTTGCGTGAAAACGACAAGGTCATCGGCACGACGACACTGTTCGCACTCAATCCGCGCCACCATCGTGCCGAGATCGGCTATGCCCTGGCGAGTGCGCACTGGAATCACGGATTTGGCCGCGAAGCGTTGCTGGCCGCGCTCAATCATGCGTTCGACACACTCGGTTATCTGCGCATCGAGGCCGATGTCGATCCACGCAACCTGGCATCGTGTCGACTACTCGAAAAACTCGGTTTCAGGCTTGAAGGGCGACTGCGTGAACGCTGGCACGTCGAAGGCGAGATTCAGGACAGCGCGATTTATGGATTGCTTGGCAGAGAGTTTGTCGCGCAGCCCTGAAGTGTGCCGAGCCTGAACGCCAGCGCACCCCAAACCGCGTCAAATCCGCGTTGTTCAGTGTATATACCCATGGCCGTCGCAAGACTTGCCGCCGAGTTCGCCGCTGGGTGTCGCTCGCAGAACCCACCGACCTCGCTCCGCTCTGCGGAGTCCGCCCCCCACAAGGAGAAACCCCATGAAGAATGCAGCTCTCGTGTTCAATCGCATTATCCTCGGCGTCGCGTTTGTTGTTGGTGGATCGAGCCTGGCAATCGCCGCCGAGCAGCCGATGCCGGCGGAAAACGCCGCCGACATGGATTCCGAGCAGCCGGTGACTGACACCTGGATTACGACAAAGGTCAAGGCTGACCTGGCCACCACGGAAGGCATCTCAAGCACCGACATTTCGGTGAACACCACGAATGGTGTGGTGACCTTGATCGGCGTGCTTGATTCAAAGACTGGCGTCAAGAAGGCGATCGCCGTGGCCAAAGGCATCAAGGGCGTCGTTGACGTCGATGCTTCAGGCCTGAAAGCCAAGTAATCCGTTTGCTCGTGCGCGTGAAGGAAGCCCCGCCCTGCGGGGCTTCTTCATTTCACCGGTGACGCGGCCGGTGTTTCTGCGCTCGATTTCGGCAACTCCGGTTCGAGATACTGCTTGAGCCAGTCACGAACCTGCGCGTAGTAATAGCGACTGTTCTCGCCGCTCATGATCCAGTGGTTCTCGTCGGGGAAAATGATCAACTTGCTTTCCACCTGCTGACGCTGCAGGGCAGTCCAGTATTCGAGCCCGTTGTTGAGCGGAACTCGGAAGTCGCTTTCGCCGAAGCTCACCAGGACCGGCGTCTTGAAGTTCGCCGCCAGCATGATCGGGTTTTGCTCGCGCCAGATTGCACCCCGCTCCCAGACCGGACCACCGGCCGAGATCTCGCGGTCGTAGGAGTTGTCGCTGGTTCCCCATTGCGATTCGAGATTGACCAGACCCGCGTGACTGATCAGACAGCGGTAGCGTGTCGTCGTGCCTTGCAGCCAATTGGCCAGATGCCCGCCATAGCTTGCACCGGCTGCGCATTGACGGCTACCGTCGATGAATGCATAGCGCTTGATCGCCTCGTCGGCCGCCTGATTGACGTCGTCAGCCGGGCCTTTCAGCGGATCGCCCTGGATCGCCTGCGCAAACGCCTCGCCCTGGCTGGTCGAGCCGACGTAATTCGTCAGCAGCAACACATAGCCATCCGCCGAGAGCAGGTGATAATTCCAGCGCAGCACCCAGGCATCCTGCCATTGCGAATACGGGCCGCCGTGCATCAACACGAGCAAGGGATATTTCTTGCCTGGATTGAACGCAGGTGGGCGCACGAGCATGTTGTGGATGCGCTGGCCACGCTGATTGGTGAAGGAAAAATTCTCGACAGGCGGCAGATCGAGTAAGGCGGCCTTGGCACTCGCCATTGAAGACAGGCGCTGGAACTCCCGACCATTCGGATTCAGGCGCACGATTTCGGGTGGTTCGGTCGCACTCTGATAGGCCGCGATCAGCACGGGCGAGCGTGTACCGCCGACGTCGAGATTTGAATAAATGCCGTGCGCTGGCGCGCCAGCCAGAACCGCTTCGCCGGATCGGGCCGCTGCACGATAGAGCTTGACCTGCCCCGCATCCTCGCCCAGCAGGTCAACATGCTTGCCATCGGGAGAAACCACGTAATCGCTGATCTCGCGACCATCGGGAAGACGGATGCGCCCGCCATCGCGCAGCGAGGGCCAATCAAACATGCCGATCTGGCGCGCGTTGTAGACCTTGTCGGTTCGCGGCTCGACGACCGCGAACAAGCGACGGCCGTCCTGACTGAAACGTGGCGACGACCAGGAATCCCCGCCATCGAGTCCATCGTGGCCGGTCAACCGACGCGGCTCACCGCCGCTGATCGACACCATCCACAGATCATCGTTGGTGAACGACCACGCCGCACGATTGCGATTTCGGCTTGCCGCAAACACGATCGACTTGCCATCCGGTGTCCAGCGCGCCGATCCCTTGGCCAGGGCAAATCCGGGCTGCTTGATCAAGGCGCTGCCGGCAAGCAGATCACGTGAATCCTGATCACCAATCTTCTGCACGAACACATGGGTCTGCTTTCCATCGATCCACTTGTCCCAATCGCGGATCGGATAAGAGGTGTAGGTGCGCGCCTTGAATTTGCGCTCCTCCTCCTGTTTGGCAAGGCGTTCGCTGTCGGCATCGTTGAGTGCTTCGGCATGGACGCTGCTGGTGAACAGGATCCGGTAACCGTCTGGCGAGAATTGCGGTGATGCGGCGCCCGTTGAAATCCGGGTCGCGCGTTGCGCTTCGCCACCGCGAGCCAGATCAATGATGTAGATCTGCGATTCCTTGTCATCGCCGCGCTTGGCTGAAAACGCGAGCCGGTGGCTGTCGCTGCTCCATGCCGGATCGGACTCGCCACCCTTGCCCGCCGTGAGCCGTCGCGCAGGCTCATGGCCGTCACTCGGCACCAGCCAAAGGTCGGCGACTTGCTCTTCCTTCTTGTAGGCAGGCTCGCTCAGCGGAAACACGACGTTGAGGCCATCCGGACTCGTCGCCGGCGCACCGACCCGCGGCATCAGCCAGAGATCCTCATGGGTGATGACGCGTCGCTCGACCGCCTGCAGGCCGGTAGCCGCGAGAAGAACACATACCGCGCAAATCAATCGCATGGTCAGATCACCGCTGGAAATGTCCATGCAGTGTTACGCGACGGTGACGACCGGTTCAAGTGCGGATCGTCCCATCCATCGCCGCAGACACTCGGCGCGCCGCGCGATGCCACATCCAGAGCGGTTGTGAAATCAACGAACCGATCGTGGCCAGGAACATGTCCTTCTGCGCATCCCAGACATCACCCTGGGTGCCGAGATAAGCCTGGCCGACTTCACCGCCGAAGACGCTGGCCGCGAACCATTCGATCAATTCGTAGATCAACGAGTGCGACATGATGAAGGTGACTGGCAACAGGAACAGCCAGAAGCCATGCAGGCGAACCCGCGCGGCGATCACTTCGGCGGCAACCGGCGTGATCAGCAAGCCATAAAGGAAATGCACAAGTCGGTCGTACTGGTTTCGCTCGAAGCCGAGCATCACATCGATTGAATGACCGCCACTGATCGTTGCGAACCAGCGATCGTAGGGCACATCGGAGTACTGATAGTGCGATCCGATCTCGTGCAGAACGCCGAAAACGAAAAGCAGGCCACAGGCAAGGTTCGACAAGGGCAGACGCCGATAAGACCAGATCAACCAGACCAGCGCAGCCACGGTGATCACGTTCTCCAGCAGCCAGTCCGAACGCGTCGCCGGGTTGATCGCCAATGCGGCGGAGATCAACAGGAAAACGCCGAGCAGGGACAGCGCAAAATTCGCATTGTGGCGACCGGCGGCCGGTGATCCTGTCAATCCTGCAGGCGCATCCATCGCAGACTCCTCATCGTCAGGCATCTCGTTCAGAGCGGAAGGATGACACGCGCCACGCAGCCCTGCGCGTCTTGGCGATTTTCGAGTGCCAGGCTGCCGCGGTGCGCCTCGATGATCTGGCGGGCGAGAACGAGGCCGATGCCGGAGCCGCCCGGCTTGGTCGTGAAGAACGGCACGAACAGGTTTTCGCTATGCGGCAGGCCGCCGCCCGTGTCGATGATTTCGAGGCACAATTCATCAGCCGTCGCTTGCCAGCAAATGCGCACGTCTCCCCCGCCTGGCAAGGTCGCATCAACCGCATTCTTGAGCAGATTGATCAGCGCTTGCTCGATCTGATCGGGATCTGCGCTTATCTGGATTTCATGGCCTGCCTCGACCAGCACCGACATGCGCTGCTCCAGATGGACAATGCGCTGGACAAGTTCGGCAAAGGCGAACGATTTCGGTTTCGGTGGCGGCAATCGGGCGAACGCGGTGTAGCGCGCCATGAATCGGGCCAGCGCTTCGGCACGATCGCCAATCACCCCGAGCGCGCTGCCGGCATCGTCGCGCCAGTCTTCGGCGAGCGGTTCAACCGCGAGCAATTTGGCCAGAGTCGCCGCCATTGATCGGATTGGCGCCAGCGAGTTGTTGAGTTCATGCCCGAGCACGCGCAACAGGCGCTGCCAGGCCAGGCGTTCCTCCTCGCGCAGGGTCCGGCTCAAATCGGTGACAACAAGCAGATCATGCGGCCGGCCATCCTCGCGGAACTGGGCGCGACGCACTTCCCAACGCCCGCTGCCGCCCGGGAAGGTGCGTTCGCTGATCCGCGGCTCGTGCGCACCCAGCCAGTCTCCGAGATCCAGCGCCGCCGCCGAACGCCCGTTCAATTTGTCGAAAGGTGAACCAAGCAGGCGTTCTGCGGCCGGATTGGCCAGCTTGAGGAAGCCCTCCGCATCAAACGCGAGTACGGCGATATCGAGTGCCGCGATCACCTTGGCCAGCAAGGCGCTTTTTTCCTCAACTGCGAGACGCTGTTCGCGCAAGGTCTGTGACAGCGTATTGATCTCGATGACGACCTCGCCAATCGCATCGCCGCGCCGCGCCGCCGAACCACGCAGGCTGTAGTCCCCTTCGCGCAGGGCCTCGAGCAGATTCGCCATGGTCCGCAACGGATACACGGCACGGCGACGAACTTCGAACGCGAGCAGCACCGTGATTGCGCTGACCACGATGGTCAACCACAGGGCGTAGGGGCGCATCTGCTCATGCGTCCAGAGCACAATGAGCAGGGTCAGCAAGGCAGGCAGGGCAACCACCAACGCGCCGACGAACAGGCGCGTTTCGTAGCCCCAGCGGGTTGCACGTGCGCGATGTTGATTCAGGTCAATCGACATCAAGGATTCCTGAAATGATGTTGTTCACGACATCTGCGAGCTGAATTAAGCATTCGACAATGACGCAAACAATCCTGCATTACAGAAAATCGTCAGTCCGCGCCCTTCTCCCCTTGGGAGAAGGTGCCGACTGCGCTCGATGGGATCGAGCGCGAACGGCGGTAGCCGGCCCGAAGGGTGAGCACCAAGGATGGTGCGAATCAGGCGGATGAGGGTACGTGCGAAGCATGATCTCTCTCGTAAAAGCGCACCCTCATCCGGCCTTTGGCCACCTTCTCCCGAAGGGAGAAGGACTAGTAGTGTCGGATCGAGGTGAAGCTCATTCAATACCGTATTTTTCCATGCGTCGATACAAGGCGGGTCGACTCAAGCCGAGTATCGCCGCCGCACGCTGGATATTGCCGCCGGTTTTTTCCAGCGCCTGACGCACGAGCTGCTTCTCGGATTCCTCGACCGTGACCTGATCATTGCCTGCCGGTGCAGCCATCGCCCCGACACCGACCGCGACCGAACCGGCATTCAGATTGAGCGCCGAGGCATCCAGCACTTCGCTGGCTGCCATCAGCACGGCGCGTTCGATCGCATGTGAGAGCTCGCGCACATTGCCGGGCCAGGCATAGGCCGACAAGGCGTTCATCGCCGATGAGGCGAAACGCATGCCGTCGCGCTGATAGCGCTTGGCGAAGCGATCAAGAAATGAATTGGCGAGCAGCGGAATATCCTCACCACGCTCGCGCAGCGGCGGCAGGTGCAATTCAACCGTGTTCAAGCGGAACAGCAGATCCTTGCGGAATGCACCACTGGCGATCTCGGCTGAAAGATCCGCATTGGTCGCCGAAATCAGTCGGACATCAACTTTCAGCGTGCGCGAGGAGCCGACTCGTTCCAGCTCGCCATCCTCCAGCACGCGCAGCAATTTGGGTTGCTGGGCGAGCGGGATATTCGCGATCTCGTCAAGAAAAAGACTGCCGCCATCGGCGAGTTCAAAGCGTCCGATTCGATCCGATTTGGCATCGGTGAACGCGCCGCGGACGTGACCGAACATTTCGGCCTCGAACACGCTCTCGGGAATCCCGCCCATGTTGACCTTGACGAAGCTGGCATCGGCGCGTTTCGACGCATCATGCAGCAGGCGCGCGATGACGCCCTTGCCGGTACCGTTCTCACCAAGGATCAGCACGTTCGCATCGGAGGGCGCGACGCGTGCGAGACGCTCAAGCAGACCTCGCATGGACGGCGCTTGGGCAATGAATCCTTCCGCTGCGGGACCGCGCAACAACACGTTCTCGGCCTGCAGGCGTTTTCCACGACGGCGTGCTCGACCGAGCGCGCGCTGGTTGGCGAGCACGCTCATCAGACGCTGGTTGTCCCAGGGCTTCTCGACGAAATCACCGGCACCGTGGCGCATCGCCTCGACGGCCACATTGATCGTGCCCCAGGCCGTCATCACCGCGACTGGCAGTTCTTCATCAAGCGCCTTCAACTCGCCGAGCAATTCGAGGCCCTCGGCGCCCGAGGTCGTATCGCGCGTGTAGTTCAGATCGATCAAGGCGACATCGAAATGCTGCTTGCGAGCGGCTTCGAGCGCCTCGGCCGGACCTTCGACCGCGGTGCACGCCCAGCCCTCGCTCTTGAGCAGCAGACGCAAGGCCTCGCGCACATCGCGCTGATCGTCGGCGATGAGGATATGGGGTTTGCTCATGTCCATGGATTGATGACCTCAATGTCGAAATCAGCGAAATCCCGGACGTTGCGAGTAACCAGGGCAAGTCCGTGGGCGATGGCTGTCGCCGCGATCAAGCTGTCGATCACGGGTTGTGGACGCCCCTGCTTCGAAAGCTTGCCGCAAACGCGGCCCCAGACCTTGCAGACTTCCAGATCCACATCGAGCAGTCGTCGGTCGAATCGCGGCATCAGCTCGTGATCAAGCCAGGCGCCGATCTTCGCCGCCTTCGGCGCACTATCGAGTCGCTCAAGTCCTTTGCGGATCTCGCCAATCGACAAAACGCTGATATAGGTTGCGTTCTCCGGCGTCGCGCCAAACCACTTGCGCAGGCCTGCATTTGGTCGCGGATAGGTTGGGTCGCTCAACGCGCAGGTATCGAGGAGAAAACTCACAGGCCAATATCCCGATCTTCGCTGTCGCGTGACCGTTCAATATTCAACTCGACTCCGCGCAAGGGTGAATTGCGCAGGAATTCGAACAAGGATTCCTTGTTCGGAGTAAGTCGGCGAAGTTCCTCTATGGAAACCACGGCGACTTCTTCCTTGCCACGCACCGTAATGATCTGCGGGCCTTTGGTCTTGGCTGCCTTGACCACTTCGCTCAAGCGATTCTTCGCTTCCTGCAATTGCCAGTTCATTGCCTGCTCCTATCTAGCCAGTCTAGCTAGCTGATATCATACAGCCGCTTTCTCGATCCAGCCATCACGCAATCGAACGATGCGTTGCGCCTCGTTGGCATAGAGCTCGTTGTGGGTGACCTGGACGATGGTCATGCCTTCCTGGTGCAGCTCGGCAAGCAGATCCATGATGATGCGCGCCTGCCCGGAATGCAGCGCGCCGGTCGGCTCGTCGGCGAGCAGCACCTTCGGCCGGGCGATTACCGCCCTTGCGACCGCGACCAGTTGCTGCTGACCACCGGAAAGCTGGTTCGGATAGAGATCCTTCTTGCCGACGATCTGGAAGCGATCAAGCAGATCACCGACACGTGCCGCCCGCTCTTTTGCTGGAACATCGCGATATTGCAGTGGCAGATCGAGATTCTCCCAGACCTTCAGATCATCGATCAGATGATAGTGCTGAAAGATGAAACCAATCTTCTCACGCTGCAAAGCCTGACGCTGCTTGCCATTGAGCTTGTCGACTGCAACGCCATCGAGCGCATACGAACCCTGCCAGTCCTGATCCATGAGCCCAAGCACGTTGAGCAAGGAACTCTTGCCCGCACCCGACGGCCCCATCACGCTGACAAATTCTCCGTCAGCGATAGCCAGATCGACATTGCGCAATACCCAACTGCGACCACCTTCCAGTGGATAGGATTTTTCGACTTTTTCAAGATGAATCATGGATTTTCCTGACAAGGTGAATGTGCGAATGCCCGATTTGCAAAGCGGATACTTTCTCGCTTTGACCAACTATGGCAGGAGGCGGTGACGCGGGGAACGGCCAAGAAGCCCGAATCGGCTTTCGTAGGAGAGGCCTTCAGGCCCGATACCTTTATCCAATATGCATTAAAGCATCGCGGCTGAAGCCGCTTCCTGCAGGGAATTCGATTTGATCACTCATTGCGCAAGGTCACCATCGGATCGACGCGCAAGGCGCGGCGGGCGGGTATCAGGGCGGCGAACAGCAGGGCGATGGCGAGGGCGGCGATGACGATCGCGTAGGCCAGCGGATCGTTCGATGCTCCGGGCATGACGACCGCGCCGAGCAGGCGCGAGAAGGCGAAGGCCAGCGGGATGCCGATAAGCAAACCGACGATGACCTGACGCGCGCCACGCTTGAAGACCATGCCGAGTACGCCGCGCGTTCCGGCACCGAGGGCGCGGCGGACGCCGATCTCGCGGGTGCGTGCGTTGACGTCGAAGGCGAGCACGGCGTAGATGCCGGCGACGGCGAGAAGCAGCGCAAACACGGCGAATACACCGAACAGATTGGCCAGGATATTCGGGCCCCAGAGCATCTTGTCCTTCCACTGGTTCATGCCTTGCAACCAGTAAACCGGAAGATTGGCATCAACCGCGCTGACCGCGTTGCGTATCGGTTCGCTCAATGCCGAAATATCCCCGTCCGCACGCACGGCAAAACTGACGATGGTTGGTGGATTCTGGCTGATCGGGCGAAACACGTTGCCGTCGCCACGATGAGCGGGAAGCGTTGCCGAGGTAGTCAGGTAATCGGCCTGCAGGCTGTCGGCAACAATGCCGACGACTTCGAGCCACGGACTCAGCTCATCCTTGGGGTTGAGCTGCACGCGCTGACCAATTGCGTTGCCACCCGGCCAGACCTTGGCGGCGAAGCTGGCGCTGACCACGGCAACCAGTGGACTGCTCGCCGTATCGCGCGCGTCGAAGCCGCGGCCTTCGCGCAGGGCAATGCCGAATACGTTGAAGAAGTCATCGCTGACACTCGACGACCAGGCTTGCGGACGACTGGCGTCGTCGGCGTAGTCATCGCCGGCCTTTGCATATTTCTGTCGCTCATAGCCCATCAGCGGCAAGGTGCTGGCAAACGCCACGTCGCTGACGCCGGGCAGTGCACGCAATCGCGGCGCAAGATTCTCGGTGAAGCGCAGGCGTGCGGCGGCATCGGGATAGTCATCGTCGAACATCGCGATGCGGCCGCTGAGGACCTGATCGGTATTGATTCCGAGCGGCGCATCCTGCGCTTGCAAGGCACTGCGGATGGCGACCCCGGCGCAGACCAGAAGCACCACGCTCAAGGCCACTTCGGCGGCAACCAGTGAACGCCCGAGCTTGCTGCCATCACCGATGCTGCCGCCACTGCCCTGGCGCAAACCGGACTGCAGATCGACGCGCCCGGCGCGCAAGGACGGAACGAGGCCTGCCAGCAGAGCGGCGGCGAGCGCGATGCCAGCACTGAAGAGCAGATCATGCCAATCGGTGCGGTAGTCGACCCAGTACGGCATGAAGCCATTGCCCGCCGTCATCGTTCGTGTCATCAACTGACCGGCCACTTCCGCACCGACATAGCCAAGCAGGCCGGCCAGAACAGAAATGATCAGCGATTCAGAGAGTACCTGCATGACCAGGCGACGCCGACTTGCACCGAGCGCTGCGCGCACCGAAAGCTCACGCGCCCGCGCCGAGAAACGCGCCATGACCAGGCTGGCCACGTTGGCGCAGGCAATCAAGAGCACCAACAGCACAGCGATGAACATGGTCTTGGTTGCACCGAGAATCTGTGGCTGGATGAACTCATCGGCGAACGGCTCGACCTTGGCCTGGTCGCCACGCAACGGCTGACCGCGTTCGGCGGCGAGCCCCTTCATCAAATTTGAAAAATCCGCTTGTGCCTGGGCGATCGAAATGCCGGGCAGCAAACGCCCGAATGCCAGCACCATGGCCTGGTTTTCGCGTTGTTCGGAACCACGGCTGCTCGACAAGGGCAGCCACACCGACTCGGCCATCGGAAAGGCAAAGTCACGCGGCATAACGCCGACGATGCGAGTCAGCTTGCCATTGACGCGCACGCTGCGACCGATCACCGCCGGATCCGCGTTCATTTTCTGCTGCCACAACGCGAATCCGATCACCGCGACCGGCTCCGCGCCCATGATCTGATCGGCGGCATCAAGATCGCGACCGAGAATCGGCGCCACGCCGAGCGTCGACAAGGCATCGGCGCTGACCCAGGCACCGGACAGGCGTTCGGCCGGCCCATCGATGCCGCCGAGGTTGGCCGTTCCGACCGTATAGGCGGCCAGCGATTTCAGGGTCTTCTGATGCTCACGCAGATCCAGCCAGTCGCTGGACGGAAGCGCCAGGTTGCGCGAAGTCGCATGACTGTCGGTGTACTCGAAATGCACGAGCTGATCCGGTTCCGGGAACGGCAGCGGCTTGAGCACAAAGGCATTGATGCTGCTGAACATGAAAATCGAAAGCCCGATACCGGCACCGAGCATGAGCACGGAAACCGCCGTGAATACCGGTGAACGCAACAGCGAACGCAGGGCGAATCGGAAATCAACAAGCACGGCCAAACTCCTTATTCGTGACGCAAGGCGACCATCGGATCGACACGCAAGGCTCGCCGCAACGGCAAGACAGCGGCGAGCGTGACCGCAGCAAGCAAGACAAGCAGCGCAGAGAAATAGGCGAGCGGATCAACCGCGGCGCCCGGCATCAGATTGTGCGAGAGCAGCACCGAGAACACGACAGCAAGCGGAATGCCGACGATGAGTCCGATACCGACCTGGCGTCCGGCTCGACGCAGGATCAGGTCAACCACACTGCGCGTATCGGCACCGAGAGCACGGCGTACGCCGATTTCCGCGGCCCGTCCGGCGACATCGAAAGCGAGAACCGCATGGATTCCGCTGATCGCCAGTATCGTTGCGAACACGGCAAAGATACCGAACAGGCGCATCAAGGTGGTCTGTGGCCAGAACGTCTGCGCGCGCAGATCCTCCATGCTTTGCAGCGCGTAAATCGGCAGGTCGGCATCAATCGACGCCACCGCGCTGCGCACGGCTTCGGACAAGGCGGGCGAGGCCTGATCCGCATGCACGACAAAACTGAAGGACGAAACCGGATCCTGTGCCAGCGGCCGGAAGATATTGTTCTCGCCGCCCCAGAAAGGTGAACCCATCAGGTTGTCGTCGACGACGCCAACCACGTCGAGCCAGGCGCCTGCCGCGTCATCGGAATGCAAGCGCAATCGTTGGCCGAGCGCGCCCTTGCCCGGCCATGCGTTTGCCGCGAAGCTGGCACTGACAATGGCCACCGGCGCACTGTCCGCTCGATCGCGCTGATCAAATCCGCGACCTTCGCGCAAAGCGATGCCAAGCACGGAGAAGTAGTCGTCACCAACGCTTGCCGTCCAGGCGCGTTCGCGGCGGGCATTGCGCACCGGCACGTCGCCATCGCGCTCATAGTCGCTGCGTTCGTAGCTCATCAAGGGCAGGCTGCTGGCCAGTGCGGCACCGCTGACTCCAGGCAAGCTCGCCAGACGCACCTGCAACTGATCGAAGAATCGTTGGCGCGCATCGGCATCGGAGTAATCGTCGCTGCTCAGCCCGAGCCGACCGGTCAACATGCCCTCGGTGGCAATGCCGATCGGGTAGTGCTGCGCCTTGATCGAACTGTCGATGGCCAGTGCGGCACTCGCCAGCAAGGCTGTGCAAAGAGCCACTTCGAAAGCAACGAGGACGCGCCCGGCACGGCGTTCGGCACCGATGTTCGCCTGCCCGCCTTGAGCAAGCTCTGCTCTTGGCTCATGCGCGGCTACACGTCGTGCCGGCAACCAGCCGGCCACCAGGGCGACGAAGCCGGCAATGCCGACACTGAAGACGATATCGGCAAAGGTCACCTCGAAATCGAGCCAGTACGGCATGTGCCCGGGAACCTTGGCCAGCGAGTTCATCATCAACTGGCCACCGACGCGGGCGCCGGCATAGCCAAGCAAGGCGGCGAGCACTGCGATCACGGTGGTTTCGGAGAATACCTGACCCATCAATCGACGCCGACTCGCGCCGAGTGCCGAACGAATCGACAAATCGCGGCGCCGATGGTTGAAGCGTGCAAGCACGAGGCTGGCCACATTGGCGCAGGAAATCAGCAGCACGAGAAAAACCGCAATCGACATGGCGGTCGTGCTGCGCAGCATCTGCGCCGGCACGAAGACCTGATCCATGCGCACGATATGGGCCCGGCGTTGCACGGTTTGATCGGCTGACTTCACATCACTCGCCGCCAGCAGGCTGCTGAGTTCGTCGCTGGCCTGGGCGATCGTTGTCGCATCGCGTAGCGGACCAAACGCCTCGACGCTGACGGCGCCTGCGCGATCGGCCTCGGCGCGATCCATCGACAATGGCATCCATACCGACTCGGCACGCGGAAACGCAAATTTCGGCGGCATCACGCCGACGATTTCGACATCCCGACCATTGACGCGAAAATGCCGGCCAACGATGTCGCTGGCCAGATTGAAACGCAACTCCCATAGCCGATGCCCGATGATTGCGACGCCAGCGGATCCCGGCTTGCCATCAGCGGCACTGAAATCGCGTCCGACCACCGGAGCAATGCCGAGCGTGGTGAATACATCAGGAGTGATCCCGGCACCGAACAGGCGCTCGGGCGGACCTTCCGCGCCGCTGACATTCATCGTCACGTTGGCATAGGCCGAGAGCGTGTCGATGCTTTGCTGATGCTCGCGCAGGACAAGGAATTCCGCCATCGACAGCTTCGACTCCTCCCTGTCGGCATTGACGTCGATACGATCAACATGGACGAGGCGATCCGCATTGCGGAACGGCAACGGCTGCAGGGCAAGCGTGTTCATCGCACTGAACATGAACATGGACAAGCCGATGCCGGCCGCCAGCATCACCACCGCCACGGCCGTAAACACCGGGGTACGCAACAGCGAACGCAATGCGAATCTGAAATCGGCAAGCATGTCGACAATCCTTATTCGTTACGAAGCGCGGTCATCGGATCGATGCGTGCTGCGCGGCGGGCCGGCAGCAGCGCAGAAAGTACCGCCGCCAGCGACATCGCGATCAGACCGGCGGCAATCAGTACGGGTTGCTGGACTTGTTCAATGCCTGACCATTGCGCCTGCAGCAGGCGCATCGCCAGCCCGGCGGCAATCAGGCCAAGAACGACGCCGGGCGCGCTGCCGCGCAGGCTGTCGCCAAGAATCGAAGCGGCAAGTGCGCGTGGCGCGGCACCCATGGCCAGACGCAAACCGAGTTCGCCGACCCGCTGTTGCTGGCGCAATGACGCCACTGCATAGACACCGAGCATCGCCAGCAGCAGCGCGGCGATGGCAAAGCCGCCGACGGTGCGTGCGAAGAATCGTGCCGGCGCGAGTTGCGCGGCGAGATCGTCTGCCAGCGCGTATTGCCGCGTGATGGTCTGCTGTGAATCGATTGCGCCGAGGGCATCGGCCATTTGCAGATCGATGCCGGCAACATCGCGATCACTGCGCACGAGGAAGGTCATCGCAACAGCCGGAGCCTGGGCGAACGGAACCAGCACTTCGGGTGCGGCCGGCATGCGCAGGCCATCGTTGCGCACGTCATCGACAACGCCGATAACGCGACAGGAAACCCATTGATCCCGCGCGAGTGGAAGTTCGATCTGCTGGCCAATCGCCGGCGCATCGCCAAAGATCCGCCTGGCCGCGGCATGATTGATGATCGCGACCGACTCACTGCCCTCGCGATCGCCCGCAGAAAAATCCCGACCGGCGAGCAGGGGAATATCGAGCAGTTCGCGATAGCCCGGCGCCACCCGCCGAAACCCGACCTGCATCGGCTCGCTTTCAGCACGACCGGCGACGCGAAGGTCGAGCCGGTTCGGCCCGATTACCGACAGCGGTGCGCTGCTGGTCAGGGCGACTTCGCGCACGCCTGGAATGGTCGCAAGGCGTTCCTGCATCTGCTCGGCGAATCCATTCCAGTCGGCACGCGGCGTGCCGCGAAACAGCTGCAAGGCATGCACGTGATCGGCTGAAAATCCGGGGTTCACGCTCTGCAATTGCCAGAGTACGGCGCCAAAGCCGAGTGCGGCGACCAGGCTCAGCGTCGACAAGGCCATTGCCGCGGCAGGCAGCAAGCGACGCTGGCGACGCTGTCCGAGCAGATTGCGCCCGCCACTGCGGATTGCCTCGTTGGCCTGTGCATTCACGCGCAAGCCGCCGCTGATGACGGCCACCAGCGGCATCGCCAATCCAAGCAAGAGCGCAACCCCAACCATGCGCCAATCCATCGTGATGCCATCGACGCGCGGAATGCTGTCGCGGGCGAATTCGCGCAGCAAGCCGATACCGAGCTGGGCAATGCCGATGCCGATCGCCGAGGCGAATGCGGAAATGACCAGCAATTCCGCGAGCAGGCCGCGCCAGACTCGTTGGCGACTCGCGCCGATCGCCTGCATCACGGCCTGTTCATGGCGTCGCGCCGTCTGTCGGCCATCAATCAGGATCGCGACGTTCGCCGCGGCAATCAGCAGGATCAGCAAGGCCAGGGTCAGCGCACCCCACAAGGCGACACGGATATCGCCAACCAGCAGATCGAGCACGAACCGTGGTGAGAATCGCCAGTCGGATTGGTTCAAGCCATGTGCGGCGCGAATCGACGCCGCCTGCGCATCGAGCGCGGCCAGCGCCTGCGCCGTCGAAACCCCGGCATGCATTCGACCAATCATGAGCAGATAGCGCTGATTGAGTTGGCGTGTCCCATCTGCCGGGAAATCCCCCTCGCTGATCGGGCGCCAGATACCGGTGTCGCCAGTGAACACTTCGATCGTCTTCGGCATCACGCCGACAACCTCAAGCGGGGCCAGTCCGGCGATATGCAGATTTTTCCCAATCGCATCGGCGCTGCTGCCAAAAGTCCGCTGCCACTCGTCAAACGAGATCACCGCGACCGCGCGGTTTTCGCGCACGTCTTCGGCATTGAGCGTACGACCAAGCAAAGCCTGCATGCCGAGCACCGGGAAGAAATCAGCGCTGACTTTCTGTGCGGTGACATCACGCGGACGCTGGCCATCAATCTGCAGCGTGTCGCTCCAGTAGGTGAAATAGGCCAGTGCATCGAAGCCTGGCGTCGATGCAGCCAGTTGCTTCGCTTCGACCGCGGTGAGATTGGCCCGATCAACATGCTGGCCGGCACTGCTCGCGCTGAGCATGACGATGCGTTCACTGTCCGGAAACGGCAGGCCGCGCAACAACACGCCACTGACGGCACTGACCATTGCCACGCTGAGGCCGATGCCGACCGCGAGCATGCCGATCGAGGCGGCAGCGAACCAGGGCGAGCGCATCAGGGCACGCAAGGCCAAGCGAAAATCACGAATCACGAGACCGACTCCTTATTCATGACGCAAGGCCACCATCGGATCGACGCGCAGGGCGCGACGGGCCGGGATGATGACGGCCAGCATGGCGGCGAGGATCAGCACGCCGAGGACGATCAGGATGATCGGCGTATTGCTCGTGGCCATGCCCGGCAGTGATCCGCTGAGCATCTGTGCAAACGGGACACCGACCAGCAGGCCGATGCCAAGGCCGATGCCGAGCTGCAGCAGGGTGCGTCCGAACAGGCTGCGCAGCATCTTCCGGCTCGGCGCACCGAGGGCACGGCGCACACCGATTTCGCGCGTGCGCTGGGCGACGCTGAAGGCGACCACGCCATACAGACCCGCGCCGGCAAGCAACAGCGCGAGTACTCCGAACACGCCGAAACTCTGCGCGACCATGTGTTCGCCGATGGTCTGGTTCTGCATCACGCCGGGAAAATCGCGAATCCAGTACAGCGGTGTATCCGCATCAACCGTGCGCATGATTTCGCCGAGTCTGGCACTGAACGCCAACGGCTCGCCGCGCGTGCGCACGACAATGCTGGCGATGCGGAAGGGCGATTGACGCAGCGGCACCAGCATCGACGGCAGGGTCGGATCCATCGGCCCATCGAGCTTGAGTCCGCCAACGACGCCGACTACGGTGACCATTGCGCCTTCTGGATCACGTGGATCGAGACGGAACTGACGGCCAAGCACACCCTCGGCTGCGCCATAGCGCTCGGCAAACTGCTGATCGACGACGGCAACGCGTGGGCCCCCCGCACTGTCGCGACTGTCAAAGAAGCGACCTTGCTCCAGCTTGATCGCATAGGTATCAAGGAAGTGATCATCAACCGCGCCGTAGCGCGTACGCGGCAATGGGCCGTCACCGGGAACCGTGCCACCGCTCACCACGTTGTGGGTTTCGTTGAAGTTGGTGCCTGGCATCGCCGTGCCGACCGTCGCATCTATCACGTCGGAATCTTCGCGCAGACTTTCGCCGAGCCGCTCGTACAACCGGGTCTGCTCGGCCGCTGCCGGAAAGACCTTGTCCGACAACACGATTCGCGCGCTGAGCAGATGCGCGTCCTGGAAGCCGAGATCAACATCATCGAGTGCGGAAATTCCACGCACCAGGGTGCCGACGCTGATCAGCAAGGCACAGGACAAGGCAATCTCGCCGATCACGAGTACGCGACTGATGCGCGCAAACGAGCCACTGGCCACGCTGCGTGTGCCGTCACGCAACTGATCGGCAACGCCGCTGCCACCGACACGCAACGCGGAGAACAGGCCGGTCAGCAGGGCAGTAACCAGCGCCGCGACAAGTGCCATAGCAACGACCGTGGAATCCATGTCGAATCGCAGCCACAGCGGCGGTCCAAAATCGGCCTGGTGCATGAGAGTCTGTTGCCAGTGCATGCCCATGCTGGCCAACGGAAATGCAACTGCGGTGGCGAGCAGACTCAACAACAGGCATTCGCCGAAAAGATGGGTAATAAGACGCCGACGACTGGCACCAAGAGCAAAGCGGACGGCGAGTTCCTGCCTGCGACCGAGCGTGCGTGTCAGCAGCAGGTTGGCCGCGTTTGCGCAGGCCACCAGCAGGACCATGAAAACCGCTGCGAGCATGATGCCGAGCACGCTGCGAATGGTCGGCGAGACGGCAAGATAGGCCAGCGGCTCGATGCCCGGCTGCACGCCGCGGAAGCGTTCCGGTTGAGCGTGCGCAGCCTCATTGAACCAGGCATCAAAAGCCGTCGTTACGGCCGCATCACTGACCTCTGCGTGGCGCCGCAATACGACCCACCACGACAGATCATCAGCCTTCACGCCGTCGAACAAATGACCGGCGAGCCAGATCGACTCGCGGCTCGGATAGCTGAAATTCTGCGGCATGACGCCGACCACGGTGGCCACTTGCGCATTGACCCGGATCTGCCGACCGACGATCGCCGGATCGCCGCCATAGCGGCTCTGCCAGAGCTCATGCGAAATCATCGCGACGCTCGCCGCGCCATCGGCTGCATCGGCATCGGAGAAGTCACGGCCGTTGATTGGAGCAATTCCCAGAGCCCGGAAAAGATTGCTGCTGACATACGCACCGGCAAAGCGCTCGGGTCGATCAAGATCACTCAGGTTCATCGTCGATCGCGCAAAACCGGCCGTGTCGGCAACGCCATCGAGCTGACGACGAATCGCGATCAACTCGCCGTTCTGCACCGGGTTCAGATCATTGCCATCATCGCCGCGCACGCCGGCATGCAGCAACTGATCCGGGGCCGAAAACGGCAGTGGACGCAGCACGAAACCATTGAGCATCGCCAGCATGAAAATCACGCAGGAAAGCCCGGCTGCGAGCACGCCAACGACGAGTGTCGAAAATGCAGGTCGTGCAGCCACGCCACGAATCGCATTTCTTGTTTCATCGATAACAAAGCTCATCGGAATTCCTCATTCATGGCGCAGAGCCACCAGCGGATCGACGCGCAGGGCGCGGCGGGCCGGGACAAGAATGGCCAACAAGGTGGTAATAGTGAGAATTCCGACCACCAGCACATAGATTTGCGGATCGCTCGCATCAAAGCCGTTCATGCTGCCAACCAGGGCGTGCGCAAACGGCCACGCCAGGGCCAGGCCAAACAGAAGACCGAGACTGATCTGCCACGCGCCGCGAGCGAGCAAGCTGCCGAGAACGTTGGCCGAGGGTGCGCCGAGGGCGCGGCGCACGCCGATTTCGCGGGTGCGCTGACGCACGTTGAATGCGATCACGCCGTACACGCCGGCGCCGGCCAGAAACAGCGAGATCGCACCGAAGGCGAGGAACAAGCGGGCGAGGACGTACTCGGCAAACGTTGCTTCGAGGATGACCTGGTCGTAGCTTCGCACCCAGTAGGCCGGCGTATCGGGCTCGACCTCGCGCAGGATCTCGTTGAAGCGCGGCACGAAGGCTGCCGGCGCACCGCGCGTGCGCATGGCCAGACTGACGAAACGCTCGGGATCCTGTCGCAGTGGTCGCAGCAGCGCAGGGCGCACCGGATCGTCGAGATCATCGAGCTGAATGCGCCTGATCACGCCGACGATGGTGACCAGGGTGGCGCTGGGGTTGTCCGGATCAAGGCGGAATCGACGACCGAGCACCGATTCTCCAGCGCCAAGCTTCTCGGCAAACGTGCGATCGACGATGGCCACAGGCGGTGAATCGGTACGATCTGAGGCGTTGAAGAAGCGACCTTCCTCGAGCGTCAATTCGTAGGTCGAAGCGAAGCGATCGTCGATGCGTCCTGAATAAACCACGGTTTGCGCATCATCAGGCCCGGCACCCTCGCGCAGCACACGGCGGCTCTCCGATATCAAACCGGGCAAGGTGGTACCAATGCCGGCATCGACGATCTCGGGATCGCTGCGCAACTTTTCCTCAAGCCGCTCGAACACGGCTTGTTGCGAGGCCGCGGTCGGAAATTTCGCTTCGGAAAGTCCGATTCGGGCGGTCAGCAGATTCTCGGTACGGATGCCGAAGTCGCTGGTCTCGAAACGATGCATGCCGTTCACCATCACACCCGCCGCGACCAGCAGCACGCAGGACACCGCGATTTCGCCAATGACCAGGCCACGACTGATCCGTGCGAACGATCCACCCGCGACGGCGCGGCTGTCATCACGCAGGCTCGCGCTAACCTGGCTGCCGGCGCGCAGTGCAGGCAGGATTCCGGTGATCAGGCCGGTCGCCAACGCCGCCAATATGGTGAAGCCGATCAGTTGCGCATCGAGATTGAAATGCATCCAGTGCGGCGGCCCTTCTTCGCTGTTGCGGAAAATCTGATCGACCCAGCGCACGGCCGCCCAGCCAATCGGCAAGGCAATCGCAGCGGCGATCCCGGCGAGCAGCAAACTCTGGCTGAGCAGATGCACGGCGAGGCGCCACCGACTCGCGCCGAGCGCTGCACGCACGGCGAGTTCCTGGCGACGCGCCAGGGTTCGGCTCAGCATCAGGTTGGCCGCGTTCGCACAAGCGACCAGCAGAACAAGAATCACCGCGAGCAGCATCATGTTGAAGACAGCCCGCGTACTTCGATTGATGATCAGATCGCTCAACGGCTCGACACCGACATTGCGAATCTCGAAATAGCGCGGCGCCTCAAGCTTGGCATCGGCATACCATGCGCCGAGCACGCTGCGCAGCGAGGCCACGCTGGCATCGGCATGGCGGCGCGCGACGACAACCCAATCGCCGCCGTCGTCGCGGGTCATTGCGGATGGCAATTGAGCCGGTGTCCAGATCATTTCCTTTTCCGGATAACTGAAATCCACCGGCATTACCCCGATCACGCTGGCACTGCTGCCATCGATGCGCAGAACGCGACCGATGATGTCGGGGTCGGCGTTGTAGCGCTGGCGCCATACCGCATCGGACAGGATCACGGTCGCTGCCGCGCCCGGCTTTCCATCAGCATCGGTGAAGGTGCGCCCGAGCTGCGCGGAGACGCCGAGCACACGCAGCTGATTGGTGCTGATCGAGGCACCGGCGTAGCGCTCGGCGCGATCCTCGCCACTGATGTTGATGGTCTGCTTCTGATAAGCGGCGACCTCGGCAACATCCGCGAGTCGTGTCTGCCACTGCAGCAGATCGTGCCCGCTGACCGGACTCAGCCGATCCGGTCGGTCGCTCTGCTGGAAGCCGATATGCAAGAGCTGCTCGGGCGCATGAAACGGCAGCGGCCGGATCACCAGTCCATAGATGAGAACAAGCATGAACAGCATGCAAGCCAAACCGGCGCCGAGCACGGCGATGATCAACATCGAGAAGCCGGGTTTTGCCAGCAAGGCCCGACCCGCGCTGCGCATTTCATGGACGAGTGCATTCATGGACTTGAACTCCCGTGCAGCAGTACGTGTCCGCACCCTTTGAGTGTTTCGTGGCACAACTTATTCATCACGCAACGCCTCCATCGGCGCGATGCCGCTGGCGCGCAGGCTCGGGATCGCACAGGCGACAACCGCGACACTGGCCAGTACCAGTACGACGCCGAAAAGCAGCAACGGGTTGGTCGCGCCCATGCCATACAACTGGGTCGAGATCAGGCGGCCGAGGGCGAGCGCACCGAGCGTGCCGACCAGAATGCCCGGCACGACCATGCGCAAGCCGAGGCCGAACATGAGCCGATGGATGGCCAGACGGCTGGCACCGAGGGCCTGGCGCAAGCCGATTTCGCGGCGGCGCTGAGCGACCGAGAATGCGATCACGCCATACAGGCCGATCGCCGCAAGCAGCATCGCGACCGCGGCAAACACACTCATCAGCGTCATGTTGAAGCGACGCAGTCCGAGGGTTGATCCGATTACCGAATCCATCGCGCGCACTTCGTAGACCGGTGCATCCGGCGCGACTTCGCGCATCGCCTTGCGCACGACTTCTGCGTAGGCCAAGGCGTCGCCACGCACCTTCAGGCCGATGCTCACGTCGCCCTTGATCGCCTTGCTGACCGGGAAATAGAGCTCCGGATTGACGTCGCGATCGAGGCCGGCCTGATGCACGTTGCCGACCACACCGACGATGCGGATCGGATCGTCGCCGAAGGTGATGATTTCCCGACTGAGCGGATCGGCACCGGCCAGATAGCGGTCGGCGAAAGCCTGGTTGACGAGCAGTTCGGTCGGCAGCAACTCGCGTGTGCCATCCAGCGCGTTGAATGGACGGCCGGATTTGACCGGAATTCCGTAGGTGCTGAAATAGTCCTTGCTGACGAAGCGGTATTGCACTTCGCTTTTCGCCTTCGGCTCACCGACGATCTGGAAACTGCTGGACCAGTTGGCATTGCCCGACGCGGGCAAGCCAAAGCTCAAGGCTACGGATTCGACACCGGGCAACTGGCCGAGACGCGCTTCGATGGCATCGAGCCGTGGCGTCAATGCCCGGGTCGCATCGCCGGCCCAGGCCATGAGGTCATCGCCGGGTTTCAGGGTCAGCGTGGAAATCGAGAACTGGGCGGTCAGTACGTGGTCTGTCTTGACCCCGGAATCGACCTGGGCGAGTTTCTGCAGACTTCCAATCAACAGGCCGGCACCGGCGAGCAAGGTCATGGCCAGGGCGATTTCCGCAGAAACCAGCAGTGAACGCGCGCGCATCTGGCGGACACTGCCGGTCTGGCTGCGCGAAGCACCCTGCAAGGCCTTGACCGGATCAGCCGCCGCCGCTCGCCAGGCCGGATACAGCGCGAACACAAGCACGGTAACAAGCGCAATCGCGCTGGTTGCCGCGATCACGCGCAAGTCGATCGTCGGCACGTTGTAGGCCGGCAGCAGATCCGGTGCCAGCGCCATCAATCCGGCAATCGCGGGCTTGGCAACGAGCAGGCCTGCCACCGTGCCGGCCAGGGCAATCAACACGGATTCGGCCAGCACATGACGCATCAGGTGCCCTTTCTGCGCGCCCAATGCGCAGCGCAGGGACAACTCCTGCTCACGTGCCTGGCCGCGGGCGAGCATCAAACCGGCCAGATTGGCGCAGGCGATCAGCAGGACCAGGGCCGAGGCGGCCAGCAACATGCCGAGCGCCCTGCTCACCGGCGCACCAATCTGCTCACTGAGTGGCGTGATCATGGCTTGCATCGCCGATTCATCGGCGGGAAATGTCTGCACCTGCCAATCGATGACGCCTTGCACGGATGCCGCCGCCTGCGCCGCGCTGACTCCAGCCGAGCGGCGCCCAAGCACGCTGAGGAAGTTCATCGTGCGCCGGCTTTGTGCATTGCCGGGGGTAAAGGTTGGCACCCAGACCTGGACATCACCGGGAAAACTGAATTGCGCAGACGCCACGCCGACGATGCGATAGACATCGTCATTCAGACGAACGTCGCGGCCGACCACATCCTTGCTTGCCGCAAAGCGACTGCGCCACAGTCGATCACTGAGCACGACCACGCGGACATTCTGGTTTTCCTCCTCTTCACCCCAGCTGCGACCGAGCGCGATCGGCTGACTGAAGACATCCCAGAAACCTGGCGTCACCTTGTACACGCTGAGACGTTGCGCATCGCCGTCGCCGGCCAGATTCATTGTCTCCGGAACATAGGCGCCGATCGCATCGAATGCCGAATGAGTCTTGTCACGCCACTCATCGAAGACCGGCACTGACGTCGACGCTTGCACCGACGTGCCCTTCTCGCGCTTGATACGCACGATGCGCTCGGCATCCTGGAATGGCAGCGGCTTGAGCAGCACCGCGTCGTAAACGGTGAAGATCGCCGTCACCGCACCGATACCGAGAGTCATGGTCAGCACTGCGGTGAGAAAAAATCCGCGCTGACCCAACAAGCCACGCGCCGCGATGCGCAGATCATCGAACCAACCCGTCGCCTGTTTTCCTGAACTACTCATCACGCAAAGCCTCCATGGGAGCGAAGCGCACTGCGCGTCGCGTCGGAACCACGCACGCGAAACTGGCATGCAAATTGCGCTGCGCATCGACGACAGCAAATGTCATTGCACAATGCGCTCGGTTCTGGCCGGACGCACGAGGCGCTGGTCTTCCTCGTGGCGCAGGCGGTGCATGGTTTCCTCGTCGACCACGCGACCATCGAACATGAAGATCTTGCGATCGGCGAAATCGGCGTAGCGCGGATCATGGGTGACCATGCAGATGGTCGAGCCGGCCTTGTGCAGCTCATCAAGCAAGGCCATGACCGCCTCGCCATTCTTTGAATCGAGATTGCCGGTCGGCTCATCGGCGAGCAGGATCGAAGGCGCGCCGACGAGGGCGCGGGCGACCGCGACACGCTGTTGCTGACCGCCCGAAAGTTGTGCCGGGTAGTGCTTGACTCGATGGGCCATGCCGACGCGCTCGAGTGCGGAAACCGCGCGATCGCGGCGCTCGGCTTTCGACACACCATCGCGATAGGTCAGCGGCAGCTCGACATTCTCGAACACGCTGAGATCGCCGATCAGGTTGAAGGCCTGGAAGACAAAGCCGATTTCCTGGTTGCGGATCGCCGCACGTTCGCTGGCGCCGATGTCGGCAACTTCGCGATTGTTCAAGGTGTAGCGACCTTCCGTCGGCGTATCGAGCAAGCCGAGGATGGCGAGCAGAGTCGATTTGCCGCAACCGGACGGCCCGGTGATCGACACGTACTCGCCCTTGGCGATATCGATATGCACGCCTGCCAGCGCATGCGTCTCGACCTCGTCGGTCAGATAGACTTTCTGGATGTTGTCGAGATGGATCAGTACGTTGCTGCTTGCATTCATGGAGGTTCGTCCTGCGATTCGAAAAGCGAGTGGCGCCCTGCTGTTTGTAGGAAGCGGCTTCAGCCGCGATGCTTGTTCTCAGCGGTTGCACAAACGCATCGCGGCTGAAGCCGCTTCCTACATTAGATATGGATTGATGCGTTTCTTAGCTCAATTCAAACGTATCCTGTCGCTCTGATCCCAGGCGCTGGTATCGGAAAGAATCACCCGATCACCAACCTTGAGACCGTTGCGGATTTCAATCAGATTGACCGAGCTGCGGCCAAGCTGCACCGGCACGCGCATCGCCACGCCGTCTGCATCAACCTTGAACAGTCGCACTTCCGAATCCGGTTGACCGAAGGCCGGGCGACCGACATGGAGGACATCCTTGAGGCGCTCGATCTCGATGGTGCCGTCGACCGACAGATCGGGACGTGCACCGGCCGGCAGCTCGCCATCAAGCTCGACATCGACTTGCACCGTTCCATTCTGCACCGCCGGATCCACGCGCAGCACCTTGCCGTCGACAACGCCGTTGCGCGTGTCGATCCGTGCTGATTGTCCGATGACGATGTCCTTGGCCTGGGTCTCGGCGATGCGCAACTCGGCCATGAGGTCGCCAGGGCGGGCGACGCGGGCGAGATTGCTGCCGGCATCGACCTGCTGGCCTTCTTCCACCGGCACGCGCTGCAGGACACCGACGATGCCGGCGCGGACTTCGAGGCCGTCAGCCTGACGCTGGCGCAGATCAAGCGTGTTTGCCAGTTGATCAAGGCGCGCCTTCTCGGCCGCCAGTTGCGCCGTAATGTTGCGGCGGAATTCGGCAACGCGCTGCTGCTCGATATCGACGCGATATTTGAGCTGCTCAAGCACGACCAGACTCTTCCTGTATTGCACGGCCGGAATGATGCCTTTCTCGGCAACGACCTTTTCCGACTCGGCCTGCATGCGCGCGGTCTCGTAATCGGTTTTCGCCTGCGCCTGGGCAGCCTGCTGATCGAGCAAGCTTGATCGCAACTCGGTGCGCTTGGCGGCGAGGTCTGATTGAGCCGCGGTCAGCGCGGTGTTTGCGGCGAGCAGCGCATCGTCAACCACCGGGCTGCTCAGCTGCATGATGACGGTGTCGGCTTCGACGGCGGCACCGGGTTTGACCAGGATGCGCTCGACACGGGCGGAACTCTCGGCGGCGATCCAGCGGATCTCCTTCGGCACCAGGGTGCCTGGGCCGCGCACTTCGCGCAGCAGTTCGCCACGCTTGACCGTATCGACAAGGACGCTGCTGCGTTCCACCGACGGCATGGCCGGACCGAGGGCCATGATGCCGGCGGCTGCCGCGATGGCAAGAATTCCGATGACCGCTCCGATCAGCAGCTGGCGGCGGCGTTTGCGTTGTTTGAGTTCAGGGCGTGCGATATCCATGGCCCTCCTTCAGCACGAGCTGTGCCAAGCCAGCAATTGCATCCCAACGTATTGTTTATAGGAATTTTTTATCGCCAGGCATGCGAACGATTCGACGCCAGATGTCCGTTGCCGAACACTCGATCTTCAACATCGATCACTGTCCAGTGCAGCCGTCGCCTGGCTTCGATGATCGAATTCGATCATGTGACGATCTTCGGCTATCCATCAGGATGGTTTGCACAATCGGCTTGTCTGAAATTGTCCACGCCTGACAAAAGCCCGATCAGGTGAACGCCGGAATGCCAAATGGAACAGGCTGAGAGTGTGCGGCTCATCACGAAACATCAGGTCGGAGATTCAGCAAGCGTGATGGCCTTCGCAGTTTTCGCACGTATGCCGCCTTGCCGAGATCAAACCCCACTGCTTGGCACGGGGCTTGCTCTTTTCAGCTTGCAGGCAAGACCCCACAACAGGAGAAAATCGTCATGGGCGGCATGGTCAATTTCGCACCGCACGCAATCGCGGAATCCAGTTCCCGCATCGGATGGGAAACACGCTATGGCGGCGCGCTGTCCGTAGCCATTGTCGATGAAGTTTCGGTTGCCGGCATTTCCGGTCCGTGGCCCGACGGCAGCTATGCCCTGACCTTTTGGTCGACCGAACGTCTTGCCTTGTTGCCAACGCTTGAGTTCCACAAGTCGATGAAGGCGGCCAAACAGCGCGTCGAGAGTCTCGCCGATCAGATTGGCAGCATGGTTTTCGTCGCCAGCACGGAGCAGAACTGAAGAGCTGACAGGCTTGTCCGAACAACACCGGGCACGGATGCGTCGCCAATTGCAGCAGCCACGCTGACCCTTCCCTGCTGATCAGCGACAGGCAAGCGAGGGAAAGGCTCTCTCGAAACCATCGGAGCACCGAAACCACGGCTGGATACAGCCGATCAACAACAAGGCACCATACAACCGCCGTCACGCAAGCGGCGGGCTTGGTTTGCGCAGCGAAAATCCGCAAACGCCTCGACTCCACGACGCATCCTGGCCCGGCTCCATATCAACTTCATTCGCAGGCCTCGGCTCAAGCTGATGCGGCGGCTCCTGCCGGATCCGCACTGCCCTGAGCAGCTTGTTCGACGCACTTCGCTTGATCCGCCACGTGAACTCGCTCTGCGCCATGATCGGCGGCGCACTCGTCAGGACGCTGGCGTGACCTCCAGCCACAATTCCCTTCGCGGCCCAAAGTCCAAACGCCACGCACGTCTCCGGCACCGTGTTGCGTACCCGCTGCGCTGGGTTTCCGCTCAGAACCCTGCCGCAATTCTTGGTCGCCCGGGCAATTGGCATTCAATCGGGTTCAGCTTGCAGATGGGGCAACGGTAGTCCATGTTGTCCTACTTCGAGCACGACAAACTTCACAGCCAAGGCTGACCGGCAGAGCCGGTAGTTTGAAGATTGTGAGCGAAGACAAGACAGGATCATGACGCATGACACCATCCAGCAGCCGTTGCAGCGGCTGATCGAACCGTCACCGGAGCCTGCCCCGCCATGACATCGAAGCACCCGACCATCGGCAGCCTGTTGCGTGCGCTACGTGCCCGCAACGACTGGACCCTCAAGGAAATGAGCGAGCGCTGTGGCATCCCGCTGTCGACCTTGTCGAAGGTCGAACACGACCGCCTCACGCTGACCTATGACAAGTTGCTGCAGATCAGCCAGCGCCTGAGCATGCGCATGTCGGAGCTGTTCGCCGAAGCCGATGCCAACCCCGGGCAATCGGTCACCGCGCGCCGCAGCATCGGACGAATCGAGGACTCGATCCGGGTTCATGCACCGAACTACGACTACTGCTATCTGTGCCCGGAGCTGCGTCGCAAGCGCATGATCCCGGTATTGACGCACGTACGCGCCAGGAATCTCGCCGAATTCGGTGAACTCGTCCGCCATTCCGGCGAGGAATATGTCTATATCCTCGAAGGCGCGGCCGAGGTGCACACGGAATTCTACGATTCGATCGTGCTGAAAGCCGGCGAATCGGTCTACATCGACGCGAACATGGGCCACGCCTATGTCGTCGCCGCCGGGTACGACGAAGTGCAGCTGCTCGCAATCTGCTCAAGCTCGGATGAGCAATTGCTCGAAACCCTGATGACCCTGCACGGTGACGAGGGTGCCGCGCTGCGGAATTCGACTCGACACCTGAATGCCCCTGCCAGCGAAACTCTCAGGGCAACTCCGATCGACAAGCGTCGGCTCAACCGCGATCAGGTCAGCGCATCGAAACCCAGGTTGAAACGCGGCAAGTAGATTCGAACAACGCAATTTCGGGGGAGAACCGGCAGCCAGTCCGGGATTGCCATCAATCGCTGGCCCGGACTATTCATGAATACACGTGATGATCGCGCAGAACATTGGATTCACACGGATTTTCGTGGTTGAGCGGATAGCAGGAACCATGGGCGAGTGAGTGAAAATTCGTGTGGATTCAAGGGACAAGCGAGGGCGCGTATTATTCATGAGTCGTCCGGGCTAGCCAGCCGCACGATCGCCGCCGGAATCTGGTTCGCGGCGCTGATCTCGATGACGCGCGGATCATCGAGAGCAAAGCCGGGATCGGTTTCAAGCGACCAGGTCGAGTGGTAGGGCATGTACACACCGCGCCCACCGAGTTCGAGCACCGGCGAAATATCCGATACCAGCGAATTGCCGACCATCACGAAAGACTCGGCGGCTATCGCGAACTCGCCGAGCACGCGCGCATAGGCCTGCGGGTTCTTTTCAGAGACGATCTCGATGCGCTGGAACAGATCGCCGAGACACGAACGCTCGACCTTGGCCTGCTGATGGATCAGGTCGCCCTTGGTAATCAGCACGATGCGATAGTCTGCCGCGACGGCCTCGACCGCTTCGCGGATGCCCGGCAATAGCTCAACCGGATGGGCAAGCACCTCCTTGCCGATGCCGACCAGACGATGCAGGTCGCCCGAACTGATCAGGCCGCCAGTGATGTCGAAGGCCGCCTCGATCATCGACAGGGTCATGCCCTTGGCACCATAACCAAACACATGGATGTTGCGGGATTCGATGGCGAGCAGGCGCTCGTGCACGCGCGCATCGGCAAGATCGACGTAGCTGCCGACGATGCGCTCGAATTCGGCCTGTGCGGCGTCGTAGAAATCCTGGCTCTGCCAGAGCGTGTCGTCGCCATCGAAACCGACCAGTTCAATCATCGGCGCCGACCTCGATTGCCCATCCTGGCGATAAGGGGCCAGGCGATGCCTGCGCATTGGATCTGGATGCGGCAATCATCGAAATCGTCACCACACGATTGCGCCCCTGCTGCTTGGCGGCGTACATCGCGAGATCGACGGCACCATACAAGCCATCATCGTCACGATGGCGCTCGGCATCGAATCGGCCGACGCCGATGCTCACTGTCACCGGCACGGCGATACCCGCGCAAACAATCGGACTGGCCTGCAAGGCCTCACGAAACGCCTCGACGCGGATCATCGCCGCTACCTCATCGGCATCACGAAGGATCAAGCCGAACTCCTCGCCGCCGGTGCGCGCGACCATGACGTCATCACCGCGAAACGCCGATTGCAGGCGGGAAGCCAGATGCCTGAGCACTTCGTCGCCGATGATATGACCGTGGCGATCATTGATCGACTTGAAATGATCGATATCAAGCAGGGCCAGCGATACGCTGGCACCTTCCAGCCACTGCGCCTCGCGCACCTGGGCATTGAGTGTCTCGGTGAATGTGCGCCGATTGTAGAGTCCGGTCAGGGCATCGGTGCGACTGAGCAACTCGTATTTGTCGCGCTGGCTGCGCAAGGCCTCACCGAGATCCAGGCGACGCTTGTAGTCAGCGTGCGAACGCAGGCTAGCCGTCGCCAGATAAACCGCATAGAAACCCATCGCCGCCGCTGGCATCTGCATTTCAGGATCAACCCAGAGCAGCAGCATGCTCGGCACGAACATGATCAGGATCCCGCTGATCGAGAAGCGCAACATCGAGGTGTAGAGGTGAGCCAGAACGGTGGAAAACGCCAGCGTGCCGAACAGCGAGACGCATTTCAGCAGCGGCTCGATTTCGCGATCGATCAGGATCCAGCCCTGCACGACGGCCCACAGCATGGTGCTCGACAGTGCCACAAGACTGTAACGCGCAATCCAGCGGCGCTGCACATCCACATCCGCCGTCTCGGCTGGCGGGGACATTCGCCTGCGCACGACCGCAGCCAGCACCAGGGACAGGGTCACCAGAGCGGTGGGCAGCGGGTGGCGTTGATACATCCCGGTCACATGGATCAGCGGAAGCAGGGCAATCAGGTAGAGGAAACCACCCAAAGCCGAGCGCGAGTAGGTGTCGGCCACCCGCGTCGTCAGCCGACGCAGGGCCAGGCGATGCTTTTCGGCCTCCGTTGGCGAACCGGTCATCCTTGCGCTCCCCCCGACCAGACAGCGTGGCGATCAGGCAATCCTCGCATAGTTGGCGAATCCAGGCATCCACAAGGCCTGGCTGTTCACAATTCAGCGAGAACAGGCTGCGGCAGACTTGAGGCGTGGCCGGGGTCACGGCTTCCAGTCGGGAACGCGACCCGGCGTCCATGGCGCGCCGGCAGCATCCGCGTCGTTTTCCAGGCTGGCCAGGTCGGTGAGAATCAGGCCACGCAAGCGGGCCAGCACGGGGGCGAACTGCTGCGCGGCTATCTCGTAGTTGTGCCGATGCGTCGCGGTCGCGTCGGCACTCGAATACCAGTGGCCCGAGACAACCTGATTGATGCGGTCGACGATCGAGGGCGGCGTCGGTTCACCGCGTCGTACCAGCACGGCATCGCCATCCAGGCTGATCTGCAGATCCTTGAGCCGGGACTCGATCGCGCGCAGGCGCTGGCCGAGTGCGGGATCGGCCTGCGGCGCATCTTCAAGCGCCTTCTTCAGGTGATTGATCCGGGTCTGGGCTTCCGCGGCCGCATTCAGCGCACCGAGCGCCGCGCGTTGCAACTGACCGGTCTTCAGCTGGAAGGCAAGCAGAGCGGCACGATCTGCCACCGGCAAGGTGTCGCCGCCGAGCGGCGTGGCGTCGAAATCCTGTGCTTCGCCGAGCGCTTCGGTTTTTCCATCCGCACGCACGGACATCGAGACCCGGTAGCGGCCGGGCGCCACCAGCGGGCCGACCGGCTCGGGATCCCACGGCGAACGCTCGCCGGGATTGAGGTCAATCGGCTGGGCAGACGGATAGCGCAGATCCCAGGCGACCCGATGCAGACCGGACTTGACCGGCCCCTCAAGCCGACGCACGACATGACCGTCGGCATCGGTGACGGTCAGGATGACGGTCGGTGCCTCCTCGCGCGCCTCCTGGCGCAAGGCATCCCATGTCGGATACGGCGTGTCCTCGCCCTTCTTGATCCTTTCCTTCTCGGCATCCTGACGGATCCTGGCGCGGGTCTTCCATTCATCCCTGAGGTAGTAGGTAAACACCGCGCCCATCGGCGGATTCGGGGCGACATAGAACTGATCGCCATTGAAGCCCTGGCCACTGCCGCCATACGGCGCAGACAAGGCATAGGTCGATGCGCGCTTGACCGGGAACAACATCGCTTTGCCGGCCAGCGTGGCATCGCTGATCGCACGCAGCGGCGAGTAGTCGTCAAGCACGTAGAAACCGCGTCCATAGCTCGCCGCGACGAGATCATTCTCGCGTTGCTGGATGGCCAGATCGCTGATCTTGATGGTCGGCAGTCCGCCCTTGAGCTGGATCCAGCGACGGCCGCGGTCGGGACTGAAATAGAGGCCGAATTCGGTGCCGGCAAAGAGCAGATCCGCCTTCACGTGATCCTCGATGACGGCATACACCGAGCCGCGCTCCGGCAAGCCGCGGGTAATCGCACTCCAGCTGCGACCGAGATCGCTGCTGCGCAGCAGATACGGCTTGAAATCACCTTGCTTGTGGTTGTCGAACGCCGCGTACAGCGTGTTCGGATCATGCTGCGAGAAAAGCACGCGCGAGACATAGCTGTGTTCGGGCACGCCCGCAAAACGCTCGATCCGACGCCAGTTGGCGCCCCCATCGGTGGTGATCTGGATCAGGCCGTCATCGGTACCGATGACGAGTTGACCCTCGATTTGGGTGCTCTCGGCGAGCGCGACGATGTTGCCGTAGAACGAGGTCGAGGTGTTCTTGGCGATCGAATCCACACCCCAGACGCGACCCATCATCGGCAAGCTGTTGCGATCGATCTGGCGGGTCAGGTCGGCACTGACCGGACGCCACGTGTTGCCCCGGTCATCGCTGCGGAACACTCGTTGCGCCGCGAAGTAAAGACGCGTCGGCTGGTGCGGACTGACGATCAGCGGCGAATCCCAGTTCCAGCGCAGCGGCGCTTCATCGACACCCGGCTGCGGCTGGATATCCACCGACTCGCCGGTGCGGCGGTCGTAGCGCACGAGTGCGCCGTTCTGGGCCTCGGCATACACCGTATTCGGATCAATCGGGTCGACCACGGTCTGGAAGCCGTCGCCTTCCTGGGTGATGAACCAGTCCGAGTTGACGATGCCGTGTTTGGTGCGGGTCCGCGACGGCCCACCCACGGAATTGTTGTCCTGGGTGCCGCCATAAATCGAATAAAAGGGCAAACCGTTGTCGAGGCCGACCCGATAGAACTGCGACAACGGAAGATTGCCGAACCATGCCCAGGTCGCGCCGCGATCGAAGCTCTGGTAGACCCCGCCATCGCAGCCGGCGAGCAGGTGCCGGGTATTGGCCGGATCGATCCACAGCACATGGTTGTCGACGTGCTTGTGCTTCTCGCCAACCCGACGCATTGTCTTGCCGCCGTCATCGCTGACATTCATCCAGGTGTCCATCGCATAGAAGCGATCGACTGTCTGCGGATCGGCAAACAGCTTGTTGTAGTACTGGCCGCTGCTGGGCAGATAGTCGGAGCGTTTTTCCCAGTTCTCGCCGGCATCGGTGGAGCGGTAGATGCCGCCATCCTTGCCAGCCGCATCCATCACCGCGTAGATCGTGTCCGGACCAGGCAAGGAAATCGCCAGACCGATGCGACCGATATCTCCTTTCGGCAGGCCATTGCTGATCCTGCGCCAGGTCTTGCCACCATCGGTTGACTTGCGCAGGCCCGATTCCGGCCCGCCGTTGATCACCGACCATACGTGACGGCGACGCTGATAGGTCGAGGCGAACATCACCTCGGCGTTGCGCGGATCCAGATGCACCTCGGTGACGCCGGTGTTTTCCGAGGTTTCGAAGGCCTTGCTCCAGCTCTTGCCGGCATCCCGCGAAACAAACAGGCCGCGGTCACCGCCGGCCGACCACAACGGCCCCTGCGCGGCGACCCAGACCACATTCGAATCGCGTGGATCGACGACGATCTGCGAGATGTGCTCGGCATGTTTCAGCCCCATGTTTTGCCAGGTTGTGCCGCCATCGAGCGATCGATAGACGCCATCACCATAGGAAACACTGCGCTGCGAATTGTTCTCACCGCTGCCGACCCAGATCACCAGCGGATTGTTCGGATCGATCGTCACGCAACCGAGCGAATACGAAGCCTGATCGTCGAACACGGGTTTCCAGGTCGTGCCGGCATTGATCGTCTTCCACAAGCCGCCGCTCGCCGCCGCCACGTACCAGGTCGACGTGTCCTTCGGGTTCACGGCCAGATCCGCGATGCGCCCGGAAACCATCGCAGGCCCAATGCCGCGCAGTTCAAGACCGCTGAACGTCTCCGCCTTCATCGTGCCCTGATCGCTGTTCTTTTCGGTATCGGCGGCCAGCAGGCCCGGGGAGATTGCCATCAGCCATGCGCCCAGCGCCGCCAGCCGCAGTGTCGGGAGCAATAAGGGGTTCGTGCGCACGCAGCGTCTCCATCGGCAAGGATCGGCCAAGGATACGGGAGCCGGAGCGTGGCGCGCCTGTGTCGCAAGACACCTGTTCGCAGGTATCATGCGCCCCGTTACACGCGGTGGGAGAAGCAGGGAAACCTGCTGCCGAAGGCGCAACGCCCGTAATCGCTCAGGCCCCCGATACCTCCGCGCGCAGACAACTCTGGAGAGACCGGCTGCCGTCATCGGCAATCAACCGGCGCCGAAGGGGCAAGAGGCAAGGCATCGCCTCCAAACTCTCAGGCAAAAGGACAGAGGGGCGCCCGGCGTGCGGCTTCGCGCGCGATCAATGGACGCCCACCTCATGAACCAGACAGCCTCGCCTTCCCTGCGCGATCTCGAAAACCACGCCGCCTTCATCGAGCGCCATATCGGCCCGAATGATGCCGAGATCGCGTCCATGCTCAAACTGCTTGGCCATGCTTCGCTGGATGCGATGACCGATGCCATCGTGCCGGGCAAGATCAAGTCACCGACGCCTCTCGCCTTGCCCGCTGCGATTACCGAAGTCGAGGCACTGGCAAGGATCCGCACGATTGCAAACAGCAATGAGGTCTTCCGCAGCTTTATCGGCCAGGGCTATTACGGTACGCATACGCCCAACGTCATCCTGCGCAATATCCTCGAGAACCCCGCGTGGTACACGGCCTATACGCCGTACCAGGCCGAGATTTCGCAGGGCCGCATGGAGGCCTTGATCAACTTCCAGACCATGGTCGCCGATCTGACCGGCATGGAGATCGCCAATGCCTCCCTGCTCGACGAGGCGACTGCGGCGGCCGAGGCGATGACCCTGGCCAAGCGTTCGGCAAGATCGAAGTCGAACGTGTTTTTTGTATCCAACGCCGTGCATCCGCAGACCCTGGAAGTGCTGCATACACGTGCCGATGGGCTCGGCATTGATCTGCACATCGGTGAGGACGCCGAAGCGGCCAGCGTCGACAGTTTCGGTGTGTTGCTGCAATACCCGAACACGTTTGGCCAGATCAACGACTACGCCGCGCTTGCCGACGCCACGCATGCACGCGGCGCACTGGTCGCAGTTGCTACCGACCTGCTCGCCCTGACCCTGATCCGCGCCCCGGGTGAATGGGGCGCTGACATCGTCATCGGCAACAGCCAGCGATTCGGCGTGCCATTCGGCTTCGGCGGTCCGCATGCGGCCTTCATGAGCTGTCGCGATGCCTACAAGCGCTCGATGCCGGGTCGCCTGATTGGCGTGTCGATCGATGCCGAGGGCAAGCCGGCCTACCGGCTGACATTGCAAACCCGCGAGCAGCATATCCGTCGCGAGAAGGCGACCTCCAACATCTGCACCGCCCAGGTGCTGCTGGCGGTGATGGCTGGCATGTATGCGGTCTATCACGGCCCTGACGGGCTGATCCGGATTGCCCGACGTACCCATCGGCTGGCGGCGATCCTGGCCGGCGCCTTGCGCAAGGCCGGTCTGACTGTCGGCCCGAATTTCTTCGACACCCTGCATGTGACCGGCGTCGATGCCGAGGCGTTGCATGCGCAGGCGCGGGCTGCCCGCATCAACCTGCGCGAGATGGATGCGCAAAGCATCGGCATCAGCCTCGACGAGACGACCACGCGCGCGGACATCGCGGCGCTGGCGATGTTGCTCGGAGCAAGGGTCGAGGAGATCGACGTACTCGATCGCGAAACGCCCGATGCCCTGCCCGGCGGACTGTTGCGCCAGTCGCCATTCATGCAGCATCCGGTGTTCAACACCCATCACAGCGAGCACGAGCTGCTGCGCTACATGCGCATGCTGGCCGACAAGGATCTGGCCATGGATCGCACCATGATCCCGCTCGGCTCGTGCACGATGAAACTCAACGCCACCGCCGAGATGATGCCGGTGACCTGGCCCGAGTTCGCCAACATCCATCCGCTCGTACCAGCCGATCAGGCCACCGGCTACACCCAGCTCATCGATGAACTTGAAGCGATGCTGGCCGAAATCACCGGCTATGACGCGGTAAGCCTGCAACCGAATTCAGGCGCGCAGGGTGAATTCGCCGGACTGCTCGCGATCCGCGCGTATCACCGCTCGCGTGGACAGGGGCATCGTGATGTCTGCCTGATTCCGGAATCGGCGCACGGCACCAACCCGGCCTCGGCGCAGATGTGTGGCATGACCGTGGTGGTCACCCGCTGCGACAAGGATGGCAATGTCGATGTCGATGACATCCGCGAAAAGGCGCAGAAGTATTCCGATCGTCTGGCCGCACTGATGATCACCTATCCGTCAACGCATGGCGTGTTCGAGGAGGACGTGGTCGCGATTTGCGAAGCCGTGCATCAGCATGGTGGCCAGGTCTACACCGATGGCGCCAACCTGAATGCCCTGGTTGGCCTGGCGAAGCCCGGCAAGTGGGGTTCGGACGTCTCGCACCTGAATCTGCACAAGACCTTCTGCATTCCGCACGGCGGCGGCGGTCCCGGCGTTGGCCCGTGTGCGGTGAAGTCGCATCTCGCCGAGTTTCTGCCGCGCACCTTTGGCGCCAAGGGCAAGGTTGGCATGGTCTCTGCGGCCAGCTTCGGCAGTGCCAGCATCCTGCCGATCTCGTGGATGTACATCACCCTGATGGGCAAGGACGGATTGCGCAAGGCCAGCCAGGTTGCCCTGCTCAACGCCAACTACATCTCCAGGCGCCTCGAACCGCACTACCGCACGCTATACACCGGACGCAACGGACTCGTTGCCCATGAGTGCATCCTCGATCTGCGCCCGCTCAAGGACGCCACCGGTATCGGTGCTGAAGATGTCGCCAAGCGCCTGATCGATTTCGGCTTTCACGCACCGACCCTGAGCTTTCCGGTATCCGGCACGCTGATGGTCGAACCGACCGAGAGCGAGTCGCTGCATGAACTCGATCGCTTCATCGATGCCATGATCCAGATCCGCGACGAGATCCGCGCGGTCGAGGAAGGCAAGCTCGATCGCGAGGACAATCCGCTCAAGCACGCCCCGCACACGGCGACGATGGTCGCCGGCAGCGAGTGGACACACGCCTACCCGCGCGAGCTGGCCGCCTTTCCGCTGCCCGGACTCAAGCAACAGAAGTACTGGCCACCGGTCGCCCGCGTCGACAATGTCTACGGCGACAAGAACATCATGTGCGCGTGCATCCCGATCGATGCGTACAAGGATGAAGCGGAAGCCTGAAGCTTCCCCAAGACAAAAAAAGCCCCGCATCGCGGGGCTTTTTTTCACCTGTAGCCGCCGGTTCTATGAGCCCGTCTGCTTCTTCAGCCACGCATCGATTTCGGGCAAGCGCTTGTCGCGAATGTGGATACGGTATTCGATGTTGTCAATTGCTGTCTGGGTGGCGCGACGTGAGCCGGCAGCGACGTACTTTTCGGCATAGTTCTTGAGCTTGCCGATCATTGCCGGATCCATCGACTGGCCGGCCAGTCGCGGGTAGTAGCGGCTGCTTGAGGTCGTGTCGACCAGGGTCTCGACCTTGTCGCGATGGGACATGGCGAAATCAAACGCCATGTCGGGATACCGGCCTGCAACCGAACCGATCATCGCCGCGCTGTTGGTCGCGCCGGGTTCGCCGGTCAAGGCCAAATCGAGCGCACGCTGCGCCAGTGCCTTGTCTTCGGTCGAAGCCAGCAACTGGTAAAGCCGATCCTTCATCATCGTGCGCTTCTCGGCTTTGGCCTCGGCATGCATCTGTTCCCAGGTCGCCTGATCCGCATGGCCCGCGACAATGCCGAGAATGGTCTTGTACAACTCGCGCGGCATCGCCTTCGGGTCTTCAACGCGAGCGGCATGGCGACGACGCGCCTCGGCGATGACTTCGGAATCGCCCAGATCCGCCAGCGAACTGATCAGATTGGTGCGCAGGATCGCATCGGGCTCGCTTTCTCCAGCCTTCGCCTCCCAACCATATTTCTTCAGCACCGGCCGCAGCGTGCTGATCGCAAAGGTACGGAATTTCTGCTGGCGCGGCAGATCACCCAGATACAGGGAATCGAATCCCTGCAGGCTGTCGGCAACACGCCCCCAGATCTTGGCATCGGCGTCCAGCGGCGTGGCCTTGATCAGGTCGAGAATGTCCGAGGCCGGTTGCAGGCCGGTCATGCCGAGCGCCGAGGTATTGCCCATGAGGCCGAGCTGGTCGATCGGCGCCAGTTTGGCGAAGCCATCACGGAGCGCTGCAAAAGCCGTCGGCGAATAGCGCGAGCGGTAGTAGCCGCTCTGTCCGGCATTGAGCAAGACAGCGCTGCATCCGGGCAATTGCATGCTCCCCGCGCCCCCTTCGATCAGGGCACGCACGGGTTCGTTGCCCAGCGTCTGCGCGATGACCGGCACGCGCCAACGCAATGGCTTCTTGTCCGGGCGATCCTTGGTGAATTCGCCCTGGCTGAGCTTGATCGTAGTCTGGTCATTCTCACAGCTGACTTCGTCGAGCGTGATCATCGGCACGCCGGGCTGCAGCGTGAAATCGTGGGCGATTGCCGTGATCGGCTTGCCCGCGGCCGCTTCGACTGCCTGCCACAGATCATCCGAGCGCGTATTCGAATACGCGTGCGCCTTCATGTAGCGGCGCACGCCGTCGCGCCAGGCATCTGCGCCGACGTAGTTTTCCAGCATGTTGATGACCGCGGAACCCTTGGAATAGGTGATCGAATCAAATGCCTGGCTGGCCTGTTCGACAGACTCGATCTTCTGCACAACCGGGTGCGTGCTGGCGATCGCATCGGATGACATCGCATATTCACGCGAGCCGACTGCGCCGAGTTCCGACTTCCATTCCGGGTGCAGCTTCTTCGTCGTGCGGCCGGCCATCCAGGTCGCGAAACCCTCATTGAGCCAAAGATCATCCCACCATTGCATCGTGACCAGATCGCCGAACCACTGGTGGGCGATTTCATGGGCGGCGGTGCCGAAGATGCGCTGCTTGTCGGACTGGGTCGAGAATGCCGGATCAACCAGCAGGCCATGCTCGAAGGTGAAAATCGCGCCCCAGTTCTCCATCGCGCCGAAGAACTGGCTGCGTCCCGGCGAGGCGATGTTGTCGAGCTTCGGCAACGGGTATGCGACACCGAAATAGTCGTTGTATTCGCGCAATACGGTCTGCGCGGAATCCAGCGCGAACTGCGCCTGCGAGACCAGTCCCTTCTGCGTGATGACGCCGAACTCGACCCCATCGGATTTCGCCGTGGCCCGATCGAACTCGCCAAGTCCGAAGAACAGCAGATAGGTCGACATCTTTGGTGAAGTGGCAAAGCTGACCCGGCTGATGCCGTCGCCGAGATCCTCGGTTTGGCTGATCGGCATGTTGCTGACAGCCATCTGTGCACTCGGCACGGTCACGGTCAGGTCAAAGGTCGCCTTGTAGTTCGGCTCATCCCAGCTCGGAATGAACTTGCGCGCATCGGAATTCTCGAACTGCGTGTACAAGGCACGTTTCTCTCCCGCCTTGGTCACGTAGTCGATCGCAAACAGGCCATTGGCCTGGGTACCGATCGTGCCCGCGTATTCCATCGTCAGCAGATAGCTTCCTGGTTCGAGCGGATTGGAAAATGTGAACGTTGCCGTCTGCGCAGCCTCATCCACGCTGACCTTCGGGTCGGCATACGCCCGCTTGCTGCGTGTGGAGTGGATATGCGCCCACGAGAAGCGCATGCCGACTGCATTGAGCACGATCCGATCGGTGGCTTGGAGCACGTCGAGCGCAATCGCGACCCTGCCATCAAAAGTCAGCGATTCGGCATGCGGCGTCACCGCTATCTCGTAATGCGTCGGGCGAACGTCGCGCGGCAACTGCGTGGTGACTTCAATGGCCCGGGCCGCCTGCGGCGCAATTTCGGCGGAAACGAATGACGGGACGCTGGAAAGCGCCAGGGTGATGGCAACGAGCAAAGTACGGCGCATGACAAACCCTTCTTGAAAGATGATGGCGGAAGCGCGATCAAGGTCGCTTGATCAGGTCGACGCGAAACAGCCACGTGCATGGCTTCCCCGTTTCGCAATCCGCAACGATGAACGGGTCGGACGCTGATCGTCCACGGCCAAAGGTCATGGCATCGGCCACGCGCACAGGCGGGTCGGCCAAATGGCGCGACCCGTTCTCACTCCATCGAAGGGATTCCATGCAGATCGCCCGGATCTGCCACTTGCCCGACTTGGGTTGCCGGCAACCGGAAACTGAGGCGCGCTATCGCAACGCCTCAACGCTGTGACCGGGTTTCGGGCTGACGCTCCGATACACCCTCCAGCCGAATCCAAGCAGGATCCCGGCGATGATCATGGCCATGCAGAACTTGATCGTGCGATCGCTTTCCGTCGCCAGCATGATCGGGCCGTCGAGGGCGGCCCATGCCATCACCGCACCGGTGAGCAAGCCGACCCCATCCTGCAGTCGGCGCAACGCAGTGGTCCACCGACCTTTGACGATTACGCCGATGAAAAGAGGCACATTCATGGCGACGAGGACGAATAGCCAGGGGGCCTGGCGATTGCGGAACGACTCGCTCCAGCTCAGCGCCTCGTAGGCCGCTGGTGCGGCGTGGCCGCCGAAGAACAGCTCAAGGATCCAGCGCGGATCAATCAGGATCGTCAATCCGACGATGGTGCCGACAATTGCCATCACCAGGGCCACACGCCCGCTCGTCAGGTGACCGGCCGAACGTGGCTTCCATTCGTTGCGTGCGGGTGCACGCTGACGCAATCGCGAGGCAAAGCCGTAACCGACCACGAGAACACCCGGCCACCATAGCGACTGAACGACAATGCCGACCCACCACTGGCCGAGCAGCCCGAGCAGGTTGGTCTCGCCGGCGTCGGGTTGGGTGAATACCGCCATGAATCCTGCAATCCAGATGACGGCCAGGCCGATCAGGGTCAAGCTCTGGAAGCGACGCCCATCGGCCGGGTCGATGATGGTCAGCGGCGGCCGGTAACGTGTGGCGACATCTGCAGGATGTCCAAAGGCGCGCAGCATTTCAATCGCCATATCCGCATCGGCACCATGCCCTGTCGATAACGCCCTGCCCTGCAGTTCCTCACCGAGCAAGGCGCGCAGCTCGAATGCCACATCGTTGCGCTGCCGGCGCGGCAAATGCACGGCCACGTCATTGATATAGGACTCGACCACATCATTCGCGTTCATGCCTGCTCTCAGTTCAAGAGTCGATTCATTGCGTTGTTCTGGGCCCGCCAGGCTTCGGCAAGCTTCCTCAGCAGTTTCCGGCCATCCACGTTGAGCACGTAGTAGCGCCGTGGCGGCCCGTCCTCGATCTTCCATTCGCTGTCGAGGAGGCCCTGGGATTCCAGGCGCCGCAGCAGCGGATACAGGGTGCCTTCCTCGATCGGCATGCCTTTGTCAGCCAGGGCCTGGCGTAGTTCGTAGCCATAGCGCGGAGCCTGCAATTGCGAAAGCGTGGCCAGTACAACCACCCCGCGCCGCAGCTCGAGCTCGAGTTTTCCGAATGCGTCAATATCAGCCATGGCGCACACAGTACTGTGTACCGCACAGTTCGTCAACAAAAAAAGCCTATTGGCGAGAATTCATCCGAAAGGGGGCGGTCACTGGACGACATGATCGATTTCCGATCATCACTCGCCAGGCAATCGAACCCGTGCTTGGTCCTCGTTCCACGCGTCATGCATGTGTCTGCAACCTGGCAGCCTGTCGGACTCAGTGGACGACTGGCCGACTACCAAGCCGATCGACAAATGCGCGAATGCGCGCCGCATTCTTGCCCACGTCACTCTTGCCGACGCGTGATACCGAGCGGATATCGATGCGACTGGCAGCACCTTCGGCTTCGATGCGAATGACGATGTCGTCCTTGAAACCGTACCAGAACGTGGTGTCGGTCGCCTCAATGCGGCCCGTTGCCGAATCGGTGGCAACAATTTCCCAGCCCATCTCGCGGGCGACTTTCTCTGCCCGGACGAACGCCTCGGCTGGCGTGACATCCAGCCTCTGGGTCTGGATATCGGGATAGCCCGATTGCTGCGCGGCGGCGACTTCCGGGCCGCCATAGGCCGCCGGGTTCGGGGCATCAGCGCGCAACGGCAGGATCGCGACAAACCCGGGCGGGCGCACCGTGTCGGTCGAGATGTCATGGATAAATGGAACCGTCTTCGCCGTGTAGGCGCCGAACAGCGGCATCGCTGCAGCGGCCAGCCCGAGAATCACGCCGAAGACGAGGCTCTTCGCGTGTCCACGGCGGGTGCGTGGAATCAGCAACAGCAGAACGGACAGTGCCGCTGCACCGAGCCCAAGAAACGTGGCCCAGGTCATCAGCGCGAAGCCCGTACGAAAATGCCAGAAATCCAGTCGCGTGCCGGGCCCTGAGACCAGCAGCAGGACCAGCGCGAGGATCGCGACCAGAACGGGTAGACGGGCAAGCCTCATGGCGGAACTCCTGTGGGTCTGACGCGGTGCGTTTCACGCAGACGTCGAGTCGGTGAATCAATGTGCCGAGCTGCCCCAGATCTGCTCCAGCCGCGCATCGCGTCCACAATTGTAGCGGTAAAACTTGTAGCGGACCGGATTCTTCTGGTAATAGTCCTGATGATAATCCTCGGCCGGATAAAACGTCGAAGCGGGGACGATTTGGGTGATGATGGGTTTGCCGAAGCGGCCCGAGGCTTCCAGTTCGCGCTTGCTCTGCTCGGCGAGCCGCTGCTGTTCGGCGCCCGTGGTGAAGATTGCCGTACGGTATTGATCACCGTGATCGCAGAACTGCTGGTTGATCGCGAACGGATCGACGTTGTGCCAGTAGACATCAAGCAACTGCTGGTAGCTGACCCTGGTTGGATCGAAGACGACCTTGACCGACTCCGCATGCCCGGTGCCACCCGCCGAGACTTGTTCGTAGGTCGGGTTGGACAGTGTCCCGCCGGTATAGCCGGACGTGGTCGATATTACGCCGGTCAGCTTGTCGAATGGCGGCTCCATGCACCAGAAACAGCCGCCGGCAAAGATAGCGACCTCGGTCGTGTCCTTGCCGGCTGCGGGCGGGACTGTTGCATCATTCGCCGGGCCTGCACAGGCAGCCATCGCGAACAGCGACATCAGCAGGCCAAGCATGGCCAACTGCGGTTTCAATCGAATTTCCGAAACCCTCATGCTCAACTCCTCAGTGCGGGCAGCGCCTGGCCGCGCGGAATGAATTCCAGAGCCAATCCGTTGTTGCACCAGCGCTCGCCGCGTGGCTCCGGACCATCGTTGAATACATGGCCCTGATGTCCGCCACAACGGATGCAGTGGTATTCGGTGCGTGGCCAGACCAGCTTGAAATCGCGTTTGGTCTCGATGTGGCCGGCAATCGGCTGGGTGAAGCTTGGCCAACCGGTGCCGCTCTCGAACTTGTTCGCGCTGTCAAACAGCGGCAGCCGGCACGCGGCACAGACGAACATGCCGTCGCGGTGCTCGCTGTTCAGCGGGCTGCTGCCCGAGGGCTCGGTGTTTTCCTCGAACAACACCGCATAGGCCGCATCGCTGACCACGCCGCGCCACTCCTGGCGTGGTTTGCCCAGAGCCACAACGGGCCCTGCCGAGGCTCCACCGCTCGGGTCGGCAGCACGCGAACAAGCCGGAGCCAAAGGCAATATCGCCAGCGTTGCCAGATGCTGCAAGAGGGTTCGGCGGTTCATGCATCAGTCTCCTCAAAACACGGAATCCCGTATCGGTTGCGACGCTTGCCTACCTCGCAGGCAAGCAGTATCCGGAATGTACGAAAAAAGCACCGGAACGGATGCGGTTTGCCATTGGGGAGGGATCCGCATCGTTCCGGTGCGCACGGCCTGCTTGCCGTGTGGTCGGAAGCCAAGACCGGCAAACCGGCGAATCCATTTCACACTGCGGTTCTGAGCGATCATTCTAGAATGCCCACCGCACCCGACGATGCCCCACATCGAAGACCCTCACCTGTCGCAAGGATCCAGCATGCCCATCATCGATGCTCCGACATTACCTCCCGAACTTCCCCGACAAAACGCGATCGTGGTCAATATCCGCGATGCCGACGCGACCGAGCTGGCCGGGCGCAAGCATGATGCACATGTGCGCTGGTGGCTGGAACTCGGCGACCAGTTGCTGCTGGTCGGTGATCAAGGTGAAGTGCGCAAGGCCGTGCCGGATCGCGACGTGCTCGGCGAGATCGTCGATTTCGACCGCAGCCACTTGCGCCTGCACGCTCTGGGCTGCGTGCGTGAAACCGCCACACCTGGCCGCTTGATCGCGCGCAGTGGACGCTGGGAACTGCGCGAGCTTTCCAGTGCCGAACTATCGACAGCGTTGGCCTCCCCGCACGATGGTCACTCCGATGAATGGCGGGAAATTGAACCGAACAGCACGATCACCTGGCGCTATCGCCCCGAAGGCGCAGCGGTCGCCGCCAACCCGATCATCCAACTGGTGGTCGACTCGGTCGATACCGGGCGCTGGTTCGCTGATCTGACCACCCTCGCCGACTGGGATCGATCCAGCTATGGCTCCGAACTCGCCTTGTCGCGGGCCTGGATCGAATCCAGGTTCAACACGCTCGGACTCAGCGTCAGCGCGCCGGCTTTCACGATGCCGGGAAGCGGTGGTGGCCAGATCAGCGTGAACAACGTAATCGGCCGCTGGACCGGCACCGAGTTTCCGGATCAATGGATCATCGTTGGCGGCCACTACGACTCGCGCAATTCGAACATCAACTCCACGATCAACACGCCCGGCGCCGAAGACAATGCTTCCGGTTGCGCAGGGGTCATCGAACTCGCCCGGGTGCTGGTCGCCTTCGAACCCGAACGCAGCATCCTCTTCATGTGCTACGCCGGCGAGGAGCAGGGTCTGTATGGCAGCAAGGCGCATGTCCAGGCGCTGCAGGCGTCCGGCGATCTGGCCAAGGTGCAAGCGGTGGTCACGATGGACATGATCGGCTACAGCGCGGACAGCGATCTCGATGCGGTGTTTGAGAGTTACGCGATCTGGACTACGTATCTCAACCAGTTCGCCGCCGCTGCGGCAACCTACGTACCCGAGCTGCATGTCACCCTGAGCACGAACCCGTTTGGCTCGGATCACATGCCCTATCTGCAAGCCGGCAAACGCACCCTGCTTGCCATCGAGAGCGACTACGACAGCTATCCCTGGTATCACAACAGTGCCGACACGCCGATCCACGTCGGGCCCAATGCGCAGGCCATGGGTGGAGCGATCCTCAAGACCAGCATCGCCGTGGTGGCCGATCTCGCCGGCATCCACGATCGCATCTTCAGCAGCGGGTTTGATCCATCCGCACCGTGAGCGCAGCGGCAAGTTTGAAGTGGCCGATCGCCGCGTCGCGATCGGCTGGCGTGGGAGCGCCCTCAGGCACGATGCGTTTCGATCACATGACGGATGGCATCGGGCATGAATGCCCTTCCTACAAGAAGCGGGCGCGGATTCGGGCATGAATGCCCTGCCCATAAAGAGCGGGCGCGGCTTCGGGCATGAATACCCTTTCTGCAAAAGATGCCGATTCGGGGCGCGGAATTCGTTGATGTTGAACGCGTTGCCGCTTCGTCGTAGGAAGCGGCTTCAGCCGCGATGCTCTTCGTCACGTGACGGACAGCATCGGGCCTGAAGGCCTCTCCTACAAGAAGCGGGTGCGGCTTCGGGCATGAATGCCCTTTCTGCAAAAGATGCCGATTCGGGGCGCGGAATTCGTTGATGTTGAACGCGTTGCCGCTTCGTCGTAGGAAGCGGCTTCAGCCGCGATGCTCTTCGTCACGTGACGGACAGCATCGGGCCTGAAGGCCTCTCCTACAAGAAGCGGGTGCGGCTTCGGGCATGAATGCCTCCTGCGGGGCGCGCCCCTTCGCCGTCGACTCAGATGTAATGCCGCAAGGTGGCCTCGGCGTCGCCGGCGGCCATGCAGCCATCCCAGTCTTCCATCAGCGCGATCAACACCAGCTTCTCGAATTCCCCAGCAAACCGTTGGGTGACTGCCTCGGGATCGCGCACGCGTTTGGCATCGCCGATCAGCCCGAAATGCACGCGGCCGTTGTAGCTCAGAATGGATAGACCGACCCCGATCGATCCGGATTGCGGCACCCAGAACATCAGTTCGGTAGCCTCGACGCCGGTCATGTACAGCGGTTGCTGCGGGCCGGGCACATTGGTCGCGACCATCGTCGCCTTGCGGCTGAACAATTCCAGCGCCGGCGCCTGCAAGGCCTGCGGCCCCATGCCGAGCGCGGCGAGCAAGCCGAGGGTGACGATCGCCTGGCGCGAACGCTTGAGCTCGCGCATGCAGGCGGCGATGCGTTCGAGTCGCCGCAGCGGATTCGGTTCGCCGACCGGAAGTTCGAGAAAGACCAGTCCAAAATGATTGCCAAGTTTCTTCGCATGTTCCAGCGGGCGCAGATTGACCGGCACGGTGGCACGGATGGTCAGGCCATCGACTTCACCACCCTCGTCGAGCAGGTAGCCGCGCAAGGCACCGCTGGCACAGGCCAGCAGCACATCATTGACCGTGCAACCCAAGGCCCGGCCGAGCGTCTTGACCTCCTCAAGTGGCAGCGGGTCGGCCCAGGCGACGCGTTTGGTCACGCCGAGCGGGCCCTTCAGCAGGGTTTGCGGATCGTCCGGCAGAAGCAGCGCGTGGGCGAGTTCGCGCGTTATCTCGCCACCCTCGCGGGCGACATCGGCAGCGACGGCCGGATCGTTGATCATCTCGGTCATCTTGCCGTAGACCTTGTTGCCGACCTTGAGGATCTTGCCAAGGCCGGCCTGGGCCGGCTCAAGCATGCGCTGCCAGACGTTGGTGCCATCGCGATCCAGCCAGGTCTTGGCGAGCTCGGCCTGCTTCTCGGGTTCCGGCGCCGTATCGGTCAGCGAAAGCATGACCTGAACCAGGGCGAGGCCATCGGCATAGCAGTGGTGGATGCGCCCGACGAGCACGCTGCCACCACGATAATTTTCGACAACGTGGAATTGCCAGAGCGGCTTGGAATGATCCAGCGGCGAGGAGGCCAGCTCGCCGACAAAATTCTCAAGTTCGACCTTGTCGGCCGCACCCGGCAAGGCGGCCACACGCACATGCCAGTCGAGATCGAAATCGGCATCGGTTTCCCAGTAGGCGCCGGAGGCCGTATTGACCGCCTTCTGCCGGAAACGCGGATAGGCGAGGAAACGATCACCGAGCAGTTGTTTGATCGCCGCTGGCACCAGCGGCCCGGCGAACATCAGCACGCCGGTGATCATCATCAGGTTGGTTGGCCGCTCCATGCGCAGCCAGGCCGTATCCACTTTGGACATGGCCTCGCGCCTGCAGTCTGCTGAATCGAACATGCCTTGCTCTCCGGATTCCCATGCTGAGCAAGATCAATCGAATCTCAGCATGCCACTAGCAGCCTGTCGGACTTTGCCGTTTGAGGCGAGAATTCGGCTGTGCAAGGGCAGATTTTCGACGATTTGCAGGCCCATCGTGGTGCTATGGGTCAAAAAGCGGCAAAAATATGAACCACACAGACGGATTCGCAGCCCGGCCGAGTAAAGTCCGACAGGCTGCTAGCATCCGGGTAGCGTCATGAAAACGCAACGATTGCTCGACGCGAGCACGATTGTTTTCACCGTGACATCTGTTGATAGGCCGCAAGCGCTGCTGCGCGCGATGCTCCCAGATCCACCATCGGCGCCGGGTATCCGGTTGCGTCAAGCGCGGCGGGATCGATCCACGGATGATGGATCAACGCTGCCGCAACGCCAGCCAGTTCGGGCACCCAGCGCCGCACATAGTCGCCATGCGGATCGAACTTTTCGCCCTGGCTGACCGGGTTGAAGATGCGGAAATAGGGCGATGCATCAACGCCGCATCCGGCCGTCCATTGCCAACCCTGCGAATTGTTGGCCAGATCGGCATCGACCAGGGTCTCCCAGAACCAGCGTGCGCCATGCCGCCAGTGCTGGCGCAGATTCTTGGTCAGGAACGAGGCCACCAGCATGCGCAGGCGGTTGTGCATGGTGCCGGTGGCCCAGAGCTCGCGCATGCCGGCATCGATGATCGGAACGCCGGTCTGCCCTTGCTGCCAGCGCCTGATTGCCAGCGCATCCTCGTCGCCCCAACGGAAGTCGTCAAAGCGTGGATTGAGGTTTTGCTCCGGCATCTGCGGAAAATTGAACAGCAGCTGCTGCGAGAACTCGCGCCAGCCGATCTCACGCAGGAAACTTTCGGCGCCGGCGGAACGCACCAGATCACCGGCCCGATGCACACGCTCCTCCAGCTCCCAGGCGATCTGCATCGGTGAGATCTCGCCAAAATGCAGGTGCGCCGACAGGCGCGAGGTGCCATCACGATCCGGGCGATCACGATCACTCGCATAGCTGCCCATGCCCGATCCGAGGAAGCGGTCGAAGGCTTCTGCAGCGCCGATCTCGCCCGGCCTCCATTCGTTGTGGAACTGGTGATCCCAGCGAATATGCGGCAGCAATTCCAGCTCGGCGAGCCGCAGTCCGGGCTTGCCTTCGGGTGGCGCAAGTTTTTCCGGTTTCGGCAACGGCGGTCGAACCTGCAGTTGCGATCGCGCCTTGCGCCAGAACGGAGTGAACACCCGATACGGCTGATTCTGGCCGGTGCGGATTTCCCAGGGCTCGAACAGCACACTCGCCTTGAAGCTGCGTGCATCGATGGCGTCGTCGATCAGGGCTTGCTTGATCGATGTATCGCGCGCCGTGATCGCCGGCTCGTAAAGACGATTCCAGTAGACCGCCGTGGCATGGTTCTGCTTGAACAACCTGCGCAGGGCAGCAAGCGTCGGGCCGCGCGCGACATGCAGACTCGAGCCGCGCTCGCGTAACTCGGCATCCAGCGCGGAAAGCGAATGATGCAGCCACCAGCGACTGGCCGCACCCGGCGCCCATGGCGCCTCCTCGTCGGGCGCATGGATATAGATGGGCACGACGCGCTGATGCGCTTGCAGTGCGGCAATCAGGGCCGGATTGTCGGCCAGGCGAAGATCACGGCGAAACCAGATCAGGGCGGTGGTCATGGCGCTAGCTTACCGTCCCTGAAGCACAACACGTCATGATTGCCCGGCGTCCGCCAGAAAGCCGCCACAATTGCGCAGCTATACTGCGCCCGCTGTTCACCCTCAGGGAGTTGAAGATGTCGATGTTGACGGCCCGATTGAAGTTGCGCTTTTTCCCCGACCTCTTGCTCGCCGCGACCTTGCTGGTGCTTGCCGCCTGCGGGCAACGACCCGCCTCGGTTCCACAGGTACAGGGCGCGAAACCGATCGCCGCTGAATCGGCCAGGCCGGCGAAAAGCGACCGCTTCGAAATGCTTTCGGCACGCGCCGAGCAATACCAGGGCCAGCTCGCCCTCACCCTGGAATTCCCGCAGCAACTGACCGGAACCCAGGATTTCGACAACCTGCTCAACGTCACCGGCAGCAAGGGCGAGGCGATCAGCGGAAGCTGGGCACTCGACGAGGATGGCAAGACCCTGCGCTTCCCGTACGTGCAGGCGAACGCAAGTTACACGGTGCGCATCAAGGGCGGCCTTTCGGCGGTCGATGGCCAGAGCCTCGGCAACGAAGTCAGCAAGGACGTGTTCACCGGCCCGCTGCAGCCTGCAGTCGGTTTCGCCGCGCAGGGCAGTGTGCTGCCGGCGCGTGAAACACGCGGCCTGCCTGTGGTTTCGGTCAACGTCAAGGAAGTCGATGTCGAGTTCCTGCGCGTGCGCGATGCCGAGGTCGCCAATTTCTTCGCCGCCTACCAGAAGAACGGCAAGCGCGGCTCCTGGGAGCTCGATCCTCAATACGGCTGGTACGGGCGCAATGGCAAGCCGGTCGCCCAGATTGCCGATTCGGTCTATGCCAATCGCTTCGTCCTCAGCGGTGCCGAAAACGAGCGCACGCTGAACTACCTGCCGATCCAGAACATCGCCGAGCTCGAAAAACCCGGTCTCTATTTCGCCGTGATGAAACAGCCCGGGCGGTTTCAGGACGAGATGGAGACGAGCTTCTATTTCGTCAGCGACATCGGCGTGCACACGCGCATGTACAAGGACAGGATGTTCGTGCACACGGCTTCGCTGAACAGCGGTGACCCGCTCGGCGGAGTCGAAATCAGCGTGCTCGATGACGCCGGCAACACGGTTGTCAGCGGCGTCGCCGACGCCAGCGGCAATGCGATGCTCGCCTATCAGCTCAAGGCTGCCCATGTGCTGGTTGCGCGCTCTGGTCGCAATGTGTCGATGGTGCCATTCAACCAGCCTGCGCTCGATCTTTCCGACTTCGCCGTATCCGGCCGCCATGAGGCCTGGTTCGATGTGTTCGCCTGGAGTGGACGCGATCTCTATCGCCCCGGCGAAACCGTGCGCATGTCCGCCCTGCTGCGCGACAACGACGGCAAGGCGATCAAGCCGCAGCCGCTGTTCGCCACGCTCAAGCAACCCGATGGCCGTCTGTATGCGCAGGAGAAACTCGAACCAGGGCAACTCGGCTATTTCGAGTGGTCGCGCGAGATTCCCGCCGATGCGCCGACCGGCCGCTGGCAGGTCGAGTTCCGTCTCGACCCGGCCAGCAAGGAAGCCACCCAGAGCCTCACCTTGCGCATCGAGGAATTCCTGCCCGAACGCATGAAGCTTGATCTCGGCACAACCCAGGATCAGCTCAAGCCGGACGAGCCACTCAAGCTCGAGGTTCAGGGCGACTACCTGTATGGCGCACCGGCCGCGGACAATCGGTTCACGGCGCGCCTGACGCTGAGCGCCGACGTGCATCCGGTGGAGACACGCAAGGATTATTTCTTCGGTGATCCGCTGGTCGAACTGCCGAAGGAAGCCAGGGATGTCATTGATGGCCAGCTTGATGCGAAAGGCCATCTGAGCGAAGAGGTCAAGCTGCTCGATGAAGCAAAGCCGGCGCCAGTCGCGGCGGTACTCTCGGGCAGCCTCTACGAAACCGGTGGTCGCACCGTCACGCGCACGCTCAAACGTACCGTCTGGCCCGCCGACGTGCTGGTCGGCATCCGCCCGCTGTTTGATGTCGCCGACGGTGCCGGCGCCAATGGCAATGCCGGTTTCGAATTGATCCGCAGCAATGCCGCTGGCGAGATGCTGGCCGGATCGGAGCTCAAGCTGACCCTCGTGCGCGAGCGCCGTGACTACCACTGGATCTGGGATCAGGAAAGCGGCTGGCATTTCAACTACACCGAGCGTTACGAGAACGCCGAGGCACGCACGATCACGATCGAAGCGGGCAAGGCCACGCGCATTGATGTGCCGGTCGAATGGGGCGGCTATCGAATCGAGGTGGTCGATCCGGCCACCGGCCTGACCCTGCGCTTCCCGTTCACCGCGGGCTGGAGTTGGAATGACGACAACCGCGGTGGCGAAGCGCGTCCGGACAAGGTCAAGCTGTCACTCGACAAGGCGAGCTACAAGGCCGGCGACACGCTCAAGGTGACCCTGACGCCGCCGCATTCGGGCCCCGGCGTGCTGATCGTCGAGTCCGACAACATGCTTTACACGCGCAACATCGAGGCCAAGGCGGGGGCGACCTTCGAGATTCCGGTCACCGAGGCCTGGGAGCGCCATGATGTCTATCTGACCGCACTCGTGTTCCGCGGCGGCTCGGCGGCTGAACGCATAACCCCGGCACGTGCAGTCGGCGAAGCCTTCATTCCGATGGATCGCACGGCACGCAAGGTCGCCGTGCAGCTCGATGCTGCCAAACTCATGAAACCGGAAACCGATCTCGTGGTGACGGTCAAAGCACCCACGCTCGCCGGAAAAAACGCGCAGGTGACGATTGCCGCGGTCGATGTCGGCATCCTCAATATCACCCGTTTCGGCGTGCCCGATGCGAACGACTGGTTCTTCGCCCAGCGCCGCCTTGGTGTCGATGCCTATGACCTCTACGGCCGCGTCATCGAAAGCTTCAATGGCGGCACGGCCAAGCTGCGCTATGGCGGCGACATGGGCCTCGACGCCCTGCCGCAGGCGCGCCGGCCGACCGCCAGGGTGCAGACCGTCGACCTGTTTGCCGGCCCGGTCAATCTCGATGCGCAAGGCAACGCGAAGGTGAAGCTCAAGGTGCCCGACTTTAACGGCACCCTGCGTGTCAGCGCGCTGGTTTTCAGTGATGACCAGTACGGCAAGAGTGATGTCGAGACGATCGTGCGTGCCGACCTGGTCGCCGAGATCAGCACCCCGCGCGTGATGGCGCCGGGCGACAAGGCCATGCTTTCGCTCGATCTGCAGAACTTCTCGGGCGCCGAGCGCGCGTTCAAGGTCAAGGTCGATGCCGACAAGCCACTCGCCGTGGCCAATGGCGAACGCAAGCTTGCGCTCGCCGACAATGCCAAGGCCACGCTCGATTTCAACCTCGATGCACTCAAGGGCTATGGCGTCGGCAAGATTCGCGTCGCCGCCGAATCGACCGACAAGATCGGCAACCCGATCCGCATCCAGCGCGAATTCGAGATGGTCGTGCGTGCGGCCTGGCCGAGCGTGCTGCGCTCATCGCCGCAATCACTGGATAGCTTGGCCCCCATCACGCTCGGCGCGAGTTCGTTGCACGGCTTGATCGAGGATTCGGTGAATGCGCGCCTGACTCTGAGCAGCCTGCCGCCGTTGCCGTTCTCGGCCGCACTCGCCGATCTGCTCAAGTATCCGTATGGCTGTGTCGAACAGACCACGAGCAAGGGCTTCGCTGCCCTGCTGCTCGATCAGAAAACCGCTGACACCCTGCACGTCGAAGGACTCGACGATGCCACTCGCAAGCAGCGCATTGAAACCGCGATCGGTCGCGTCGCCTCGATGCAGATCGGCTCCGGGCACTTTTCGATGTGGGGCGGTGAAAGCAGCGTCAACACCTTTATCACGCCGTATGTGGTCGAGTTCCTGCTCGATGCCCGCGATGAAGGATTCGTCGTCCCCGATGCCATGTTGCAAAAGGCCCTGCAGCGCCTCAGCGACGACCTGCTTTCCGGCGGCCATCCGTACTACAGCTATGAGAATGCCGATCATCTGCGTTTTGCCGATGAGGCCTGGTCGGCCTACGTGCTCGCCCGGGTCAATCGCGCGCCGCTCGGCACTTTGCGCGCGCTGTTCGACAACGAGCGGCAGAAATCGGTCACCGCGCTGCCCCTGGTTCATCTGGGCATCGCCCTGAAACTGATGGGCGATGCGCCTCGTGCCGAGAAGGCCATCAACGAAGCATTCGCGATGAAGGTCAAGCGGCCGAGCTGGCTCGGCGACTACGGTTCGGATCTGCGCGACACGGCACTGATGGTTTCGCTGGCCCAGCGCTTCGGCATGGGCAAGCCCGAGTTTGGTGCGCGCGTGTTCGAACTGGCGCGTACGCTCAAGGTCGAGCAACGCGAGGCCGAGCAGTCACAATCACGCTGGGGTGGCAGCGGGCGCATCTATCTGAGCACGCAGGAGCAGGTCGCCATCGGCCGACTCGGCAAGAGCCTGATCAAGGATGGCGATGCCGTGGTTTCCGGCACACTGGACGTCGGCGACAAGGCGACAACGCTTTCACCCGACCGACTGTGGAGTCGCAGTTTCGACGCCAGCGAGCTGCGTGCAGGCGTGCGCCTGACCCCGAAGGGCAATCCGCCGCTGTATCTGTCGACCGACATCGCCGGCATCCCGGACAGCGCGCCGCCAGTCGATGACAGCCAGGTCTTCATCCAGCGCACGTTCTACACGCTCGATGGCAAACCCTGGGTGGTGGCACCGCTCAAGGAGGGCGATGCCCTGATCGTCGGACTAAAGATCGAGGCCCGCGAGACGATGCCCGATGCCCTGCTCGTCGACCTGCTGCCAGGCGGTCTCGAAATCGAGAACTTCAACCTGACCGATGCCAAGCAATGGGCCGATGTGGTGGTTGCCGGCATCACCCTGAGCGACCGCAGCAGCGCGGCCGATGTGCAACACGAGGAGTTTCGCGACGATCGCTACGTGGCCGCGTTGAAACTGGACAAGGGCCAGGAGGCCAATGTGTTTTACCTGGTTCGCGCGGTGTCCCCCGGCACCTATCTGGTACCACCACCCATGGTCGAGGACATGTACCGCCCCGAAGTTCGCGGCATCGGCCGCAGTTCGGTCGAATCGATCAAGGTGGTGCAACCGTAGGCCGAGTTTTTCGTAGGAAGCGGCTTCAGCCGCGATGCTCTTATCAATTTGCAACAAAAGCATCGCGGCTGAAGCCGCTTCCTACCATATCTGCCAACCGCTCACCGGTCAGTGATGATGACCGCCGGCGCCGTGCACGTGGCCGTGCTGGATTTCCTCGCCGGTGGCGTCACGCACTTCGACGATTTCGACTGCGAAATGCAGCGTTTCGCCGGCGAGCGGATGATTGCCGTCGACGGTGACTTCGTTGTCGTCGATTTCGGTGACGATCACGGCAATCGGGCCCTGTCCGGTCTGCGCCTGGAATTGCATGCCGACAGCGAGTTCGTCGATGCCCTGGAAGGATTCGCGCGGAACGATCTGGACGAGTTCTTCGATGTAATCGCCATAACCGTCTACCGGAGTCACATCGACGCTGAACTTGTCTCCGGCCACATGGCCGGCCATCTCGCGCTCCAGGCCCGGTACGATGTTTCCGGAACCGTGCAGGTAGGCCAGAGGCTCATGCCGATCCGAGCTGTCGAGCACATCGCCGGCATCATTGGTCAGGGTGTAGTGGAAGGACGCAACTTTGCGTTCGGCAATCTGCATGGTTTACCTCGAAGTTGATTGACAAAAAACCCCAGGCGAAAGCGCCCGGGGTTCGGAGCGAGCAAATGGACGGCCGGACTACTCGGTGCGAACCGCTTCCGCCTGCGGACCCTTCGGGCCCTGGGTCACAGTGAAACTGACCTTCTGGCCTTCGGCGAGCGACTTGAAGCCGTCTCCTTCGATCGAGCGGAAATGCACAAAGACATCGGGGCCCGATTCACGCGTGATGAATCCGAAGCCCTTGGCGTCATTGAACCATTTGACAGTGCCGTTTTCACGATCAGACATGACAATTGAATCCTTGAACGATGGGACATGTGGTTGTGCGCGAATCCTGAATCCACGCGACTACTGGGCACCAGGGAAATCACTGTGGCGCGGCAAGCAGGCGGATCGAGGTTCTGACGCGCCCATGCCACGTTGGAATGTGATCCCGGCAAGCACAGCGCGGCACATTTTACGCGAGCCCTTGCGCTATTGCGAATGGCGCGTTTCGAGGACGCTGACGACATCCGCCAGGCTGAGTCCGCGCGCACGCAACAGCACCAGCAGGTGAAACAGCAGATCGGCCGATTCGCCGAGCAGTTCGCTATCGTTCTGGACGACTCCGGCAAGCGCCGTCTCCACGCCTTCCTCGCCGACTTTTTGGGCGATCTTGTGCATGCCTGAATCAAACAGCCGGCTCGTGTAGCTGCCCTCCGGGCGCTCGGCATGGCGCCTTTCAACCAGCGCATCGAGCTCACCGAGAAAGGCCATCGGCAAGTCCGCGGCGTCGGCAAAGCAAGTCGACGTTCCGCGATGGCAGGTCGGCCCCAAAGGCTCGGCGCGCACGAGCAGGGTGTCGGCATCGCAATCGACATGCACGGACCTGAGCAGCAAGTGGTTGCCCGAGGATTCGCCCTTGATCCACAGGCGCTGCTTGCTGCGGCTGAAGAAGGTGACCTTGCCGCTGGCACGGGTGACTGCAAGTGCCTCGCGATTCATGTAGCCGAGCATCAGCACCTCGCCACTGCGCCAATGCTGGATGATGGCTGGCAGCAGGCCATCGCCTTTTTCCCAGTCCAGGCTTGCGAAAATATCATCGTCGCTCATGGCCGGATCCCCACGCCGTTGGCGGCAAGAAAGGATTTCAGTTCGGGAATCCGGATCGCGCCGGAGTGGAATACGCTGGCGGCGAGTGCGGCATCGACATCCGCGGCGACGAATGCGGCGCGGAAATGTTCAACTGTGCCGGCTCCGCCCGAAGCGACCAGGGGCACCGCGCAGAGCGCACGCACCGCACGCAGCTGGACAAGGTCATAGCCGCTGCGCACGCCATCGGCATCCATGCAATTGAGCACGATCTCGCCGGCGCCGCGTTGCTGGACCTCGACCACCCAGTCCAGGGTGCGCCGTGACAAGCCCTGCATCTTGTCCGGATCGCCGCTGTACTGACGCACGCGCCATTCGCCGTCGGCTTCGAGCAGGCTGTCGATGCCGACGACGACACATTGCACGCCGAACGCGGCGGCGAGTTCGTTGACCAGTTGGGGACGTTCCAGCGCCGGCGAATTGACCGAGATCTTGTCGGCACCGGCATGCAGGATCGAGCGCGCTGATTCGACATCGCGGATACCACCGGCCACGCAGAACGGAATATCGATCGCGCGGGCCACGCGTTCAACCCAGTCGCAATCGACGCTGCGACCCTCGGGACTTGCCGCAATATCGTAGAAGACCAGCTCGTCGGCGCCGTCGTCGCGATAGCGCAGGGCCAGATCGACGATGTCACCGACGACGACGAGATCGCGGAAGCGCACGCCCTTGACGACCTTGCCGTCGCGCACATCGAGGCATGGAATGATGCGCCGGGTCAGCATCGCAACGCCGCCGCCACATCGAGGTGTCCTTCGAGCAGACTGCGCCCGAGGATCACGCCGGCTGCCCTGCCCTGCAGCGCCTTGATATCTTCCAGATCACGCATGCCACCGGATGCCTGCACGGCGAGTCCCGGCGCGATCTGCGCGAGATGTGCATAGAGATCGAGGTTGGGGCCGGACAACATGCCGTCGCGGGCGATATCGGTGCACAGAAGATGCCGGGCTCCGGCTTGTTCGTAGCGTGGCGCAAGCTGGTCGAGCGTCATTGCGGCGGCTTCGGTCCAACCGGCCGCCGACAGAGTCCAGACGTCATCGACCTGGCGCGTATCGAGCGCAATGACGAGACGCTCGGCACCGTGAGTTCGGATCCATTCGATCACTTCGGTGCAGTCCCTGACCGCGACACTGCCGACGACCACACGTTGCACGCCGGCATCGAACAGGCGCTTGAGATCGGCTTCATCGCGCACGCCACCGCCCGCCTGGACATCGATATCGAGCCGAGCCAGCGCTTCGATGACGGCAAGATTCTCGAAGCGGCCGGCGCGTGCGCCATCCAGATCGACCACATGCAGTCGCCGTGCGCCAGCATCACGATAGCGCTGTGCCTGCTCGACGGCATCGAGGGCATAGCCGGTTTCCTGCGCGTAGTCGCCCTGGCGCAGGCGCACGACGCGGCCAGCACGAAGATCAAGGGCGGGAATGATTTCGAGAGTCATTGGCAAAGAAAATTCTTCAGCAACAGGGCGCCAACGGCGCCGGAACGTTCAGGATGAAACTGCATGCCGCAAAAATTCCGATAGCGAACGATTGCACTCAGTGGCGAACCGTAATCGACACTGGCGACCGTTGACTCGCCGCTTGAAGCGGCATAGCTGTGCACAAAATAGACAAAGGCCTGGCCGGTGATTCCGTCCAGCAGGCGATCCTCGCGAACGCCTTGCAAGGCGTTCCAACCCATGTGCGGCACGCGCCGTTGCGGATCTGATTCGATGCGCCGAACCTGCCCCGGAATCACGCCCAGGCAAGCGACGTCACCCTCTTGCGAATGATCGAACAGCAGTTGCATGCCGAGGCAGACGCCGAGCACGGGTTGTTCGAGCTCGCGTATCAGATTGACCAGACCCGCCTGGTGCAATCTCGCCATGCCCGGGCCGGCTGCGCCAACCCCGGGCAGGATCACATGCGAGGCGCGGCGGATCCGCTCGGCATCGTCACTGATTCGCGCATCCACGCCGAGGCGTTCAAGCGCGTAGCGCACCGAGCCGATATTGGTGCCGCCTGCATCGACCAGAACAACATCGCGCGCACTCACAACACACCCTTGGTGCTCGGCAAGTCGTCGCCGTCCACGCGGATCGCCTGGCGCAGGCAGCGCGCAACCACCTTGAAACAGGCCTCGACCATGTGATGTGCATTCTCGCCGCGCACGCTCAGATGCAGGTTCGCGCCGAGCCCATCGCAGAGCGAGCGGAAGAAGTGCGGCACGAGTTCGGTCGGCACTTCGCCGACGCGATCGCGCGGAAAGTTTCCCTCGAACTGGAAACAGGCACGGCCGGAAAGATCGAGCGCGGCCGATGCCAGACTCTCGTCCATCGGCAGGGTGAAACCGTAGCGACCGATGCCACGCTTGTCGCCGAGTGCCTTGCGCAAGGCCTCACCGAGGGCCAGCGCCGAATCCTCGATGGTGTGATGCTCATCGATATGGATGTCGCCGTCACAGGTGAGACGCAGATCGATGTCGGCGTGCTTGGCGATCTGTTCGAGCATGTGATCGAAGAAGCCGAGGCCGGTATGAATCCCGGCGCGTGCTCCGGCATCGAGATCGACGCGCACGCGGATCTTCGTTTCGCGGGTTTCGCGGAAGACTTCGGCAACGCGCGGCGAATCGATCATGGCTCGTGCGATTTCAGGCCAACCCCGGCCTTGCGGGCCGACCCGGAATCCGCGCACACCGAGGTTGGCGGCGAACTGAAGATCGGTTTCGCGATCACCGACCATCGCCGATTTCGCGCGTGACCAGCCGTCATCGGCCAGCCAGTGGCGCATCATGCCGACGCCCGGTTTGCGTGTATCCAGGCCTTGCTGCGGGAAGCTGCGGTCGATCAGTACCTCGTGCACGACGATGCCCTGCGAGGCGAGGATGCGCATGAGCAGATCATGCGGGCCCTGGAAATCGGCCTCGGGAAAACTGTCCGTGCCGAGACCATCCTGGTTGCTGACCATGACGATCTCGTAGCCGGCCGCGACACAGCGTGATAGCGCCGCTATGACACCCGGCAACAAGGCAAACTTCTCGAAGCGGTCGATCTGGAAATCCGCAGGCTCCTCGATCAGACAGCCATCGCGATCGACAAACAGGATCTTGCGCAGGCTCATGCCGAAGCCCCGCCCCGGATCAGGAGTTCGAGCAGGCGCGAATTCTCCTCGCGCGTGCCGATGCTCAGGCGCAGAAAGCCGCCCAGTCCCGGGTAGCGACCGACATCACGCACGACCACGCCACCAATGAGCAGATTGTGATAAACGCAAGCCGCATCCTCGAAGCGCACACAGAGAAAATTTGCCTGTGACGGCAATACCTCGAGCACGCCCGGGAGTCGCTTCAACGCATTCGCCATGCGCCCGCGCTCGGTGATCGTCAGGGCGATGCGTTGCCGGGTCGCAGCCATACCGTCGGCAGTCAATGCCGCGAGCGCAACGGTCGCGCTCAGTGTCGGCAACGGGTATGGCGGCATGATCTTGCGCAGCAAGGTGATGACCTCCGTGCCAGCCAGCAGGCAACCGATGCGCGCGCCGGCCAGAGCCCAGGCCTTGGACAAGGTCCGCAAAACCCCAAGATTTTCATGCCGGGCGATCAGTCCGCTGGCGCTTGGCACGTTGGCGAACTCGACATAGGCCTCATCGACGATGACCAGGGCGCGCCCACGCATCGCCTCGGCGATGCGTTCGATTGCCGCCAGCGAGGTGCAGGCGCCAGTCGGATTGTTCGGCGAGCACACGAAAACAAGCTTGACCGACCCGGGCAATGAAGCGCAGATCCTGTCCACATCGAGACCGAATTCCGCATCGAGTGGCGTCTCGATGCACGCCGCACCCTGTACTGCTGCGCAAACCGCGTACATGCCGAAGGTCGGCGGCGACAATGCGATCGCATCGACGCCAGGTCGGCAGAATGCGCGCACCAGCAGATCAATGGCCTCGTCACTGCCGCGTCCAACCAGCACCTGGCCACGCCCCACGCCATACAGCTCGGCCAGGCGATCAACCAGGGCCTGCGGTTGCGGATCCGGATAGCGATTGAGCGACATCGCGCGCAGATCCGGCTGGATACCCGCTGGCGGCCAGGGTGCCTCGTTGGCATTGAGCATGACCTCGGCCTGCCCCGCTTCGCGCCGCGCCGACGAGTAGGCATGCATGGCGAGGATCTCCGGACGCGCCAGATCAAGCACGCTCATTCGTTACTCTCCATCGATTCGAGCCGCAGGCTGACGGCGTTGGCATGGGCATCGAGTTGCTCGGCCCTGGCCAGGGTCACGGCACACGGACCGATTGCACGCAGGCCTTCGGACGACAATTCCTGCATGCTGATCTGTTTCTGGAAACTGGCCACGGACAACCCGCTCCACGCCCTGGTCGCCGCATAGGTCGGCAATACGTGGTTGGTGCCGCTGCAATAGTCGCCGACCGATTCGGGTGACCACGCGCCAAGAAAAATCGATCCGGCGCTGCTGACCGCTTCGACCAGCTCGCGCGGATTGGCAACATTGAGTATCAAATGCTCGGGTGCATAGGCGTTGCTGACCTCGACCGCCTGTTGCAGCGAAGCGACCTTGATCAGGCGGCCCTGCGCAAGTGACCTCGCGGCGATATCGGCGCGCGGCAGACGCAGGCGCTGCGCTTCGACACAGGCAGCGACCTGATCGATCAGGGTGTCGCTGCTGGTCACCAGGATCGACTGCGAATCGGGGCCATGCTCGGCCTGAGCCAGCAGATCGGCAGCGACGAAACGCGCATCGGCTTGCGCATCAGCGATCACGAGAACCTCGGATGGACCGGCCGGCATGTCGATCGCCGCTCCTTGCGCTTCGTTGGCCACCTGCATCTTGGCCTCGGTAACCCAGACATTTCCGGGCCCGAACAGCTTGTCACAACGCGGCACCGATTCGCTACCGTAGGCCATTGCCGCGATCGCCTGGGCGCCACCGAGCTTGAACACCTGACCGATGCCGCAAGCACGCGCCGCAATCAACACCGCCTCGTCGCAACGCCCATCCGCACGCGGTGGCGTACACAGCACGACCTCACGGCAACCGGCGATCTGTGCCGGCACGCCGAGCATCAACGCCGTCGACGGCAACGGTGCGCCGCCGGCCGGCACGTACAGACCGACCCGCCCGATCGGCCGCAGGATTCGCTCGCAGACCACGCCGGGTGCCGTCTCGACGCGGACAGGCTGCAATGCGCAGGCGCGATGGAAATGTTCGATGCGCCCACGCGCCTCGACGATTGCAGCCTTCAATTCGTCCGACAGGTATTGTTCGGCGGCAATGAATTCCGCTTCGCTGACCCTGAGCGAATCGAGCTCGCAGCGGTCGAAGCGCCGGGTCAGTTCAATCAGGGCGGCGTCACCACCGCCGCGCACCGACTCGAGGGTTCGCGCGACCGCCACACGCGTTTCCGCGGAAGCCGACAACGCCGGACGCGCGAGTGCTTCGCGCCGCTCCGATTCGGGCAGCGCATTCCAGTCGATGCGTCTCATGTCAGCATCTGCTCGACCGGCAACACCAGCATCTGCCGGGCGCCGGCGCGTTTCATGTCCTCAAGGTGCTGCCAGGTGATCGCATCATTGCAGATCGCCTGCACCGAAACCTGGTTGTCGAGTCCTTCGATCGAGGTCACGGTCGGACGCTGGCCATTCGGCAACAGGCGCGTGATCGCATCGAGCGAGGCACGCGGCGATTGCCACATCACCAGCTTCGACACGCGCACCTGGATCACCCCTTCGATCCGGCGCAGCAGCATGTCGATCAATTCGCCACGCTCATCGCCCGGCATCACCGTGCCGGCGGCCAGCACCGCTTCGGATTCAAGAATGATCGCCGCTTCCTTCAACTGGTTGGCGGCCAGCGTGGCCCCGCTGGAAACCAGATCGCAGATGCAATCGGCCGTGCCGAGGCGCGGCGCAATCTCGACCGATCCGGACAAGGTCACGACACCCGCCTTGACGCCGGCACGTTCGAGCCAGTCTGCCAGCAGGTTGGGATAGCTGGTGGCGATGCGCAGACCGGCCAATTGCGATGGCTCGCCGTAGGCGAACTCATCGGGCACCGCCAGCGACAGGCGACAGTGGCCGAAGCCGAGCGGGCGCACCTCGCGAAACGCTGCGGCAGCCCGATCGGAGCCGGTTTCGAGAATCTGCTCAAGCAGGACATTGCGACCGACGATGCCGAGATCGCAAACGCCTTCGGCGATCATGCCCGGCACGTCATCGTCGCGCACCAGCAACAGATCGACCGGCAGGGTTTCGCCAAAGCAGAACAGCTTGTCGCGACTGCGCCGGAAGGTGAGCCCGCAACGAGCGAGGAGATCGATCGAGGCATCCGAGAGTCGGCCCGACTTCTGGATCGCGATGCGCAGACGATCGCGCGTACTCATGCGCCTGCTCCACGCGACGCTACGCGAATCCGTGTCGATTTCGTCGATCTGCCCGCAATTGCAACCGTTGCCTTTGCTGCTTTCGCCGATTTCACCGACTCAGCCTGCGAAAGTGCCGCCAGATAGCCACCGTTACCCTGGCTCAGAAAACGCGCGACGCGACCGATCGTGGTGATGCTGACCGCCGTACGCTCATGGATCTCACGATACGGCAGGCCCTTGAGAATGTAGGGCACGACCCGCCAGCGGTCGGTCAGCGCCTCCATCTCGGCAGGCGTACACAGATCGCGCAGAAACGCGCGCATGCCGGCGAGGGTATCGAGCGACAGCAAGGCCCGGCACAGGCTCTCCTCGGCACGCGCTATCGGGGTCTCGGCTTCAATCGATCGACGCTTCATAACGTATTAACGCGTTAGTACATTGACATGCAGGATAGTGATGACTGTCTTGATGTGCAAGGGGTTGTTGCGGGTGAGCGGTGAGCGGTGAGCGGGAAAGGCGTTGCACATTCGCGCCAGCCCTTGCGCCCGGGTAGGTTGGGGCAAGCGCCAGCGCACCCCAACGGTTCCGGTTCCATCGTGCGCCGAGTCGGTGTCAAGCCGTCGGCGCTGGGGTTCGCATTCGCTCACCACCAACGAAATTGCTGCTGATGGTGATGGCCGCGGCCTGGTTTCGACGGGATCCTTGAGGGGCGGGGAGCGCTGAGTGCCTCGATGGAAGTCGGGGGTCAACACATGTTCACATCTCGCGACGGAACTCCCGAGCGGCCGAGGTGCTTTTGCCCGCTCACCGCTCACCTCTACCCGCTCACGGCTCACAAATCCTTGCGCAAGACCTCGAAACGCAAGTCGTCCCGCAGCGGAATGCCAAAGCGTTCGTCACCATACGGGAAGGGTTTGTGCTCGCCGGTGCGCTGGTAGCCTCGACGCTCGTACCAGGCAATCAATTCGTTGCGGATGTCGATCACGGTCATGCGCATTTCGCGGCATTGCCATTGCCGGGCCGCAATGCGTTCCGCTTCGATCAGCAGGCGATTGCCAATTCCGGCGCCCTGCCCATTCGGGCGCACTGCAAACATGCCGAAATAGGCGATACCGCGCTGATCCTGCAACTCGCAGCAGGCCAGCAATTGTCCGTCACGCTCAGCCAGCACCACACGTGCGTCGCTGCGCGCGATCAACTCGACCAGCAATTGCCTGTCGATGCGCTGGCCATCGAGGAAGTCCGCTTCGGTGGTCCAGCCCTGGCGGCTGGCATCGCCGCGATAGGCCGATTCAACCAGCGCAATGATCGCATCAACATCGGCCAGCCTAGCCGCACGAAAGTTCAGTTCGGTCATTGGCGGAATCAGGCAAGAAGTCTGCGCACGCGGGCCACCGCCGCGACAAAAGCATCGATTTCCGCGTGCGTGTTGTAGAACGCCAGGGAAACGCGAAGCGTCGCCGCCACGCCATAAAACTGCATCAGCGGGTGCGCGCAATGATGACCCGAACGAACCGCTACACCTTCATGATCGAGCAGGGTGGCCAGATCATGCGCGTGCACACCATCGATCAGGAAGGCGATGACCGGCACCTTTTCACGCGCCTCGCCGATGATGCGCAGGCCGGGAATCGAACGCATCGCAGCGGCGGCGTGAACCAGCAGCTCGTGCTCGTGCGCGGCCATCTTCTCCAAGCCGATCGATTCGATGTAATCGAGTGCCGCGCCGAGCCCGACAAAGCCGGCGATATTCGGCGTGCCCGCTTCGAATTTGTGCGGCGGATCGGCAAACGTGGTGCCTTCGAAACGCACTTCACGGATCATCTCGCCACCGCCAAAAAACGGCGGCATTGCATCGAGATGCTCGCCTTTGGCCCAGAGCACACCGGTGCCGGTCGGACCGAACAACTTGTGCCCGGTCAATGCATAGAAATCACAACCCAGAGCACGCACATCAATAGGCAGATGCGGCGCCGCCTGCGAGCCGTCGACCAGTAGTGGAATACCACGCTTGCGGCATTCGCGGGCGAGCTGGGCGATCGGATTGATGGTGCCGAGTACGTTGGACACATGGGTGACCGCGGCGAGCTTGACCTCGGGCGTCAGCAGCTCGCTGAAACGTTCGACGAGGAGTTCGCCGGATTCGCTGATAGGCGCAACCTTGAGGCTTGCTCCGCTGCGTTCGCAAACCAGTTGCCACGGCACGATGTTGGCGTGGTGCTCCATCTGCGTGACAAGGATCGTGTCGCCCGGCTTCAGGCGCGGCAACGCATGGCTGTAGGCGACCAGATTGATCGCCTGGGTCGTGCCCGAGGTAAAGATGATCTCGTCGCGCGAAGGCGCATTGATGAAACGCGCAAGCTTGTCGCGGGTCGCCTCAAAGGCACTGGTCGCTTCATCACCCAGAGCGTGCACGGCGCGCGCGACATTGGCATTGGTCTGCCGGTAGAAGTGATCGACCGCCTCGATCACCGCAGACGGTTTCTGCGAGGTGTTCGCATTGTCGAGATAGATCAGCGGCTTGCCGTGGACGGTTCGCGCGAGCAGCGGAAAATCGGCGCGGACGCGCTCGACATCGAGCGCACCGCCGGCTTGCTGCCCGGGTACGAATACGGCACTCATGCGCCGGCACCGGTGCTGGCAAAGTCCTCGACCTGCTGCGGCAGGCGCTCAAGCAGCAGCGCATCGACGTGCACGCGCAAGGCCTCGTTCTCGATCGAATCGAACGCGATGCGACAGAACGCGAGAGTCAGCAGCGAACGCGCCTCGTCGGCCGAGAGTCCACGCGAGCGCAGGTAAAAAAGAGCTTGTTCATCGAGCTGGCCGACGGTTGCACCATGCGCGGCCTTGACCTCGTCGGCGTAGATCTCGAGCACCGGCTGGGTGTCGATTTCGGCCTGCGCCGAGAGCAGCAGATTCTTGTTGCTCAGTTGCGCATCGCTGCCATCGGCACCCGGCTTGACCGTGATCGCACCATGGAACACGCCACGCGAACGCTGATCGGCAACCCCGCGCCAGACGATGTCGCAGGCGGTGTCGCGGGCCACATGGCGGACATCGAGGCGGGTATCGGCATGCTGGCGACCGCGCAAGGCAAACACGCCCCGCGAGACAAAGCGTGAGCGGTCGCCGCCCAGTGTCACCGCAAGATCCTGTCGCATCCACTGGGCGCCGGCTTCGATCGAGCGCAGTTCGAAATGCGCATCGATACCGAGTACGGCTTCCGTGCGCCGCGCCAGGCTGCCGGTCTCCGCCGAGTTCTGAATCTGCAACAGATCAAGCCGCGCAGCAGCCCCGAGGGAGATCTGATTGAACACATTGCCGAAATGGGCCTGGCCCGGTTCGCCGACATGATGTTCGACCAGACGCAGAGTCGCGCCATCGCCGACTTCGATGATGCCGCGCAATTGCCAGGCCAGCTCGGCTGACGCCACCGCGCCAATCATGACCAGATGCACGAGCGGCAGATCCGTCCGCCCGGCGGCGGCACGGATAACCGGGCCATCGCCGGCGAGCGCCGTGTTCAGGCGCGCAAAGACATCCGCGGCATCATCAAACGATCGCGAAAGGCAGGCTTGCAGTGAATCCGGATCCGTTTCGAGCACGCTCGACAGCGTTGCCAGTTCGAGCCCTTCGGTCGGGTCGATACGCGAAAGCCCGGCATGGAATGCGCCGTTGACGAAAACCAGTCGTGGCCCATCGACACCGGGCAAGTCGAGCAGCCTCGCATCGATCGTTCGTGTCGCCGCATCGGCATCGCCGCGTTGATAACGGCGCTGACCGAGCGCACGAAGACTCGTGTATTTCCAGGCTTCGCTGCGCGGCCCCGGCATGCCATCGCGGGCAAGCTGTTGGTGCGCGTTGCGGCGGATTGCCGCGAGCCAATCCGGCTGCTTTCCTTGCTGGGCCACACCACCCGCCAGCAGCGGATCGAGAAAGCCGGCTGCCATCATGCGGCTCCGGCCAGCTTGCGCTCGGCAATCCATGAATAGCCGTGCTCTTCAAGTTTCAGGGCCAGCGATTTGTCGCCGCTTTCGACGATGCGTCCGTCGGCAAGCACGTGCACGAAATCAGGGACGATGTAGTCGAGCAGCCGCTGGTAGTGGGTAATGACGACGAAGGCACGCGCCGGATCGCGCATCGCATTGACGCCATCGGCGACCATCTTCAGCGCATCGATATCGAGGCCCGAGTCGGTCTCGTCAAGGATTGCCAGCTTCGGCTCGAGCAGGGCCATCTGGAAGATCTCGTTGCGCTTCTTCTCGCCACCGGAAAAACCTTCATTGACCGCGCGATGCAGCAGTTCATCTTTCAGGTGCAGCACGGCGAGTTTTTCGCGGACGCGCTTGAGGAACTGCATCGAATCGAGCTCGGTCTCGCCGCGACGCTTGCGCTGCGCATTCAGCGCGGCACGCAGGAAATAGGTGTTGTTGACGCCGGGAATCTCGACCGGGTACTGGAACGCCAGGAATACGCCTTCCGCCGCCCGCTCCTCGGGTTCGAGTTCAAGCAGATCCTTGCCGTTGTAGAGAATCGAACCCTCGGTGACTTCGTACCCTTCACGTCCCGCCAGCACGTTGCCAAGGGTCGACTTGCCGGCACCGTTCGGCCCCATGATCGCGTGCACCTCGCCCGCCTTCACGTCGAGATCGAGACCCTTGAGGATTTCCCTGCCCGCAATGCGGACGTGGAGGTTTTCAATTTTCAGCATGACTTCAATTCTTCGTTGTTGGCAGGTCGAATCCGAGATCTTGCAGATCGGCAAGATCACGCAGACGCCCAGTGGCCAGTTTGTTCTTCATCAGATCCTCACGGCATGGAATGCCGATCGGAATGTCGTCCAGCTCGGTCTCGATTCGTCGTTCAAACGCCGAGTCAAATTCCAACCCCGAAACGCTGGTCATCAGATCGATTCGGGCAGGGTCATATCCAATTTGTACAACCTGCCCGGGTTCTTGCAAATCAGACTCGTTGATTGCAAGCGATTTGAAGCCGAAATCCGACAATACCGCGACAACGCGCGCTGCATTTGCGCGCGACGCATCCAGCCAGACATCCAGATCCCTCGTATATCGGACATGTCCGTGAGCGGCAACTGCGTAGCCGCCAACAATCAGGTAACGAACATCAGCGGCGTTCAATAACCTCAAGAACTCGTTCAAGTCGCGGTGCAGCTTCATCTGTCCACCCATGATGTGTGGCAATCAAATCGAGCAGGGCATCCAGTCGATCCTTCATCGATACTGTCAGCCAATACTCGCTATCCTTCGGTTCTTCGCCGATCCGGAACTTGCGTGCGACACGCACGGGATTTTTCGACTCCGTCATATCCACCTCGCGAATTGCTGATGACGTGTCATCAGCCGACTGCACCTTCCAGCGAAACTTCAAGCAGTTTTTTCGCCTCGACCGCAAATTCCATCGGCAACTCGCGGAACACCTGCTTGCAGAATCCGTCGACGATCAGCGAGACCGCGTCTTCCTCGGCGATTCCGCGCGTGCGGCAGTAGAACATCTGGTCGTCGGAAATCTTCGAGGTGGTCGCCTCGTGCTCGACGATCGCACTCGGGTTCTTCACTTCGATATACGGAAACGTGTGTGCGCCGCACTGCTTGCCTATCAGCAGGCTGTCGCATTGCGTGTAGTTGCGCGCACCACTGGCGCCCTTCTCGATCTTGACCAAACCGCGATAGCTGTTCTGCCCGTGGCCGGCGCTGATGCCCTTGGCGATGATCTTCGATTTCGTGTTGCGACCGATGTGGATCATCTTGGTGCCGGTATCGGCTTGCTGGCGATGATGGGTCAAGGCGACGGAATGGAACTCACCGACCGAATCATCGCCGCGCAGGATGCAGCTTGGATATTTCCAGGTGATCGCGGAACCCGTTTCGACCTGGGTCCAGACGATTTTCGAACGCGCACCACGGCAGTCGCCACGTTTGGTCACAAAGTTGTAAATGCCACCAACGCCGTTCTCGTCGCCCGGATACCAGTTCTGCACGGTCGAATACTTGATGTTGGCATCATCCAGCGCGACCAGCTCGACGACCGCCGCATGCAGCTGGTTCTCATCGCGCATCGGCGCCGTGCAGCCTTCGAGATAGGACACGCTGGCGCCTTCCTCGGCAATGATCAGGGTGCGTTCGAACTGACCGGTATGGCCGGCGTTGATGCGGAAATAGGTGCTCAACTCCATCGGGCAGCGCACACCCCTGGGGATGAAGACAAAGCTGCCATCGGAGAACACTGCGGAATTGAGTGCGGCGAAATAATTGTCGGCGGTCGGCACGACCGTACCGAGGTACTGGCGCACGACCTCGGGATGCTTGCGGATCGCCTCGGACATCGAACAGAAAATCACGCCCGCTTCGGCAAGCTCCTTCTGGAACGTGGTGCCAACGGAAACCGAATCGAACACCGCATCGACGGCCACGCCGGCAAGCTTGGCCCGCTCATGCAGCGGCACGCCGAGCTTGTCGTAGGTATCGATCAGTTCCTTCGGCACATCGGCCAACGACTTGTACTTGGCCTTCGGCGCGGCGTAGTAGCTGACCGCCTGGAAATCAATCGGGGCGATGCGCAACTTGGCCCATTCCGGTGAAATCATGGTCAGCCAGTGCCGATAGGCGGCGAGTCGCCAATCGGTCATCCAGGCCGGTTCTTCCTTGCGCTCGGAAATCCAGCGCACGACGTCTTCATTGAGCCCCGGCGGCAGACTGTCGGTTTCGATATCGGTAATGAAGCCGGCGTCGTAGCGACGGTTCATCGCCTCGACAATGCGCTCGTTGCCCGCGCTGACCGGCTTTGCGCGTGGATCAGGCTCGGCCTGTTCGTTGCGTTGTGTCATCACCGGGATCGTCATGAAATGGCCACTCGCAGGGGAATCCCCAGCGCACGTTTCGGCGGAGTCGCCAGCATGTCGGCCAGGGTCACGTGCTCAAGCGCGGTCCGGATCGCTTCGCTGATGCGTTGCCAGTTCACGCGCACGCCGCAATGCGATTCATGGTCGCACAGGCTGCTGTCGGTACAACATTCGGTCATGCCGATCGGTCCCTCCATCGCGGTGACGATGTCGGCAACCGTGATCGCGCCCGGCGCGCGCGCGAGTCGATAGCCGCCATTGACGCCACGCCAGGAATCGACCAGGCCGGCACCGGCGAGCAACTTGAGCACTTTGCTGACCGTCGGTGTCTCCAGCCGTGCCTGTTCAGCCAGAAGCTGGGCACTGAGCACCTCGTCGCCGGACACGGCCAGGCAGGTCATGACAACGGTGGCGTAGTCGGTCAATTTGCTGACACGTAGCATACGAACTCCAATAAGGACTGAAATAGTACTATTTATCGGCTGCCGACTCAACGCCCGCCGGGCAACGGCCTTGTACCGGTGTCGGCGACTTTCGTGAAATCCCGAAAGCGAAGCGGCCACTCGAATCCGGGCGTATTCGTCTGGCCCGGATATTTCAGCCCCTGGTGAAATGTTGGTTAGACTCCGGGCGCTTCCAGATCAGGAATTCTTTCGTGCACGACCGACAAGACCAGCGCCGCGATTGGCTGTCCAGCATCCTTGCCGGGATCCCGACCAGCGTTGCACGCGCTTCCGAGGACGCAAGCTTCCGCAGCTACTGGCGCGTCGAATCGGCCGACAAGACACTCGTGCTCATGGATGCCCCGCCCGACAGGGAGGATCTGACCACCTGGCTCGATATCGATGCTCGGCTGCGCGCGGCCGGATTGCATGCGCCACAAGTACTCGCTGTCGACCAGGCACTGGGTTTTGTGCTGATGGAAGATCTCGGCACGCGCACGTACCTGCCGGAACTGGCGCCTGCAAGCGTCGATGCCCTGTACGCCGACGCCTTCGATGCCTTGCTGCGCATGCAGACCACAGTCGACGTGGCCGGCCTGCCCGGCTACGACCGCCAGCGTCTGATCACCGAGATGGAACTGCTGCCCGAATGGTTCCTCAAACGCCATCTCGGCCATGCGATCAGCTGCGAGGAATGGGACATCATCGAGGCCGCCTTCACGTTTCTCGTGCAGGCCGCCGAGGAACAACCGCGCGCCTTCGTGCATCGCGATTTCCACAGCCGCAACCTGATGATCGTCGATGCCCCGGCAGTCGGCGATGGAGATGGCATGCTGGTCAATCCGGGCATCATCGATTTCCAGGATGCCGTCATCGGGCCAGTGACCTACGACCTGGTTTCGCTGTTGCGCGATTGCTATGTCGAATGGGACAAGGAACGCGTTGAAGGCTGGGTCGAGGGATATCGCATTCGCCTGCAGGCCACCCATCTGCTCAGCCGGAATATCAGCGCAACTCAATTCGCACGCTGGTTCGACCTGATCGGGCTGCAACGGCACATCAAGGTGCTCGGTATCTTCTGCCGGCTCTGGTATCGCGATGGCAAACGCCAGTATCTCGATGACCTGGCATTGTGCTGGCGCTACGCGATCGCAGTGGCCCGACGCTATCCGGAGCTGCACGCGTTCGCTGCCCTGCTCGAAGGCGCACTCGGCGAGCGCGACATCCGCAGCCATCGCGAGTTGCCAGGCACGTGAGGTTTGAACGCGCCATGATCTTCGCGGCCGGTCGCGGCGAGCGCATGCGCCCGCTGACCGATACGACACCCAAACCACTGCTCGAAGTCGGTGGCAAGCGCCTGATCGAATGGCATCTGGAAAAGCTCGCCGCCGCCGGCATCAGCCGTGTCGTCATCAACACCTCGTATCTCGCCGCGCAGTTTCCGTTGACCCTCGGCGACGGTAGCCGCTGGAATCTCGAAATCGACTACATCGACGAAGGGCCGGTCGCATTGGAAACCGGTGGCGGCATGCTCAATGCACTCGATCGGCTCGGTCGCGAGCCATTTCTGCTGATCAACGGCGACATCTGGATCGATCTCGATTTCTCAGATTTGTCGCATGCTCCCGAGAGCCTTGCCCATCTGCTCATGGTGAGCAATCCGGCCCACGTCAGCCAAGGCGATTTCGCGCTCGAATCCGATGGATTCCTGGTCGACAGCGGGCCCGCACGATTGACCTATTCCGGCATCGGCGTCTATCGGGCGGCGCTGTTCGATAACTGGCGCCCGGCCCTGGCCGACCATGCGGGCGCCAGCGAATCACCCCCGCGATTTGCCCTGGCACCCTTGCTGCGTGCGGCGATGCGCAGGCATCAGGTCAGCGGTGAGTTTTTTGCCGGCAGCTGGGTCGATGTCGGCACACCGCAACGACTGGCCGATCTCGACCGGCAACTGCGCAGTTCCTGAAGCAGCGGAACTCAGGCGGCGGAATGCGGAAACAGCTGGCGCAGGAACGGCACGGTGACGCGTCGCTGCGCGGCCAATGCCGCCTGATCGATGCGGTCGAGCAGGCCGACCAGGGTGCCGAGATCGCGCGCCCGGCGCGTGAACAACCAGTCGAGCACGGCGTCATCGAGTTCAAGCCCGCGCGCGCTGGCCAGATCGTGGACGATCCGACGCCGCACCACCTCATCGAGAGGGAGGATCTGCCACTGTGTGCACGCCGCCAGGCGCGAGACCAGATCGGGCAGATTCAGCGCCAGCGCCAGCGGCGGTTCGCTGGCCGCAAACACCATCGTCGTGCCCTCGGCGCGGCAACGGTTGTAGAGATCGAACAAGGCATGCTCGGCCGCACCAACGCCAGCGATCGAATCGACATTGTCGATCGCCAGCAGGTCGTTGCCGGCAAATCGACGGATCGATTCGGCGGGCTCCGCGCCAAGCCGGGACAGATCAACGTATTGCGCGCTGCGCCCGGCCGCAGCGGCTTCGGCACACACGGCGATGAGCAGATGGGTCTTGCCGCTGCCACGCACACCAGCGAGGAAAACACCTTCGCCCCCCTCGCCGTGGGCGGCCGCGCGCAGCATGTCGATCCCGGCCGCATTGTTGCCAGCCACGAACGATGCGAAGCGTTGATGCGCCGGCCAACGCAAGGCCAGCGGAATCTGTGCACTCATGGGCTGGCGCTGGAATCCGGCTTGTCCGCAGGCGCGGCCGATACGTCGCCAACCGCGCTGTCGTTCGGCGGAACTGCCACGACATCGGTAGCGACAATGGCCGATCCGGCCTCCGCCTCCTGATACATCTCGCTCTGCGTGTAGCGTTCGTAGGCGTAGCGCAGCAGGACCATGACCACGGCCGCGATCGGCAAGGCCAGAAGCACGCCGACAAACCCAAACAACTCGCCGCCGGCAAGAATCGCGAACATCACCGCGACCGGATGCAGGCCGATCTTGTCGCCAACCAGCTTGGGCACCAGCACATAGCCTTCAAGCAACTGACCGACGACGAAGACGATGACGACAAGCATCACATGGAAACTGTCCTGGTATTGCACGAGCGCGGCGATCACGCCCATGCCGACGCCGACGATCGCACCGAGATACGGTACGAAACTGATCAGCCCGGCGATCATGCCGATCAAGGGCCCGACACTGATGCCGACCGACCACAGGCCGATCCCGTACAGGGCACCGAGGATGATCATCACGCTGAGCTGACCGCGCAGGAATCCGCCAAGGGTTTCATCCGACTCGCGGGTCAGCCGAACCACGACCGCCTCGATCGAACGCGGCACCAGGGCATGCATGCGCTCAACGACGATGTTCCAGTCGCGCAACAGATAGAACGCGGCCACCGGCACGATGACCAGGTTGAGCAGCCAGGCAACGATGGCGAATCCGGATTTGGACAGCCCGGCCACCAGCTTGGTCGCGAAGCCGCCGGCCTCCTTCCAGTGGCCCTGCAGCATGTTGACCACGCCCTCGTTGTCGAAGGTATCGAGACTGAGGCCGAAATGCTGCTCGATCCAAGGCGTCGCGACATCCCGGGCCCAGGCCATCCAGCCCGGCAATTGATCGATGAAGCGCGCCACCTGGCGATCAATGAACGGAATCAGCACCAGGACAATCGCGATCATGACCAGGGTCAGAACCAGGAACACGAGGCTGACCCCGAGATTGCGCCCGATGCCGCGTCGTTCGAGCTTCTGCACGATCGGGTTGAACAGATAGGCGAACAGCGCCGCGATCACGAACGGGGCCAGCGCAGCCCCGATCAGATACAGCACCCAGCCAACAAAGGCGACCAGGATCAGCCACTTGAGGCGGATATCGAGGTTAGTGGCCATCGCTTGATTCCTTGAGCCGCTTGCGTTCGTTCAATTCCCGGCGCGCGCGCAGCGACCAGACCAGGACATAGTGTAGACCGCTGGCCAGGGTCACCAGTGCGGTCAGAGCCAGCAGCAAGCTGCGTCCCGGCAGTTGCGGAACCCAGGCCAGACGCAGCAGTTCGGCGAGCACGAAGACGATCTGCACAAGCGTGGTCAGTTTTGACACGCGGGTCGGCTGGGCGTCGAACGGGCCGATCAGGTTGTGATAGGCGATGGCACCGCAGACGATCACCAGATCACGGCCAATGACCAGCGCGAACAACCATGCCGGCACCGCGGCAATCGCGGTCAAAGCGCTGAACGCGGCGAGCAGCAGAAGCTTGTCGGCGAGCGGATCGAGCAGACCGCCGAGACGCGATTGCCAGCCAAAATGCTTGGCCAGCCAGCCATCGACGGCATCGCTGATCCCGGCAAACGCGGCCAGCAGCAGGGCGAATCCGAAATCTCCGCGCGAGATCAGCCAGAACACGGGCCAGACCAGGGCCATGCGCATCGCCGTGATCAGGTTGGGCAGATGACGCCACATGTCGCCGACTCAGCGACTCAGGGCGAGGGTCGCGTCGATGCCCTGAACTGGTGGGCTGGCGCTGTTAACCTGCAGCACATTGTCGGCGCCGACGAGACCCAGCCAGCGGTTGAAATCGCCGGCCAGGACGAGGCGCACGAGGATGCCGTCGCCACGCGCCTCGATCGGCCAGGATTGGCGCACCAGCGATTGCCGGGTCAGATAGCCCAGCGCGCGTGCGTAATCACTGGCGGAATGGATGCCGCTGAGCCAGATCCGCTTTTCGACCGGTGTCGAGTCGATGGCGGCACCGGATCCGGCGCCGGCGACACCGAATCCGGCCAGCATGCGGTCAACCGCCAGGCTGTCGAACTCGGCCACCAGAACGAGTTGGGAACTTGCCGCCCCGCTGGCCTGATCGATCGTGTTGTCGCGCCGGTAGCGATACTGCAGAACCAGCTTGTCGGCCCCGGCTACGGCATTGGCGACTTCGTTGCGGGCGAGAATGCCCGGGTCGCCGCTGAGCCGGATGACGACGTCGGCCAACGCGGTCTTCAAGGCGCCAGCGCGCGCGGATTCGGATTGGTTGGCAACCGGCGCTTCGCCGGTATAGGTGGTCGGGGCAGCAATGGCGGTGGTCGCCAGCAGGCTCGAAACCAGCACGAAGACAAGCAGGCCCGGCCAGCGGCGTAAAACCCGGCACGTCGCACCGAATCGGAAACCCGGCATTTCCGATCGAGCAGGGATCGAATCGTGCGCGGAGACCGGGATTCGGCCTGTCATCGTTGAAACGCCGTTGGCGGAGGCACGCATGACGGTAGTCCCTTAGCCAGCAAGAATGTCGGCAAGTCTGCCCGATCGTCTGCTTCCCCGTCTATCGAGGCTGATATGATGCGCGGCCCCGCGTATCCGGCTTTGCCCATGTCGAACGAGAACGAGGCCCTTACCTACCGCGCCGCTGGCGTCGATATCGATGCCGGCAATGCCGTCGTCGACCGGATCAAGCCGCTGGTCGCACGCACCTTTCGCAAGGAAGTGATGTCCGGTCTGGGTGGCTTCGGCGGCTTGTTCGACCTTGGTGGCCGCTATCGCGAGCCGGTGCTTGTCTCGGGCACCGATGGCGTTGGCACCAAGCTCAAGCTGGCGCAAATGCTTGATCGCCACGATACCATTGGCATCGACCTGGTCGGCATGTGCGTCAACGATGTGCTCGTGCAAGGCGCCGAGCCGTTGTTCTTCCTCGATTACTTCGCCACCGGCAAGCTCGATGTCGACACCACGGTGGCCGTGATCGGCGGCATCGCCAGGGGCTGTGAACTGGCCGGCTGCGCCCTGATCGGTGGCGAAACCGCCGAGATGCCGAACATGTACCCGCCTGGCGAATACGACCTTGCCGGATTCTGCGTCGGTGCGGTCGAAAAACTGGCCCTGATCGATGGCAGCCGCATCAATGCCGGTGACGCAATCATCGGCATCGCCGCGTCCGGCGCGCACTCGAACGGCTACTCGCTGATCCGTCGCATCGTCGAACGCGCCGGCAACCCGTTTGATCTCGATCTGGGCGGCGTCCGCCTGGCCGATGCGCTGATGGCGCCGACAACGATCTACGTCAAGCCCATTCTCAAGCTGCTCCAGCAGCTGCCGATCAACGGCATGGCCCATATCACCGGCGGCGGCCTGCGCGAGAACATCATCCGCGTCGTGCCCGCGAAGCTCGGCATCGAAATCGACTCAAGCACATGGAAGGCGCCGGCCGTATTCGACTGGCTGCAACGCGAAGGCAAGGTCGCCCAGGACGAAATGTGGCGCACCTTCAACTGCGGCATCGGCTACACCCTGATCGTCTCGCGCGAACACGCAGGCGCCACCCTCGACGCCCTCGAAACCCTCGGCCTGCAAGCCTGGACGATCGGCGAAATCGTCGCGGCCAGTGGCGATGAGCGTGTGCATATTCGTTGAGCGATCGGGACAAGGCCATGCGCGTCGTCGTACTCGCCTCCGGGCGTGGCAGCAATCTTGAGGCACTGATCGAAGCGCAGCGCCGTGGCGAACTGCCGATCCGCATCGTCGGCGTGGTTTCGGACAGGCGCCGTGCGCGCGCGCTCGATCTCGCCCGCGAAAACGACATTCCGGCTATCTATCTCGGTGCGCAGGGATTCGCTGATCGCCTGGCCTACGATCTGGCCCTGTTCGCGCACATTGCCCAACGGCAACCCGACCTGATCGTGCTGGCCGGCTTCATGCGCATTCTCGATGCGGGCGCATTTGCGCCCTGGCTCGGCCGCATCATCAATATCCACCCCTCCCTGCTGCCCCGGTACCCCGGCCTGCACACGCACCGGCGCGCACTTGAGGCCGGCGACCGCGAGCATGGCGCCAGCGTCCATTTCGTCACCGCCGAACTTGATGGCGGGCCGGTCATCGCCCAGACCGTCATCGACATCCAGACCGGCGATACCGAGGACAGCCTGGCCAGTCGCTTGCTCGAACGTGAGCATCGCTTGCTGGTTGCCTGTGTCGGCTTGCTCGCCTCGGGCCGCCTTGCCTGGCAAGCCGGTCGCGTGATGCTCGATGGCGTGGCGCTGACCTCGCCGCTGCGGTTCGAGGATCAATTGCCGACTGGCGAGAAACCGGCTTGACGATATCCGGCGTTCATCATCAAACGGCCAGAATTGCATGCTTTGGCTGGAGTCCCCTGCCTTGAATCGAATTGCCATCCTGTTGTTGAGCGCACTTGTTCCGCTCGGCAGCGCCCTCGCCGATTCTCCGATCGCACCGTTCAAGGCGGACTACGCGACCTTGCGCAATGGCAAGGAAATCGCAAGGACTACAATCGAGTGGCGTCGCAATGCCGATGCCAGCTGGACCCTGCGCACGACCACACAAGGCAGCTCGAGCCTGGCCAAGCTGGCCGGCCTTGATGTCGCCGAAGAGTCGCTGCTGCGCTGGACCGACCGTCGCCCGGAAACGATCCGCTACGACTTCCGCCAGGAGGTGGCGTTCAAGAACAAGCAACGGCATGGCGACTTCGACTGGAACGCCGGGCAGGTGCATATGGTCGAAGGCAAGAACGATGCGCGCTTTGACCTCGTGCCACATACGATTGATCGTCATGCGCTGACCATCGCCTTGGCCGCGGATCTTTCCCGCCACGCAGAATCCTTCAGCTACAAGGTGGCGGCGAAGGATGCCATCGAGGACGTAACCTACACGCCCTGCGGCGAGGTCACCCTGAACGTTCCTGCCGGCAGCTTTGCCACCCGCTGCCTCGAACGCGAACGCAAGAAACGAACCTCGACCAGCTGGTTCGCCGAATCAATGGGTTGGATTCCGGTGCAGATCGAGCAGGTCGAGAGCAAGGGCGACACGGTGACCTTGCGTCTGGTCAAGCTGGATCGCGGTGAGCGGTGAGCGGGACAAGCAAAAGCAACTCCCCGCCAACCCAATGCGGGTTGGCTTGGTACGGTTTTCGCGACTCATTCCAATGTACCTGAGCAGCCTTTCCCGCTAACCACCCTTCCGCTCACCGCTTACCGCCTCAAGAAGGCAACCGCCGGATGCGCGCGCCGAGCGAGCCGAGCTTCTCCTCGATGTTCTCGTAGCCGCGGTCGATGTGGTAGATGCGGTCGATGATGGTGTCTCCCTTTGCCACCAGACCAGCCAGAACCAGCGACGCCGAAGCGCGCAGGTCGGTTGCCATCATCGGCGCACCGGTGATGACCGGCACGCCCTTGATGATCGCGGTATTGCTCTCGAGCTGGATGTCGGCACCCAGACGCTGAAGTTCGAGCGCGTGCATGAAACGGTTCTCGAACACGGTTTCGGTGATCACCCCGACACCTTCGGCAACGCAATTGAGCGCTGTGAACTGGGCCTGCATGTCGGTTGGAAATGCCGGATACGGCGCTGTCGTGATATTCACCGCCTTCGGCCGACGCCCGCGCATGTCGAGTTCGATCCAGTCCTCGCCGGTCGAAATATGCGCACCGGCATCCTCAAGCTTGGACAGCACCGCATCGAGCGTCTTCGGCCGTGCGTTGCGGGCGCGAATCTTGCCGCCGGTGATCGCCGCGGCGACCAGGAAGGTGCCGGTTTCAATGCGATCCGGCAATACTTCGTAGTCGGTGCCACCGAGCCGCTCGACGCCTTCAATGACGATCGAATTGGAACCCGCGCCCGAGATCCTGGCACCCATGCTGTTCAGGCAGTTGGCCAGATCGACCACCTCGGGCTCTTGTGCCGCATTTTCGATGACCGTGGTGCCATGGGCGAGCACCGCCGCCATCATCAGATTTTCGGTTCCCGTCACGGTGACCAGATCGAGCACGATGCGAGCACCCTTGAGGCGCTTGGCGCGGGCCTTGATATAGCCATTTTCAACGCGGACATCGGCACCGAGCGCCTGCAGGCCCTGGATATGCAGATTGACCGGACGCGAGCCGATCGCGCAGCCGCCGGGCAGGGAAACCTCGGCCTCGCCATAGCGGGCGACCAGCGGCCCGAGCACGAGGATCGACGCACGCATGGTCTTGACCAGATCATAGGGCGCAAAAAAACGGTTTGTCGTACGCGGGTCGACATGGATCTTCATGCGCTCATCGACCACCAGTTGCACGCCCATCTGGCCGAGCAACTCCATGGTTGTCGTCACATCGTGCAGATGCGGCACATTGGCGATGCTGACCGGTTCATCGGCCAGCAGGCAGGCGGCGAGAATCGGCAAGACGGCGTTCTTGGCGCCGGAAATCTGCACGTCACCGTGAAGTGGCTCACCGCCATTGATTACGATTTTGGCCATGGCCAGCGTGTTTCCTGAGTCGGGTGATAAACAAGGCGACGATCATCGCCGTAGCGTGAACGACGTTGCGGTTTGGCTTTTCTGCAGCGCGGCGAGGATCAACCCTTGAGCGCTTCTTCGGGCGTCAAGGTGCGCAACGAAAGTGCGTGGATGGCATTCCCCATCTGCTCACCTAGCGTCGCGTAAACAAGCCGGTGACGTGCCAGCGGGAGCTTCCCGGCGAATACCGGGCTGACCACGCGAGCCTCGAAATGTACGCCATCGGCTCCATCAACCTGGATCTGTGCATCCGGAATTCCGCGCTGGATCAGATCGTGGATGGTCTTTGTGTCCATGAAAAGGCGGATTCCTGGCGAGGCGGCGACGAATGAGCGAACCCGCTCGTCATAGGCGCAAACGGGGGTTACGGATACAATAGGAATGCGTAATGGTACTCAAAATATGGCTTCGCCGAAAATATGCACCGGCGGACAGCGCACTTTCGCTACTGAAACCCATCCTCATGAACGCCCAACTGAACCCGGCCGTGCTGCCTGTGACCAACCCCATGCTCGACGAATCGACGATTCGAAACAGCGCCATGACGGTCATCATGACCGAGGCGCGTGCGATCGAGGCGTTGCAGAAGCGGGTCAATGGCAGCTTCCTCAGCGCTTGCCAGCTCATGTTCCAGTGCCAGGGTCGCGTCGTCGTGATCGGCATCGGCAAATCGGGACATATTGCGAGGAAGATCGCCGCAACCCTGGCCTCGACCGGCACACCGGCATTTTTCGTGCACCCGGCCGAGGCCAGCCATGGCGATCTCGGCATGATCACGCAGAAGGATGTCGTGCTCAGCCTGAGCAATTCGGGCGAAACAGACGAGTTGCTGACCATCCTGCCGCTGATCAAACGCCAGAACGTGCCCTTGATCGCAATGACCGGCAACGAGCTTTCCTCGCTGGCCAAGCTGGCCGATGTGCATCTGGATGTTTCGGTGTCGGAGGAGGCGTGCCCGCTCGGCCTGGCCCCGACCGCCAGCACAACCGCCGCGCTGGTCATGGGTGACGCCCTCGCGATCGCCCTGCTTGAGGCGCGTGGCTTCACTTCCGAGGACTTCGCCCGCTCACATCCGGCCGGCACACTCGGCCGACGCCTGCTCGTGCGCATCAGCGACATCATGCATTCCGGCAAGCGGATTCCGGTGGTCGACCAGCATGCCTCGTTGACTGCGGCACTCGTGGAAATGACCCGCACCGGGCTCGGCATGACCGCGGTGACCAACGACGCCGGCGAGTTGCTGGGCGTGTTCACCGATGGCGATCTGCGTCGTGCGGTCGACGACGACGATATCGATCTGCGCGATACGCCGGTCATGCGTCTGATGACCTCGAACCCGAAGACGATCACGGCCGACAAGCTGGCGGCTGAAGCGGCCCAGGTCATGGAAGCGTTCAAGATCCACGCCCTGCTCGTGGTCGACGAGGACAACCGCGTGGTCGGCGCGCTCAACATCCACGACCTGCTGCGCGCACGCGTGGTTTGATTTCTGCTTACGGGAATAGGGAATCGGTTGGCGCGGAGCGGTAAATCGCCCTTGCCCTGTCGTGACTCCAACCTATTCCCCATTCCCCACTCCTGACTGCGTACTCCCGATTCCCAGCCATGAACGATCCCGCCATCCTCCAGCGTGCCGCCCGTATCAAGCTCGCCATCTTCGATGTCGATGGCGTGCTGACCGATGGGCGACTCTGGTATGCGGAGGACGGCCATGAGCTGAAATCCTTCCATGTGCATGACGGGCTTGGCCTCAAGCGACTGCGCGCGAACGGAATCGAGGTGGCGATCATCACCGCACGCATCAGCCACCTGGTCGCCAAGCGCATGAGCGATCTCGGCGTCATCCACGTCTATCAGGGCCAGGAAGACAAGCGCGCCTGCTTCGACCAGTTGCGGCATGCCCTGCAGCTGGGCGCCGATGAATGTTCCTACGCCGGCGATGACCTGCCGGACCTGTGTGTCATGACAACGGTCGGCCTGGCCATTGCCGTGGCCAACGCACACCCTTCGGTGTGCAAGCATGCGCATTGGCAGACCCGGCGCGAGGGTGGCTCGGGCGCGGTTCGCGAGATATGCGACCTGTTGCTGGAAGCACAAGGCAAGGCCGATGCGGAACTCGCCCTGCACCTTGGCAATCACTGATCGCATGCGGATTGACGGGTCAGCGCGACAGGGCGGAAACAGCAGATCATGTTGATGGATCGGCGCACCGTGTTCGTCATCGTCTCGCTCGCGGCCGTTGCCGCACTGAGTCAGGTCCTGCTCTGGCTGACCCGACCGCCGCCACTCGAGCCGACCTTCAGTGGCCCTCCACGCTCGGGCTATACGCTCGATAATTTCTCGATGAATGCGCTTGATGAACACGGCAAGCTCAGCTTCACGGTCAGTGGCCCGCGCCTGACGCGCCGAAGCGAAGATGGGTCGATCTTCGTCTCGACACCCGACTACGTGATTGTCGACAAGGACAATCACCCGTGGATCGGCACGTCGGATTCGGCCTCGGTCAACAAGGATGGATCGACTCTGAAACTCGAGGGTCGCGTCGAGATGGAGCGTCAGCCTGATGCGGACACCAGCGCCGCCCGCATCGTCACCTCGGATCTGATTGCCCATCCCCGCGACAACACCCTCGAAACCGCAGCGCCGGCGCAGATCACGCAGCCGGGTTCTATACTGCGGGGCACCGGCCTGCGCGGCGACCTCAACAGCAAAACCCTGGAGCTGCTATCCGATGTCCACAACACGTTTGAACCGACCCGGCGCAAACCCTGACTGCATGATCGGCCTGCCGCTATGGCTTGGTGTGATCGGCATGTTTGCGTTCGGCACCGCCCACGCACTGAGCAGCGATCGCGACAAGAACCTCGAGGTCCGCGCCAGTTACAACAAGATGGTCACGACCACACCCTCATTTGCGTTGTTCAAGGACAACGTGCGCATCGAACAAGGCTCGTTGAAAGCCAGCGGTGATGAAGCGCGAGTGTACGAAGGCGATGGCAGCGAGGACTCCGGTCGGCGCATCGTCCTGACCGGGTCACCGGCGCGCCTTGAACAATTGCAGGACAACAACGGCGGCCTGATGACCGCGCGCGCTGCGGAGATCGACTACAACGACGCCAGCCACATCGCCATCCTCAGTGGCGATGTCGTGGTCGTGCAGGAGGGCAAGTCCGAATTCCGCGGCCAGCGCATGACCTACAACACCGAAACCGGCGCCATGGAGGGCGGCAGCCAGGCCCCGGGCAGTGAAGTCCACATGACCTTCAAACCCAAGCCGAAGAGTTCCGCCAAACCGGCAACGGACTCGAAGCGCTGATGCTGCATGCGGCAAACCTGCGCAAGGCCTATGCCGGCCGTTGCGTCGTACGCGACTTTGGCTTTTCCCTGCGCCAGGGCGAGGTGGTCGGCCTGCTCGGCCCGAACGGCGCTGGCAAGACCACCTGCTTCTACATGGTGGTCGGCCTGATCGCCGCCGATTCGGGCAGCATCCGCCTCGATGACCGCACCATCACGACCATGCCGATGCACGAGCGCGCCGCGCTCGGCGTCGGCTACCTGCCGCAGGAGCCATCGATCTTCCGCCGCCTCAGCGTGGCCGACAATGTCATGGCCATTCTCGAATTGCGCAAGGATCTCGATGCAAAAGGCCGCGAAAGCGAGCTCGAGCATCTGCTCGATGATCTGCAGATCAGCCACATCGCGCGCAGCAAGGGAGCGAGCCTGTCAGGTGGCGAGCGACGCCGCGTCGAAATCACCCGTGCGCTGGCGGCAAAGCCGCGCTTTCTCCTGCTCGATGAACCATTTGCCGGCATCGACCCTATCTCGGTGGTTGATATCCAGCGCATCGTGCGTCATCTGAAGGCGCGCAATATCGGCATCCTGATCACCGATCACAATGTGCGCGAAACGCTCGGCATCTGTGATCGCGCCTACATCATGAACGAAGGATCCGTGCTTACCCAGGGCTCACCGGCCGAAGTGCTGGCGAACGAAAAGGTGCGCGAGGTCTATCTTGGCGCCGAGTTCCACATGTAGGCGCTGACCCGGTTGCACCGCAGCATTCCGGCAACCCAGTGGCGCTGCGCGCCACACGCGGAAACCGCAAGGTGCGGCCACACCATGTCGCGAACCACGACCAGGCAGCGTATCGCTGCCAACCGGGTTCTGCATGCGCCAAAGGGGCCTGTTTGCAGAATCGGCGTGGCAACCCCGGAGAGTGGACTGCGCACGGGCAAGCGTCAAGATCTGCCGCTAGCGGGGAATTGGCGCTAACATTGCATAAAATCGCAAGGCAACAACCATCCGGGCATGAAACCCGCTCTACAACTCCGCGTTCAGGCACAGCTTGCGCTGACACCGCAGCTGCAGCAGGCGATCAAGCTTCTGCAATTGTCGAGTATCGAACTCGAAGCGGAGCTCAATCTTGCCCTCGAATCAAACCCCCTGCTCGACATTGACGAAAGCGAAGTCGAGGACGAAATCGAGGAGTTTGCTCCCGCCGAGCACACGGCCAGCGCGGCAGTCGAGTCAGACGACCGCAATTCGGCCGAGCCGGTCGACAGCACGCCCGAGTTCGACGACACCCCGCTTGATCTCGGCGAGGATTTCCGCGAATACCGCGCCAAGGCAACTGACGATGAAGACAGGGAGTCGCAGGACGCCGAATCCGAAGATCTGCGCGACCATCTGCTCTGGCAACTCAATCTGACCCCGCTCTCGACGCATGATCGCGGCATTGCCACGGCGATTATCGAAGCGGTCAACGACGATGGTTATCTTGAGGAAACCAATGCGGTGATCGCCGAAAGTCTGGCCGATCTGTTCACGGTCGACGAGGATCAGGTGGAAAGCGTGCGTCATCGCGTCCAGCGCTTCGATCCGGTCGGCGTCGCCTCACGCTCACTCGGCGAATGCCTCGATATCCAGCTCGAAAGCCTCGATCCGCAAACACCGGGGCTCGCCATGGCGCGCCAACTGGTCGCCGATTGCCTGGATATTCTTGCCCGCAACGATCGCACGCGCCTGTGCCAGCGCCTGCGTGCAAGCGAGGATGAACTTGATGTCGTCATCGAGCTGGTGCGTTCGCTGAATCCGAAACCCGGCGCTGGCTACTCGAGTGCCGCACCCGAGTACGTCGCGCCCGATGCCTATGCGCAGAAGATCAATGGCCGCTGGCAGGTATCGCTTTCGCCGAATTGTCAGCCACGCCTGGCGATCAATGAGCACTATGCAAGTCTGATTGCCCGGGCGCGCAGGGATGACGCCAATTACCTGCGCGGTCAGTTGCAGGAAGCGCGCTGGCTGATCAAGAGCCTCAAGACGCGCGCCGAAACCGTGCTCAAGGTTGCCCAGGCGATCGTCCAGGCACAGGCCGGATTCCTCGATTTCGGTGCCGAGGCGATGCGCCCGCTGGTGCTGCGCGATGTCGCCGAGGAAATCGAGATGCACGAATCCACGGTTTCCCGTGTAACCACGCGCAAGTATCTGCATACCCCGCGTGGCACGTTTGAATTCAAGTATTTCTTCTCCAGCGGCGTGTCCACAGTTGATGGCGGTGCCGCCTCGGCAACCGCGATCCAGGCCATGCTGCGCAAATTGATCGATGGCGAGAAAGCCACCCGACCTCTGTCCGACCAGGCATTGGCGGTCGAACTCAACCGCCGCGGCATCAGCGTGGCACGACGTACCGTTGCAAAGTACAGGGAGGCGCTCAACATTCCATCATCGAATGATCGCTGTCGTCTCGACTGAATCCAGGCCTGACGTGCGTCGGCACGGAACGCCCGGCTCCAGCGGGTGTCGAACCCTGTCGCGACAGTTGAATAATGCGGATCACCGGAACGGCCGGCGATCCCACCCGGGCCGGGTTGTCCGGCCTACCCTAGAAGGAGGTTGCCATGCAGATCACGATCAAAGGCCATCAGATCGACGTCACGCCCGCGCTGCGCGAACACACGGAGGCGAAGATGGAGCGTCTGACCCGGCATTTTGACCACCTTCACGAGTTATCCATCGTCCTTGGCATCGAAAAGCTTCTGCACAAGGCAGAAGCCACGATCCACGTGTCCGGCAAGGATCTGCATGCCGACGCGGTCGCTGCCGACATGTATTCAGCGATCGATGCGCTCGCCGACAAGCTCACCGCCCAAATCCGCAAGCACAAGGAAAAACTGACCAACCACCACAACGATGAGGTGCGCGCGGCTCGCTACGAGTAGATGCGGTACCGATTTCCGGTGTCCGGTTCGTCACCTGCACGGATCGGACATCGCTGCAAGGCCTGCGTCCGCGGCACGGCGATGCGATACTGTCCATTCAACCCAGTCGAGTTTCGCCGTGCCCATCCTTGATCTTCTGTCCCCGGAGCAAGTGCGCGCGAATATCGCCGCAGCGGACAAACCGCAATTGCTCGAGCAACTGGCGGCCATGCTCGCCGGCAATGCCGAAGAGCGGCGCCAGATTGGCGAGGCGCTCGACATTCGCGAGAAGCTCGGCTCGACCAGCATCGGTCACGGTGTCGCCATACCGCATGGGCGCATCGCCGGACTCGACAGGGCACGTGCAGTTCTTGTCCGCCTCAGCCATCCGCTGCCGTTCGGCGCCATCGATGGCCAGCCGGTTGATCTTGTCGCGGCGATGGCCGTTCCCGAACATAATCCCGAACAGCACCTGCATCTGCTCGCCGAGCTCGCCGAAATGTTTTCCGACACCCGCCTGACCACGGCGATGCGTCAGGCCCGCGACAGCAGCGCGTTGCGGGCGGAACTGGCAGAATTCAGCCGCAACAGACCGAAGAGCCCGACATGGATCGACTGACCTCGCGGCAACTCTATGACGCCGTCGGCGAACGCATGCAATTGCGCTGGGTCGCGGGCCTGCGCGGCGAGAACCGCGCGATTGAACCCGGTGACAACAAGTCACGCCGGCCCTCGCAGATCGGCTACCTCAACATCATCTATCCGAACAAGGTGCAGATTATCGGCACCGAGGAACTGGCCTATCTCGACAGTCTCGATTCGCGCCAGCGCTGGGAGACGATCGAGAAGATCATGGCCTATCGCTCGATCGCCCTGCTGGTGACCAAGGATCAGCCGATTCCCGGCGATCTGCGCAATGCGGCGGAAGAATCGAACACGCCGCTGTGGGCAAGCCCGAAGCGCGGTCACGAGCTGCTCACTTATCTGCAATATCACCTCGCTCGCGGGCTGGCGCGGCAGATCACCCTGCATGGCGTGCTCATGGAGGTGAATTCGATCGGTGTCCTGATCACCGGCGAAAGCGGCACCGGCAAGAGCGAACTGGCACTCGAACTGATCACCCGTGGCCATCGCCTGGTGGCCGACGATGCGCCGGAATTCACCCTGATCGCACCCGACGTCATCGATGGCACCTGCCCCGAGATGCTGCGCGACCTGCTCGAGGTTCGCGGTCTCGGCGTGCTCAATGTGCGCGAGATGTTCGGTCACACGGCAGTCAAACCGTCTAAATACCTGCGCCTGATCATCCACTTGCAACCGATGGCCCAGAATGGTGACGACGACGCGATGAAGCGCCTGTATGGAGACGTCGGCTATCGCGAAGTGCTCGACGTGCAGATTCCACAGATCGTCATTCCAGTCGCCTCGGGGCGCAATATCGCCGTGCTCGCCGAGGCGGCCGTGCGCAGCCACATGTTGAAGTCGAAGGGGCTTGATCCGGCGCAGACTTTCGTCGATCGACAGGCCCACCAATTGCGTCGGCTGCCGCCATGGTGAGCGCATGAATACGCCGGACACTGGAATCGCATCGAACCGACTGGTGGTCGTCAGCGGGCTGTCCGGCTCCGGCAAGTCCGTGGCCCTGCGCACGCTGGAGGATCTCGACTACTACTGTGTCGACAACCTGCCGAGCGCCTTGCTGCCGGATTTCGTTCGCGCCGTCTCGCACGACAGCGAGGGCCGCCACCCTCGCCTGGCGGTCGGTGTCGATGTGCGCAATCGTGCCGATGACCTGAATCGCCTGCCGGAGGTACTGTCCGAACTGGCCGAAATCGGCATCGACTACGAGCTGGTTTTTCTGGATACCCGCGATGACGTGCTGATCAAGCGCTACTCGGAAACCCGGCGTCGGCATCCACTGTCCCTCGGCGGGCTTGGCCTCGCCGATGCGATCGCCCTCGAACGCAAGCTGATGCGCCAGATCGCGACGATTGCCGATCGCGTGATCGATACCAGCGAACTCAACGTGCACCAGTTGCGTCGCCTGGTGATTGCCGAGCTTGGCATGAGCACGGGCTCGTTGACCCTGCTGTTCGAGTCGTTTGCCTTCAAGAAGGGTGTTCCGCCAATCGCCGATTTCGTCTTCGATGCTCGGTGCCTGCCAAACCCGCACTGGAACGCCGCCCTGCGACCGCTCACCGGTCGTGACCCACCGGTACGCGCGTGGCTGGAGGAGCAGGCCGATGTCACCCTTTTTCTCGATCATCTGCGCAGCTTCTTCGATACCTGGCTGGTTCGCTTCCAGAACGAGGGTCGGAGCTATGTGACCATCTGCATCGGCTGCACCGGTGGTCGTCACCGATCCGTACACCTGGTCGAACGCCTGGCCGATCACTTCCGCCAGAACTATCAACAAGTGCTGAGTTATCATCGTGAACTTGAATAGACATCTTCAAGCCAGTCCGCTCGGGCAATCGCCTGCACGCATGGCATGGCTTCCATGGGCAACCCCGTTATGAGCGTCGGCGTCCTGCTCATGACCCATGAGGCAATGGGTGCAGCCCTGGTCGGCGCGGCGCGACATGTGCTCGGCAAGCTGCCGCTCGCCCTGGATGTGATTGAGGTTCAGGCCAGTGCAGATCCGGACTCCACCCTTGGTGAAGCGGTGCGCCAGGCGCGCGGACTCGACCATGGCGAGGGCGTGCTTGTGCTGACCGACCTGTATGGGGCGACGCCGTGCAACGTCGCCCAGCGTCTGCCCGCGCTTGGCCTCAAGATGCACTGCGTATCCGGTCTCAACTTGCCGATGCTGCTGCGTGTGCTCAACTATCCCGAACAATCCCTGGACGAACTCGCGCAAACCGCGGCAAGCGGTGGCCGCGGAGGAATATTCATCGATCATGCTTGAACGTGAAATCACCATCAGCAACAAGCTCGGTCTGCATGCCCGGGCCTCAGCCAAGCTCGTGCAGACCCTGCACGGCTTCCAGTCCAGTATTTTCATGGCCTACCGTGGCAAGGAGGTCAACGCCAAGAGCATCATGGGCGTGATGATGCTCGCCGCCGGTCTCGGCGCCGTGCTGACCCTGCGCGCCGATGGCCCGGACGAGGAAACTGCGATGGCCGCCCTGGTCGATCTTTTCGAGCGCAAGTTCGACGAGGGTCAGTAACGCTTCAATGACGCCGGAAGCGTCCGCATTCACGATATGGCCAGACAACAAACCAGGGAGAAGGATCCAGCGTGCGATTGATACTCGAAGGCAGCGGAGCATCGCGCGGCATGGCGCTCGGACGCGCTCGCCTTGAACAACCAAGCCGTTTCCTGGTCGACAACACCCCGCTCGAACAATCCGAAGTCGCCGACGAACTGCTGCGCATCGACCAGGCACTTGCCGCGGCGCGCGCCGAACTGAAGGGTCTGCGCGACAAGCTCGATGGCCCGCTCGCCCGCGAAGTCGCCGAATTCATCGATGCGCATGGCCTCATTCTTGAGGATCCCGAGTTCATTGAAGGCCTGCACGACCTGATCAGCGACGGTCGCTTTCACGCCAGTGCCGCGCTCAAGATGCAGCGCGATCGCCTGGTCGCCGTGTTCGAGGCCATGGATGATCCCTATCTGCGCAGCCGGCGCGAGGACATCGAGCATGTCATCGGCCGTGTGCAGGGTGCGCTGAATCGCGAATCGAGTGTCGAGGAGCGCAAACTCGCTTCGCGTGTCGGCGAAATCCTCGTCAGCGACACGGTGGCCCCATCCGAACTGGTCCCGCTCGCCGAACATGGCCTGCTCGGCTTCATCTTGACCGGCGGCAGCACGTTGTCGCACAGCGCCATCCTTGCGCGCTCGCTGCGACTGCCGATGGTTGTCGGTTCGCACGAAGCCTTGTCGCATCTGCAGGATGGCGATCTGGTTCTCATCGATGGCGACAGCGGCAATGTGATCGCCCACCCGACCGCACAGGATCTGGCCAGCTACCGGCACTGGCAGCGCGAGGTCGCAGCTCAGGACAAGCGCCGCGCGCGCCTGCGCGATGCCGATACGCGCACCGTCGACGGTATCGACATTCATTTGCACGCCAATGCGGAAATGGCCGCCGATGTCGCCCGGGCAAGATCCTTTGGCGCGGCGGGAATCGGCCTGTATCGCACCGAGTTCCTGTTCTTGCAACGGCGTGACGCACCTGGCGAAGAGGAGCAGTTTCTCGCCTATCGCGACCTCGTGCTCGGCATGGGTGGACTGCCGGTGACAATCCGCACGCTCGATCTCGGTGCCGACAAGGCGGACAGCGCAGGCCTCGTCCTCGAGGACGAGCCGAATCCGGCACTCGGCGTGCGCGGCGTACGTCTGTCCCTGCGTATTCCGCAACTCATGTACACCCAGTTGCGGGCGATCCTGCGTACCACCGGATACGGATTGGTGCGCATTCTCGTGCCCATGATCAGCGCCGTCGAGGAAATCATCACGGTTCGGCGCATGGTCGAAGAATGCGCCATGCAACTGCGTGCGGAAGGCCACCAGATCGCCGAGCGTTTCGAGATCGGCGCAATGATCGAGGTTCCGGCCGCCGCGATCGCCCTGCGCAGCATGATCCAGCATCTCGATTTCGTCGCCATCGGCACCAACGATCTGGTCCAGTACACGCTCGCGGTCGATCGCAACAACAATGAGCTCGGCGACCTCTACGACCCCCTGCATCCTGCCGTCCTGCGCCTGATCGCACACACGATTGCGGTCTGCCGACGCAACAAGCGGCCGGTGACACTGTGTGGCGAGATTGCCGGCGACGTGTATTTCACGCCGATGCTGATCGCCCTCGGCCTGACCGAATTCAGCATGCATCCAGGGCTCATCCTCGAAGTTCGCGAAGCCATCAACACCCTGCATGCCGTCGAATTGCGCAAACTCGCCCCGCAGTTGCTGCATGCCTCCGGCCGCGAGGGCATCCGCGCCGTACTGCAACGCATGCGCGCCAGCATGCCGGCAACCATGGAAAATACCGATCCCGCCGCAGCCGCCCACTGAACGCCGCTGGCCCCTTCATCCCCCTTTCCCGATTGCTCGTGCATGCCTGCTGAAACCAAAGCCCTCGTCAATCCGGTCGTCGTGCGGGATGCGGCGCGAATTGCCGAACAATTCGCACCCCGCAAGCCGTTTCGCCATGTCGTCATTGACGATTTCCTGTCGGCTGACTACGCGCGCCGGCTGCTTGAAGAGTTTCCCGATTTCGAGCGTGGCAACGCGCGCAATGAAGCCGGCGAACTCGCCAACAAGTCAACCGTGGAGCGTATCCGCGAGCTCGGTTTGCCCTACCGCGAGCTTGACGACCTGATCAAGTCGAGCGGATTCCTCGAATTGATCGGCAAGCTGACCGGCATTGAGAACCTGCTCTACGACCCCTGGTATTTCGGCGGCGGCACCCACGAGAACCGCGAAGGGCAGGATCTCGATCCGCATGTCGATTTCAACCGGCACCCGATCGAGAACTGGCATCGGCGCCTGAACCTGATCATCTACCTCAATCCCGAGTGGCAGGACAACTGGGGCGGCTCGCTGGAAATCCACACGGATCCGCGCGCTGGCGACAATCGCACTCAACTGATCACGCCACTGTTCAATCGTTGCGTGATCTTTGAAACAACGGAAACAAGCTGGCACGGCTTCAGTCGCATCAGCTTGCCAGATGAAAAGAAGGCATTGAGCCGCCGCTCGATTGCGCTGTATTTCTACAGCGCTGATCGCCCGATCGAGGAGCTGGCCGACCCGCACTCGACGATCTACGTCGATCGCGCGCTACCGGACCACTTCGTCAGCGGAAAAACCCTTGATGCGGCCGACATCGAGGAATTGAAGATATTGCTGTCCCGCCGCGACCAGCACAACCAGCGACTCTATCGCGACATCACGCGTCTGTCGGCCGAACTCGAACAGGCGCGCAATGCGCTTTACGCCGGAAACCTCGGCCGCTTGCGCCATCTGGCGAGGATTGTTCGTGAAAAGCTGCGCCGCTGAACATCCTTCGCCAATGATCGGGAATCGCTGAGCACAGATGCTGTTCAACTCATTCCATTTTGTCGTCTACTTCGTCATCGTCCTCGCCCTGAACCAGTCGCTGCGGCGCTGGCCGGGCGCGCAGAAGCTGATGCTGCTGGCCGCGAGCTATTACTTCTACGGGCAGTGGAACTGGCTCTACCTGCTGCTGATCCTGTTCTCGACCGTCACCGATTACGCCATCGGCCTAGGCCTTGTGAAGGTCAGGCGCCCACGCCAACTGCTGATCATCAGCCTGATCGTCAATCTCGGCGTGTTGTTCTTCTTCAAGTATGCGAACTGGGCGATCGGCAACTGGAACGGCATCGATTCGATGATCGGCGGCGGCATGACGATCTCGCCGCTGGATCTGTTGCTGCCGGTGGGGATCTCGTTCTATACCTTCCAGAGCATGTCCTACACGCTGGATGTCTATCGCGGCGACAGCCCACCGCGGCGGAATTTCCTCGACTACTCGCTGTTCATCGCGTTTTTTCCGCAACTGGTCGCCGGCCCGATCGTGCGCGATGGCGAGTTTTTCCACGAGCTGGACCGTGATCGCCGCATCGATTTCGCAACGCTGCGCCAGGCACCGGTGCTGATCGCGCTTGGCTACGTCAAGAAGGTTGCTGTCGCCGACAACCTTGCCGCTGTCGTCGACCCGGTATTCGACGCGACCATCGCGCAAGGCTTTTGGGACACCTTGCTCGCGATCTATGCGTTCGCCTTCCAGATCTACTGCGATTTTTCCGGCTATACCGATATCGCCATCGGTTGCGCGCTGCTGCTCGGATTCCGTTTTCCGAAGAACTTCAACTATCCCTATGTCGCCGAATCGATCCAGGATTTCTGGCGGCGCTGGCATATGACCCTGTCGCGCTGGTTGCGCGATTATCTCTACATCTCGCTGGGCGGCAACCGCAAAGGCCCCTCGCGCACCCGTATCAACCTGATGCTGACCATGCTGCTGGGCGGACTCTGGCATGGCGCAAGCTGGAACTTCGTCATCTGGGGCGGCCTGCATGGCCTCTATCTCGCCATCGAGCGGGTAATCCACAAGCGCTGGCCGGGCTGGGACAGAAATACCCGCGGCGCGCGTGCGCTGCGCGTCTTCATCACTTTTCACCTGGTCTGTTTCGCCTGGATCTTCTTTCGCGCACATGACCTCGCTGGCGTCGAACGGATCTTCAGCGGCCTCGGCCACTTCAGCCTTGCCAATTTCGATGCAGATCGTCATCTGAGCCTGTGCATCGTCCTCGGCGGCCTGTGGTCGGCGCAGCTGCTTGGCAACGATGCCGGCATCAAGCAACGCATCAGCGAAAGCCAGGGGCCGCTATTCGTCTGCACGCTCACCGCCGCCATGCTGGCGCTGATCTGGTTTACGCCGACCACCAGCGCACCTTTCATCTACTTCCAGTTCTGATCATGCCGATGCCAGTCCATACCGACCGAAACGGGCCCAACCCTCAAACCCGGCTACGATACGGTGCAACGTGCACATGATGCGCAAATTTGCCATCGTGCTGGCTCCGCTGCTGTTGCTGGCATTGATCGAGATCGCATTCCGCCTCGGCGTATGGGAACCGCTGGCTGCCGCACAAAGCCACGCCGGCGCGAGCATCCGCCTGAAGCAGCGCGTGCTGGATCCTTCCCTGGCAAAAATCGATTTCGTCACATTGGGCAGTTCCCGGCCGGAATATGGCATCGACCACGCCCGCGTTGCCGCGGCGGCCAACTCGCATGGCTACACCCACGCCAATCTGAGCATGGCCGGCAGCCACTGGATGACGATCGGTGTACTCTCCGCATGGCTGCGCGAACATCGTCCCGAGATTCGCGGGGGCATCATCGCGCTGGCCGTCCAGGACATGACCTGGAAAAGGAACGGCTACTACGAACTCGGCATCGTTCAGCCCTTGCGAACGCCCTCCGGAGAGCAATGGATCCAAGCACGCAATCCAATTGATCGCAACCAGATCGACAGTTACGGCAGCCGCTCCGCCCTGTTTGCCTGGCGCGAGGATGTACGCGATTTTCTCGCCCACCCGCTTTCACGCCTGAATCGCTGGCGCAAGTCAACGGACGAGCATGATTCCAGCCGCCTGTTTGAAAACTCCGAACTGTCTGGTGACATGTGCCATTGGGGATTGAACTCGCTGGATGCTTGCGCCCGCGTCAACGCAGAACCGGGCGCGCCTGCGGGGCTGAAAAACCAGTGCGGCCAGATCACCGAGGCGCTCGACAACATGCCGGACTACGCCCAACTGGCGAAGCAGAGTCCGCTTCCGCAGTTCATGCAGGAAACCCGCGATCTGAGCCGGCGCCAACTGCGCGAACTGGGCTGGCCCACGCCACCGATCGTCGTGCTCATGCCCGTGCCGAAAATCTGGTTCAGCAATGCCCGCGCTTCCGGCTTGCATCAATGGGCCCTGGATATCCTGCAACCTCTCGATGCGGAAGGCAGCATCCATCTGGTCGATGCGACCAATTTCTTTAATGACCAAAAGGATGGCGGCTGCGCGGATTTCGCCGACTTCTACCACCAAAACAGCAAAGGGCGATCACGCCTCTCCTTATGGTTGATTCAAAAACTTGATACGCTGCTTTACAAACCCACCAAGCCACCTGTCCATGAGTAGAGACCCGATCGCGGAGTCTCTTTTCCACGCATTATCCTATTTTCACAACTCTTCCGGATCCCTATCGTGCAACTCTCCATTCCCGACGCCATTGCCTTTGCCCAACAGTTTGAACTGCATGGGAGCACGGATCGCGACTACCTTACTCATCACTTTCGTCGCTTTGCTTCGACACTCGAAGAATTTTGCTCTAGTTGGTCCTTGGCGCGAGGTAATCGAGTAGTCGATATCGGCGCTCACTGGCTGCATCAATCACTTCTCTGGAAGCAGGCAGGATTTGAAATCACCGCAGTCGACCTGCCGATCACCTTCGAACTGGCCAACGTTCAATCAATCGCAAAGGCGATGGACATTAAACTGATCCCCTGCGTAGATCTAGAAGCGGCACATGCGCTTGATGCCATCCCGGACGCAAGTGTTGACGTTATACTTTTTACTGAAATCATAGAACATCTGACGTTCAATCCAGTCCAATTCTGGAAACAGGTCTATCGAATTCTTGCGCCCGGCGGGCGACTAGTGGTAACCACACCAAACTACTACGCATGGAACGGTAGGGTATGGGATATTGGTCGATTCCTGCGTGGCTTTGGCGGCGGAATCAGCGTCGATAGCATCCTCGAAACCCATACTTATGGGCACCATTGGCGAGAATTCTCTAAGCACGAAGTAATTCGATACTTCTGTCTGCTCTCGCCAGACTTCAATACCGTAAAGGCGAAGTCGGTTCGTAATTACTACCCTGAACCTTACTCAGGCTGGAAGAGAATCACCGCCAAAGCATGCGAAATGATGCCGGGGTTGCGGCCCAATCTTCATCTTGAGATTGAGCTCTCATCCAAAGATCATGGCATTGTTATTAGTCCACACTGGTAGCCATAGCCCTGTTCTACAAAACGCAATGATCGTAGGTTGCACTTAAATCTCCTTCATTACAAACGTGATGGCGCGCACGCTTTCCCCTTATTAGTGCCGATACTCTCAGTCGGGTACAAAACGACCGGAGTAAATCTAATGAAAAGCGCATCTAATACACTGTGCTTCGTACTTCTTCTATTTTTTAGCACATCCGTTTCAGCATCCAAGGCTATAAACGGAATTGGAACAGAATACGCCGTCTATGATGCTCCAGGGATAGACTTCTCTCCTACCTCACCGGCCACAGAATGGTACATTCCGGCTCAACGCCTTAGAACAACTGTCGGCCTACACAATCTGGATCCCTCTAAAGTTTTTTCGCAACTCAGCGCAATGCGCGCTTCCGGGCAAACAGATATTGCAATTCCAATATGGATAAGCGGAATCGGGGGTTGTGAGCACAGCAGCTGCAACGATGGCGTCTATGACGGCCAATGGGGGGAAGTAATTGATTATTCGTTCAGTAGTTATCCGCAGCATCAGGAAAATTACGAATATCTTCTAAAACAAATACATAGTCTTGGATTTCGCAGGATAATTATTCGATTTAATCAATACTGGTCATCGTCGGCCAGCAGCTGGAATGAAACTAATTATCAAAAGATATGGAATTTTATATACATGACGCGGAACCTGACTGAATCAACACTTTCAGGTAGCAAGAACACTTCAGCCCTCTATGACCTTGGAGGAGAGTTGGGAGGGCTAACTTCCGGCGTAAATCAACAATTTACGAAACGCTTATGGCAGGATTACGTATCCAACTGGGGCACAGATAGAACGGTTGGTTTTTCTTTTGCATGGGCGCCTGGTCGATTCACATCGATGCGCTCGACCTTCCAGCAAGCCGGATCTTATCTTCCTAGTATTTGGGCATTTGACATTTATCCGCATGCCACCGGCCAAAGTTCCGATATGCGCACCCATCTTCAGAATATTGCAAATGAAATGGGCTCACTAAATGGACAACCTATTATCATTCTAGAGACATGGGTCAATGACGCAACTACTGCGAGTGAGATAAATTCGGCACTGAATGGCAGCTCCGCAGTACAAAATCTAAATCTAGACGGGTTATTTCAATGGAAATTGGACAAATCCAGATCACTGTCTGGCCTTGATAAAAATTTCTCTCAACTATCTCTAGCGAACTTAGCAAGCACTACCCAAACATCCAACTACGTCGGGCTCAAGGCTAGTCGCCGAATCGATATTACTAACTCGAACTCTCAAGCACTTGTTCTTTCAGATACAAATTGTGCAATCAGCGCAATCGTTCCATGCGCAATTTCCGAGCGATGGGGCCCCGCACCTAACGGGAAGATCCATGTCATCACAACTCGCCAGAACGGCGCACCAGAGGTTCTTCACGCATGCGTTGTCGGATCTGGCTCACAAACGATTCCATGGATTGTTCCTAGTCAAAGTTATCAGTTCATATCGAGATATAGCTCAGCCTGTTCGCTGGGTTCGGGACCAATAGTTTCAATATCTACTATTCGACTTCACTGATATAGAAATCAAACTCCCCCGGTGAAGCTGGGGGAGTTGCTTATTGTTAAAGGCCCCAAGATCATTGGCAAGACTTCTGGCGCTCTTCGATCGTCATCGCCACCTTGTCGCGCAGATAAACCGGCAAGGCGAGTTCGGGGGCGAGGCCGTGGCCAGCATTGAACTCGCGAACGGCGAGGCGGGCGATGGCGGTGGCCTGCGGATAGCATCGTCCGCTTTCCGAGGCCGGGGCGGCGCGCAAACGCAGACGAATCATCCCGGCGTAGCTGTCCCAGCCAGTGCCAATCACGTGCCATAGGTGTCCGCCCGGCAACTTCAGCTTCTCGGCCGAACCGACGCTTTCCGCACCAATCGACTCGACCAGTCCAGACGAATCATGACGGAATGTGCCGCTGTAGATTTCGCCCATGCGTGCATCGATCACGGCGAGGATCGGGTTGTCGTCAATCGGCGCATCACAGGCCAGGGCGGCCAGCGAGGAAACCGGAATCACCGGAATATCCAGCGCCAGCGCCATGCCCTGCGCCGCCGAAATCGCCAGCCGCACACCGGTGAACGCGCCCGGTCCGCGGCCGACCGCGATCACATCAAGCTGCCGCCGCGAGACGCCGGCTTCGGCCAGCACTTGCTCGCACATCGGCAGCAACAGTTCGGCATGTCGACGCGGGGCGAATTCGCTGCGAAAGATCAGCTCGCCGTTGCAAGCGAGGGCGACCGAGCAGGATTCTGTCGAGGTTTCAATCGCGAGCAGGTTCATGGCTGCATTCTACCTGTCGAATCGGGGGATCCACCGGAGAGGCCATACCAGTCGATGCGCCGGGTCAGATACATCAGCGCGCCGATGGCCACGAGCAGGGCGATCGCTCCCATCAGCAATGAATATTGTTCGCTGATGACGAGGCCGTAGAGCAGCACATAGACCAGGGTCAGCAAGGCGCCGAGCGTGGTGCCGGCCTGACGGCTGCGCGCGGCGGCGCTGGCGTATCCGCCGATGATCGCAACCACGGCAAGCGCGGCGAGCGCATAGGCCCAGGCAAAACCGATCTGCTCGGAGAGCGCCAGCAGCACCACGTAGAACGTGCACAAGGCCAGGCCGACCATCAGGTATTGCACCGGATGCACGCGCCAGCGCCCGAGCGCCTCGAACAGGAACAGGGCGACGAAACTCAGAGCGATAAAGAGGATGCCGTACTTGCCGGCGCGCTCGTTGCGCTGATAGGTGCCGACCGGCTGGTACAGCTCGACGCCGAACGCCGACTGCTGCAGGGCGAAGCTTTCGAGCTCGCCGACCAGGCCCTGCTGACCATAGCTGCGATTGAGATCGAGGATCTGCCAATGCGCGTCGAACCCGGTTGCCTTTTCGGCATGGCTCGCAGGCAGGAAGGCGCCGGCAAAACCCGGATCCGGCCAACTGCCGCTCAGGTTGACATCGGTATCGCGCGCCAACGGCAGGAAGCTCAGCGCCGCCGTCCCGGCCAGGCGCATGTCGAATGAGAAATCGTGGCTTGCGCGTGCGTCGTGTACATCGATCGGCCAGGCCACTTCGGTTGCACTCAATCCACCAACGCCACCGCTGCTGGGGCCGAATGCAGCATCGACACCATCGATGCGGAGGGCCGACAGGCTGCGGATTCCACGCACATCGGCCACCGGGATGCGCAACACCGCGCGTTCCCATTGCGGCTCACCGCCATGGCTCGCCAGGGCGGTGAAAGCATCGTGACGAAACTGTCCACTCAAGCCGAGTGTCGCCGTGTAGATCGGTGTTGCATAGATTCCGTAGCTGCGGATTTCGGTGACGAGGCTGCCTTTGACCTGCAAGGTTTCGGGCAACACGAAGCGCAGCTCGTCGGTGCTGATCCAGCCCTTCTCGCTTTGCAACTGCTTGCGTATCGGTACGATCAGCACCGGTCCACCGAGGATCTGGTTGCCGCCCCAGCGTTCGGCAATCTTCATGCGCGCTTCGCCTTCCAATCCTTGCCGCTCGCCGATCAGACTTTGCACCTGAACGAGTGGAATCAACATGAGCAGGGCAAGCAGCCCTACGCCCATCGCCTTGAACGTGATGCCCTGAGTCCAGTTGCGCACCAGCATGATCGTCCCCTTCCGGTTGGTCGCCACCATTTGGCGCCGATCGAGGGACTCGACGCGGATCATATGTGGCCGCTTGCGGGCAATTGGCGTCATGCGTCTGACTCGACACCCGCCTCGATGTCCTGCGCAGCGGATCCGCAGGCAGCCGCTGCTGCACGCTTGCCGCGCTGGCGGGGAGAAGAAGCAAGGAAGGGCCGTGGCACTTGCCGGCCCACTCAGCACTCGCGCATTCCGCAATCGGCGGAAAATCGGCGGCTACATCTGCGATAGCAACTCCAGCATGCGCCCGCTCACCGATTGCACGTTGTACTGATCGATGCCGCCGCTGTCGCTGTTGGACATCGCGATCAGCACATACGGATCCTCGCCGGCGTTCTCGAGCATCCAGGCATGAGTCAGGACATGCAAGCCGTTGGCTCCCGAGGCGAGTGAGCCGCCCTTGTACCAGACCCGATCCCAGCGATCGCGCAGCTCCGGCTGGGCCACACCGGCGCCGAGCGCCGCATCGACGGTCTTGAATGCTTCCGATCCTTGCGGCAGCCGACGCAACTTGGCGAAGGCACGACAGATGTCTAACGGGCTGGCGCGCCAGGTTCCGGAGGTGAGCAACGATTCGTGGAAATACGCTCCGCCATTGTTCGGCCCGAGCGGCTCGATGTTGTCGTGCAGAAACTGGTACTTGAACGGTTGCGTGCCATTGACGTAGCTGAGCGCCTGGGGCAGCGGAAACGAAAGGAACACGTGGAACTGTTCACTGATGCCGAGCAAGGGTCGCAGCAAATCGGGCTGGGCCACTCCGTATTCGGTCACGATCTGATCCAGACGCGTGCGACCAACCCGTTGATGCAGCAGATCGGTCGCTGTGTTGTCGCTGATGCCGATCATCAGGCGCGCCAGCTCGCCGACCGGGAACGGCGTGTTTAATGGCTCGCTGTTGATCGTGCCGCCGGGTGCCAGCTCGCTGGCGACCATCGCCAGCATGTCGGTTGCCGATAGCGTGCCTTCGACGATCGATTGGCCTAGCCCGCCAAGCACCCAGATCTTGAAGATCGACGCCGTCGCCCGCGGCGTATTCGCATTGCGATCCTGCATCGTCGTGCATTGGTTGGCGCTGTTGATGCGCCCTACCAGCAGAGCCGGCGCGGAGGAAAGCGTCGCGAACCTGTCGGCGGCCTGGACCATCGTCAGCGTCTGGTCGGCCGGGTATTGCACCGATCCGAAGTAATTCTGCACATAAAGTTCGACGATTTTCTTCGCGCCGGTGTAGTGCGCGCCGACCGTCACATAGCCGGAAGGCGAAGGATCGCCCGGCGAATCGATCACGACCACGGTCTTCACCGGCGTTATCGCAACGACATCGGTAATGCGCGCGTTCGGGTGTTCGGCACGCACCTGCTGCATGAACGCCTGCATCGACGGGTAGTTGAATGCCGGATCGAAATGCGCGGTGACTTCAGCCAGCGTCGTCGTCTCGGCAGCCGCCAGTTCGCTGATCAGCCATTGCAACTGGTCGACGGCCGGTCCTGGAGGCAACTGGTACGCGCCGGCCACGAATGGAAACTGCGGCGTGATCGAAGGCGGATCAAAGCTGTCGACGAAAAGCTGGGCCTGCGCGGCGGGCATCAAGGCAAGGCTGAGCAACGCAAAGATGAAGCGCTTCATGGGCAATCCTCCAGTCTGGACACGACCGCCCACACAGAAATGCGCACGGTATTCGGAACTCTTCGAAGTTGATTGCGCAGAAACGTCGAAAACCGGCTCAGGTCGCCCCTTGGCGCGCATCGCCATCATCCTGGCGAGCATGTAGCGAACGATCTGCGAAACGGCCACGCAACAAGCCGATCAGCCAATGCAAACCCGGCAACCACGGCATGGATATCCCGGCCCACGCGGATGATCGCGCAGCAAGGCATTGCGGCCTTGGCCACACCAGGGTATAACGCACGTTATAACCACCAGGAGTGACATCATGAAACTGAAAATCACCACCATCGGCAATTCCGCCGGCATCATCCTGCCGCGCGAACTGATGGCACGTCTGCGCCTGGAGAAAGGCGATGAGTTGTTCGCCCTGGAAACCCCGGACGGCATCCGCCTGACCACCTACGACCCGACCCTGGCCCAACAGATGGACGTGGCCGAGGAAGTCATGCGCAAGGATCGAAACGTTCTGCGCAAGCTCGCACAGTAGGCACCGACGATGATCATCTGGATCGAACGACCACTAGCCCTTGCCATTCATGAGCGGCAATTGGCCGAACATGGCGGCAGCATTGGCGTGCGCGACGAAAGCCTGCTCGAGTCGGCACTTGCGCGCCCTCAGCAATTGCATGCTTGCGGTGATCCGCCGCCAGATCTTGTCGATCTCGCCGCGAGCCTTGCTTTCGGACTGGCACGAAACCATCCCTTTGTCGACGGCAACAAACGCACAGCACATGTTTGCTATCGCGTCTTCCTCACACTCAATGGCGCAGAAATCACCGCGAGCGACGAGGAAAAGTATGTCGCCATGATATCGCTCGCCGAAGGCAGCCTGCCCGAAGCTGAATTCGCCAAATGGTTGCGACAGCACATCAAACTTGATGCGGGGAAAAGTGTGAACGAGCCGCGTACACGCTACGCGCGCTGAAGCCTCGCGCCGTCCAATCGCGGATCAATCGAACGGAACGAACCGGCTGAACTGGATCACCGGCGGCGCATCGGTGTAGTTCGGAATATCACCACCCAGCTGCTCGCCGATCCGCGACCACGCTTCCATGAACGCCTCGATCGATTCAAAGCGCATATGGCAACTCATGACGTAAGTTGGCGGCGAGTCGGGTTCGACTCCGGCCATGCCTTGCTCCAGCGTGACTTCCTTCAGCATTTCGCCAAACAGGCGCTTCGCCATCGGCATATGCGTGCCGAGGTAGTAGTCGATATCGAAGCGGCTGCCGGAGGTGTTGGGGTAGAGAATATTGAGGCGGATCATTGATGTCCTGTCGAAACACCGGTTTCTGGGCTCGCGCCAACTTCACAATCAACTTGTTGCTCTTGCCAGAAGCCATACGTTTGACCCGAACTGGCTGTCGTCCAAGTAGTTCGCCCATTCGCAGGGCGACCAGAAATGACTGCGGCCGCCGCGCTCGGGCTAGAAAATGCATAATCCATTGTAAATCGACGAACCCCCGCGATCACAGCACTAAGTACACCATCCGCTACAAGCTGATCAAACAACGAGCGGTAGCTTTCATGTTCGCTTGTCCACTTTTCACGTGCTGTGGAGTCTTTCAGCACCACGAATGCACCATCTACCTCGCGAGCGCGGGCGCTCAAACCGTGCTTTTTGATCTCCATCACGAACACAGGAGACACTTTCGAAGTCGAGTTTTCTTGGATCGCAGGTTCAGTCGAAACCAAAACTGGCCGCGACCTCAGAAAGTCAAAGCCTAAAACCGGCAGTACCGTTCGAATCTGATCGAGGAAATATGACATGTCCGCAATGTCTGACTCTGGCAAAATGCGGTAACTCGGCTCTGTTCCATTCTGCAAACCCGCTCGACCCGCATCGCGAACGATCTCAATCAATGCGCTTTCCAGATACTTAACGTGAGACTTAGTCAAGTTCTGGTCCTTACTCGTAACGAAGACGACTTTCTCCCAAAAATCCTTACCGCCTTGATCTTCTCCGCGGTTATGTTGCCTTAGACGTGACGCGACATCATCCGTTTCGCCAACGTAGATTATGTTTCGCGATGCATTGTCAGGATCAGGCCCAATCAGGAAATAGATACCAGTACGGCTTGCTTCCGGGCGCCTCAATAATGCCGCAAGCAGTGTGCGCGGCCCGCAGAGGACATGGCCGGTCCAATTCATGATCTCGGCCGTAATCAACCCGCTTGGCGAACCGTCAACAAGGAATAGACGGAGGCTTCGCCCGCTTGTCACTTCTTTCTCAGCCACACTTCGAATACCCACAATTCAAACACGTAGCGCACCCATCCATCACGATGGTCGCGTTGGTGTTGCACTTGTGGCACATGGTGGCGCCAGCGGGGAAGCTGCCGGCGGTGTCGTCTTCGGCGAGATCGGGCGAGGGGATCGGGGCTGCAGCCCCGCCTGCAGGGCTGCCGGATCCTGGCTTGCGCTGGGATGACGAATCGGCTGCCGCGGGTTTTTTCGCCGAGGTCGCGCTTACGTCAGACTTTTTTTTTGCGCGATTTTCGTAGGCGGCGCGCTTTTCGGCGATCAGTGCGCGCTGGGCGGGATCCATCTCGGGATCGTGGATCAGGCCGATCATCTTCATGTGGCGTTCGATGACGGCGCCGAGTTCGGCGACGATGCTCGGCATGTAGATGCCGCCGGCCTTGAAGTAGCCGCCGCGTGGATCGAACACGGCTTTCAGTTCCTCGACCAGGAAGGTGACGTCACCGCCCTTGCGGAACACGGCGGACATGATGCGCGTCAGCGCAACAATCCACTGGAAGTGCTCCATGCTCTTGGAGTTGACGAAAATCTCGAACGGGCGGCGCAGCTCATGCTCGGTACCGAGATTGAGCACGATGTCGTTGATGGTCACGTACAGCGCGTGCTCGACCAGCGGCGACTTGATCTTGTAGGTGGCGCCGATCAGCTGATCCGGACGCTCGACCTTTTCGTGCATGTGGATGACTTCGGCGCTGGCCGGTTCTTCGATGACCGGCGCGGGTGCGGGTGCGGGCGCAACCTGGTCTGGCAGGACGACGTTGTATGCCTTGATCTTCTTGCTGATCTTGATCGCCATGCCGGCGCTCTCCTGAATGCTGGTGACCGTCACATCGTGTGGCCGGACTTGTGTTGTCTGTGCCGCCGGCGCGGAGGTCGCGCCTGAGGTTGTTGCGAATTCGGGGCCTGCCTTGGGCAGTACTCCGCTTATGCGTGCGCGGCGGAATCCGATTCCGCCACGCCACGAATCGCGTGCCGATGTAATTGCCCTCCCCGCAGGCTGCGGGGAGGGCCATCGATCACTTGCGGCCTTTCTTGCCCGCTTTCTTCGCGGCCTTCCTGGCTGGCGCCTTCTTGGCCGGAGCTTTCTTCACGGCCTTCTTGGCAGCCTTGGCTGCCGCAGGCGCTTTCTTGACGACTTTCTTGGCCGCCTTCTTGCTCGCCCCGGCCTTCTTGACCGCTTTCTTGGCGGCTTTTTTCGCTGGCGACTTTTTCACTGCCTTTTTCGCCACGGCTTTCTTGGCGGCGACTTTCTTGCTCACCTTCTTGGCGGTCTTCTTGACGGCAGCTTTCTTGGCGACGGCTTTCTTGACAACTTTCTTCGCCGCTTTCTTCGCCGTCTTCTTCACGGCCGCTTTCTTGGCCACTGCTTTCTTGGCCACTTTTTTCACGGTGGCTTTCTTGGCCGCCGCTTTCTTGGCTGCGGGCTTGGCTTTCGCTTTCGCCTTGGCCGGAGCCTTGGTCACGGCGGCCTTGGCTTCCTCGGCTTTCTTGGCAATCGACTTGGCCGCATTGCTGATCGACTTGGCGGCCGATGCTTCGACGCTTTTCACCCTGGCGACGACATTCTTGATCTTGCGTGCGGCCTGCTTGCGTGCCTTCTGCACCTTGGCGACGGCATTCTTGCCTGCCTTGGCCGCTGTCGCCTTTGCATCGGCAGCCACATCGCTGGCGGTGCTTGCAACCGCGCTGGCTGCGTCGGAAATTGCTCCGCCCATTTCCTTCAGGCTGTCTTTGACTTCTTCCACCGGGCTATCGGTACTCATCTTCCCCTCTCCGCGCTTGCGCGCCACTGTTGGTTGACTAGGTTGGACAACGCACAACAAGCAAACCGCCGGACATATCGCAACCGGCGGATCCACTCGAATCAGAACTTGCCGTAGTAGCCTTCTTTGAGGGCATCGAACAGGTTGGCTGCGGTGTGGACCTCGCCATCGTACTCGATCTCTTCGTTGCCTTTTACTTCCACGGTCGATCCATCTTCGAGCTCGAAACGGTACCGGGTGTTTTCCAGATCATGCTCCTTGACGAGCACCCCCTGGAAGGCCGCCGGATTGAAGCGGAATGTGGTGCATCCCTTCAGGCCCATCTCATGGGCGTAGCGGTAGATGTCCTTGAAATCCTCGTACGGATAGGTGGTCGGCACATTGGCAGTTTTCGAGATCGACGAATCGATCCACTTCTGCGAGGCGGCCTGAATGTCGACGTGCTCGACCGGACTGATGTCGTCGGCGGCGACGAAGTACTCGGGCAGCTTCTCATCGGCCTTCTCGGACATGGGCATGGCCTTGCCGTTGATCAGCTCGCGATAGGCGAGCAGTTCAAAGCTGAACACCTCGACCTTTTCCTTGGATTTCTTGCCCTCGCGGATCACGTTGCGACTGTAGTGGTGGGCAAAGCTCGGCTCGATGCCGTTGGAGGCGTTGTTGGCCAGCGACAGCGAAATCGTGCCGGTCGGCGCGATCGAGGTGTGATGGGTGAAGCGTGCGCCAACCTCGGCCAGTTCGGCGACCAGCTCGGGGGCGACCGTGGCGATGCGCTGCATGTAGCGGCTGTATCTTGCATGCAGGACACGGCCCGGGACGCTGTCGCCGATCTGGTAGCCGTCGGCGACCATTTCCGGGCGCTTGCGCAGCATCTCGCCGGTGACCGTGAAATCGCGCGTGAGCACAGGCGCCGGGCCCTTCTCGCGGGCCAGGCCGAGTGCGACTTCCCAACCGGCAACGGCCATTTCACGCGAGACATCCTCGGTGAAGCGGCAGGCATCGGCCGTGCCGTAACGCATCTTGAGCATGGTCAGCGTGCTGCCGAGGCCGAGGAAGCCCATGCCGTGGCGGCGCTTGCTTTCGATCTCGTCGCGCTGCTCTTCCAGCGGCAGACCGTTGATCTCGACCACGTTGTCGAGCATGCGCGTGAACACGCGCACCACCTCGCGGTATTCCTCCATGTCAAAGCGCGCCTTCGGCCCGAACGGATCGCGCACGAACTTGGTCAGGTTGACCGAGCCGAGCAGGCACGAGCCGTATGGCGGCAATGGCTGCTCACCACACTGCCCGGTCACCAGACCATTGAAAATGACCGCATTGTGATCGGCTTGTGTTGTATCAAACACGGCTTCCTCACCCACATACTCGATGCGCGCAATCCTGGAGGTGAAGCGCTGCGTCTTGCGAAGAACCTTGCCTTCCAACCACGCTGAATATCGTTCGGTTTTGGCTGGCAGCAGGAATCCGATCTCAGCCATGAACTGTTCGCGCGACTCGCCATCGATGATCAGCTCGAAATCGGCCGTGCATTCGTAGTCACGCACCCCGCCTGTTCCATCCGGCATGGATTTGACACGCGCGTCGCGACGCTTGCGAATGCGGCAGAAAATACCGAAGTTCGCCAGCAGGGCCTGAATATCCTTGAGCAAGGGTTTGTGGCTTGATGCGAGACGCACCGAGCAACTCTGGCTGCGGCTCGAAACATTGACCGTTCCATCGCATTGGAACAATGCGCGCAGATACGATTTTACGGTTGCCTCGCTGCCGCGCCAGATGACCTCGGGCACGCGAAGCTTGGTCTGTGCGCTGAAACCATAATGCTTGAGCAGGCGCGCCAGAACGACCGAGCGAATGAACACCTGATTGCGTTGCGGATTGGCCACAGAAGAAACGTGATACTCGCGGTCCGACCGCAGGGACGAATGCGCGATCAGCCCATTGACGCTGGCCACCACGCGATCAGCCAGCGCGCGTTCTTCGCCCCAGAGCGAAATGACAGCCGCCTGCTGATTTTTGCCACGATTGGTGAAATGGCCATCACCGGTAATCAAGCCGAGCAGATTGCCGAGCTCTTCGTTGCCATCCTGGCCAAACTGGCCCTTGCCGGACTGGATCAGCAGACGATCGCCGAGGACCAGATCGCGCAGCTTCAATTTTCCGCGCTCGCAATAGAAATCGTGCCACTCGGTGGCCTTGATTTCGTAACCGTCCTCGGTAACAACGCGATAGACCGGCGCTTTCGCTGCGGTCATGAATGCCGGTTTGGCCGGTCTGACTTCGATTCCACGCCCCCCGAGTTCAAGCGAGCGTCGATCAACAGACACCTGCAGCGGCGCTCCCGACGCATACAGTTCGCCGATCGGCACCAGGCCGAATTGGGTTGCCAGGCGGGTATCCGCGGTGACGCAAGGATTGGTCGCGCGGATGTGTTCGCACCACCAATTGTTGTTCATCTCGTTGACGCGGTCGATCAGGATGAAGCCGGGCTCAGCGAAATCATAGGTGGAGACCATGATCATGTCCCACAGATGGCGCGCACGGATCTGGTTGTAGATCTTGCAAGCGACCAGGCCATCATCGCGCACGACATAGCTTTTTTGGGTTGGCCATTCGCGCCAGATGACCTTGTCGGTATTGGCAAGGTCGATCTCGTGCTGCTCCTTGATATGGATCGGGAACACTAGCGGCCAGTCGGCATCATTCGCGACGGCTTCCATGAAGCCATCGGTGATCAACAGGCTCAGGTTGAACTGACGCAGGCGACCGTCCTCGCGCTTGGCGCGGATGAATTCCTTCACATCGGGATGCGAAACATCGAAGGTGCCCATCTGCGCGCCGCGACGGCCACCGGCCGAGGACACGGTGAAACACATCTTGTCGTAGATATCCATGAACGACAGCGGGCCCGAGGTATAGGCGCCCGCACCCGACACGTACGCGCCACGCGGACGCAGAGTCGAGAACTCGTAACCGATGCCGCAACCGGCCTTGAGGGTGAGGCCCGCCTCGTGGACCTTGTCGAGGATGTTGTACATCGAATCCTCGATCGTGCCGGAGACCGTGCAATTGATTGTCGAGGTTTTCGGCTTGTGCTCGGCGGCGCCGGCATTCGAGGTGATGCGACCGGCCGGAATCGCCCCGCGGCGCAACGCCCACAGGAATCGCTCGTACCAGTAATCCTGTTTCTCGCGGCTGGTCTCGACCTCGGCCAGCGCACGGGCGACGCGCTGATAGGTGTGGTCGATGTCGACATCGATCGGCGCACCCTGCTTCGACTTCAGCCGGTACTTCTTGTCCCAGATATCCAGCGATGCTGGTTGCAGCGGAATTTCCACCGCGCCACGCGCGAGTCCCTCAAGACGCACTGTGCTCATGGACAGCGTTTCCTCCCGGTTCTTATTGTGTTCCCGGGATTTCTTCCCGGTTTGCTTGTTGTGTTTCACGTCAATCGTCACATCTTGTTTCTGACGGAGAAGGGCAGTCAAAGCGGACAGAATGCCAATGACATTCCCCGAATTGCTCCACAATGGCTGGGTCATCCCCTGTCAAGTGCACACAACATCTTGTGGTGGACACCGGATCGGTACCCTACGCTCGGGGCTGACACTTGTCCAGTGATGGAGTGCCGTGGCGACATTGTTTCGCAATGTGCCATCCGGCTCTGCTGTCTGCGCGGCCCGATCCGCCAATGGATAGGCCAATGAAACCGAATGGACTGGATGCGGTCTCAAGGGGCGCGCGTCCTTGATCCGACCGCACGCGCTTGCAAAGCCGAGGTGCCGACGCGATCTTTTCCGTGTATCGCAGCGTTGCGGATGTCTCGCACTGGCGAGCACTTCACACGTTGCGTATCGAAACCCATTGCCCTGGAAATCCGAGCCATGCCCTGTCACCTGACCCCACGTTCCTTGTTGTTTCTCACAAGCCTTGCGCTGACCTGCCTGATTACCGATCACGCCGCGCAAGCTGGTCTGCCGCCGTCCGTCGATGGGCAGCCGCTGCCCACCCTGGCACCGATGATCGATCGGGTCACGCCGGCCGTGGTCAACATCAACACGAAAACCCGGGTGCAGGTGCGTGATCCATTCTTCGACGATCCGATCTTCCGGCGCTTTTTCAATGTGCCGAACCAGCCGCGCGAGCGCGTCCAGCAATCGCTGGGTTCGGGCGTGATCGTCGACGCGGCCAAGGGCTATGTGCTGACCAACAACCACGTCACCCAGGGCGCCGACGACATCGCCGTGACCTTGCATGACAACCGCACGGTCAAGGCCCGCGTGATCGGTTCGGATCCGGATACCGACCTGACCGTGTTGCAGATTCCGGCCGACAACCTGCAGGCGGTTGCGCTGGCGGCATCAAAGGATCTGCGCGTTGGCGATTTCGTGGTCGCCATCGGTGATCCGTTCGGCCTCGGCCAGACGGTGACCTCGGGCATCGTCTCGGCGCTCGACCGCAAGGGCATCAGTCGCGGCTACCAGAACTTCATCCAGACCGATGCCGCGATCAATCCCGGCAATTCGGGTGGCGCCCTGGTCAACCTGCGTGGCGAACTGGTCGGCATCAATTCGATGATCTTCTCGCCATCCGGCGCCAGCGTCGGCATCGGCTTCGCGATTCCCAGCGACCTCGCCGCCAATGTCATGCGTCAACTGGTCGAGCATGGCGAGGTGCGCCGTGGCGCGCTCGGTGTCGACACCCAGGACATCACCCCGGAACTCGCCGCGATGCTGTCCGTCGAGGTCGGCAAGGGCACCGTGATCACGCGGGTACGCAAGGATGCCCCGGCCGCCAGGGCCGGCATCCGGCCGGGCGATGTGATCATCGCCATCAATGACACGATGATCGGCTCGGGCCAGGATCTGCACAATGTCGAAGGCCTGACCCCGATTGGCACTCCGCTATCGGTATCGCTGTTGCGCGATGGCAAGCCCCTCAATGTGAAAATGATGCTGGCGGCGAACACCCGGGTCAGGGTGCGTGGCGATGATCTCGATGTCCGTCTTGCCGGCGTTCAACTCACCGACCTTGATGAGAGCCAACGCCGCCCGGGCGTTACCGGCAGTGCCGTCAAGGATGTCGATCGCGCCAGTCGCGCCTATGCCAGCGGCCTGCGCGGCGGCGATGTCATTGTCGGCATCAACCAGCGCGACATCGAAGATACCAACGCCCTTGCCGACCTGGTGCAGCGCAAGCCACGCCAGTTGATGCTGACCATCGTGCGCGGACAGAGCGTTTTCTATCTGCTGCTGCAATAAATCGCCACGGCCATGCGCGGCGAATGCCGCCGCCCTTGGCGGATCCATAGCCAAAACCAAGGCATCGGGCCTGAAGGCTGCTCCTGCGAAAAGCGGGCGAGCTGCGGCGCGGGATTCGTTGACGTTCAATGCGTTGCTGCTTCGTCGCAAGAGTCGGCTTCTGCCGCCCCGAAAGGGTACTTCCTTCGGTCGCGATGCTCGGCCAGCACTGGCAAGAAAACGCCCCGCCCAGAATGCATTGCTCTGGACGCGGCGCTCTTTCAACGCATGCAACAACCGCGACGAACTACTCGGCCGCTGGCACGTCTTCGCTGCCGGCCTGACCTTCGCCTTCGTTGGAGGCGGCATCCTGACCGGGCCCGGGCTCGCCATTTTCCAGTCCGTTGCCTTCGCCGTCGTCCTCTTCGGCATCGAGACGAACCAGGCCGACCAGCTGCTCGTCATCGGGCAAGCGGATCAAGGTCACGCCCTGGGTATTGCGGCCGACCTTGGCGACCTCGGCTGCGCGCGTGCGCACGAGGGTGCCCTGGTTGGAAATCAGCATCAGTTCGTGTTGCTCGCCGATCTGCACGGCGCCGACCAGATCGCCGTTGCGCTCGGAACACTTGATGCCGATCACGCCCTGGTTGCCACGCCCCTTGCGCGGGTATTCGGCAAGCTCGGTGCGCTTGCCGTAGCCGCGCTCGGTGGCGGTGAGGATGTCGCCATCGCCATCGCGGACGATCAGGCTGACCACCTTCTCGCCCTTGGCCAGGCGGATGCCGCGCACGCCGCTGGCGGTGCGTCCGGTCGAGCGCACGGTGTTCTCGTCGAAGCGCACGGTCTTGCCGTTCGAGGCAAACAGCAGGATGTCACTCTCGCCATCGGTGATCTGCACATCGACCAGGGCATCGTCATCGGCCAGTCCGATCGCGATCTTGCCCTTTTGTAACTGGTAGGCGTATTCGGTCAGCGGGGTCTTCTTGACCGTGCCGTTCTCGGTGGCAAAGAAGACGAAGCGATCTTCGGAATATTCATGCACCGGCAGGATCGCCTGCACCTTTTCGCCTTCCTGCAACGGCAACAGGTTGACGATCGGCTTGCCGCGCGCATTCGGGCCGGCATCAGGCATCTGATAGACCTTGAGCCAGTAGACGCGGCCGGTGCTGGTGAAGGTCAGCAAGGTGTCGTGGGTATTGGCGATCCACAGGCGTTCGACGAAATCCTCGTCCTTCAGCGCCGAGGCCGAACGGCCCTTGCCGCCGCGCTTCTGCGCGCGGTAGATGCTGGCCGGCTGGCGCTTGGCATAGCCGGTATGCGACAGGGTGACGACGACATCCTCCGGCTCGATCAAGTCGAGCATGTCGAGATCATCCTGGTTGACCTGGATGACCGTGCGCCGCGCATCGCCGAAGTCCTCCCTGAGCTTGACCAGCTCCTCGCGAATCACCGCGAGCAGGCGCGCCGGATCCTCGAGGATCTCGATCAGGCCGAGGATGGTGGTCAGCAGCTCCTTGTATTCGTCGGTGAGTTTTTCCTGCTCGAGGCCGGTCAGGCGGCTCAGGCGCATTTCGAGGATCTGCTGGGCCTGCGCCTCGGAAAGCTGGTAGCCGCTCTCGCCCAGACCAACACCCGGATCGAGCTTTTCGGGTCTGGAGACATCGGCCCCGGAGGCCGACAACAACGCACGCACGAGGCCGGGTTCCCAATGCCGCGCAAGCATGCGCTGCTTGGCCTCATCGCTCGATGCCGAGGTCTTGATCAGCGCGATCATCTCGTCGATGTTGGCCAGGGCAACAGTCAGACCTTCGAGGATATGCGCACGGTCGCGCGCCTTGCGCAGATCGAAGATCGTGCGCCGGGTGACCACTTCGCGACGGTGGCGGATGAAGGCATCGAGGATCTCGCGCAAACCCAGCGTGCGCGGCTGGCCGTCGACCAGGGCCACCATGTTGATGCCGAAGGTGACCTGCAGCTGGGTCTGCTGGTAGAGGTTGTTGAGCAGGACGTCACCCATCGCATCCTTGCGTACCTCGATGACCACGCGCATGCCGTCCTTGTCGGACTCGTCGCGCAGTTCGGAGATGCCCTCGATCTTCTTTTCCTTGACCAGCTCGGCGATCTTCTCGATCAGGCGTGCCTTGTTTACCTGGAAAGGCAGCTCGTGGACGATGATCGTCTCGCGACCATTGGCTTCGACCTCGACTTCGGCCTTGGCGCGCACCAGGATGCGACCGCGCCCGGTGCGATAGGCCTCGACGATGCCGGCCGAGCCATTGATGATGCCGGCAGTCGGGAAATCCGGACCCGGCACGATGCGCATCAGATCCTCGAATTCGAGTTCCGGATCATCGATCAGGGCGATGCAGGCGCTCAGCACTTCGGTCAGGTTGTGCGGTGGCACGTTGGTTGCCATGCCAACCGCGATGCCGGCCGAACCATTGACCAGCAAGTTAGGGATGCGCGCGGGAAGGACGCTCGGCTCGAGCTCCTTTTCGTCGTAGTTGGGTTGGAAATCGACGGTTTCCTTGTCGATGTCGGCAAGCAGTTCGGAACTGAGCTTGTGCAGGCGGCACTCGGTGTACCGCATCGCCGCGGCGTTGTCGCCATCGACTGAGCCGAAGTTGCCCTGGCCGTCGATGAGCATGTAACGCATCGAGAAATCCTGGGCCATGCGCACCAGCGCATCGTAGATCGAGGAATCGCCATGCGGGTGGTATTTACCCATCACGTCACCGACGACGCGGGCGCACTTCACATAGGATCGATTCCAGACCGTGTTCGACTCCTGCATCGCATAGAGAATGCGCCGATGGACAGGCTTCAGACCGTCGCGCACATCGGGCAAGGCACGCCCGACAATCACGCTCATCGCGTAGTCGAGATAGCTTTGCCGGACTTCGTCTTCGATATTGACGCGTATGACTTCTTTGGCGAACTCAGCCATTGAGCAGTTCTTCCATATGAATCAAGACGTTACGGCGCCCGCAGGTGCCGTGTCGTGGTGCCGGAATGATCGCGGCGAAAACGCGAAATATTAGCACGAAACGACACCCGTTCGCAGCTGCGGAAGCGGGCCTGCAGGCGGCTTCGAAGCGGCCGGCGGAAACCCCGCTGTGAGTCGGCTTCATCCAGGCTTGCGCTGGCGGTAGATCCAGTACCTCGAGGCCGAAAAATTGACCACGAAACCGCCCAGCGAACCGATCGCGACAGCCAGCGCCGGCAGGCGCTGGAACAAGTCATGGTGGTAGACCAGGGCCGAGTAGATCGCGAAATTGACAAGGAACCCGCCACTCATCGCGAATAGGTAGCGCGACCATTCGCCCAAGCGGCCGTAATGCCTGACGTCCTTGAAGGTAAAGCGCCGGTTGAACAGCCAGGTTGCGCTGGCGGCGGCGAGAAACGAGAGCAGGCGCGACAGATACGGATTTCCCGCAAATGCCGTCACCAGCAACTGGACGATGCCGGCGTCGATGAGGAAGCCGATGAAGCCGCCGACAAAGAACAGTGCGAACTGACGCATCAGTGCAAGCCCGTCAGCATCGATCGGCGCGGGTCATCGGCCGCTGCGCATGATCATCAGGCGAACCGTGCACGCATGCCGGCGACATCCGGCCTCGCGATCACGCCACGTTCGGTGACGATCGCGTCAATCAGGCGAGCCGGGGTGACGTCGAAAACCGGGTTCCAGGCGAGCGCACCGTCGACCACCGTGCGTTGGCCGGAATGGGCGAGCAGCTCGCCGGGATCACGCATCTCGATCTCGATGTCATCGCCCGATGCCGTCGCCATGTCGATCGTCGAGGCCGGCGCGACAACCATGAACTTCACGCCATGATGATGCGCAACGATGGCGAGCTGATAGGTGCCGATCTTGTTGGCCACGTCGCCATTCGCGGCGATGCGGTCGGCACCGACGATCACCCATTGAACCTCACCCGATTTCATCAGATGGGCGGCGGCCGAATCGGACACCAGGGTGGCCGGAATATGATCGCGAACCAGCTCCCACATGGTCAGCCGCGCACCCTGCAGCCAGGGCCGCGTCTCGCCGGCGAACACCCGTGTGATCTGACCGCTGCTGCTGCCGGCACGAATCACGCCGAGCGCGGTTCCATAACCCGCCGTGGCCAGCGAACCGGTGTTGCAATGGGTCAGCACGCCGACATCGTTGCCAAGCAAGGCCGCGCCGAGTTCACCCATGCGCCGGTTGGCGGCCAGATCCTCGTCCTGGATCGTCTGCGCCTCGCGCTCCAGCGCTGGCACATCAGCGCCCGCGCTGATGCGAGCCTGCATGCGATCCAGCGCCCACATCAGGTTGACCGCGGTGGGTCGCGCCGCGCGCAAGGTCGGCATCGCAGCGACGAGCGCATCACGTCCGCGCCGGGCGGCAAGGACGACACCCCAGGCGGCCGAAATGCCGATTGCCGGCGCGCCACGCACGACCAGGTCGCGGATCGCCTGGGCGACCTCGTCGGCGCTCATGCAATCAATGTAGTCCTCGGCAAACGGCAACCTGCGTTGATCCAGCAGACGCAGCCGATCACCGCGCCAGAGCACGGAGCGAATCGAATCGTGGGGGTTGTCGGCTTTCATCGCGGAAGAATACCTGACCGGCTGGCTAGCAGCCTGCCGGACTTTACTCGGCAGGGCTGCGAATCCGTCTGGACGATCCATATTTCCGCCGGTTTTTGACCCATAGCACCCCTATGGGCCTGCAAACCGTCGAAAATCTGGCCTCGCCCAGGCGAATTCTCGCCTCAACCGGCAAAGCCCGACCGGCTGCTAGACCAAAGTCGAGCGCACTCACTTGTGCATCGGAAACGGATCTCCATCAATCCTCCTTGGTTCAACCGCAAACTGCGGCCTGGATGGAATGCCGCCTCCGGCTGCTACTGGATGACAACCAGGATCCTGCGCTTGCCCGCCATCCCGACCACCCGCCCTCCAAGTCGACCGGGAAAATCCCCATGCACAAGTGCAAACACGCCTTGATCCGCGCCATGCCGTTTTTCGATTTAGCTACACGGGAATCGTCGGGAATCGCTACGACATCCGCTTCGTGCGCACTTTCAACATCCGCTGCCGCGATGCCAAGCGGCTGACCCTGCTGCGCAACAATCATGTTTCGGAATCGAGCGCCTTCGTCGATGCGGAATTCGATGGCATCACTTGCCCCGGTGTCGGTGCGCGCGTCAGTGAAAGCGCCTGAAAGCCGGGATCACCCACACGAATCCGTGACAAATCACTACTGGCCCGCCCTGGGGCATCATCGCAGCTGTCCCTGAGCGAGAGAGCGCTGGCGATCACCGCACCCGAGCAGCGGGCGGGTCGAGTCGCGGAGGAGGGGTTCGTTCAGCAGGAAGGGCGAAGCACCCGCCAACTCGTGCGCAATGCCTCGAATGTTGAATGCCTCGGAGAGATGCGCCATCCGTGGCGCGTTGAATTGGCGAGTGACGGCAACCACCGTCACCCGCCGGAACTCACCAGATCTTGACGCCGCTGACTTCGACCTGATGGTCGACCGCGATCGATACGTCGAGCGAGACATCGTCGCCGACCACGATCAGCCGAGGCGGAGCCAACGACCGTGGATTCTGCTCCAGCCCGATCGCAATGTATGTGGTCGAAGGCGGAACGATGGCCGTGGCCCATTCCGTTGGCTGGCCGAAACTGGATGAGCTGAGCAGGAGAACCCGCGTGTCACCGACCAGAACCTGGTCGATGGCGAATCGCGTGCCGCGATCGCTGTAGCCTTGTGCGATCGTTTGCATCACGCTGTTCACCACAACCGGCAGTTTCCGCTTCAGGAAATTCTGTCCGTCGAGTGAACCCAGATGTTCGACGGCCGCTCCGGCATTGCCGGCACCCCGTTCGCCGGCTTCGAAGCTGCCACGCGAAAGGATCAGATCTGTCCGGGTTGAGGCGAAATTGTTGCGCAACGTAGCATCGTCGGCCTGGAATACCTCGGCGTTGAGCGTGATGCTCTCGCTGTTGCCATCGCCACTGATCACCGTTCCGGAAACCACGAACATTGCGCTTGCTCCAACCGGCAGATCCAGGATCTCGTGAATGCTGCCGCTGCCCGTGGCCGGGCACTGCGCACCATTGGCACCGAAGCAGGACCACTGAATCGAATCCTCGGCATATCCAACCGGCATTTGCACGGATACCTCGGTTGAGGTTGCCGTTGACGGCCCATGGTTGCTGACCACGATCACGTGCTCCTGGGTGCCGCCAAAGGTCACGCGATTGGCATTGCTGGACATTTCCACGCTGACCTCACTCTGTCGGAACGCCTTGGCAAAGAGCGTCTGCGGCTGAACGTCGTAGCCGGGCACCTCGACCAGGAGCTCGTTTGTCCCAGGGGCCGAGCCAAGCATCCAGGTGCCAGGCGAAACCAGACCATCGGCTCCACTGACCATCGACGCATGGGCGACATGTCCGCCGCCGGACGGGACGCTGAAAGTGACATTGATTCCTGCCACAGGATTGCCGTCGGCATCTTCCACGCGAATCTCCGGCATCGTGGCAACTGCGGCATCAACTGGCGCGCTTTGCGACTGCCCGGCGGCGATCGACATCTTGCTGGGAAGATTGACGACTTCCATGGTCACCAGATCCGAGGCGTAGTCGGTTCCGCTCTTGGCGCCCAGCAGATTCGCATTGACGACGTAGACATCGGTTTTCTCGAATGTCAGGCGCATCGCCCTCACTGCGGCATACCCCGCGGCCACTTCGAAACCGCCGGCTGCGCCAAACTCACCGCAGAGATTGAGCCCGCAAACGACGAAGGGAATTTCGGCGTACTGGCCGGATCCTGGCGGGGACTCGATTTCACCGATCACCGTGCCCTTCCCGAGCGGCGCCTGGCCACTGATCTCGAAGCCGAAGTAGACCAGCTCGCGGATTGCGCCATCGCCGGTGTTCTGCACCGTCGTTGAGAGTCCTGATGTCGGTACGCCCAGGTCGGTCGATCCGCTGCCGGCAATCGTCATTGACACGTTCGCCGACCTGACCGATTCATTGATGCTGGCACTGGCGTACTCATTGGTGCTGGTGACGCCGTAAACATTGGCTCGCAGCGTGAAATCGCCGCTTTGATTGAAGGTGACGCGGAATTCCGTCATCACAGTGTAATTGGGCCCCATTGGAAATCCGGATTCCGGCCCGAATTCCCCGCACAGGTTGGAGTAGCACTGCGTCATCGGAACCGGAATGAACGCGCCGGAGCCCGGCACCGTCTCAAGTTCGATGAACACATCGCCCTCGGCGACCGCGTCGGATCCAGTCACCTCGAACCGGATCCGCACATTGTCCTCGACGGGTTCCTGGTCGAGGTTGGTCAATGTGGTCACAAAGCCCGAGGTCGGCACACCGCGATCGACGCTGGTCGGGCCATGGAATACGAGTTCGACGTCCTTGCCACTTCGTATGTCGTACGGGTCGGTTCCTGCGTAAACCGTCTGCACCTGGATGATCAGGAGAAGTGCGGCCAATGCCGTTGCCACAAGTTGTCCCCGCTTCGCCGTACCTTTGCACCGATTGAATGCTTTCATGCCAACGCTCCTGCTTGATGTCTGTTGATTGACCAAACGACTGCATGCGACTACGGGGAAACCTGGAACCACGTATTGATGACGCAAGTTGACGATTGGAAAATTCCCGAAATCCGGGTTCCGTGACGCGAAGCAGGCAGGTAGGCGGGATGGGGAGGATCGACGACAAATCCGGTTCGGATCTGACATTTCCCTGTCACACCATTCCATGGCTCCTTGTTCGCTTGCTTCGCATCCATGACATAGCAATCCGCAGGCCAGTCGCCGGTGCATGTGTGACCGAATCGACAGAAGTTGCGGGGTTTGAACCTGGAATGTGATGCAGGCCCGGATTTGTTCCGGATTCGATCAGCCCGCGGGGCGGCGGCCCTGACCACACGCTGTGGCCCGCCGCGCAATCATTGTCGTTTCATTGCGCCGAAGTTGACCAGGCATGTCCAGTTGGGCGAAACGCAAGCCCACAACAGCAACTCAATCCTGCACAAGGATGCGATTCATGCGGCGCGTCGTGCGCTTGAGCGCGGCGGCGATCACCTCGCGGCTGGCGTGGACGCGCAACCGGGCACGTGCCCGACTGGCTGCGGTGTAAAGCCACTCGCGACTCAACAACGGATGCGGATCGGGCGGCAGGACCAGTTCGACCGTGTCGAACTCGGAGCCCTGCGCCTTGTGCACAGTCATCGCATAGGCGCTTTCGCAGGGCGGCAACTGGGCCGGCAGAAAGCCATGCGGGCTGCCATCGCTGCGCGCAAACCAGGCGCGCAGCGGGGCGCCCGGATACTCCCCGAGCACGACACCGACATCGCCGTTGTAGAGGCCGAGGGCGTGCTGGTTGCTGGTGATCAGGATCGGCCGGCCGGGCATGAACATCGGCGCAACCAGGGCGCCATGCAAGGCGCTGGCGACTGCCTGGTTGAGTCCGGCAACACCGCACGGCCCTTCGCGGAGTGCGCAGAGGATGCGGTAACGGCCGAGGCAATCCAGTGCTGCAGGAGGCGAATCGGCCGTGCTCAAGGCCTGCCATGATTCACGCATTTGCGCACGCGTGGCCGCGCTGTCGAGCCGCCACGGCTGCTCGCTCCAGTGGATATCGTCGCTGTCGGACAAGCTGGCGAACACCTGCTCGGCATCACCGAGTCGAATCGCGCGCACGAGCCGCGCCATGCCCGAGTCGCCACCGAAGCGACGCGGTCGTTCGAGACGCACAATGCGCGCACCGATGGCGGAAATGCCGGCGCACGATTGAACTCTTGCGGCCTGGGTAGCGGCAAGCCATCGCGCCGATTCGTCGGATTGCTCATTGCGCGGGTTCTGCGCCGCCAGTGTCGCCAGCACGGCGCCATTCTCGACCGCCGGCAACTGGTCGGGATCGCCGAGCAGGATCAGCCGGCATTCGGGTTTCAGCGCGCGCAGCAGCTTGGCCATCAGCGGCAGATCGACCATCGAGCATTCATCGACGACGAGCACATCGAGATCGAGCAGGCGCGAGGCATCGCGTGCCGGCTGCACCGATTGTGGATGGAAGCCGAGTAGACGGTGCAAGGTCATCGCTTCGCTGGGCAGACTGGCACGCTGCTCCTCGCTCAGCGGCAGATTCTGCAGGCCGAGCCGGGCCGATTCACCGAGACGCTGCGCGGCCTTGCCGGTTGGTGCGGCAAGACCCATGCGCAAGCCGCGTCCAGAAAAACGCTGGATCAGGGCGAGCACGCGCAAGGCGGTGAAGGTCTTGCCGGTGCCGGGGCCGCCGCAGATTACGGTCAGTGGCGCGCGCAAGGCGGTCACTGCGGCAACCCGTTGCCAATCGGTTTCATCGACATCGGCCTTCGGCAGCAGCGCATCGAGAGCCAGCGCAACCTCAGCGGCCGCCGGCATCGTCACGAATGGAGTCGCACGCAAGCGCAGGCCGGCTTCGATCTCGCGCTCGTAGCGCCAGTAGCGGCGCAGCCAGGCGTACTCGCCGTCGACGACGATCGGCGCATCACCCGCCGCGGCGCCAATGAAATCCGCCTGCGGCCATGCACCGGCACGCAAGGCCTCATGCCATGCGTCAATCGCGCGCTCGCGCGAACCGGGCTCGGCACTCGATGGCCATTCGGCGAGCAGCTCCGGCGTGAAGCAACTGTGTCCGCGGCCGACTGCCCAGCTGTTCAGCGCAGCCAGATGCAAGGCGGCCTTGTCGCTGCCCGGCCAGATCGAATCGAAAGCCTCGATCAGCGCGGCATCGAGCGCGCTGAAACCGCCTTCACGCACCTGCTCGAATGCACTCATGCCGATTCTCCTTCGCACCAGGCATCGAGTGCGTCGATCAGGGCGACCGGTGGACGATCATGGTGGATGCCGGTGCGATCACCCTCGCGCATGCCGCGCACGAACAGGTACAAGGCACCGCCGATGTGGCGTTCGTAGTCATATTCATCGCCCAGACGTGCGCGCAGGAAGCGTTGCAGGGCGACCAGGTAGAGCAGGTATTGCAGGTCGTAGTCGTGTGCACGAATCGCCGCCGGCAAGCGCTCGGGTGCGTAGTCGGCACGTGCGGGACCGAGCAGGTTGGTCTTGTAGTCGAGTACGTAGTAACGATCCTGCCAGCGCAGGATCAGATCGATATAGCCGGTCATCAGGCCGCGCACGCTTGCGCGTCGCGTGACCAGTTCGCCGGGCGCGCGCGCGTAGTCGGGCCAGGCCGCCAGCAGCTGTTCGAAGGCATCGAGGCGGGATCCGCCGAGCGGAAACAGGAACTCGAGTTCGGCCAGCGATTCGCCATCACCGAGATCCATCAGACGCAGTCCGGAACCCGGGATCAGTTCGCTGCGCACGCCGGCGCGGGTGATCGTCGCGATGGTTTCGATCTCGTCGCCGGCATAGCCGTGATCGGCGCAGATGCGCGCAAGATCGGCATGCACACCGGCATTCGCCAGCTCGGCGAACGCAACATCTTCAAAGACCTGATGCACACAGACGCCGAAGGCGGCGCCGCGCGGCCGCTGCGGCACCGGATCCTCGACCAGCAGCGCCGAGACCACCGCAAGCGGTGTGTCGAACTCGTCGTGATCGGCCAGCGGTGCGTGCTGACTGCCGCCAAACAGACGGCTATAGCTGAGTGTTTCCAGGCCGCGCTCGATCCGGCCCTTGAATTCGGCGACGACCAGTTCAGTCATGTCGCCGCCATCGGCAAGTCGCTCGACGTCAGGCAAATCGATATCAAGTTGCTTGATGCCAATGCACCCTTTCGATCGCCTGACCAGCGTATCGAATGACTTGTCGATACCCTCGAGTTGATCCTTCAGACTGGCCAGTTGATCAGGGCGCTTGATCGCCTCATCACGCAACCACAACCAGGCGAACGGGCCGGTCAGGCTATTGCTGCTGCCGGTATTCGCCCACGCCCACGCCAGCCAGACGCGATGACGGGCGCGGGTGATGGCGACATAGACGAGGCGCAGGCTCTCGGCAAACTGTTCGTCACGCTGGGCAAGTGCATGCGCCTTCCAATCCGGGCCGCCGATGTCGATGCGCAACTCGTCACCGGCATGCCAGGCCACCGCTTCATCCGCCTTTTCGAGATTCTCCAGCGACTTCCAGAACGTGCCCATGGCGAACGGGGCGAAGACCACGTCGTATTGCAGTCCCTTGCTGCGATGCACGGTCAACACCTGCACGGCGCCGGGATCATTCGCCGGGCGCAGTTGTTCGGCATGCCCCGAACCGCGCTTCTCGTCGGCCTCGACTCGGCGCTGACCCAGCCAGTGCAGCAACTCGGCCGGCGTCGAGCGCCGCGCCGACTCCTGCTGCAGCAACTCGGCGAGATGCAGCAGGTTGGTCACGCGACGCCGGCCATCCCAGCGCGGCAGCAGCCGCTCGGCCGCCCGCTGCACGCAATGCGCGATCGTCGCGTAGGCACCGCGGTCGACCCAGCGCTGGCGCAAACCGGCGATTTGCCCGAGCTGGGCTTCCCAGCGCGCAAGGTCGTCGCGCCCGGCGAGCAGATCGTGCAGATCGAAGCCAAGCAGTTCGGTCGCCAGCGCGGCTCGCACGCGCGCCGAATCGGCCGGTGCATCGAGGGCAGCCAGCAGCCGCTCGATCTCAACGGCCTCCTCGCTTGCGTAGACACTCGCTGCACTCAGATAGTCGCAGGCGATATTCCATTGGCCGAGCTGGCGTGCCGTCTGCTCGGCCTGACGGTTGCTGCTGACAAGCACGGCGATGCTCGGCACCTCGACGCCGCGCTCGCGCGCCGAGGTGAGGATTGCACGGATCTCGGCGCTGACTTCGGCGAGGATGCGATCGGCAAAGGCATCGGTGGTCCACGCTTTGGGTTTGGTCGTGTCGGTGCGATCCGGCAAGCGCCATACTGTCAGGGGTGTATCGCTGGCCAGCCAATGCGCGGGCACGTCCTTGCCCTGCGGAAACCGGGCCGGCTCGAACGGGATGAAGTCGACAAGGAAGGGATCGCCGGCACCTTCAAAAACCGTATTGGCTGCGGCGATCAGGGCGGCGTCCGAGCGCCAGTTCTCGCGCAAGGTGTGGCGGTTGCCACCGGCATCGCGTGCGGCCGCGTGATAGGTGTGGATATCGCCGCCACGGAAGCGGTAGATGGCCTGCTTCGGATCGCCGATCAGCAGCAGCACCGCATCGGCACGGGCCGTGTGGATGCGATGCAGGATCGCGTATTGCAGCGGATCGGTATCCTGGAACTCGTCGACCAGCAGGGCCGGGATATCCATCGCGATCTTTTGTGCTAGGTGGTCTCCGCCTTGTCCCTCCAGGCATTCATGCAACTGGCCGATCAGGTCGTCGTAGCCAAACCGGCGCTGGCGTTCACGATGTGCGGCCAGCCCTGCCCTGACAAAAGCGATCGCATTGGAGTTGAAGCGCGCCAGCACAGCCGCCTGCATTGCTGCATGAGCCACGGACAATGCTTCGGCGCAGATCGAAACCTTTTCGAGCTCGGGTTCAGGTACCCAGCCGGCGCTTTCCGCCTTTGCAGATCTCTGCATCGCTATCGAACTTGATCGCAGCGCGGCCAGCGCAGCGATGTCGAGATTGCCTGAATCCCCCGCGCAGGCTGCTGCGCAGCGTGTCATCGCGGATACCCCGAGCGGTGAATCCTGTGCCGATTTCAGGTTCTTCAGGGCGATCGCATCACGCAGCTGCCGCAATGCAATATCAACCAGACCATCGGCATGCATGGCTTGCCAGCTTGCGGCTGCTGCAACGAGTGATGCGCGGCTGCGCTCGACCCAGGCTTGCGCATCGGCGGGATCAAGGCGAGCCGCTGGCAACGCCAGCACCTGAGATCGAAGCAGATCCTTCGCCAGCCCTTGCGGGGTTTTCCAGCGTTCCAGTACTGCTGCAACTGCCTCGTCAGGTTCGGCAATGACATGCCGACGCCAGAAGTCGCGCACCAGTTCCTGCGCGGCCTCGGTGCCGGCATCGTTGTCGAGTTCGAAGAACGGCAGGCCAGCCTCGAAGGCGTGTTCGGCGAGCAACTGCTTGCACAGGCCATGCAAGGTCGAGATGCGTGCCTCGTCGAATCCAACCAGCGCCGATAAAAGAATATTCCTGGCAGCGTCCATCGAAGCCTTGTCGGCTCGATGCTTCTCCAGTATCCGATTCAGCTCATCCGCCTGCCTGGGCTGCGCATCCCGCAATCGCTCGATCGCCTCGGCAATGCGTGCACGCAGGCGACCGCGCAGCTCGCGCGTCGCCGCATCGGTGAAGGTGACCACGGCAATCTCGCGCACATGGAGCTTCCTCTCCAGCAGCAGGCGCAGATAGAGCAAGGCGATGTTGTAGGTCTTGCCGGTACCGGCGCTGGCTTCGATCAGGTGTTGACCGCCGAGTGTCAGCGTCGCCGCGTCCAGTGTCTGGCTCGTCACTTGGCCTCCGTTACGGCGTCAAACAACGGCAGGAACAAGTCCTTCGCGAACGCCTCGAAGGCATCGTCCAGCACGGCATCGCCGTGATGGCGTGCGAGCAGCGCGTGATGAGGATCGGCACACTCCGGGTAGTTGCCCTCGGACCACGCCTTGCGGGCGGCTTCGCGCGCACTTTCCTCAACACCGTAGCGCTTCATCGAGGCTGCGAATGCCTCGGCACTTTCACGGAAAGCCGTCAACGGTTGGCGCAACCCGCACGTGCGCCAGATCAGCAAGCTGCCAATCCATTCCAGCATGGCAGCGGCAGGTTGCAGCGTGATTGCCGTGGTCTCGCCGCTTTCCAGACCGACCGCAAACATCCGCGGCCCAACCTGATCAGCGCCGAGCAAGGCGTGCTCAAGGGCGAGCCGGGCCAGGTCGATGCCGCGAATCCGACCCGGTCGAGTGAGCAGCAAGACAGGCGAACCATCGGCAGTCTGCACGAGATGGCGTACCGCTCCGCTGACACGCACGCGCAGATCCGCGAACTCGATGGCCGTTGCCTCCAATGCAACGGGCTCGAATGTGCCGCCGAGCAGTTCGCGGGCGCGTTGTTCGAGATCCTCGACCTGGGCGGTCAAGCTGTTCCAGGCCTGCTGGCCGACAACGCCGAGCGGAAAGGCGCCTTCGCGCTGCACGCGTTTCAGCTCGGGTCGCGACGACAGCGGACCGAGCAGGCGATCGGCGATCTGGTAACGGTCCAGGCCATCGAGCGTGAAGGCCTCGACATCCTCATCCTGCTCGGCCTCGTGCAGGTGTATTGGCAACTGGTGACGGAAGAACGTGCGCGCCGGATGGCGCAGCCAGGCAAGCAGTTCCTCGATGGAAACCTCGCTCCACTCGGCCGCGGCATCGACAGCAGGCGACGCAATCGGCGACAAATCAAAATCGGCGACAAACGGCTGCGGCGCGACCCAGCCCCCGATCAATTTTTGTGCTGCACTCCACCAGCGCCGGTCATAGCTCGGCGCGATCGAATCGGCGCGGAAGCAATCCGGCGCAAACGCGCGCATCGGATGCTGGCGGATGATCTTCGGCTGGACGATTTTCCAGACGTCTTCACCATAGGCCGCGGCAAGGAAACCGGTCAGCTCCTCGACCAGCGGCGAGGGCGGATTGCCTGCCGTCGACTTCGCATCGCGATCAACATGACTCAGATAGAACACCTCACGCGCGGCGATCAGGCTTTCCAGAAACAGGAAGCGATCGTCTTCGCGGATCGTGCGGTCACCGGGGCGCGGATGCTTGCGCATCAGGTTGAAGCCCGCCGGCGGTTGCCGGCGCGGAAACTCGCCGGCATCGAGGCCGAGCACGCAGACGACGCGATACGGCACGTTGCGCATCGGCACCATCCCGCAAAAGGTGATGCCGAAGCGCCCCGCGCGAGCCGCGCGCGGTTCGGCGATCGCGGCATCAAGCGCGCTGCGCACGACATCGAAGGCAATCGGCTCTTCATCAAGCCAGCGCGCCGCCTCGTTGCCGAACGTGGCAATCGCCTCACGCAGGTCACGGATTGCGCCGAGTTCGGCGGCATCGCCGGTTTCGCAATCGAGCAGGGCTTCGAGGCGATCGATCAGCCAGATTTTCCAGTCGTTTGCGCTGCGCAGCTTCGTGAAGCCTGATCGGGTTGCCGTGATCGCATCGACAAAGCGCGCAAACTGGCCCAGCCATTGCGCCGAGCTGCCTTCGACATTGATCGCCGGCACCACATCGGCCCGCATCGTCACCTCGTCGCCACAGGCATAACCCAGCAGCAGGCGATTGAAGCCGAAGCGCCAGGTCGTCTCGTCGATCGCCGCCGCACCCAGTTCGGCGCGGAATGCGGCATCGAGTCCCCAGCGGATGCCGCTGTCGGCAATCCACGTGCGCAGCCAGTCCTGCGCTTCGCCGTCGAGGTCGAAGCGGCGTGCGATCGCCGGTTCGGCGAGCAGACCGAGAATCTCGCTGACCGCGATGCGACTTTCGCCAAGGGCGAGGATGCGCGCGAATGCGTCAATCAGCGGATGGATGGCGCGCAGCGGCACGTCGCTGATGGCGTAGGGAATCGCCAGCGCATCATCGTCGCCGAAGACGGCGCCGATGTAGGGCACGTAGTCCTCGATGCGCGGCGACATGACCACGATCTCATGCGGCAGCAGGACATTGAGAGTGTCGAAAAGGCGCAGCAACTCATCGCGCAGGACTTCGACCTCGCGGCGGCGACTGGCACACTGATGCAGCTGCACGGAAGGCACGCGCTCGATCGCTGGCGGCGGCGCGTGCGGCGGATCGAGCAGCAGGATGCCCGCTTGCAGCCAGCCAAGCAGTCCGCTGGAGGCGGGCGCGGCAAACGCGTCGTCGTCATGCACGACCAGATCCGGCGCATGGATCGCCTTCAGGAACTCGCGACCGAGTCCGCCCCATGAAGCCAGCAACGGATGGCCGGTTTCCAGATCCGCCTCCTCGTCGCGTCGGCCGTGGGTAGCCCACAACTGGTGACGTCGCACGCGCTCGCGGTCGGAGACGATATCGCCCCAATAGTCGAGACAGGGATTGGGTTGGTAGAAGCGCAGCGGCACACGCTGGGCCAGGGCAAGGAAGAATTCCAGCAGCAGCGGTGGCAGGTGCGCGGCGCCGAAGATTGCGAACCCCGATTCGAGGCCGAGTGGCAGACGTGGCGCATGCGCGATGCCAGCGAGCACCTTGCGCATCAGGCTGGCACGATCGAGCTCATCGACCGATCGGGCGAGATGGCGCATCAATTCGGCCTGCCAGCGCTCGTCGGCATCGTCAAACTCGAGGCGGCCGTGGATCCAGTCGCGAATCCATTGCGGTCGCGCCATCGTGTACTCATCGAACAGGCGGGCAACCGCCACTGACAACTCGTAGCGCTGGCGCTGATCGCCGCTGTCGCCAAGATAGTTGCGCACGCGCTCGAAGTGAACGCCCTGGGCCAACGCGGGCAAGGCTGCATTGATGCGCCAGACCAGGGCCTCGCGGGCGAACGCGGATTCGCGCGGCAGCGTGCCGGAGAAGCTGCGCAGCACCTTCCAGGCGAAAGTCGAAGGCAAGGGGAATTCGATGTTGATCGCGATCCCGCAGCGACGCGCGATGCGCTCCTGCAGCCAGCGCCCCAGCGCCGGGTGGGCGACGACGACGACCTGTGGATGCAACGGATCGCTGGCACCCCTGGCCTGCAGATCATCGATCAGCCGATCGGCGAGGATTTCAAGCCGGTTTCCATGGATGAACTGTGCTGCCTGCATCGCCTTGCGTTCCCGCCCTCCCCTGATCCACCACGGCGCGAGCATGCGGCCTGCGGTTCTCAGCGCATGATACCGAGCGGTTCATGCGAATGTGCCTAGACTTCGCCTCGCACGGCCAGCACACCGTGAATCGTCAAGCCGACGTGCATTCGATCCCCGCCGAGAACCCGCACCGCGTCATGTCCATCCACCGCCCTGCATGTCTGTCCATCCTGTGCTCTGCCCTGCTGTCGATGCCGGCGCAGGCCGTGCCGGTGCTGGACTACGAGGTCGAACCGGTGCTTGGCGCGACCGGTTTCGTGCGACCGGCGCTGTTGTCGGGGCCGGGATACCAGGTCGATCCGCATGTCGAAATCCGCGGCTACATGGCACGCTTCACAATCGACACCACGATCGGGCCGATCCAGGCCGAAAGCGTCGAGATTCTCGGCGAGCGCATCGCCGAGCTGCCAGCACTGGAAGCACTCGACAGTTTGGGTCGCAGCCAGGTGTTCATCGATGCGGCGGATGCCTCGGTGACGAAAACCGCGCGGGGCATTGGCCAGATCCTGCGCCATCCGGTGCAGACCCTGACCGGAATCCCGATGGGGGTTGCCCGTTATTTCGGCGATCGCCTGAAGCGGCTCGGCAATCAGGCGCAAGCCTTGTCGGATCGCGGCGCACGCGAGTTTGGCAGCCGTGGCGATCCGCATTTGCGTGCGGACGGACCGATGACCGAAGCGCGTGAAATCGATCGCGCCGAAGCCCTCGAAAAGTCCGACAGCAGCAATGGCGGCTGGTATGCGGGGTTCGGCAATGAGGCCGCGCGTGAGATCAAACGCCAGATCAAATACGGACAGGTTCGCCGTGAACTCGCTGAGCGCGTCGGCATCGATCCCTACACCAGCAATCCGTACCTGCGCGAACGCCTCGACAAGCTTGCCTGGGCTGGCTCGGGCGGCTCGTACGCCGCGGCCGCCGCACTCGGCTCGATTGGCGGCGCCGGTGGCCTGACCCTTGCCTACAGCAATCAGCTCAACGAAGTGGTGTGGAAGCTCGATCCGGATCAGTTGCGCGAACAGAATGCAACACGTCTGCGCCGGTACTGCCGCGACAATCTGTTGATGCGCCAGTTTCTGCGGCGTGGCACGTTCACGCCGACCCTGCAGACGGCATTGCTGGATGCGCTGGACCCGTTGCAACCGGAAGCCGGTGGTGATGCCCTGCTCGAACTGGCGATGACCGCGCACTCCGAGCTTGAGGCGCGCTATATCGTCAACGCGTTGCGCCTGGTTGCCGAGCACCTCGGCCCGCGCGCCCGCGGCGGCAGCGTGCTGACCATCGGCGCCGGTCTCGCCTATGACAGTGCCGATGGCGAACGCATCCTGCCGCTGCCAATCGACTATCTGGCCTGGACAGACGAGGTCGCGCGCTTCCTCGACAGCGGGGAATTCCGCGCCACACACAAGACCGTGCTGGTCAGCGGCAGCGCAACCCCACGCAGCGAGCAGGAACTGACCTCGCGCGGCTGGAATATTGTCGTCAATGCACGCAAGCCGACCGAGGCCGGAATGGCCAGCAACGACGAATCCGGGATCTAGCAGCCTGTCGGACTTTACTCGGCCGGGCTGCGAATCCGTCTGTGCGGT
>CAYMHF010000001.1:0-345140 GCA_964390215.1 uncultured Dokdonella sp. | reverse complement strand
CGCTCACCGCTCACCGCTCACCGCTCACCGCTCACCGCTCACCGCTCACCGCTCAGCAACCGTCAGGTTGAAATCGCCAAGCGCTCACCCTTGTAGATATGCGCGGTGATGAAATAGACGATCACCGCAGCCAGTGACGTGCAGGCAAAGCACAACGCGATCTCGGCGCTGGTGACGACTTCGCCGCGCATCAGGCGGGTGATCGTGACCTGCTGGCCGACCAGCGGCACGGCGTACATCCAGGTTTCCACCTTGAACGGGAAGATCGACATCATCATGGTCGGCAGGGCGGGCACGAACATCAGCAAGGACAGGTAGGTTTGCGCCTCGCGGAAGCTCTTGGCGAAGGCGGCGGCGAGGGTTTGCAGGGTGGCGATCAGGAACACCAGCGGCAGCATCGCGATCAGGGTCAGAACGGCGAAGTGGGTGCCGATCGAGAGGGTCATGCCAAGCTTTTCGGTCGGCATGAACTGGCCGGCGAACGAAAACGCGATGATGCTGAGCAACAACGTGGTCAGCGCAAATGCACCGGTGGCACCGAGTTTGCCGAGCAGGATTCGGGTGCGCGCGACCGGATTGGCAAACAGTGGCTCGAGCGATTGCCTTTCACGCTCGCCGGCGGTGGTATCGATAGCCAGCGCCATGCCGCCGATGAAGGCGCCGAGAATGAAGAAATACGGCAGCATCGAGAACATCATGCCGCCGCGCGCCTGCGCGGTGGACTGGTCGCGATCGGCGACCACCAGCGGTCGGGCGATGGTCGGCGAAATGCCACGGGCAACCAGGCGCAAGGTGCTGGTGCGCTGGGCGTATTCGTCAATAATCCCGCGCAAGCGATCGACCGATCCCTTCGCATCTCGCTGCGAGTCGTCAAAGATCAATTCGATCTGGGCCGGCTCGCCCTTGTTCCAGGCCTCGCCGTAGCTGGGCGGAATGCGCAGGACCAGATCGGCATCCTGGTCGCGAACGGCTTGCTCGGGGGCGGCGATCGGAGCCTTGATGATGACCCCGCGCTGCCTGAGTGCGTCGATCAGGTTGGGTGCGTTTTCGGCGCCGATGACGGGCACCGGCAAGGGCTTCTCGGCCTTGTCGAGCTCACGCGAGACGATGCCATTGATCAGCAGCACAAAGATCAGCGGTGCCATCAGCGGCCCGGTCAGCAAGGTATTGATGACGGTGCGCCGGTCACGGATGTTCTCGCGCACCTCTTTGAGGAAAACGGTGATGATGGTCTTCATGCGGCGAGTCCTTCTGCGGATCCGATGACCTGGACAAAGGCATCTTCGAGATTGGAGGTGCCGGCCTGCTCGCGCAACTGGTTCGGCGAGGCATCGGCGACGACATGGCCATGGGCAATGACGACGATGCGGTCACACAGCGCGCCGACCTCCTGCATGATGTGGCTGGAGAACAGCACGCAACGTCCTTCGGCTTTCAAGTGGCGCAGAAAGTCGCGCATGGCGCGGGTGGCCATGACATCGAGGCCATTGGTCGGCTCATCGAGGATGCAGTTCTTCGGATCGTGGATCAGGGCGCGGGCGATGGCGGTTTTTACACGCTGGCCCTGGGAGAATCCATCGGTACGCCGATCGATGATCTCGCCCATGTCCAGCGCCTTGGCCAGCGCGTCGATGCGCATCGCAATGAGCGCTTCGTCCATGCCCTGCAAGCGACCAAAGTATTCGATGTTCTCGCGTGAAGTCAGACGCTTGTACAGACCGCGCGCATCCGGCAACACGCCAAGCCGTTTGCGCACGGCAATCGGATCGACCGCCGCATCGATACCATCGACGAGCACCTGACCGCTGTCCGGTTTCATCAGCGTATAGAGCATGCGCAAGGTGGTGGTCTTGCCGGCGCCGTTCGGACCGAGCAGGCCGGTGATCTCGCCATCGCGCGCTGTAAACGAAACGCCGTCGACCGCCTTGACGGTACCGAACGCCTTGTTCAATCCCTTCAGTTCGATCATGGCGCGGCTCCGTTGAAGTCGATGAAGTGGGGAAGCGGCCCGAGCTCGTCGACGCAGGCAGCGTCGAGTGTCTTCGGGTTGAGGGTGTCCATGAACGTGCTGACCAGCTTCGGCATGCAACCGCGGCCGATGATGTTGTGACCCTGGCCCTTGGCGACAATCAGTTTGGCGTTGTCGAGATGCTGCATGACCTGTTCGCCATAGCGCGGCGGCGTGACCGGATCCAGCTCGCCTTCAAGGACCAGAATCGGCGTATCACCCTTGACCGGCTCGTTGAAGTCGGTAGGTCGCTGGCCACGCGGCCAGATTTCGCATTGCGCTTTCAGCACCTCGACTATGCGCTTGCCGAGCAGGGTGTCGGCATCCGCCTCGCTCGATGTCAGTCGATCGGCATCCTCCGCGCAGATCACCGAGAGCTGCAGACCACTGCCGACCAGCGCTTCGATACCCTGTTCGAGGATGCCGATCTGGCCCAGCAACGGGGCGTCATTGCCGGCCAACGATTGCTCGATCGTGTGCGGAAGCAGGGCGGCGGTTTCCGGCGCATAGGCAAACATGCGCACCAGACCGACCATCGAATCACCGTTGAGCGTTTCAATCGTCTGCTCGAAGCTGACCGGATCGGCATGGCTGACCTTGCGCGGCGTATCGGTCAGGGTTTTGCGCAGCGTGACCAGACTCGCGTATGGATCCGGAAAGGCCTTGGCGCAAGCGGGCTGTTTTGCGCAATTGGCAAACTGCGCTTTCAACGCATCATCGAGATTCCTTGCGAATTCACCGCCGAGCGCGAGCTCGTTCGGGGCGACGCTGTCGAGGACGATGCTGCGCACGCCTTCGGGATGGCGCTTGAGGTATTGCTGGGCCAGGCGCGTGCCGTAGGAGACGCCGACCAGATCAAGCTTCGGCGCACCCAGGGCCTGGCGCAAGGCCTCGAGATCCGCGACCGCATCGGTGGTCGTGTAGAAGCGCGGATCGGCGATTTTCGAAACCTCGTCGAGACAGCGTCGGGTCGACGCCATTGTGCGTTCCGGATCGAACGGCAGCGAATTCTTGTCCTCTTCGTCAAGCTTGCATTTCAGCGGATTCGAGGCGCCAGTGCCGCGCTGGTCGAGCAGCAGCACATGACGATGCTTGCGCGCCGGGCCCAGCGCATCGGCCATCTGCGGCCAGGTATCAACCGCCGACTGGCCCGGCCCGCCCGCCAGATAGACGATGAAGTCATCATCGGCGGCTTGGGTGCTCGGGATCAGCGCGAGCTTGAGGTCAAGCGTGCGCCCGTCCTTGTCGGCACGGTTCTCGGGTACCTGAAACGGTGCACACCAGGCCTTGGTGGTGGCCGCGGAATGCTCGCGCTTGAGCTCGCAGGCACCGAAATCCAGCGTGCCAAAACGAAAGGCTTCGGCATTGGCGGCGATACGGAATTGTCCTCGTGTGCTTTGCCCGGATTCCGGACTGGCAGGTTTGTCGCGGAATTTTGCATAGCCAAACGCAACGACGGCGAGGAGCGCTGCGATGCCTATCCTCATGTTCTTTTTCATGGAAGCCTCACGGTTCGGATGTCTTGTTCTTTGCTTCGGTTTCAGGAACTGAAACGAACTGGTTCGACCAAGCCCAGTAGCGATAGCGCAGCCGGACCCAAAGTTGCGCACCGGCCCAGCAGATGCACATGATCAGACCGGCGACAGGGATGCTCGTTTTCAGTGCGTCGAACAAATCGAGAAAGGTCAACATGACGACTACGCACAGCGATACCGAGAAAGCGATCGTCATTGCCTCGACTTCTACGCGCTGGCGCAACTCGTCAAGCCGGCGCAGGCGACGCATTTCCGCATAGGCCATCCAGGTGATCGAAGGCAGCGGAATCATCGCCACGAGAATGCGCAACGCACCCGGATCCATGCGCTTGCTCACCACCCCGGCAACCAGCACGCTGACGATGTAGAACAGTGTCACCGGACCCATGTCGATCATGTAGCGTTTCCATTGGTTCATGGCGTGGATTCGTCCTCAGGCGTCGGGAGTGAAAATGGTTTCGATCGGCGTACCGAACAGACGCGCGATGGCGAATGCGAGCGGCAGGCTCGGATCGTATTTGCCGGTCTCGATGGCGTTGACGGTCTGTCGCGAGACATCCAGGCGATCAGCCAGCTCGGCTTGTGACCAGCCCTGATTGCCGCGCAATTCGCGCAATCGATTGTTCATTGGTAGCGGCGCTGTGCCCAGATGCGGGCCAGTGCATAGACGATCCAGTGCGCCGGAAACACCCAAATCATGGCCTGACGGGCACTCACCTCGATGACCTCGGCAACCAGCAACAGACTCACGCTCAGGCAACCGAACCCGACGACAAGCGCAGCAACCGCCAGCGCTTCGAGGTCGATCCGCCGTTGCATTTCATCGCCGCTGAGAACCAGACGGACGACGGCGCGGATGGCAAACACGATGGGCACAACCGGCAACAGGCTGACCAGGGCACGCACCATCAACGGTGCGTCGAGCAAACTGTGCCTGAGCAGCCAGACAGAAACCCAGGTCGTCGCCAGATAGGCCAGCGCGGCGACCAGGCAACGGCGCAGATTCGACTTGCGATTCGCGTAGTTCAAGAGATTCTCCTGCTGTGTCCCGGCAATGTGCATGGCTGGCTCATGCGCGGTCGAAGCGGCGGGCCGCCAGCATGCGCACGATGCCAAACGTCGCCGCCAGCGCCGGGAATACCCAGATCAGGATTGAGCCGTCCAGTTCGATGACCTTTGCCGCAGCAAGGAATCCGGCCGCCAGGCTGACGACACCGATGATGCCGGCCGAGATCGCCAAGGCTTCCAGATGCAGGCGCTGCATCATTTCATCAGCGCCGAGGATGTGGCGAATGATGGCGCGCACGGCAAATAGGATCGGCACCACCGGGGCCAGGGCGATCAGCGCACGCAACATGCGCTCATCGGTGGTTCCTGCCAGCGGCCACACCGTCAGCATGACCAGCGTGTAGGCGACCATCGCTGGCAGGAATTCGCGCAGATAGCGCTTTTCAACGGCGCGCATGGGATATCTCGTGTCAAGTAAGCTTGACACATGTTAAGCGTCGTAATTGCTGAATGTCAAGCGTCCTTTACATGCATTCAGAGCGAACTGGCAGCCCGGCGTGGGCCGCATCGAACCGGCTAACGAGACGAAATGTACTTCTCGCGACGAACCTGCGACACCGGAAAACCGGCATCCTTGAGCAGGGCAAAGCTCTGGTCGACCATGTCCGGGTTGCCGCACAGGTAGAACACGTCGTTGGCCGGATCAGGCTTGAGTGCCTCGATGGCGACCTGCACGCGACCGGCGTAGTCGCCAGCGCGCGGCACGGCGCGAGGCTGGCGACTGAAACACGGATGGAAACCGAAACCCGGCGTCGCTTCGGCAAACGCGGCAAACTCCTCGCCGTAAAGCAGATCGGCCTCGTTGCGCGCGCCCTGGATCAACTCGAATCGGCAGCCACGGCTTTCGATCAGTTTCCTGATCAGCGGCAGCATCGCCCGGTACGGCGTGATGCCAGTCCCGGTGGCAACCAGCAGATAGCGCGCGTTGGTATCGGCATTGAGCAAGCAGAAACGCCCGTACGGACCACTCGCATCAACCGTGTCGCCCATCGCGAGACCGCCGAGCAGCTCGGTCGCCGCACCGCCGTCGACGTAGGACACCGCGATCTCGATTTGTCCGATTGGCGTCGCATCGCCATTGGCCATCGTGCCGACCGAATAGCTGCGTTTGGTCGGCTGACCGTCGGCATAGGTGAAATGGATCTGGATGAACTGGCCCGGGATGAAGGCCATCGGCTGGCCATCGGCGCGTTCGAACACCATGTGGCGTACGGCCGGAGCGATCATGCGGGCGGAAACGAGACGAAGCGGAAACTGGGTGATGGCCACGGCGGGAATGATCGTTGCAGGTAGCCCGCTATACTATCAGCCTCCCCGTAGCCGCCTTGATGCCCATGCCCATGAGCCAGCCTCCCGCGCTCGAAATCCGCGACCTGCGCAAGGTCTACGCCGGCGGCGTCGAGGCGCTCAAGGGCGTATCGCTGAATGTGCAACCCGGCGACTTCTTTGCCCTGCTCGGACCCAATGGCGCCGGCAAATCGACCTTGATCGGCATCGTCAGCTCACTGGTCAATGCCAGTTCGGGATCGGTCAAGGTATTCGGCGTCGATATCGAGCAGGATCGCGAGGCCGCGATGCGCCTGCTCGGCCTGGTGCCGCAGGAAGTCAATTTCAACTTCTTCGAGAAGCCGTTCGAAATTCTCTGCAACTACGCCGGCTTCTACGGCATTGTGCGTGCCGAAGCCAAGCTTCGCGCCGAGCAGGAGTTGCGCCGGGCGCAACTCTGGGACAAGGCGCAAACGACGGCGCGCACGCTTTCGGGTGGCATGAAGCGACGCCTGATGATTGCCCGCGCGATGATGACGCGGCCGCGCCTGCTGATCCTCGACGAACCCACCGCGGGCGTCGACATCGAGATCCGACGCGGCATGTGGCGCACGCTCAAGGAGGTCAACGCAGCCGGCACCACGGTGATCCTCACGACGCACTATCTGGAAGAAGCCGAGAGTCTGTGCCGCAATCTCGCCATCATCGATGGCGGCCGCATCATTGAAAACGGGTCGATGAAAACCCTGCTCGCGAAACTCGATGTCGAGGGCTTTCTGCTCGATATCGATGGCGATCTGCCGGCGGTGCTGCCGAGTATCGAGGGCGTGATCATCCTTGCCGAGGACAGCCACACGCTTGATCTGGAGATGCCACGCGCAATGGATCTCAACAGCGTATTCGCAAGTCTTGATGGCGCCGGTATCCGGGTGCGCTCGATGCGCACCAAGACCAATCGTCTCGAAGAGCTTTTCGTGCGCCTGACCGGCTCCAGGGAGGCTGCGGCATGAGTGGTGAATCGCAGCATCCGAACCTGGTCGCCCTGCTCACCATCACCCGCCGCGAGGTCATGCGCATCCTGCGCATCTGGGCGCAGACCCTGGTGCCGCCAGCGATTACGATGACCTTGTACTTCCTGATCTTCGGCAGCCTGATTGGCCGCCGCATCGGCGACATGGGCGGCTACGACTACATGGATTTCATCGTGCCCGGACTGGTCATGATGTCGATCATCCAGAACAGCTACGGCAACATCTCATCGAGCTTTTTCGGTGCCAAGTTCGGCCGGCATATCGAGGAGATGCTGGTCAGCCCGATGCCAAACTGGGTCATCCTCGGCGGCTATGTCGCCGGCGCGGTGCTGCGCGGCTTGCTCGTCGGCATCATCGTGCTGTGCATCGCCATGCTGTTTACCCATGTGCGGATACCGCATCCGTTGGTAACGATCACCACGGTGCTGCTCGGCGCAACGATCTTCTCGCTGGCCGGCTTCGTCAATGCGATCTATGCGAAGAAGTTCGATGATGTCGCGATCGTGCCGACCTTCATCCTGACCCCGCTGACCTATCTCGGCGGCGTATTCTACTCGGTCAGGATGCTGCCTGACTGGGCGCAGACGATGACCCATGCCAACCCTGTGTTCTACATGGTCAATGCGTTCCGCTATGGCCTGCTCGGCAGCAGCGACATTCCGCTCGGCACTGCCTATGCGCTGATGGTCGGTTTCGTCATCGTGCTCGGGTCACTGAGCTTGTGGTTGCTCAAGCGTGGCGTCGGTTTGCGCAGCTGACGAACGGCAACACGCATCATGCGCAAAGCGGCCCTGAAGCTTCGTTGGTGGTGAGCCTGCGAACCCCAACGCGGTGACACCTGAAACGACTCCGCACCGATGACATCGCAATCCGTTGGGGTTCGCCTGGCGCTCACCCCAAGCTACGTGCTGTTCGACCGGATTGATGACGAGCATCGCGTCAGAGACCGCTTCCTACAACGAAGCGGGAACGCCTTCAACTTCGACGAATCTCCCGCCACAGCGCGCCCGCTCTTCGTAGGAAGGGCATTCATGCCCGAAGCTCTTCGTTGCGTTTGCCAAGCATCGCGACCGAAGGAAGCCCCCTTTCGGGACGGCTGAAGCCGGCTCCTACGGATTTTCGGCAAGGCCACCTTTCGCCGCTAGCTGCTCTTCCCGCTAACCGCTCACCGCTCTCCCGCTCACTGTCACCCGCTAACCGCTCCCCCGCTCACTATTTCTCAAATGCCAAAAAACGCCCGACTCGTCGCCAGTGCATTCGCCGCCGTCACTTCGACCGCTTCGCCGCGATCGCGCGCGAGTTCCTCGACGATGTGCCTGAGGTACATCGGCTCGTTGCGGCGGTGCGAGGGTTTCGGGCTGACCGTGCGTGGCAACAGGTAGGGCGAGTCGGTTTCGATCATCAGGCGCTCGGCCGGAATGTCGCGCACGAGTTCGCGCAAATGCGTGCCACGGCGCTCGTCACAGAGCCAACCGGTGATGCCGATGTGCCAGCCAGCGTCGAGATAGTCGACCATCTCCGCGCGCGTTCCGGTGAAGCAATGCACGACGACCTTGCCAATCCGGCCCGCAAAATTCTGCATCACCGACATGAAATCGGCATGCGCGTCACGCTGGTGCAGGAACAGCGGCTTGGCGCAGTCAACGGCAATCTGCAATTGGCGCTCGAAGGCGCCGATCTGTGCCACTTGAGGGGAATAATTGCGGTGATAATCGAGCCCGGTTTCGCCGACCGCCTTGACCTCGTCAGCCATCAAGTGTTCGCGCAGTTCGGCATCGGTCGCGTCGTCATAGTCGATGGCATGATGCGGATGCACCCCGACCGTGGCGAACAGCAGGCCGGGATGGGCGCGTGCCAGGGACAAGGCCATGCGGCTGCCGGCTGCACTTGCCCCTGTCACGATCATTTGCGTCACACCATGCGCCTGGGCACGTTCGAGCACCTGGTCGAAATCGGGACGAAACGATTCGTGGGTCAGGTTGGCGCCGATATCGATAAGTTGCATGGCTGACAGCAGGCGGTAAACCCGCGATTATGCGGCGAGCGTGACAGGCTGCACAGGGTCGATTGTGCAATTGCGGCCTACCGCGAAAGTTCACAGCTGATTCACCCCGAGGCTGCGAGTATCCTAACGCTCGGTCATCCCCTGGAGTTCAACATGTTCGCTCATACCCGAATACTTTTTGGCGCCGCGCTTGCCTTTGTGGCCTGTGCGACCACGGCGGCGTCAGCGGCTGAGGTTGGCCTGGATGCAAGCCGCGCCGCGCGTGTCACCGCGGAACAACTCAGCCATCGCAAGTTGCTGATGGAGCGCAGCGCTTCGGCCGGACCGAAATCCGCCGACAGCGTGGCATCGGCCACACCGGCCTTGCCGCGGATCAATCCGCTGGCCGCGTATCCGCCCAGCTGCATGGCCGATCCCCTGCCCGATGTGGTCAGCGGGCCGAGCTACAGCCGCAACGTTGCCCTGGCTGCATACAATGGCAACACGGGCCAGGTCGATTCAACCGAAATCGTGACCATCACGGTCTGGCGGGTGGCCTGCAGCAGTTCGGAGTTTTTCAATTCGGCAACCCTGATGCGGATCACGCGCAACAGCAACAGCCAGACCGTGTACCCGCTGTTCCCTTCGATTCGCGTCAGCCAGGGTTCGATCGGCTTCGGTGACAGCGACTATCCGGCAAACATCGCACGCGTCACCATCGAGCCGAACACGATCCTTGCCGACACCCTGGTCGATACGCCGATCCTCAACAACATGACCTTCGTGCTCGAAAACTACGACAGCACGCAGACCAGCGTGTTCGATTTCAATCTTCCCTTCAGCCTGCGCTTCGACAACCTGTTTGCCAGCAACAACCTTTTTTACATCGATGTGCCATTGTATGACCCGAACAGCGGCACCTATCCTGCGGCCTTCCAGAACATCCCGATTTCCGGGCATCTGAGCAGCTCGTGGTACACCCCGAACAGTGGCGAGGGCATCGTCATGCAGGTTTATGAGCGTCTCAACGAGCCCAACACCCTGGTCGTCGCCTTCACCTGGTCGGCTTATGCGGCGAATGGTTATCCGGTGTTCCTGGTCGGTCAGGTCGATATTCAACGCGGCAGCAAGACAGCCACCTCCCCGCTGTACTACACGACCGGCGGCGGCCTCGGTGGCAGCGGCCCGATCGACCCACCGCATCTGTGGGGCACAACCACGGTCAGCTTCCCGGACTGCAACCACATGACCTTGAGCTACGCCTCCAATCCAGGCATTCCCTCGTTTATCCCGCAGGGCAGCGGATCGCGCAACTGGCTCCGACTCGGACGCCTGAATGGCCTGAATTGCGAGTGATCCGACCCGCCTGCTGATTAAGAAAACGGCGCGAGTGATTCGCGCCGTTTTCTTTTGCGCTTCGGCTGATCGGCGACAATCCATCGACGATAGACAGGATTGATCCGATTGAGCACATCCGCTTTTCCAATCCAGACGGTATTGCCTGAGCTTCGCGACCTGCTTGCGGTGCAGACGCGGCTGGTGCTCGAAGCGCCACCCGGAGCCGGCAAGACCACCCAGGTACCGCCGGCCCTGCTCGATGAACCCTGGTTGCAGGGCCGGCGCATCCTCATGCTTGAGCCACGCCGCATCGCCGCGCGCGCAGCAGCCGAGTTCATGGCTTCGGCACGCGGCGAGCAGGTCGGCGAAACTATCGGCTACCGGATCCGTCACGAATCGAAAATCTCGGCGACCACGCGCATCGAGGTCATCACCGAAGGCATCCTCACGCGCCTGTTGCAGGACGATCCGGAACTGCCCGGTGTCGGCGCGATCCTGTTTGACGAATTCCACGAGCGTCACCTGCATGGCGATCTCGGCGTGGCGCTTGCGCGCGATGTGCAAGCCACGTTGCGGCCCGACCTGCGCCTCGTCATCATGTCAGCCACGCTCGATGGCGAGCGCATCGCGCGCTGGTTCGATGCGCCGCGCCTGAGCAGTGCCGGGCGCAGCTTTCCGGTGCGCATCGAACATCCGGCGCCGCGCCAGGGCGAGAGCTGGCCCGAGCGCGGCTGGACTGCGCAGCTCGGGCGCGTGGTCGCCCGCGCACTGCAGGAAGCCGACGGCGACATCCTCGTGTTCCTGCCCGGACGCCGCGAGATCGATACCGCGCGCCGGGCAATCGACGGGCTCGATGCCGATGTGTTGATCCTGCATGGCGAGCTGTCGCTGAACGAGCAGCACGCCGCCCTGGCAGCTTCGGCCACGGGTCGGCGCCGGATCGTGCTGGCGACCAATGTCGCCGAATCCAGTCTGACCTTGCCGGGCATTCGTGCCGTGGTTGACTTGGGCCTCGCCCGCGAGCCGCGCTTTGATGCCAATTCGGGTTTCTCGCGTCTGCAGACGGTGAACATATCGCAGGCATCGGCCGACCAGCGCGGCGGACGGGCCGGGCGTCTCGGTCCCGGTATCGCGTATCGGCTGTGGCCACAGAGCCGCCGCCTGGATTCGGCACGCAGTCCGGAAATTTCCCAGCTGGAATTGTCCCAGCTCGTCCTCGAATTGAAGGCGTGGGGCTCCGAGTCACTCGACTGGCTCGATGCGCCGCCCGCCGGCGCCTACGCCCAGGCGCATGAATTGCTGATCGCGCTCGGTGCGCTCGATGCGACTGGCTCAATCAATCCATTCGGACGCAAGCTGCTCGCGTTCGGCGCGCATCCGCGCCTGGCCGCGGCCGTGTTGCGTGCCAGCGCAACTCATCAGGCATTGGCCTGCGACCTGGTCGCCCTGATCGAGGCGCGCAATCCGCTGCGCGGAACCGGCGCACGCGAGGACGATTTTCGCCAGCGCGCGAATGCCCTGGCCGCCTGGCATACGCGTGATTCACGCACGCTCGCCGAGCTGGGCGCGGATCGCGCTGCGCTGGCAACGATCCAGCAATCAGCCGATGCCTGGCGGCGGCGTGCGCGACTTTCACGCGAGCAATCGACAGCGTCGGGGCCGACCACGGCGGGCAATATCCTGATTCACGCTTTCCCCGATCGCATCGCCCGCCAGGACAGCAACAACCCGCGCCGCTACCTGCTTGCCAATGGCCGTGGCGCGCGTCTGCTCGATGAAAGCGCGTTGTTCGGCGAGCCCTGGCTGGTCGTCATCGATCTGCGTTTCGACGAACGCGACAGCCTCATCCTCGCCGCCACTCCATTCGATCCGGATCTGCTCGAGTGTGACTTCCCGCAGGCATTCTGCACATCGCGCAATGTGCGCTGGAATCGCGACAGCCGCAGCGTTGAGGTGTTCGAGGAGCGTCGCTTTGCCTCAATCGTGCTCGAACGGCGCAGCGTTCCGGCTCGCGTCGAGGACACCGTGCCGGCCCTGCTTGCTGGCGTGCGCGAACTCGGCCTCGATGTCCTGCCATGGAGCGATTCCGCAATCGAGTTGCGCCAGCGCGTCGAATTCCTGCGCCGCCACGCAGTGGAATTCGACCTGCCCGATTTTTCCGAGTCGACTCTGCTGGCCACGCTGGAAGCGTGGTTGGCCCCGGCGCTCGCCGACAAGCGCCGCCTCGACAGCCTGCGCGTCGACGAACTGTCCAATGCACTCGCCGGGCAACTCGATCATGCGCAACGTCGACTGCTCGACGAGCAGGCGCCGATGGTGATCAAGGTGCCCAGCGGGCTCGAACGGCGCGTCAGCTACACGACTGACGCACCGCCGGTACTTGCGGTGAAGCTGCAGGAACTGTTCGGTCTCGCCGATACGCCACGCGTAGCCAATGGACGCGTCGCCGTCACCTTGCACCTGCTCTCGCCGGCCGGACGACCGATCCAGGTCACCCAGGATCTGCGCGGCTTCTGGGAACGCACCTACCCGGAAGTAAGAAAGGAACTCAAGGGTCGCTACCCCAAACATCCCTGGCCGGATGATCCATGGACGGCGGTCGCCACCCATCGGGCCAAGCCGCGGCGCTGAACCAACCAGCAACAGCAACGGTCGAACACACGATTTCGCGCCAATCCTGTGTCATGTCCGTGGCATGGTAGTCGCCACGTTCACAAGCAACGCGCTTGTTCGTCGGCGCATTCGAATACCTGACTCCTTTGCAAACCGAGGCCAAACATGACCCGATTCAATCGCGCCCTTGTCTGGATGACGGGCTTTCTCGCCCTCGTCGCTGTCCTCGCCAGCCTGGTCGGTTCACGCCTGGTCGAGATCTTCCAGGCCAATCCATTCTTCAACGGCGTGATCCTGACCGTGCTGCTCGCCGGCATCGTCGTCAATCTCCGTCAGGTCATGCTGCTCTCCAACGAGTCGCGCTGGATCGAATCGTTCCGGCGCTCGAATCCGGAGCGCGCCGCCGAAGGCAAACCGCGCCTGCTTGCACCGATGGCGCGCATGCTCGGCAACCGCGAGCGCGGCAAGGCGGCGCTGTCGGCACCGTCAATGCGCACGATTCTGGACAGCGTGCAGTCGCGCCTTGAGGAGTCCCGTGATCTGTCGCGCTATCTGATCGGGCTGGCCATCTTCCTCGGCCTGCTCGGCACATTCTGGGGCCTGCTGGTAACGATCCGCTCGGTCTCCGAAACCATCAGCACGCTGAATGTCGGCAACGACGCACTGACCATGTTCGGTGCGCTCAAGGACAATCTGAAGGAACCGCTCGGCGGCATGTCGACGAGTTTCTCGACCTCGTTGTTCGGCCTCGCCAGCTCGCTGGTGATCGGTTTTCTTGATCTGCAGGCCGGGCATGCGCAGAACCGCTTCTACAACGATCTGGAAGAATGGCTATCGGGCATGACCCATCTGTCCTCGGGCAGTTCGTTCGAGGGCGACGCCTCGGTGCCGGCGTATGTGCAGGCGCTGCTGGAGCAGACCGCCGACGGGCTCGAACGCATGCAGCGCGCGATCGTCGAAAACGAGCGCGAACGGCGCGGCAGCAACGAGCAATTCGCCGAGATCGCAAATCAGCTCGGCCGCCTCAACGAGCTGCTCAGCCGCGACGCGCGCGAGCGCCAGGGCGCGGCCCAGGTGCAGGATGAACTGAAAACCGTGTTGCGTCAGATCGCCAGCCATCCACCGTCCGAATCGCGCCTCTCCGAAGAATTACGCGCCGAACTGCGCCTGCTCTCGCGCACGATTGCCGTCGCGGTGGGCGGCGGGCGCGAGCCGCGCGCATGAGTGCGATGATCCGTCGCCGCCGACGTGCGTTCGACATCTGGCCCGGATTTGTCGATGCGCTGACCTCGCTGATCATGGTCATGATCTTTGTCCTGCTGATCTTCGCCATTGGCCAGTTCGTGCTGTCCGACACCCTGGCCGGCAAGAACAAGGCACTCGATGCACTGAATGCGCAGGTCGCCGAGCTCGCCCGCACCCTGTCGCTCAGCGAGGATCAGAAGCTCGCACTGAACGCGCGCGTCTCCGAATTGAGCGCCACGCTCGGCAACACGCAGGCCGAACGCGATCGCCTGGGCAGCGAGCTCAGCGCGGCGACCACGCAAGCCGCCAGCCTCAGTGCCGATATCGCCGCACTGACTTCGCTCAAGCATCAGCTCGAAGCCGAGGTCGCCAGCCTGAGCACGCAACTCGACACGACACAAGACGACCTGGTCAAGCAGACCGAACTCGGCAATGCCGCCACGGCACAAGTCGAATTGCTCAACCGGCAGATGGCCGCAATCCGCGAACAACTGGCCAAACTCGAAGCCGCGCTCGGTATTGCCAACAAGAATATCGACGTCAAGGACGCGAAGATTGCCGATCTCGGCAAGCAGCTCAATATCGCCCTGGCCAATCGCGTCGGCGAGCTGGAGCGCTATCGCTCGGAGTTCTTCGGCAAGCTGCGCGAAGCGCTGGGCAATCGCAGCGATGTGCAAGTGGTCGGCGACCGCTTCATCGTGCCGACCGACATCCTGTTCGATTCCGGCGCCGCCGAACTCGGCCCGGCCGCGCAGGCACGTCTGGACTCACTGGCCGACACCGTGCGCGAAGTCTCCGCCGAAATTCCGTCATCGATCGACTGGGTACTGCGCATCGACGGGCATACCGACAAACGCCCGATCCATACCGATCGTTTTCCATCGAACTGGGAACTCTCGACTGCGCGTGCCGTGGCCATCGTCAAGTATCTGGTCGTGCAGGGCATTCCGGCGCACCGCCTGTCGGCCAACGGCTTCGGTCAGTTCCAGCCGATCGATGCGGCCGACACGCCCGAGGCCTATGCGAAGAACCGGCGCATCGAATTGCAATTGACCAATCGGTGAATGGGCTCGCCGACGACAGGCTGCTGGCGTCCTTGCATGAGCAGGCAATGGCCGCAGCCCTGTCTCGTGATCACACCTTTCTGCGGAGCGGGAATTCAGGAAATTCCGGATCAGGCTCGTCGAGGTTCGGTAATATTTTCGTGGGGACGACACTTCGCCAAGACAGGACAGGGTTGAGGCGCGATTTCAGTCTTTCGTGGTGCGACCTCGGTCGCGATGCTTCACTCTTTGACGCCGCAAAGCGGCGCGGCATCCATGCCGGGTTTTCACTCGCCTCCGGGCGAGCGAAAAAAAGCAGGGATGCCGCGCGACGAAGGAGCGTAAAAAATCTGACATCGCGACTGAAGTCTGCCAAGAGCTTGGTGAAGCTCTGGCACGCCTAGCTCGTTTCTGCTGCAGCAGCAAATTTGCTAACGAATGGTTCGAAACCGTAAACCGATGACGAGACCGGTGATCAAAAGACGACCGAAGGCAGGACTCAATCCTTGCGCGTGATATCCGGCAGACCGCTGGTCAGCAGCCAGACCTTCGCCTTGCGGTTGTATTTCCAGACCTGGCGATCAATGAAGCTGCGCGCCTCCTGGGTATGGATATTGACGATGCCGATCTCGACGGTCTGGCTCACCTCGTCGTCGTTGATCGGTACCGGCGCGGAGTCGTTGTAGTTGGTGAAGCGAACCTGCTTGTAGCGATCGAGATCGAGCTGGCTCAACGGGTGGGCCGCGCGATATTCGGGATCGATGAAGCTTTCGGCCTGCTCGATCGAACCCCAACGGATCGTCGCGGCATAGGTGCGCAGGGTTTCAGTGAGGATCTTCTCGCGTGACTTGGCCATTGCCGGCACGCTGAGCAACAAGCAGACCAGAGCGATCAACAGGATCGACGGCCATTGATGCGAACAGGGGCGTGCAATCATCGGGCGACTCCTCGACTTGGACTTGCGATCGCCGATTGTGCCGCATCGGCGGCCTGCACAGTAGCGCCACGTCGGAGCGCGACGAATCGGGCTTGCAGCGTGCTCGCAATCACGCCATCAGCGAGGCGGATCTCGCAAAGCGCGGACAGGCGCGCCTTGCCACGTGCATTCAGGGTCGTGAAAAAGTCTTGCCAGGATTGATCGGGGGCAAGCCGGGTATCGGCGCTGAAATCGCTCCAGACCGGAGCCAGGTAGCGCACGCTGCTGTCCTGCACATAGATGTCGCAGTCCTCATCGGCGTGTTCGGCAGCGAGGCGGATCAAGGCCCAGCACGCCAGGGTCATCACACTGACCAGGCTGCCGCCAAAGGCGCAGCCCTTGTCATTGACGTTGGGCAGCAGTGGTGCGTTCATGCGCAACGAATCGCCATCCCAGGCGCCGATGCGAAGCTGCATCGCCCGGGCCAGCGGAATGTCGGCGAGCATTTGGCGCTCGACGCGCTCGCGCAAGCTATCGCGGCTGGGCACAAGATTGATCGGTGCAGGGCTAGCTGAACTCATGCGTGTCTCTGTCGGCAGGGGGCGCGAGTGTGCGCATGGTGCATGGATCGATTCAAGCGGCCTATGATCTGTACTTCACCGTACTGAATTCGCAATGCCTGATTCGAAACGCCACCCAATGGCCTCGCTGGCTGGTGCCAGCATCATCGTCACGCGTCCGGCGGCGGATGCGGTGGCGCTGATCCGTGCGGCGAAGTCGCGCGGTGGCGTTGGCGTGCGCCTGCCCGGCGTGCGGGTCAGACGCATTGACGGCACAGTGGCCGCACGGCGGGCACTGCTCGCCGCGAAATCCGCCGATTTCTGGATTTTCACGAGTCCGAACGCGGTACGTTTTTGCGTACAACTGCTCGGCGAATTGCGCGCAGCACCTTGGCCATGCACGCTCGCGGTCGGCGCCGGCACGCGCCAGTCATTGGCGCGGCACGGCATCACTGCGCTGGCGCCGCGTGGCGCGCAAAACAGTGAAGGCCTGCTCGCCGAGGCCGAACTGGCCGACCTGCAAGGAAAAATCATCGCCATCATCGATGCGCCGGGTGGCCGCGACCTGCTCGCGCCAGCCTTGCGCGAGCGCGGCGCACGGGTGGAGCGGATCGCCGTCTACCAGCGCCTGCCGCCACGCCTGAACGCCCGCCATTTCTCGACCTTGGCCGCCGCCCCGCGCCCCTGGATCAGCCTCGTTTCAAGCAGCGTCATCCTCAATCATCTGTGCGCGGCCTTGCCGGCGGATCTGCTGGCGCGCTGGCGGCGCGAGGCGCTCATTGTCAGCAGCGCGAGACTGGCTGCCGAGGCCCGCGCGCTCGGCTTCAGCGATGTGCATGAGGCAAGCTCGGCCCTCGGCACGGATCTGCTTGATGCGGCCGGGCGCGCCTTGTCGAGACATCGGATCTAGCGATTTCCACTGCCGCCCGTGCCGCAGTTCCGCTAGCATGTACAACATGGAAACCGAAACTCCCGCGAAGCTGCCCGCCCCAGCCGCCCGCGACAAGGACAAGTTGGGCGCCAGCGCTTCCCGCCGCCGTGGATCGGGAACCCTCATCCTTGTTGTCGTGCTGGTGGCTCTTGGCGTGCTGGCCTGGTGGTATTTCGAGCGCCAGCTGCGCGAACGCGACACTGATCGCAACGCGGCGCTGGCCGCACAGATCAGCGATCTCGGCCGTGCCAACGAACAGTTGCGTCGCGACGTCGACAGCCTGCGTTCGCGCGCCAACGATGCCGAAACGATGAACCGCGGCATTAGGGAGGAAGTGCTGGCGTTTACCGAGCGCTCTCGCGCGCTTGAGGACGCGGTCGCCAACCTGTCCGAGCAGCGCCTCAACAACCGCGATGCGATGGCCCTCAACGAGGCCGAGTTCATCCTGCAACTGGCCGGTGAGCGGCTCGCCCTGTTCCGCGATGCCGGGGGCGCAATGGCCGCGTATCGGCTGGCCGACAGCGCCCTCGCCGCAGCCGAGGATCCGCTGTTCGCGAGCGTGCGCCAGACCATCAGCAGCGAAATGCAGGCGCTCGATGCGGCCCGTCCGATGCAAACCCGGGCGACCCTGAAGATCCTGGCCGACCTGCGCGCAGGCCTGCTTGAGTTGCCGATGAAGAGATCGGCCGAGATGGTCGCCGCACCGTCGAATGCCGATCGTTCGCGGCTGCGCGAAATCCTCGATCAGTTCGTGCGCATCAGTCATGACGATGGCGGTTCGGCGTTGGCCGTGCGCGACGAAAAATTGATCCGCTCGTTGATTGCGCTCGATCTTCGCACCGCCGAGGCGGCCCTGTTTGCGCGTGATCAGGAGGCATTCGATGACGCCTTGAAACGCGCTCATGCCGGCGTTGAGGCGATCTTCGACCCGACTGCGCCGTCGGTGCGCAAGACCCTGACTTCGCTCGATGAGCTTGCGGCGACGCCGCTGGCGCCGGCCTTGCCCGAGCTCGGCACCGCGCTGAGCGAATTGCGCAACCTGCGCACGACCCGCGCCCTGTCGCAGCCGATGAAGTCCGCGCCACCAAAGCCCGCGTCGCCACCGAGCCGGGAGCCGGCGTCGTGAGAATCTGGATCGCGATCCTGCTCGTGCTCGCGCTCGCCGTGGCCGCCGCGTTCGGCTGGCAATGGGTGGTCGAGGATCCGGGTTATGTGCTGGTTCGCCTGCGCGGCACCTCGATCGAAACCAGCCTCGTGTTCAGCGTGGTCGCCCTGCTGCTGGTGTGGGCAATCCTCAGCATCTTCTGGCGATTGCTGCGCTGGCCGGCACGCGCCTGGATCCGTTCGCAGCGCAAGCGTGCGCGCGAGAACCTCGCCAATGGCCTGGCCGCGTTCGCCGAAGGCCGCTACCTGCAAGCCGAGCGGCAGCTGGCCAAGGCGGCCAGGCAACCGGCCGTGCGCGGCCCGGCCCTGCTCGTGATCGCGCGCGCCGCCCATTCGCGCGGCGATGATGCGGCCGCAGCGAAAGCACTCGACGCGGCCACCAACGACGTCGAGGCGGCGGCATTCGCGCAACGCGCGCGCTTCCTCAATGAACGATCGCGACATGCCGATGCGTTGGCCTTGCTCAAGCCGAGGGCCGCACTCGGCAAGCTGTCGCCGGTTGGCTGGCAGGTGTTGATCGAAGCTGCCCTGGCCGAAAATGATGCGCAAACCGCGCTCGATGCGCTGCCGGCCTTGGCGCGGACACAGTCGCTCGCGGCAACCACCATGGCGGCGCTGGAAACGCGCGTACTGGTTGCGGCGCTGGCCTCGGCACCGTCGCAGGCGCGGCTCAACAGCCTGTGGAGTTCGGTCAGTCGGCAGCTCCGCAAGCAGCCCGGAATCATCGCCGCCTTCGCCCGGCGTGCGGCACACTTCGGCCAGACCCTGGCGGCAATGGACGAGATCGAATCGGCCCTGCGCCGCGAATGGAACGATGCGCTCGCCCTGGCCTACAGCGACATCGGCCCGGCCGAACTCGCCGTGCGCACCAAGCACGCCGAAGCCTGGCTGGCGATTGCGCCGAACAGCGCCGCGCTGCTGACCACGCTCGGCCGCCTGTGCCGCGACCAGAAGCTCTGGGGCAAGGCGATCCAGTATCTTGACCGCGCGGTTGGCATCACCGATTCACCGATTGCCTGGGAAGCCCTCGGTGATTGTCATGCCGGTAGCGGCGATGAGGTGCTGGCCAATCGCTGCTACCGCAACGCCCTGCTCAACCAGCGCGGCCAGCCGGCAATTCCGCTCGGCAGCCGTGCTTCGAACCGCGTCGATACGCAGGCATTGGTCATCGAGGAACGCGACCAGCACGGCGTTCCGCGGTTGCCGAAAACGGGCTGAGCCGGTCGCCGCGGGTTCGCCGCGGAATGGGCGGTGCCACGGCATCATCGAGGATCCGTCCGGCTGCGTACCCGTCCTCGCCTCGACCGGCAATGTCCGACAGGCTGCTCGATCGCGGCCCGGACTTTGCGATCACGCCGGTTCCAACGTAATCTCGACGGCTTTGTGATCCGTGCCGACAGCATGTGACGGCAGAATTGCCTCCACCCGCTGCCGTCGTGGCACATGCGCAGCCGTCCAATCGTTCAGGAAATCCCACGTGAAGCGAATCCAACCATTCAAGCAGGCCGGCATTCTCCTGCTGGTCGCAGTGTCGCTGGCCTTTTCGCTCGGCGCGTTTGCCGGCGAGGACGAGTCCGAAGGTGGCAAAGGCCGCGACGAAAGCTGGCAGATCGCGCAACGCCAACTTTGGTTTGTCGAGTCGCGCGGACTGCTCGACCACCCTGACGCATCGCAACTGCGTGCCGCAGCCGTGCAGGATCTGAAGCTGCAGCGCCAGTTGGTCGATGCCCGGCGCGCGTCGGTCGGCGAAATCTGGCAGGAGGCCGGCCCGTCATCGATGAACATGGGCGACTGGATCATGGGCCGCGTCGCCGGGCGAGTGAATGCGATCACGCCACGACCCGGCGACGACAACACGGTCTATCTCGGCAGTGCCGCCGGTGGCGTCTGGAAGACGACCAATGCCGGCGTCAGCTGGACGCCGATCTTTGATCAGGTCGGTACGCTGCCGATCGGGGCGATCACGATCGATTCCGCTGCACCGGACACGGTCTGGGTCGGCACCGGCGACAAGAACAGCTCCTGCGGCGGTTACTTCGGCCAGGGCGTCTACCTGAGCGAAGACGCCGGCGCGACCTGGCAAGCGCGCAACGGTAGCGGGCTGAACAGCATGCCGTTGTCGATCGTCAACGCGCTGGCGATCCAGCCGACCGACCCGAATGTGATCCTGGCGGGCGGCAGTGGAACCTGCAACAGCAGCGGCAGCCTGTCCGGTGCCGGCATCTATCGTTCGATCGACAAGGGTCTGAGCTGGATCAAGGTGCGCAGCAACAACGTCGAGGACATCGTGTTCGTGCCGGGGACATCGACCGTCTACGCCGGACTGATCGGACTCGGCGTGCAGAAATCCACCGACGGTGGCGCGACCTGGACTTCGGCCAACAGCGGAATCACGTTGAGCGGATCGCGCATGCGCCTGGCGATGGCGCCGAGCAACAGCGACATCCTCTATGTGCTGATGGGCTCGACCCTCTATCGCACGATCAACGGTGGCGTGAGTTGGGTCCAGCAAGCCTCCGGCACGGGTGTCTGCGAAGGCCAATGCAGCTACAACCAGGCCATCAGCGTGCATCCCACCAATCCGGATACGCTGCTGCTTGGCACGATTCGCGTTGCACGTTCAACCAATGCCGGGGTCAGCTTCACGCCCCTGGTCAGCACCTGGGGCACGAGCCAGAAGGTGCACCAGGACACCCATGTCGTGCGCTACTCGCTGATCGATCCGAACCGCTTTTGGGTCGGCAGCGATGGCGGTATCTGGCGCAGCGACGACAACGCCACAACCTTCCGCAACATGAACGCCAACATCAACATCACCCAGTTCTACGACGTGGCGGTGAATCCTGACGACGCCAACATCATATTCGGCGGTGCGCAGGACAACAGCTCGTCGGGTCGGCGCACCAACCTGTTGTGGAGCCTGACTTATGCCAGCGGCGACGGCTTCATGAACGCATTCGACCAGAACAATCCGTCGATCGTGTTCCAGACCAGCTACCCCAGCGCAAGCTTGCCGAGCATCGTCCGTTCGAGCGTCGGCGGATCGCCAGGGAGCTTTCTCAGCATGCCGCGAAGCGGCCTCGTCGCGTCGGGAAATTTCGCCTGGGTGACGCCGCTGGCCACGGCTGGCAGCCAGCTGTTCGTTGCCTCCGACGTGCTCTATCGCGCCAGCACCACTGGCAACAGCTGGACACCGATCAGCGGCGATCTCGGCAGTTCGGTCGTCGTGGTCAACCCGCAGACCCTCGGCACCCTAACTCCGACCTATGTCGGCACCTCGGCCGGCAAGATCTGGAGCAGTGCCGACGCCGGGATTCCTGCGCCCGTGTTTGCCGATGTCACCGGCAACTACCCCGGTGGACGGGTTTCCGATGTCGCGATGGATCGTGTCGATCCGCAGCGCGTCTTCATCACGCGCGCCGGCTTTGGCGCATCGCGGCTGTACCGTTCGACCAGCGGCGGCACAAGCTGGGCCGCCGTCGGCGCAGGCCTGCCGAATGTGCCAGCCAACGCGGTGGCGATCGATCCACTGAACAGCCTGCGCATCTTCGTCGCGACCGATATCGGCGTCTATGAGAGCATCGACAATGGTGACAACTTCCTGGCGTTTTCGGCCGGCCTGCCGCTCGGCATCGTCGTCTCCGATCTCGAGATCGATGACTACCCGCACGTGCTGACGGCCGCTAGCTACAGCCGCGGCGCCTGGCGCGTCGTGCTCGATGGCAGTGTCGGCAACTCGCCACCGACGGCCGATTTCGAGGTCGTCCGCAACGGCCTCGATGCCAGCTTCACCGACAGCTCGATCGACCTCGACGGCAACATCGTCAGCCACCTCTGGGATTTCGGCGATGCCAGCCCGACCTCGACCGATGCCAATCCCCTGCACAGCTACCCCGGCCCGGGCAGCTATACGGTCAGCCTGAGCGTGACCGATGACGGCAGCTTGACCGGCAGCTACGGCAAGATCGTTCGCATCTCCGCTGCGCCGATTGCGCTCGTCAACGGCGTCGCCATGACCAGTCAACATGCCGCCCAGGGCGAGCAGGTCTTCTACACGCTCGACGTACCCTCGAATGCCGTCAACCTGCACTTTGAAACGAGCAGTCCGGTGGGCGGCGCAGATGCCGACCTGAGCATCCGTTTCGGCGAGGATCAGCTCTGCCAGTCGGCAGGCGCCAGCTCGTCCGAGCACTGCGATTTCGCGACCCCGCTACCTGGTACCTACACCGCGATCGTCGACGCCTACACCGCGCTGACCAACTTCACGATCCTTGGCAGCTTCACCGCACCAGCCGACCAGATCTTCGCCAACGGATTCGACTGAGTTTGGAGTCAGTGCGGAATCCAGCACTCGGATTCCGCCCTGCAGCGAGACTCCGGCGGTACACGCCTGGGGCAACGCCCGCCCGGCACGGGCAATTGCCGTGCCGGATCACGTCACCGTGCGCTTGCATCCCGGCGATCACCACCCCATCTTTGTCGCACAGCGCGGTATCGTTGCAACGAGTTGAGGCGTCTGGCGAGTCGTATCGTGATACGACCCGCCGACACCGAGCGCAAGACACACACTACAACCCGGCACGACGATTGCGGCTGCCTGACCCACTCGGAGACTGATCACGATGCGCGCACTTTTTGTCTTGCTGCTCTGGGCCATCCTGCTTGTGCTCGCCTGGCCGGTTGCCCTGGTCCTGCTGATCCTGTGGCCAATCCTCTGGCTGCTGTCGATCCCCTTCCGCATCGTCGGCGCCTTGATGGATGGCATCGTCGCCCTGATCAAGGCGATCTTCCTGCTGCCCGCGCGCATCCTCGGCTACCGCCCTCCCGCACCGGAGCGGTAAAGGAGCGTTGCCTTGATCCGAAAGCGCGTTCGCCTTGCGCTTGCCGAAGGCCACTGCCGGCATGAGGACGGCTCATGGATAACACTGGGACTTCGCGGGCGAGAACACGCTGACGCTAGACGGCAACGAGTCGTCTCGTGGATCGATATTTCGAATAGTTCAACTGATCGGTGCTATCGAAAGAAACTGAATGGCATTGCGCTGCTGCGAAGAATGGGAGGCTGACGAAAGCCAGCCCTTCGCGTGATATGTCCATTTTCCGCTACACAGCAGACAATTATCGATTGGGCCCATAAACAGTATGAATTCATCGTGAAAATGCTTCTCCCGCTGGCGGGAGAAGCACTTAATCATTCAATTTGCGGGCCCAATCTATAGGCCGCCACGTGAGTCTATTGGCAACCAGAATAGCTCGAAGCCGCTGTTGGCAGGGAATAACCGCTGCATCCAATGCTGTTGCAAGCCCGAACGCGGAATCGAGCAATCTGACCAGATGGTGCGCTTACGCCCAGCACGCGTGTTGTCGTGGAAATCACATACCCTTCGCAACCCGATTGGCTCGAAACCGCTTGGTAAACTTCATATGAGTCTGGTGACGGCCCCGATCCTTGATTCCAGGTCATCCTGTACCGACCGTTGCAAATGCGCTCTGCAAGCAGATCGGTTGGGGTACCAGGTGCGCCAGCGGGAGAGGAAGGGCCATTGTAGAGGAGCGCATTGGCGTTCTGGCAGTAGGTTCCCGCCGCAGAATTGATGACTTTTCTGGTTGTGGCCGCATCACGAAGATAGGTTGAAACAGTGGCTGGCGATGCGTTGGGATTGACTGCCAGGTAATTGGCGACAACTCCGGCGACGTGAGGAGATGCCATGGATGTGCCGTCAAGTATCATGGTTGAGGCTGGGCTTGTATTGAAGGTTGACTTGATTCCAGTTGCGGGCGCGTAAATGTCCACGCAAGTGCCGAAATTGGACAGGTTGTACATGGCGTCCGTGTCTGTTGAGCCGCCAACGGTAATTACGCCGGGCACTCTGGCAGGAGACACTTGGCACGCATCGCCCGCATCATTTCCCGCAGCGGCGACCACGATTACCCCGAGATTCAGCAGGCTTTGGGTGGCTTGATCGAGCGCGCTTGAGCCACCGCCGTTGGAACCCAGACTCATGTTAGCGATTGCTGGCTTCACATGGTGGCCGGCAACCCAATTAACACCTGAGATGATCTGAGAAATCGGCGCGTTGTAGACGTCGCAGCCGAACACGCGGACTGGATAGATGTTGACGCTTTTCGCCACGCCGTAGGTATAGCTTCCAACGATGCCTGCCACATGCGTGCCGTGTCCGTTGCAATCACTCGTACCGTAGCCGTCGTTGACTGCGGTGTAGCCACCGCTGGAATTGACGCGCCCTCCGAAATCGCTGTTTGCATACACGCCTGAATCGATGATGTAGACATTGATGCCGGCACCGGTATTCGGGTAGCTGTAACCGTTGTTGAATGGTAGGTTGCGCTGGTCGATGCGGTCGAGTCCCCACCTTGGCGATGACTGGTATTGATACAGGCTCGCATAGCGATCCGCTTCGATATGCTCGATGCGCGGGTCAAGCGCAAGCTGTTGCGCTTCCTTGTCGCTGATTCCGCTTAGAACATAGCCGTCCAGCGCCGCGCCGTAGAGCCGGGAGACCACACCGCCGTGTTGCGACAAAAGCTCCTCGGCCAACGCACTCAACGCAGCCTCAGGCGCGAGCAGTCCACTGCGCTGCCGGTATTCCGAAAGCGCGGCCTTTCGGAATACGACGATAAATTGCCCTGCAACGCGGTCGCTATCGGCCACGCCCTGAACCAGAGTTTTGCTGCTGGTGGCAGCGCTGGAAACAGGTTCTTTCAGGACTGACGCTTTCAGATCCTCAGCTGCGCAAGCAAATGTGGTGCTCGCCAGGGCGCAGATCAAAACCCCACATGTTGCCCATTCCTTTCGAAAATTCATTGATCGCTCCAATACGATAACGGGATACATGACATTGGTTGCGCGCATACGCGGCGCGCTCGCGCACATTTTGTTCGACGCTAAGTGAAGCACGAGCACGAAAAGGCCGAAGGCGATTCAAGAGTCAAGACTTGACCCCTTTTTCCTGCTTGACCCCTTTTTTCCTGACCCCTTTTTCCTTTCCTTGCTCTCTGACCCCTTGCTCTCTTGCAACGGCGCAAGAAGTATTTTTCCGTAGCAACTGCGTGCCGATAGGACTGCAAAGAAAGAAGAAATGCTAAGTGCGACAACAACCATCACCCTTGATCGACTCACCGACATGATAGAGAACACCATCGAACCGGCAAAATTCACGAAAAATAAGCTCACTAAACCCCAGCTCAGTAGTCGATACAATCCAGAGCTAAACACCTGCTTGTTATTGCGAAACGCAACGAAAGAAAATAGTAGCGCAAATGTCATTGTAACAATACCGCACACGACTACGAGTACGACTCCAACGTCGCGCCCGCCGGCAAATGCATATGCGAGAATGAGTTGGGCAAGCGCCCAACCCAATCCGAATGCCGCAAAACGATTTGCGGAGCAACTCACGGCGCGTCGCACGGACAAGCTTGGTAGGCGTTCTTATATTCATACACATTGAGTATCAGACCTGCTGCACCAAAAGCATGACCTACCGGCTTGAGAAACTTCACTATGCCTCCATCTGCACGCGCGAGCTTTCGGAGAACCTTTTGCTGCTTGTTGTTACGTCCCGCCCTCCTAAGTTCCTCAGCTCTGGAGGTATTGGCCGCCACACCTCTTTCGGTAAGAGACGAAACGCCCTCAGCAGTTGAGCCGAGACTTCCAGCTACGTCCGACGGATTTCCTTGCTCATCCGCAAGTTGATAGAGACCATATGCCGTTCCAACGAAGGGAATAAGATTTAGAGTGAAATTTAGCTCCGCTTGCTTCTGGCAGTCATTTTCGCCCCAGTTCAGTTCTTCCGGCCCTGGATGTTGGCGCATAAAGTCAACTGCCTCATTTCCCTTAGGATCCGAGAGTCGTGATGGGTTGCCGTGGACATATGCGTATCGGTTCAAGCCTCCATTCAACCCAATCGGATCCGACTCCAAATACCGCCCCGTCCCTGTCTCATAATCCCTGAAATAGTTGTAGTTCAAACCATTTCCTTCGGCGTACTGTCCCGGAAACCTCAGCGAGACATCGATTCCGCCACTGGCCGCAATCGTTGGCTCGTTGTCGCCGAACGCATCGGCAAAGAAGTCCCATTTCCATTGCTGGGCGTTGCTCACGGGATTCGCGGCAATGCGCGGTGTGCCGAGGTGATCGGTTTCGAGATAACTCAGGACGCCGTCAATAGTGATGGCGACCGGCATGTCGCCGAGATAGATGACCTCGGTCGGCGTGGTTTCCCCGTTATTAACGGAACCGCCGGCATAGCTGCCAAGCAGGTGACCGCCTTCGTCATAAACGAAACCCGTGGTTGCATAGGTGAGCGAACTGCCGGCGCCGACGCGTTCACCACGGCCGTTGTAGTAGTAGAGCGTCAGGTTCTTTGGCGGTTTTCCGTTGGCGCTTTTGGATGCTCCCGAGGCGGGATGGGTAATGACATTCAGACGATTGCGCGAGTTGTAGCCCAATGTTGCTCCATCACCCCGGCTGGTTGTATTGCCCGCCTGGTCGTAGTCGCGACTTACTCCGTCCACTGCTGCAAGACGATGCGTGCCGGTCGTGTAGTCGTAAGGCTGCGACGGCGCGATCCCTAGTTTCTTGAGGATGCGGTCGCCGGTGGCGTTGTATCCGTAGATTTCGACTGAATTGTTGAGACCCTTGTCGACGTGTTGCAGTCGATACAGACGGTCGTAGAAGTACGAGCGTTTCGGGCTGGCTGGCAACAAGGTTTCCTTGGCATCCTTGATGTTGCCCATGACATCAGTAGTGAAGTCGAGGACCAAGCCGTTGGGATTGGAGCTGAACACCCTGTCGATGGCATAGTCGGCGTCATAGTCCTTTGTCAGCGTCCGCGCGTTTCCGAACGTCAGCGTATTGAGTGGACCAAAAGGGAGGTACGTGGCGATGGAAATAATCGTTTCGCTCGGCGCAAATGCATCTGCCTTACGCGTAATCGAGGTGATTCGCCCGACGTTGTCGCGGACATAGCTGACGATAGCGCCACTCGGGTAGGTAATGCTGGCCAGGCGATCGGCTTTGTCATACGCGTAGCTAACCGTCTGCAGGGACTGGATTCCGAGTTGCTGTTTGCGGACGATATTGCCACGGCGGTCGTAGCAGTAGGTTGTTGAACCCGATTCGTCGGTCATGGTGGTCAACCTTCCCAGCGAGAATGCTTCGCTGCAACCAGTCTCCGAATCCGGCTGGTCATATCGGTAGGCCACATTCTCGCTGGCATTGACAAAGGTGATCGCGGTCAGGCGGTTCAGTGCATCGTAGGAATAGGTGCTGACCACGCCTCGCGCATCGGTTTGGAAAACGCGATTGCCCGCACTGTCCGGGGTATAGACGGTCAAGCCCGAATCCTGGCTATTGACGCTGCGCAGATTGTTCAAGCCGTCGTAGACATAGCTGGTTGCTACATTATCCGGATCGGTGACAGCGGTGAGATTGTCGCGCTCGTCATAGGCAAGATTCGTGGTTGCATTCTGGGTCACGCTTGTTGGCCCCGAATGATCCTGCATGATCGCCTTGATGCGGTTCAGGGGATCGAAGCTGCGAAATGTATCGGTGCCGAGGCCGTCGACCGAATAGACCGGATTGCCATTCCCGTCGTAGCCGCCTTCATAGGAGACGCCGGGAGGCGGTGTATCCGGTGGCGTTTCATAACTCACAACCGTGGCCCCCTGTGCATTGAGCAACTGCTGAAGGTGCCCGAGCTGATCGTAGACCCGCTGCAGGCTGTGTTTGAGCTGGTTCTGACTATCCTTGAAGGCTTCGGCGGTGCGATTGCCACTCGGATCCAGCGAATAAACCACCTTGTTCCCGTAGGTATCGGTGACGCCCGTGAGTCGATGGGCACTGTCGTAGTCATAGGCAAGCGAATATGCCGGTGCAGTCAGATCAGGCAGCGTTATCCGGGTGACATTGCCGGAGCCGTCATGGGCAAAGTGCGTGGTGGAATCCAGTGGAGACACTGCCCCATTCGAATTGGCGCGCGAGATCTGGTCGGTCAACCAGCCTCGGGGCGAATAGTTGAGATCCGTCAACACACCGTTGGCATCGCGCACGCGCCGCAGGCGACCGGCGCGGTCGTATTTGACATAGGTGGCCACTTGGCCGAGCGCGTTGGTCACGGACTTGAGATCTCCCAGTTGATGGCATTCGCCACCATTGGTGGTCGCACAGCCCGAAATATCCGTGGATGTGTAATACCGAAGCGTTGTGATGTCATTGACGTCAGTCCGTGGCCCATTGACTGTGCGCAACCTGCCGATCAGGCAGCCAGTTCCGGCGTTGGTACTGGTGCAATAGGTATTCGCAGTGGTGCGGGATGCTGCCGTTTGCTCATCGGTTTCAGTCAGACCGGTCAGAACGCCGTTCGCCGAGTAGCTATAGGTCACGCTACTTGTCAGGATGGGCGTTCCGTTGTTTGGCTGCTTGTAGACGCGATTGTGGGTAATTCGATTGATGATCGAGTCCCAGTCGAACTCCGTTCTTCGCTGTTCGGGCGTGTTCTTGGCTTCGACTTTCGCAGTAACGTAAAGCCCGAGCGGATCGTACTCGCGCACACTGACGTTGTTGTTAGCATCAGTGATTGTCTTGAGGCGGTGCGTCGTCGGATAGTAGTCGTAGTGTCGGCTTCCCGCCGAATTGGAGGATTGTGACGGGTGCCGATAAGGCTCGCCGGCAGCGTAGTTGAATGTTGTTGCCACACCGGAAGGAAAGGTGACCGTACTGGCCGTATCGCCTGTGTAGTCAATGTGGACCTTCTCCGAGTCTGGCCCGTGCCAGTTGTCGACAACGCGACCCCAGTTATCGTATCGGAATGTACCGAATCGGCGATTGTCTTCGTCAAGGATGCCTGTCAGCCAGTAGCCCCGGATTCCCGCCGGAATGGTTCCACCGACAAAGATGTTCGAAGGTTCGTTGTAGAGAAATGTTCGTTCGGAATGATCGGCAAACGTCAGCCGCTCCATCCTGTGATCCGAGTCGTAATGAAACTCGGCCAACACTGTGAGGGCATCGTCGGCAACGATTCGCGTAAGCCAGAGATAGTTGTCGCTGGAGTATTGAAACGATGCGTATCGACCGTTGCCGTCTGTCACTCGGTCAATACGCCAGAAATCTTCCTGTTGATGAGGCCCGTTTCCGCTGTAAGAAGCGTCGATATTGATCTGGCCGCCGAAGTAGCTGATCGTGAGATTTCTGGATGGCTCGTCCGCATCGATACGCTGGATGAATCGGCCTGCGCGATCATAGATCTCGATGACTCCGTCGCCCTGGTTCAGTTGCCAGAAGGGGGGCGCCGAGCCAGCGCGCGGCATGTAGATCAGGAGCTTTCCGAGGGAAGAGGTTGATCTGAGCGTTCCAAGAGGACTGGTGGGAATGAATACCTCCAGATCCGATCGCTCATCCTGGACGAACACCTGGGCAACGGAGACGCCTTGCGTCTCGGCTCCGGTCAAGTGCCCCGGCGAACTCCACTCTGTCAATATGCGTTTTGCGTAAGAGTGCGACCAATTCCTGTCGATATAGGAATACGGCCGTGTTTGGCGAAGCGAGTTGTAGTGGATGCGGAAGTTCAGGGCGCCGTATTGGAAAACGTCCTCGCTGGCGCGATTGTTTCCATTCGACGGGTAGCAAGGATCACCGACGCCACACTGGTTAGGTGATTGCGTGACCGGAGGAGCAGGAACGATTTCTTTCTGGAGGGGGGAATTGCACGCGTCTCCAGCGGATGTTGCCGATCCGCTAACGTGCGTTCCTGCAGGGCAGGTGATTGCGTCTCGCCGCTGGATGTTCCATGGGAACTGTGAATTAACTGCCGGCGACTCTGGCTGTCCCGTCAGCTGCCCTTCGGATGCCGAAAGGCTGGTGCCCGCAGCCGGCGCCGCAGTGATCGTGATTGTGCTTCCCCAGCCCGATGAGGTGCTTGATGGTGGCAGGAAGTTGAGCACTCCGCTGGCCTGCCCACTGCCTGTTACGCTCTGCGGAGCGCCTGTTATTTGATCGACACCCTGGGCCGCACCTTGACGATTCCAGGAAAAATTCGCGCGCGTATGCCAAGTGTTGTCAAAAGTGCACTGGACCAACGCCTTCTCGTCAGCAAATGAAGTGCAGACACCGGCTGGACATGCCGCGGTCTGACAGGTTGCAGGAATGGTTGCAGGAGGCCAGCCGGCCACGTGCGGTCGATAGCTGCTGACTACCGAGCTCGCGCCGAGCGTCAGAACCTGCGAGTTGCTGGACAGCGCTCCCAAGGGCCGATAGTCGAGCGAGCTCGCATTTCCGGGCGCGAGGAAGAGATTGTTCGGAATTGGAAATGCCAACTCCAAAAGAGCATATCCGTTATCCCCGCCCTGAGTCTGTCGAATGACCGCTTCGACCTCTTCCAGGGTGTTGTATTGCACGCCGGCCAAGGTATAGCCGTAAGTGGGTCTCTGCGCGACCGCATTTCCATGCGCAAATAGCAATCCGGCGCTCGCCATGCAAAGAGCAATGCCTAGGCCTTTTCTATAGATGTTATTCATCAACTGATTCCTTTGTTGGCAACTGCGAAGCTTGCGCAAACGCGCCTCGCATTCCAGCCACGCTAACCTTGACTAAAGTACAGTATTTACCGCTCTCTGGGCCAGGAAACTAGGGCCACTAGTTCGTTGGATTCCCGCAGGCTGCAGGGCGAGGCTGCAGGTCTGTAAAAGTGCAGGCATTGGCTGTCGTGAACGAGAGGAGCGCCGAAGTCGTGGTGTTTCTAACAAGGAAGTTGCACGAGGCGCTCGGCTTGGTTGTGAGATTCTGATTGATGTTTACCAACCCTGCGGCGTTAACTGTAAAGGTCGCTTTGCCTTGCGCATCCGTGACCTTGCTTATAGGTGAAACGGAAACTTGGGCCAACTGACTGGTGCACGATGCATCGATTGTCACCGGCGCGCCTGAAACCACTGGCGATGTGGTTGCTGTAATCGTGGGAGCTCCCGCAATTGCAATGACTTGCTGGGAAAGAAAGATCGAAACGTTGAGCGCCGCACCGTGAATCTGCAGCTGCGCACTTGTTCCATAGATTGGCAACGAGAATGTGCAAACTCCGGATGGAACCCCAGGGGGTGCGGGCACGTTCAGTACCGGCGTACTTACCGTGAAGACGGCCTTGCCGGAAATATCGGTCTGCAACGTAGAGGGTGCCACGCTGATCTGTGCGCCATTTACCTGGGTGCATTGCGCATTCACAGTTGTAGCAGCAAATGGGGGGCTCAGAGTGACGGTAATCGGTCGACTGCCCTCGGTCGTGATCGTCGCGCTGGGATTCAGCGTCGGGACGGGAGCCCCTGATGTATTGACAAATATATATTGCCTAAGCTGACCTTCGCAGGTTGGGCCAGTTATTGGGTAAACAATGCATCCAATGAAATGGATGCTCCGCCCCCCGGTCGGATTCGGGTAGCCGGTATTCGGAATACCGGAGGTCGAAACCTGAGCGCTCATGCAATGCTGTCCGGCAGGGAGGTTAGCCAAGTTGACGCCGATCGGGGATGCGCCTTGATTCGATGCGCCATTGACAACCCACGAATAGCCGGTGCCGAATACCGTGTAATGAATATATCGCGGGTAGCCATTTGGATCTGAAATCCCATCACATACCTCAAGCGTCAAGTCACGGTTTGCGGCAACGTATCCAACATTTGTATCCGCAAGGCTTGTGGTAGATACAAAGATGACAACGAGAGCCACAAACGCTCTGCTCACAATCAGTATTGACTCGACTACATTCGATGCTTTTGACATTCGCTTTCCTGAACTTGCTCATTAAACTAAAGCTATTTGTTTGTCTGCATCTCCGATCAAATCGGCATCAAGCAGATCGTATTGTAGATATACTTATGGTGTAATATATATACGTTCACGCCATAGCAAGCCAGCGCGAGTCCCGAACTTGACGCTCTACCGATACTTTGCGCGCCCGACATACAAAGATCCAAAAGATCTCATCGCTGCGTCGTTTGGCTCTGGTTGCCTTACGTCCTTCCGACTCCTCCATCAATATATGTGGTCGGTCAGATGCGCTGATTTCCCATTGCAATTTAGCGCGAGACTCAGCATCGCGGAGCGAACTCATCAAAGCACTATGGGGACGCACTTGAATAGCTGTAACAAGTTACAGCTATTAATACAGCTCAATTCGTGCTAGCGGGTTTTGAAGGGTGAGCTCGACGAACAGAGAAGCTCCTTAATGCCTGAGAATGGCTCTCGCTACCTTGCTGCCGTCTCGTAACTGGCGTAAAGCTATTTGCAGAATCACCATTCAATGGGATCCGGCTTTCCCAAAATAATGGGGCCGCACAAGGCGGCCCCAAGAGTTTGCGATGACGCCTGGAATCAGAACTTGATGCTGGCTTCGACGTAGCTGTAGCGACCCGGCAGATCATAGGTCGATGCGTCGTAGCCGTTGAGCGAGCAGCTTCCGCACAGAGGCGGGGTCTTGTTGGTGATGTTGTTGACGCCGCCGGCGATGACGAAGTTCATGTCGGTTGGCAACTTCCAGCTTGCGCGCAGATCATGATAGGTAGTCGAGCCGAGATGATTCAACCCGGTTGGTCCAGTCGCGGTCACAACACCTGCGGTCGGATTGCCGCACAGGGCCAGATCACGGAAACCGTCTTCGCCGCCGCAGGATTCATTGACATCAGAGATGTAGCGTGCCGACCAGCTCACATTGACATCACCGATATTCCAGTTCAGCCGAGCAGTTGCGCGCCAATCCGGAATCGCACTGTCATTGACCTCGACGCCGACCACGCGGGGTTCGGACAGGCCGGAATCGGTCGCGATCGCCTCGTAGCTGGTGACCTTGGTGGCCGACAGGCTGGCACCGAAGGTACCGACACTGGTTGCGTTGCCAAGCCAGCTGATGCCGAAGTCGATGCCCTTGGTGTTGATCTTGCCGAGGTTGAACAAGGTGTTGTCAAAGCCGTTGATATTGCCGCCCGACGAACGACTGATGCCACCGCAGAACACCGGATCAAGGGTCGCCACGCAACGGTTGAGCTGGGTCTGCGCATCGGAAGCCTGGATCGCATCCTTGATCTTGATGTTGTAGTACGTCACTTCGAGATCAAGCTTCTGCGACCAGCTCGTGTTGGTGCCCCAGTTCGGGCTGTAGACGCCGCCGACGGTGAAACTCTTCGAGGTTTCCGGATTCAGGTTGGAATTGCCGCCGGTGACCACCGAGATCTGCGAATTGGCCTGTTCGAAGGTGGCCGGATTCGGCACGCCGAGGGTTGAGCAGTTGGCCCCTTGCTGGCCGGTCGCGCCATTGCAGGGATCCTGAATCTGCGCATCGAAGCGCGCGAATGTTCCAAACAGTTCGCCAATCGACGGGGCGCGGAAACCCTCGGCCCAGGTGCTGCGCAGAGTCAGGTCGTCGTTCAACTGCCAACGCAGGCCGACCTTGTTGTTGGTCGTGTTGCCGAAGTTCGAGTAATCCGAGAAGCGCGAGGCAACACTCAGATCCAGGTGCTTGGCAAAGCTCATATCCGCGAGCAGCGGCGCATTGAGCTCGACGTAGAACTCGTTGACCTTGTATTCGCCGCTGGTGGGGCCGGACGGCACGCCGTTCGACTCACCGGCGGTGACGATTGAATCCGGTGTGTAGTAACCGCTTTGCTTGCGGTGCTCATACCCGGCGGCGAAAGCCAGCGGCCCGGCCGGCATGTTGAACAGGTCACCCGAGATGTTCGCCGTCCACGTGCTCAGCTTCTGCTGGCTGCGATCGTTTTCGATGAACTGGATATAGTTGAGCATGTCCTGGGTGATCGAGCCCGGGCCGCCAAACATGTCGAGCGGAACACACGGCGCCGTGCAGTCGGCGATCGGGCCGAGCGCACGCTGGATGTGGGCGATGTTGTAGGTGCCGTTGACGGTCTGGGTGGCCTTGTTTTCCGCGTTGACGTAGTTCACGTCCCAGAAGAACTGACGATCACCGGCACTGAAATCGCCATTGAGGCCGGTCGAGAAGTAGCTGGTGTCGACATTCTGGCGGAAAATTCGCGGACCGCCTTCGACCGGCCGGCGCGTGATGAACGAGCCTTCCGGAGAGATCGTTCCGAACGGGTTGTACGGATTGCTCGCGTCGATACCGACAAAATCGGCAAGACCGCCGCTGCCAGCCTCGGAGCCGAGGAAGATCGGCTCGGGCGCCGCCTGATTGACCGATTCACGCTTGGTGTAGGTCCCCTTGAGGTTCCAGCTCACATGATCGGTGATGCGGTAGGTGCCCTGGGCGAACAGGCCGGTGCGCTTGGACGGGGTCAGCAGCAGGTTGTAAGGGGAATAATTGAAGCGCGCGGCATTCGTCCACGGGCGGAATCCGCCAGCACCGTCGCCGGAAAGGTTGCAGAACGAGGCGCCGCCATTGATCGGACAGAGGCCGCCGAAGGTTTCGTTCGGATCGGCCGGCGCGAACACCTGACGGCCGTTCGGTGTAGCCGAACTCCAACTGCCCGGATTGACCGCGCCGCCAATGCCCGGCGTCGGGTAGCGCGACTGTTCCCAATCGTTCGAGCTGATGCGCTTCTGGTCGTAGTAGCTAAGGTCGACGAAGAAATCGAACTTGTCGTTGCTGCCGCCGAGCGAGAGGTTGCCCTGCTGGGTCTTGCCATCGCCGGTTGAATAGTCGCCCATGTAGAGACGTGCGGCGCCGCCATCCTGCTTCTTCTTGGTGATGATGTTGACCACGCCGGCAATCGCGTCCGAGCCGTACAGTGAGGACGCGCCATCGGTCAGGATCTCGATGCGATCAACCGCGCTGGCCGGGATCGTGTTGAGATCGACCGCAGCGGAGACACCCGAAGCGGAGGATTCGCTGACCCAGCGCAGACCGTCGACGAGGATCAGGGTGCGCTTGGCGCCGAGATTGCGCAGCGAAACCGTGGTCGAACCCGAACCGACGCCCGAACCATCGGGGCTGAAGCCAAAGTTGCCGGCCGAATTGAACTTGGTGTTGAGCGAGGATCCGCTGACCGACAGGCGCTGGATCACGTCACCGATCGAGCCGAGACCAGTCGCCTCGATGTCGGCGGCACTGATCACCTGCACGGGACTCTGACCTTCGACATCGGCCTTCTTGATGCGTGAGCCGGTGACCTGGATAGCCTCCAGGCGCTGGACGTCGTCGCCGCGATCCTGCTGTGCAAATGCGGCGGTACCGGGAACGGCAATCAAGCCTGCAGCGAGCGCCAGATGAATGGCACCACTGAGGCCGCGAATACGGGTATTCATAGACAAGTCTCCATTGGATGGGCGGGCAGACCACGCAAGAAGCGCCGCATTCGGGGGTGCGCGGCGCCGCAGCCCGAGCAATGTAAGTAAATCGTTAGAAAAGCGCCAGAGCCGAATGTCACCGGCGTGATGTCGATCCATGCCACCTGTCACTCCGGCGTATGCGCGGATGACAAGCGCTCAAGCCGACGCCCTTCGCAGCATGGCCGATTGCCACATTGCCGAAAAAGCACTCGCTTCGTTCTTGTTGTCGAATACAATCAGGCACTTATGCAAACCCTGCCGGACTGGCCCGGATATGCGCCTCCTCGCCATTCCTGAACGACAATCCGCCGGCGCCGGGATAGGGCTGGCGGGAATGGCGCGATACACTGGCAACATGCCCATCAGAAATCGTCTGTCCTTGATCCCGGTGATCGCCATTGGCATCGCCATTGTCAGCCTCCCCGCCCTTGCTGCGCCAAAGACCGACCGCAGCGACCAGCGTCAGCACTACCGCAACGTTATCCAGTCGATCGAGCGCGGCCCGGCGGATGCCTGGAAACGCGAAGTCGCCGATCTCGCCGACTATCCGCTGTTGCCGTACGTCGAGCTGGCCCTGCTGCAGCGCGGTCACGCGAATCCTTCGCTGGCCCAGGTCGAGGCCTTCATCAAGCGCTGGCCGGATACGCTGGTCGCGCGCGATCTGCGTGAATCGACCCTGCGCCAACTGGCGAAGGATCAAGACTGGCCCAGCTTCCGCAAACTCTGGAGCGACAGCCGCGCGGACGACCTGCGGTGCGCCTGGCAACGTGCGCGCATCGCCGCCGGCGAGAAGCCCGACTACACCAGGGACCTGGCCGATCTGTGGATGCAGCCACGGCCGACGCCGGCAAGCTGCGATCCGCTGTTCGCCTGGGCGCGGCAAAACGGCAGCCTGACCGATGCCGAAATCTGGAAACGCATCGAAGGCGCCGCAGCAGCAGCCAATCCAGGCACCATATCGACCATCGCCAATCTGCTCGAACCCGCCGACAAGACCGCCGCAAACCGCATCGCGGCGAGCGTGCGCGACCCGGCCACAGGCCTGGCCAAGGCGGCAAAATGGCCGGATACCACGCGTAATCGTGACGCGGTGTCGTTCGGCATGCTGCGCTACGCGCGCAAGAACAGCAGTGCGGCGGAAACCTTGTGGGCCGATCTCGGCGATCGCTTCAAGTGGGATCCGGAGCAGAAGAACCGTGTGCTCAATGCAATCGCGGTCTATCGCGCCACGAGTTTTGAAGCCGATGCACTGGCGCGGCTGAAAGCCTTGCCGATCGAAGCCGAGGATGACAGCTCACGCGAGTGGCGCGTGCGTGTGGCGCTGGCGAACCTCGACTGGAACGAGACCCTGGCTGCCCTCGATGCCATGAGCGAGGAGCAGAAAGCCGACGCGCACTGGCGCTATCTGCGCGCGCGCATGCTGAGCAAGCTCGACCGCAAGGCGGAAGCCGAGGCGGTTTTTGCGGATGTGGCAAAAGAAGCAAATTTTCACGGCTTTCTTGCCGCCGACTGGATCAATGCGCCGTACACGATCTGCCCTACCGTGATTGCAGCGGACAAGGCCGCCGAGCAGGCTATCGCCGATCAGCCCGACCTGGCTCGCGCACTTGAGTTCTACGCTCTCGGCGATTTGACCAAGGCGCGCCGCGAATGGAATTTCGCCCTGCAGAAATTCGATCCTGGCCAGCGCCTGCTCGCCGCCGACTTCGCCTATCGCAACGAGTGGTTTGACCGCGCGGTCTTCCTGCTGTCGTCATCTCCCGAGACGATGAGCTTCTACGAGCAACGCTTTCCGCTCGGGCAGCGCGCACGCGTGGTGCGCAACTCCCACGAAGCCGGCATCGATCCGGCCTGGTCCTACGCGATCATCCGCGCCGAAAGCGCCTGGATGACCGACGCCCACTCACATGCAGATGCCTATGGCCTGATGCAATTGCTGCCCGCTGTGGCAAAAAAAGTAGCTCATGCAGCCAAGCTCAGTTACAGCCGTCCGAGCGATCTATTCGACCCCGCCCTCAACATCCAGCTCGGCACCCTGTTCCTTGGCCAGATGGCCAATCAGTATGCTGGCAGCCCGTGGCTGGCCAGCGCCGCCTACAACGCCGGCGGCGCACCGGTTGGCCGCTGGCTTGACGCGCGCGGCACGATGGAGCCCGATTTTTTCATTGAGACGATTCCCTACAAGGAAACCCGCGAATACGTTGCCCGCGTGCTCGCCTTCAGCGTCATCTACGACTGGCACCTGAACCGGAAAGTCATTCCGCTCGCCACACGCATGCCGAAAGTCGGCCAGGCTTACAAGGCGCCGAAGGATGATGCGCAGCGCAAGGCGGTGAGCTGTCCCGCCCCTGCGATGGCAGTTTCCGCGCGCGAAGACGAATCTTGATCGGATCTGAAAATGGTCGCATCTCCGCACTGCTAGACTGCGCATTGGCTGATCGATCTCGCGCGAAAATCTCGATCGACGGCATGCATGAATACGGAGTTTGCGGATGAAACCACTCAAGATCGTCGTGCTTGGAGGTACCGGCTTCGTCGGTCGGCACATGGTGCCGCGCCTGCAAGCGGACGGGCACCGGATCAGCGTGCTGTCGCGCAACCGCGATCTGAATCGGGAACTCGGAGTGCTGCCGCGGGTGATGGTCGAGAATTGCGATGTGCATGATCGCCCTGCATTGACGCGACAATTCGAAGGTGCTGATGCGGTCATCAACCTGGTCGGCATTCTCAACGAGTCCGGGTCGGACGGAAGCGGCTTCCGCAGGGCGCATGTCGAACTGACCGAAACCGTGATCGCCGCGTGCAAGGCGGCCAAGGTTCCGCGGCTTCTGCAGATGAGCGCGCTGCGCGCCGGCGAGGGCGCGAGCCACTATCTGCGCACGCGCGCCGATGCCGAGAGCCGCGTCCGCGATTCGCGACTGGCGTGGACGATGTTCCGGCCATCGGTGATCTTCGGTCGTGGCGATGGCTTGTTCTTCCGCTTCGCCTCGCTGCTGCGAATCGCGCCAGTGCTGCCGCTCGCGCGGGCGAATGCCCGGTTCGCACCGGTTTACGTGGGTGATGTCGCTGAGGCATTCGCACGCGCACTCGCCCATCCACACTCGATCGGCCACACCTATGAACTGTTCGGCCCGCGCGTGATCAGCCTGCGCGAAATCGTCGAATGGACGGCGAGCCTGATCGGCAAGCGGCGCTGGGTCATCGGCCTGCCTGATGCACTCGGCTACCTGCAGGCGATGCTCGGCGAATGGCTGCCCGGCAAGCCGATTTCGCGCGATAACTTCCGCTCGCTGCTGCTCGATTCGGTCGGCGAAAAGGATGGCCTCGGCGAGCTTGGCATCGTCGCGATGCCGATGGAGATGATCGTGCCGGCGATGCTCGGCGGTGATGCGCATCAGCAACGCCTCGAGCGATTTCGCGAGATGCGTCGGCCCAGCTGATCGATCGCGATCGGTATCACCGCGCTCTGGCACAATCGCGTCATGAAGATCTATCGAGTCGGCGGTGCGGTTCGCGACAGGTTGCTCGGCAGGACGTCGAGCGACGTCGATTTCGTCGTGGTCGGCACTACGCCGGAGCAAATGCTGAGCGCGGGCTATCGCCCGGTCGGCAAGGATTTCCCGGTGTTCCTGCATCCGCACACGAACGAGGAATACGCGCTGGCGCGAACCGAGCGCAAGACCGCGCCGGGTTATCACGGCTTTGCCTTCAATGCCGACCCGTCGGTGACACTGGAGGATGACCTTGCGCGCCGTGATCTGACCATCAACGCAATGGCCGAAGATGCTGACGGCAGGCTCGTCGATCCGTTCGGCGGCGCGCGCGATCTGGAAGGCCGCGTACTGCGGCATGTCTCAGCGGCCTTCACCGAGGATCCGGTGCGTGTGTTGCGTGTGGCGCGATTCCTCGCCCGCTTCGCCGCGGACGGTTTCTCGATTGCTGCCGAAACGATGGCGCTGATGCGCGACATGGTCGCCGCCGGCGAGGTTGATCACCTGGTGCCCGAGCGGGTCTGGGCCGAGACGCGCAAGGCGCTTGTCGAATCCACGCCTTCGGCATTTCTGCGAAGCCTGCGCGAATGCGGCGCACTGAAGATCCTGTTCCCGGAAATCGACGCACTTTATGGTGTGCCGCAACGCGCCGAGTACCATCCCGAGATCGACACCGGCATCCACAACGAAATGGTCATCGACATGGCCGCGCGACTTGCACCTGGCGACGACCTGATCGGCTTCTGCGCGATGACCCATGATCTCGGCAAGGCCTTGACGCCCGCCGACGAGTTGCCGAAACACATCATGCATGAGGAGCGGGGCGTCGCGCCGCTGCAAGCGCTGGCCGAGCGCCTGCGCGTTCCGAATGAACACGCCGAACTGGGCGTACTCTGCTGTCGCCTGCATCTGCTCGCGCATCGCGCCTTCGAATTGCGTGCGCAAACCCTGCTCGGTGTGTTCGAAAAGCTCGATGCTTTTCGCAAACCGCAGAGACTCGAACAGTTCATCACGGTCTGCGAAGCCGACAAGCGCGGTCGGCTCGGCATGGCCGAGTCGGACTATGCGCAAGGCGATTTCCTGCGCGCCGCTTTCGCGGCTGCGATCGCGGTCAAGGCCAGTGAATTCGTCGCGGCAGGACTGCAGGGGCCGGCGATCGCCGAGGCCATGCGCGAAAAACGCGTTCGCGTCCTCGCCACGCTCAAGGAAGCGACCGCGTTGAGCGCCTCGGATCAGTGAACGGCGTCCGCACGCTACTCGGATAAACCGGAAGGTCTCCAACGCCACCCCCCATTCGCGGGGTGCCCCTGTTGAACGGCCCTGCCTAGGATGTCGCCGATCGACGCGCAGCCCGCGTCACGACGACCACTTCCAGGGGATCTCCATGTTTACCTCGCACCGCGAATCTTTCCGCGCGCTCAAGCGCATCACGTCCCGGCGCATGCTGCCAGGCGCGTTGGCGCTCGGCCTTGTCCTCGCATCCGCTCCGGCATTTGCCATCTTCAGCAACGGCGGGTTTGAACAGAACAATTTTTCCGGATGGACCGTCGCTGGCGGCACCAACCCGGGCCTGCTCGGCACCGAGCCGTTCACCAGCGCCAGCATCCAGATCACGGCGGGCGCACCCGGACCAAGCGCCATCGTTGGTCAGATTGCCGACCCGCTGGCACCGACCATCGTGCTGCCGCGCGTCGGTCAGCTCACCGCCAAGCTCAACGACGAGAATGGTGGCGCCCTGGTCACCACGCTGGTGCAGACCGATACCGTGACCAATGCCGATATCGATGGCACGGATGGCAAGCCGCATATCCGCTTTGCCTTTGCGCCGGTCATGGACGATCCAAACCATGCGCCAAACGAGCAACCGTATTTCTACGTGTCGGTGAAGAACCTCGCCGACAACAGCATCCTGTTCGAGCAGTTCGCCTACTCCGGCCAGGCCGGAGTCAATTTTCTCAATGGTGCCGGAAGCTGGAAGTATCTTGAATTCCAGAATGTCGATGTCGTGCTGCCGCTCAGCGCGATCGGCCAGCAAGTCGAATTGACCATCGTCGCAGCCGACTGCGCGCTCGGCGGGCATGGTGGCTATGTCTACGTGGACGGCTTCGGTTCGGCCAATGTTCCGCCGCCGGCGGGTGCGCCGGGCATCGTCGAAGTTCCGGTCGATCAGCCGATCATGCTGATCCTGCTCGCCGGCCTGCTTGGCCTGTTCGGCTGGCGCGCCCGGCGCGCGCGCGCCTGATCCAAACCCTGCAATGCCCCCGCCAAACAGGCGGCCATCAAAGAGCCGCCGACGCCCTGGGGGATCAGGAGTCCGACTTCATGGATGAATCGGCCGCCCCGGAAGGATCCGGGGCGGCCTTTGCCTGGCGGTCGCGGCAAATCGGCGAATTCGAGAGTGCGGTTTCACGCCGATGACGCCAATCTGCAGCGATGCCTGCCGGCGTTGATCGTGCAGTCAGATCACACCGGCATGCGCCTGCATCGCCATCTCGAACGAGTGCACGCGTGCGGCATGATCGAAAATGTTGGCAGTCAGCATCAGCTCATCAGGATGGTGCTGCTCGATGAATGCCTGCAGGCCACGGCGCACCGCTTCGATTGAACCGACCACGGCGCAAGCCAGGGCCTGGTCGACACCGGCCTTCTCGATCGGTGTGCACCAGTCATCGAACGCTGATGCCGATTCCAGCGGGGGCGGAACCAGCCCCGGTTGTCCGCGTCGCAGCTTGACGAAGGCCTGTTGCTGGGTCGTGAACAGACGACCTGCCTCGTCATCCGTTTCCGCGGCGACCACGTTCAATGCGAGCATCACCAGTGGTCTTTGCAGGCGTGCCGATGGACGGAAATTGCGCCGATAGACATCGAGCGCCTCGTCCAGCATTGCCGGAGCGAAATGCGAGGCGAAGGCATATGGCAGTCCGAGCATCGCCGCGAGACTGGCACCGAACAGGCTTGATCCCAATAGCCAGGCTTCCACGTTGATGCCGGCTCCGGGAACGGCGCGAACGCTTTGTCCGGCAACGGCTGGCTCGAAGTAGCCAAGTAGTTCGACCACGTCGGCGGGAAATTCTTCGGCGTTCTCATAGCTGCGTCGCAAGGCACGCGCGGCAGCCTGATCGGTGCCCGGTGCGCGACCCAGACCGAGGTCGATCCGATTGGGATACAACGAGGCCAGCGTGCCGAACTGCTCGGCCACCTGCAGCGGGGCGTGGTTCGGCAGCATGATGCCGCCGGCGCCGACGCGGATCGTCGAAGTGCCGCCGGCGATGTGGCCGATCAGCACCGCAGTGGCCGCGCTGGCGATGCCGGGCATATTGTGATGTTCGGCCAGCCAGTAGCGGCTATAGCCCAGGCGCTCGGCGGCGCGCGCGAGATCGAGCGTGTTGATAAAGGTCTGCCGCGCATCACTGCCTTCGGTGACCGGCGCCAGATCGAGAATGGAAAGTGGAATCATGGACAAATCCTCAATAATATCGACGTGGCCGATGGCAAGTCAGGCGAGAACTGGCAAGCGAGCAGGCGCAAGAGCCGATCCGCCGGTACACTGCAGGCCGCCACCATCGAACGCCCCGCACCATGTCCGAACCCATTCGCCTCGCCAAACGCGTCGCCGCGATTCGCGGCTGTTCACGCGCCGATGCCGAGCGCTATGTCGAAGGCGGCTGGGTTTCTGTTGATGGCGTGGTCATCGATCGACCGCAGCACAAGGTGACCACCGAGGTGGTGACGATCGATGACGATGCAAGCCTCACCCCGCCCGAGCCGGCCACCCTGCTGCTGCACAAACCCGCCGGGTTCGACGCAATCAGCGGCAATAACCCGGCAGTAACGCTTGCCGTGGCCGGTGCGCAGTGGAGTGACGATGCCAGCGGCGTGCGCCCACTCAAGCGCCACCTCGCCAACCTGACCCCGCTGGTGTCGCTCGATCGCGAAGCCAGCGGTCTGATCGTGCTGACCCAGGATGGCCGCGTCTGGCGCCGTCTGAGCGAGGACGGCGACGACATCGAGCACGAATACATCGTCGAAGTCAGTGGCGAAATCGCACCATGGGGTTTACGTCGCCTCAATCACGGACTCAGCTACGAAGGTCGCGTGCTGCCACCGTGCAAGGTCAGCTGGCAGAACGAAGTGCGTCTGCGCTTCGCCATCAAGGGCTGCCAGGGCGGACAACTCCGCGACATGTGCCGACAAGTCAATCTCGACGTCGTCTCGATCCGGCGTATCCGCATCGGCCGCATCCCGCTGGGCAAGATGCCGGAAGGAAGCTGGCGCTATCTGCCCGCGAATGAGCGGTTTTGATCGTTCTTGTTGAATCAATCCACCGATCTCCATGATTGAGATGCGCAGCGGTTAAACGCAGGATCCAAAGCGTCATTCAAGTGTTGGCTTGCAACCATGTGCGCGGTGCCACGCCAACGCTTTGTGCGAACGCGCGCGACAGCGCGGCGGCACTGGAATAACCAAGTTGGTGGCTGGCGGATTTGATCGAGGTGCCGCTGATCAGCAGGGATTGCGCGATGCTGATGCGCCAGTGCTTGAGGTAGTCCGCGGGTGAGGTGCCGACGTGTTCCTTGAAGCATGCCGCAAACGCGCTGCGTGACATGCCGGCGGTGCTTGCCATCGAGGCCAGACTCCACGGCTGTCCGGGTTGCTCGTGCAGGGCGGTCAGCACGCGCGCCAGTTGCGGATGGGCGAGTCCGCTGAGCAGGCCTGCCGGTAGCGCGTAGTGCTGCGGGTGATCGAGCAGCCAGCGCAGCAATTGCAGCAACAGCACTTCAAACAGGCGGTCGGCCAGCAGTCGCTGCCCGCAACGCACGCGTTCGGATTCGGCGAACAACAGATCCAGGGTCGGCGCCAGTCCGGCGACAGCCGATAGCGGCACGACCATGACATCGGGCAAGGCACGCACCAGCGGATGCGCGGCGCCGCCTTCGAAATCGAGCGTCGCGCAGACAAAGTCGGAGCCGTCCTCGGGCGGATTCTCAAACGCATGCTCGAATGCGCGCGGATAGAACAGCAGGGTCGGCTCTTCAAGCGCGATGCGATCCGCAGTCTGCCCGGCGCCGCGATGGGTCACCACCATTTCGCCACGGCGAAGCACGTGCAGGAAGCCGCGGCCGGGCCGCGCATCAAAGCGGGTCAGCCCGCACAGCGGACCGGCATGGAACAAATGCGCGTGTACCCGAAAACGCTCAAGCAGGGCGCTCAGGCGGTCGACGCTCTCCATCTCGACTCCGATATCTGGACGATCTGATATGCATCATGGACTAAATGAGTCCGAATGTCCTGCTTTTGCCGGGATACTGTGCCTCCAGAAGGCGAGCATCCGCACGCCAGCGTCACTTTCAGAACAGGAGGCTCCATGTCCAATTCATCACTCCATCCGCGTTCCCATGCGCGCCAACTTGCCAGCGCTGGTTCCGTCGGCCTTGCCATGCTGATTGCCTTGGTACTGGGCTCATCGCCGCTTTCAGCGCATGAGGCCAAGCCGCACACGAAGGGCATCCACAGCGAACCGGCCAAGGCTGTCGCCGCGCCATTCGATATCGTGCATACGAAAATCACCACCGAAGGCAACAGCGCAATCTTCCACGTCGCGGTATCCGGCAAGGCCGGATCGAGCAAGCCGACGCCGATCGGCAAGCTGGCCGGCAGCACGGTGTTCTCCTATGTCTGGCCGACCTCGATCGATCCCTACGTGGTTGGCTTTGAATCAAAGAGCGGCATCCTCGCCTTCGCCGTGACCGCGCATCCCGATTTCGACGACACCCCGCTGTTCGATGAAAGCCAGGATGGCGATCTCGGCAACGACGGCGGCATCTGGCATTCGCACTGGGTCGTGCTGCAGCCCGACGAAGCCTGCGGCAAGGATGCGCTCAAGGTCGTCGATATCCCCGAAGGCAGCAAGCCGCGCTTGCCGAAAACCTGGCCGGGCCTGCCGATCCTGATCGACAGCCCGGGCTGGAGTCCGCAGTTCAAGGGCGACACGATCGAAATTCGCGTGCCGTTCGACGACATCGGTGCGGTCAAGACCGCCAGCTTCGATGGCGTGACCGCTGCCTTGCGCGTCAACGCCAGTGTGCACAACCCGCTGTTGTGCGTGGCCGATGTGTTCAAGGTGGCCTCGGGCGACCTGTCCCTGCCGGGCAAGGTCGATCAGTGATCGGCTGGCGCCATCGGACTGCCCGCGGATTCGCCGCGGGCGGCTTTCAGACAACTTTATCAAGCATTGGAGAAAACCATGAACCGCGTTCCCTTGATCGACCGCAACAACACCAGCGCCGAGCGCAAGCAAACCCTCGACGCCATCAACGCCGCCTTCGGCGTCACGCCGAAGATGTTCCGTGCCGTGGCCAACTCGCCGGCGGCGCTGAACAGCATGTGGGGCTCGTTCGGAGCACTCGGCGCTGGCGTCATCAGCGCCCGCCTCGGCGAACAGATCGCCGTCGCCGTCGCCGACCGCAACGCCTGCAACTACTGTCTTGCCGCACACACGGCCCTGGCCATGAAGGCGGGTGTCAGCGCTGATGACCTGGCCAGCGCACAGAGCGGCGAATCGTCAGATCCGAAGACGAGGGCCGCGCTGCAGTTCGCCCTCAAGCTGGTCGATAACCGGGGTCAGATCGAAAGCGCCGACGTCGAGGCGGTGCGCAAGGCCGGATTCAATGACGAGGAGATTGTTGAAATTCTCGCCCATGTCGCGCTCAATCTGTTTACCAACTACGTCAACATCGCGTTCGATGTGCCGGTCGACTTCCCGACCGTCCAGTTGCGCCGCGCGGCCTGACCGATCAATCCGTTCGTTGTCCCGACGTGCACAAGGCATAGACCCGCGCACGCCGGGACTCCCAATCAACTGGAGATGCAATGAGCACTGCCGCAGATATGGCTCCGGAACTTGAAGTCGGACGCTGGTTCAACACGCCGACGCCCATCACCCTGGCCGGTTTGCGTGGACGCGTCGTCGCCCTGCACACCTTCCAGATGCTCTGCCCCGGTTGCATCTCGCACGGGATTCCGCAGGCAACGCGGCTGCGCAAGATGTTTGCCCAGAAGGACGTTGCGGTGATCGGCCTGCATACGGTTTTCGAGCATCACTCGGTGATGACCGAGGAAGCCCTGGCCGTTTTCATCCACGAATATCGACTCGATTTTCCGATCGGCGTGGATATTCCCGCCAGCAACAACCCGGTGCCGCGAACCATGCAGAAATATGCCTTGCGTGGGACGCCGAGTCTGGTTCTGATTGATCGATCGGGTCGATTGCGTCTGAGCCACTTCGGCCAGATCGAGGATCTGCAATTGGGTGCGGTGATCGGTCAGTTGCTGGCCGAAGCTGACGCTGCCGCGCTTTCGTCTGGCGATCCAGCGGTGACGGGCATGGGTAGCGCAGGTTGCGAGGTCGGCACACGGGACAAGGCTTGATGACCAACTGAGCCTTGAAGCATGCCGTGAATGTACGCTGCGAAATGCCGCCGGGTCGGATTGATCCACATCAATGAAGTGCGTCGGTCTGCTGTGACATGGTGGCTGCGGCACTCGGGTGCAGTCGCCAGGTGTCAGCGGCAAATTTACGGGCGAGTCTTGTGATGATGAGTTCTGTGCCGTTCCATCAGGCTCCGCGGATCGTGTCGGGCTTTATCCAGTTCTCGCGCGTCGTCGCCTTGCTGATGATCGCGGTGGCCTTGATCGTGTTGGCGGGCTGGTGCTGGGGCGTGCCGCTGATGACCACGATGTTGCCCGGGCAACCCCCGATGCAGGCCACGGCAGCCATCACCTTCGCGCTGTCCGGGGCATCACTCTTGCTCAGCCCGGGTAGCGTGTCATGGCGATTACGGCTGGCGTCATTGCTGTCGCTGACCGTACTGGTGATCGGCCTGGTGAGCCTCGCCGAATTCCTCGGGGTGGTGGGCCAGGGCTTCGACCCGCTGATCGATGATTCGGTGGCGCGCCAGCCGGGTCTGCATCCCGCTCGCATGGCAGAACTCACGGCGTTGGGTTTTGTGTTCCTTGGTGGCCTCGGCCTGCTGGTGTCGCTGCGCCGCTGGCTCTATCTGCGCGAGGCGTTTGCGATCGGCTTGCTGGCGATTGCGATGATCGTGCTGGCCTCGTACGGCATCGCCCTGGCGGGCAAGACCCAACTGCTGGTCGGCCGGGTGCCGATCCACGCCGCATTACTGCTGCTGCTCTCGGCGCTGGGCTGGATGTCGTCTGCACCGACTACCGGCCTCACCCGCGTAGCCACAGCCGACACCGTGGGCGGTGCTGTTGCGCGCCGTCTGCTGCTGCCGGCATTGCTGCTGCCGGTGGTGTTTGCCCTCATGTTTGAACTGTTGCGAACACGGCTTGGCATTCCGGAAGCCTTGGCTTTTGCCGCAATGGCTTTGTTCAGCGGTGGCACCGTGGCCTCGCTGGCATGGTGGGTGGCAAATCTGCTCGACAAGCTGGAGCGCCAGCGTCGCGAGTCCACCCGGCTGCGTACCGACGCCGGCACCGATACCCTCACCGGGCTGGCCAACCGCCGCACATTCGACGATGCGCTGGCCAACCTGTTGCACGGCCAGCGCGAGCAGGACGCGGCGTTTTGCCTGCTGATGCTCGATCTGGACAAGTTCAAGACCTACAACGACACGTTCGGTCATACCGGTGGCGACGAGGTGTTGCGCATCACCGGACGATTGCTGCACGCCAGCGTGCGGCCATCGGATCGGGTCGCCCGCTACGGTGGTGAGGAGTTCGCCGTATTGCTGCCCAACACCGGAATCGCCCAGGCCGGCGAGGTGGCGGCGCGCATCCTCGAAGCGTTCCGCGATTTTGCCTGGCCGCAGCGACCGATCACCATCAGCATCGGCATTGCGCAGTCCACCGCTGGAGACACCGCGACGACGCTGATCCAGCGTGCCGATGCGGCGCTGTACGCCGCCAAGCACGGCGGCCGCAATCGGGCCGTGGCCGAGACGATCGTGGTGCGCCCGCTCCAGCATCGATCGTCGCTGTAGCGCGTCGACAAGCCGAGCGAGCACAAAGGCAAGGCTGATCAATCCTTCAGCCAGGCCATCGCCTCGTCATCCTGGTCGTAGTCGAAGCGACGCACCTTGGCCAGCATCAGGGGATCGAGCACGCGATCGGCGAAGGTGCCCATCGGACTGTTGGTGACCAGCGCCACCTTGCCGATCTTGTCGTGCACGCTGTTGATGAATTTCAGATGCGCGAACAGCGCGCCAACACTTTGCCAGCCGGGGAAACGCCGGCTGCGGATCATGATGCCGCGCAGCCGCGCGTGATTCCTGAGGTGGTCCCTGGCGATCTCGCCGACCGCTTCGAAGTCGTCTTCGCTGAGTGCTGCGTCCGTGTCAGGCTCCAGCAGCAGGATGCCGGTATCCGCATCCAGACTGATGTCGATGCGGGCACGATCCTGCTCGCAGACCCACTGCCGGGCGGCTTCGAAATCGTCGCTGTCGAAATGCCGCAGTTCCCCGGGCGAGAGCACACGGAAAAACTTGACCGCGTTCTCCAGCCAGCCGATGTCGCTGACCAGCGCCATGCGCCCCCAGTGGCCCAGCTTGCCCAGGCCGAGGCGCAAATCCTGCCAGGCCGCACCGGCCTCCATGCCCTTCCACTCGCCTTCGATGCAGCACAAGAGATCCAGCTTGCGATGCTTTTCCAGTCTCTCGTTGACCAGCGGTATCAGCTGTTCCGAGTAGTCTTCGGCACGCAGCTTTTCGGTGATCCGGATGCCAATCACATGCTCCGGAAGGCCCTCGATCAAGTTCAACATGGCGCGCTACCTCCACTTCGGTACAAGCTGCCGATGGCATCTGCAAAGCGATTGTACTGCCGCGACCGCGGGAACCACCCAGCAACCGCGCAGGCGCCGGACATCGCAATCACCGATCGGGGTGTCGGCAAACCCTTCGCATCGCGCTTGATTGCCTCGGCCATGGTCGAACCGCGTCCGTTGTTCTTGGAGTCGTAGAGAATCGCGGTTTCGCCGTCGCCCGTTGTTGCAGTGAGCCGACCGACCACCTTGTCGGCGAGGATCACGCTGAAACTTTCATCGGCACACACGCTCTGCGCCAGCAGCAGGCGCGCGATCGCGACAATCATTCCATCCGGATTGCGCATGTCTCATTCCCCTTGCGCATGTCCCATTCCCCTTGCCGGTTGATCGATCTGCCTCACTGGCGACTGCGCCCGGAGCACGCAAGGTGCGGGAAGTCATTGTGCGTCGCGGGATATGAGATTCGAGCAGGCGATATTCGCGAGGCAGCCTCGCTGCGTTTTCCCTCCGTCGGATCAGACTTTGGGCGTGACTCGTCGTCAGCGGGCACGCCCACTTTTTTGCCTTGCTTTTGATCCGGCTTGGAACCAGCGTCTGCAGCAATGGCGCAAAGCGTGCGCCGGCTGCCGGCTTGCATGCCTGATGTCGGCGCCGGGCACGCCCATGCATGCGTTGAATCGACTATGCTCAAAGGCTGCTTTCGATCAGGGGATTGAACGTTGAACCCACACAAGATGTTCCTGTTGGCGATGGCCCTTGCTTGGGCCGCCATCGCCACGACCAGCGCCGCGCAGGAAGCAGCGCGCGCAATCTTGAACAAGGATGACGCGGCAGCCAGCGCGGCTGCCTCGCTGCCCGTCATCGCCCCATCCTTGCCACCGGACGGAATTGCGCTGGTGGCGGCGAACACTCAGCCGATCCGCGAGCCGAGCGCGGCACACGCCTGGGGTGGCCCGCGCACTGGCGATGAACCGACCTTGTCCGATCGGGTCGTCGAATACCGCATCGCGGTGGTGCTCGATCCGATCAGGCACACGCTCGATGGCAAACAGCAACTGACCTGGCGAAACCGCAGCGCGGTGCCGGTTTCCAGCGTCTATGTTCATCTGTATCTGAATGCGTTTCGCAACGAAGGCAGCACCTATTTCACCGAGGAACGCGAACGCGGATACCGCTTCCGCAGCGATGTCGCGACCCGGGAAGGCGAGTGGGGCTATACCGATCTGGCCAGCGTCAAGCAGGCCGGCAAGGATGTCGTGATTAGCTTCGTCCAGCCGGACAATGGCCCGGCCACCGACATGACCGTGGCGCGTCTGGATCTTCCCGCTGCGGTCGCACCCGGCGAGAGCACCACGTTCGACATCGAATTCCACGCGCTGTTGCCGCGCGTGGTCGCGCGTACCGGCTGGTTCGATACCTTCCACCTGGTCGGCCAGTGGTTCCCGAAGATGGCCGTGCTCGAATTGCCCGGCGAGCGCGGCGCAACGGCGCCACGCTGGAACGCCCATGAATTTCACCTGCACAGCGAGTTCTACGCCGACTATGGACTGTTCGATGTCCGCATTACCGCACCGCGCGAATACACGATTGGCGCCACCGGCCAGATGCAGGGCTCCCCAAGCGAAGCCGATGGCAAGCGCACCTGGCATTTTATACAAGGTGACGTGCACGATTTCGCCTGGACCGCGTTTGACCGCTATGCCGAGCTGACCGGCAGCTGGAACCACCCTGGCAGCCCGGATGTCAGCATCCGCGTGCTGTATCCAACCGAGTACGAGGACAACGCGGCGCCGGTGCTGAAGGCGACCCGGGATTCCCTGACCTGGTTCTCCGACACACTCGGGCCTTATCCGTACAAGACAGTCACCGTCGTGATTCCTCCACACAATGCCGGTCAGGCAGGCGGCATGGAGTATCCGACCTTCTTCACCGCCAGCAACATCGACAACTACGCGCCCGGAACGCTCGGCGCATGGGCACTGGATTTCGTCACGATCCACGAATTCGGGCATGGCTATTTCTACGGCATCCTGGGTTCCAACGAGTTCGAGGAACCGATGCTCGATGAGGGCCTGAACCAGTACTGGGATCAGCGCATGGTGCGTGCCAGCGGCCAGGACATGGTGCTGGCGACGCCACTGATGAAACGGCTCGGGATAAGCCCGAACCTGCCGCCGTTTGCGCTGGAGCGACTCGGCGCGCGCCTCGACAAGGGCGTCGATGGCACCGGCGCCAGCGCCTGGGAGCGCATGTCATCTTCCAGCTACAGTTCGGTCTATTCGCGCACCGCCACGGTCATGCACGATCTTGAAGAACTGATCGGACACGAAGCCCTCGAAAAGGCGTTCAAGGCGTACTACGCGCAATGGAAATTCCGCCACCCCTCGATTGCCGATTTGCGTGCGGCACTGATCGAATCCTCGGGCCGGGCCGACATCATCGAGCGCCTGTTCGATTCGCAGGTCTACGACGTCGAGCGCATCGATGACCGCATCGTCGAGATCGACAGCTTTGAACTGACGCCCTTGCTCGGCCTCCACGACGAGGACGGCAAGCTGGTCGAAACGACCGAAAAGTCGCGGAACAAGGCCATTGATACCGCGCGCAAAGCCTGGGAAAAGGAACATCCGGATGCGCAGCCCGGCGCGCCCGGCGCATACCCCTGGTTCAGCTCAGTCCTCGTGCAGCGCGATGGGCAGCGCCTACCGGCCACACTGAAGGTGGTCTTCGAGGATGATTCCGAACAAGTGATCGAGTGGGATGATCAATTGCACTGGAAGCGATTCACCTTCGTCAAGCCGGTCAGGATTCGCTCGGCCGAACTCGATCCCGATCAGCTTCGCAATCTCGATCTCGACAAACTCGATGACAGCCGCACGCGCAAGAAAAACACCAGCGCCGTGCGCAGCCTGGTGACGGCCACGGCGGCCGCGCTGGAATCCCTGTTTGCCCTGCTGGTGAGCCTATGAACTTGTTCAAGCCGGATGGTCTTGTCCGCGCCATCGCGCACGGCATCGGCGGCGCATTCCGTGGCCGCGTGCTGCTGCTGTGGATCGCATTTCTTGCCCTGCCGACCCTGCTTGTCGCCGTGGCCCAATGGCAGACCCTGGTTCCGCACCTGGCCTGGTCGGTGCATGCCGATGAATGGGCCAGCCGGATCAATGTTCCGATGCTCGGTGATTTGATCATGGCCTTGTCGCGCGAATCATCGAGTCTGGTGCCGAATTTGGGCCAGGCCCTGGTATTGAGCCTGCTGTTGTCGCCGTTTCTCAACGGCATGCTGATCCGCCAGCTCTACCTTGATCGCGCACTCGGCTTTCGCGAACTGCTGCGCGCGGGAATCGAGGAATACGGTCGCATGTTCCGTTTCCTGCTTGTCGCGCTGATTCCGCTCGCTATCGCGCTGGCAGCCAGCGCGGCGGTGCGCACGATGGTGAACAAGCACGCCGAGGCGGCGATCTATTCCGCCGATGCGGACATGATGACTTATCTGTTTCTGCTGATCGCCGGACTGTTGCTGATCACCGCGCTGACCAGCATCGACAGCGGGCGCGCGCAGTTCGTTGTCGACGGACGCCTGCGTTCAGCCTTCAGGGCGTGGTGGCGCGGCCTCAAGCTGACCTTGCGTCGACCACTGGCCACGCTCGGCGTGTATGCCCTGACCACGATCTTGTCCTTGCTGCTTGCGGCTGCCTTCGGCTTGTTGCGCCTGCATGTGCCGGCTGGTGGCTTCGGCAGCCTTGCACTCGGCCTGATCATTTCGCAGCTGATTGTCGCCAGCCTGGCCTGGGGTCGTATCGCGCGCCTGGTCGGTCTCGTTCGGCTCGCTCGCAAGCGGCGGCCCGATTTCGGCTACGGATGATCAGCCGCCTCGGCTGGGCCAGGGCGACGCTCAGCTTCCGCCGCCCCTGGTTTCGTTCACCACTGCTTCGAGGATCTTGTCGTGGCGCTGCTCCCATTGTCGGCAGAACCTGTGCAATGGCGATTATTCGCGGGCGTCGCCAACCGGCAACGGGCGCGAGAAATCGGCACCGGGTTTCCACTGCGGAAAAGTCGATTCGTCGGCAAGCTTGCGGCCCACCGCGTAAAGCAGATCGAGATCCGCGATGACACCGCGATAGTCCCAATCCGGATCGTAGTTGTCCGCCGGCTTGTGGTAGCGGTTGGCTGTGTAGTCTTCCGCTGCCTTGCGCCCGGCTGCTTCACCTCCATCGACCAGATCAAGGCCGCTCATCGCGTACAGGGCGGGAACACCTGCGCGTGCGAAATTGACATGATCGGAGCGGAAGAAATGCCCCTTCTCGGGTGATTCATCCGCGCTGATCACGCGATCCTGGGTTTTTGCAGCCGCGTCGGCATACTCATCGAGTTCTGACTGGCCAAGTCCGATCACGGTCAGATTCCTGGTCGGCCCGAGCATCGGCAATGCATCGATATTGATGTCGGCAACGGTCTTGTCGAGCGCGAATGGCGAATGCGCAACGTAGTACTGCGCGCCGAGCAGGCCCGATTCTTCCAGCGTAACCGCGGCAAACACGACCGAGCGCTTCGGTGGCGATGCCTGGTGGGTGAACGCCTCGGCAATTTCGATGATGCCGGCAACCCCGGTCGCGTTGTCGATCGCACCGTTGTAGATCTGGTCACCTTCGAGCTTGTCATCCTTGCCGAGATGATCCCAGTGCGCGGTGTAGACCACCGCCTCATCGGCACGCTCGCTGCCGGGCAGGACGCCGATCACGTTCTCCGAACTGGTCGTCTCGATCTTGTTGCGATAGTCGACCGAGAGTTTCGCATCGAGCTCGACCGGCTTGAATCCACGCAGGTCGGCACTTTTCTTCAATGCGGCAAAATCCACTCCAGCCGCGGCAAACAGGCGCATGGCCGCCGCTTCGCTGAACCAGCCGGCGGTTTCAAGTCGCGGCGAGGGATCCTCGCTCGCCGGCAAGGCCATCTGCGGACCGCTCCAGCCACTCTCGACGACTTCCCATGGATAGCCCGCCCCCGGCGTCTCGTGCACGATGAACAGCGCCGCCGCACCCTGGCGCGCGGCCTCTTCGTACTTGTAGGTCCAGCGTCCGTAGTAGGTCAGTGCCCTGCCCTTGAACAACTCCGGATCCTGATTGCCCCAACCCGGATCATTGATCAGCACGATCACGGTCTTGCCCTTGACGTCGATGCCGGCGTAGTCGTTCCAGTCCGGCGCATTGACGCCATAGCCCGCGAATATGATCGGTGAATTCTCCAGCTTGACGTCCATGCTGCCGTTCAAGGTGTTGACGACGCAGTCCTTGCCGACACTGAACACCGATTCTGCGCCGGCACCCTTGACCCTGATCCTCACATCGGCCGGATCCTGCAAGGTGGTTTGCACCATCGGCACGGTCTGGAACCAGCCGCCGTTGTTGCCGGGCTTGAGGCCGATGCGCTCGAACTGATCCTTGATGTAGGCCGTGGTCACGCGCTCGCCGATGGTCCCCGGTTTGCGACCTTCGAACTGGTCGGAGGAAAGCTTCTGCAGGCGCGCGGCGAAGTCCTCGGCCTTGATCTCTGCCGAAAAGTGGCCGTCGGTGGTCGGCACCACGGCGGCGGGCCTGTTGTTGGCTGGCGGACTTTCGCCAGCTGTCTGAGGCGCGGTCGCCTGCTCTCGGCCGCAGGCGACCAGGGTCAGGGCCATGGCACTCGCAATCAGAAAACGATTCATCGGCAATCTCCTCGATCTGTTGCCGACCATTCTAGACATGGATCCGCATCTCCGCCCGGTGAGAACCGCGAGTGACGTGTCCAACGTCATCGGCACTGCGCCGAATTGCGAAAATGAAAAATGAAAACCCAGCCCGAATCGAGGTTCAGTCGAATGACGCACTGATGCTCAGCGTGCAACGCGGCAATTGACGATGACAAGGCCGGCGCAAGCGGATCGCATGCGCCGGGGTGGCAATTCGTGCGATCCGGCTGGCGTCGATCCTGATGCTCGCACCGGCAGCATTGCGCGAGGCATCGGCGAGCTGAGCGAGCGTGTAGCACCGGGCTCGATTGCCACAGCATCCGCCCTGAACAACACCTCGGCGGGAATCGGGGTCAGAACACGCCCGGTCTGCTTGATCTGCAACCCGGCCGGTTTGGCTCGCAGCGCTTCGAGCTCATCGCTGCGGCGCTGCCGATGCGGCGCACTTCCCCGGTCTGGCGACTGCAACCATCGCCTCGCAGCACGGCTGGCGAACCTTCTGAATGCGATTTCGGTTGTGCCACTAGATCAGCGTTGGCTTAAGCTGTTCGACCTTTCGGGCCGCATCGGCCTGTCGTCCCGCCTGCCCAGGGAGTCGCAATGACCGCAAGCACGCCACTGATTGTCACCTTCGCCATCTACCTCACCGCTACGATCGCGATCGGCTTTTATGCCTGGTACTCCACGCGCACGTTTGACGACTACATCCTCGGCGGCCGCTCGCTGGGTGCCTATGTCACCGCGATGTCGGCGGGGGCTTCGGACATGAGTGGCTGGCTGTTGATGGGCTTGCCCGGCGCGCTGTTCATCGGCGGCGCCTCGGAAGCCTGGATTGTCATCGGCCTGCTGCTCGGGGCCTGGGCCAACTGGCGCTTTGTGGCCGGACCGCTGCGCCTGTACACCGAACGTACCCATAACGCGCTGACCCTGCCGGACTATTTCACCCATCGTTTCGCCGATGACAAGCGTCTCCTGCGCGTGTTTTCCGCCGTGGTCATCCTGATTTTCTTCGCCGTCTATTGCGCATCGGGCATCGTCGCCGGCGCACGCCTGTTCGAAAGCGTGTTCGGCGTGCCCTATGCGCAGGCGCTCTGGTATGGCGCGGCGGCAACCATCCTGTACACCCTGATCGGCGGTTTTCTCGCCGTGAGCTGGACCGACACCGTGCAGGCGACCTTGATGATCTTCGCCCTCGTGCTCACCCCGATCATGGTGCTCGTCGGCAATGGCGGACTCGATGAAAGCCTCGCCTTGATCGAGCAAGTCGATCCATCGCGCCTGCAATGGATCGGCAAGGGCGGCGTCATCGCAATCGTTTCCTCGATGGCCTGGGGCCTCGGCTATGTCGGGCAACCGCATATCCTGGCCCGCTTCATGGCCGCTGAAAGCGTCCACACGATTCCTTCCGCGCGCCGCATCGGCATGACCTGGATGACCTTGTGCCTGCTTGGCTCGGTGGCGGTCGGCTTCTTCGGCATCGCCTGGTTCGGTGCGCATCCGGCACTGCTTGGCGAGGTCAATGCGAATTCGGAGCGCGTCTTCATCCTGCTCGCCGAGCAATTGTTCAATCCATGGCTCGCCGGCATCCTGCTTTCGGCGATCCTCGCCGCCGTGATGAGCACATTGTCGTGCCAGCTTCTGGTCTGCTCAAGCGTGCTGACCGAGGATTTCTATCGCGGTTTCCTGCGCAAGAACGCGAGCAGCCGCGAACTGGTCTGGGTCGGTCGTGCCACCGTGTTGATCGTCTCGCTGATCGCGATCGCGATCGCCTCGAATCCGGAAAGCCGCGTGCTCGGTCTGGTCAGCTACGCCTGGGCGGGTTTCGGCGCCGCCTTCGGCCCGGTCATCCTGCTTTCGCTGTACTGGAAGCGGATCAATCGCAATGGCGCCTTGGCCGGCATGATTGTTGGTGCCGCAACGGTGATCCTCTGGAAGCAATCCGGCAGCGCGCTTTACGAGATTGTTCCGGGTTTCATCGCAGCCACGATCGCCATCGTCGTGGCAAGCCTGCTCACGCGCGAACCGTCAGCCGAGGTGCAAGCCACCTACGACGCGGTGAGCAAGGAACTGCGCTCGACCGGTTACTGATTGAGCACGGTCGGGGCTGTCGAACTGGTCGCCCTGCGCGGATCGAATGCAGGGCGATCGGTTGCCGGACAGCCGGTTTACGGATGATCGCCGCTGAAGCGGACCGGCTTGGCACCCTTCACTTCGCCGATTTGCGCGCTGTCGCTGACCAGCAGTTCGACATCGCGCTCGAACACGAGCATGCCCTTGACCACGGCACGCGGGCCGATCACGACATGCACGGGCTTGTCCTCGCCCCAGTTGAACCAGCTGTTCGATTTTTCGACATGGATACCACGGTCGACGCTCGAATCGGCACCGATTTCAATATCGCCGGCGACCGTCTTGATGCCGCCGCCGACATGCGCCTTGTGCAGGCGGATGCTGCCGTTGACATTCGACACGTCACCGCTGACGTCACTGCCCTCGCCCAGGGTGAGCGAGCCATTGACGGTGTCGATCCCGCCACTGACGCGCGCCCGCTTGCCAAGCGAGATGCGGCCATTGACCGTGCCGGCGGAACGCACGCCGGCATCATCACCGATGTCGATCGAGCCATTGACGGTCGAGATCTGGTCGGCCTGGCCATGCTCGCCGAGACTGATCGAACCATTGACCGTATCGAGGTCGCCAACGGTCTTGCCGTCGTCGATGCGGATCGAGCCGTTGACCTTGCTGGTGTCATCGCTGGCGCAAACCGGGGACGGCGGGCCCAGTACCAGTGTGGCCAAGGCCATGGAAAGCAGGATGGGACGCAACATGGGCAACTCCAATGATGGGGTATCCCATGAACAGATGCGCCAGGGCGGGCCAGGGTTTAACGCGAGACTTGCCGTCGCAGGCGCATCTTCAATCATGATGCCGCGCTGGAGTCGGGGCACGCGCGTCGCGATCGGGATCGAGATCGCGCCGGGCAATCGCCGAATCGACAGGATTGCGGGTATCGCGGCCTGCATCCGTTACCATTTGATGGCGAACCGTTCGCACTCCCCGTTGCCGTCTCGCCGAGCCTGTCCATGCCCCGACCGAATCCCGTACTCCTGCTCATCCTCGATGGTTGGGGATACCGTGAGGAAACCGCGCACAACGCGATCGCCCTCGCCGACTGCCCGAACTGGCGACGCCTGCTCGCCGAATGCCCGCACAGCCTGGTCGATACCCACGGCTTGAGCGTCGGCTTGCCGGATGGGCAGATGGGAAACTCCGAAGTCGGCCACATGAACATCGGCTCGGGTCGCATCGTCTATCAGGAGCTGACCCGCATCGACGCGGCGATCGCCGATGGCACGCTGGCGCAGAACCCGGCCCTGATCTTGGCTTGCGAAGCGGTCAAGGCGCACGCTGGATGCCTGCACCTGTTCGGCCTGCTGTCGCCGGGGGGCGTGCACAGCCACGAGAACCACATCCTCGCAATGATCGAGGTCGCCGCCCGCGCAGGGGTTGCACGGATCGCCGTGCATGCCTTTCTCGATGGCCGCGACACGCCGCCACGCAGCGCACGCGAATCCCTGCTCAGGCTCGAGGCGAAATGTGCCGAATATCCGATCGCGGTCATCGCCAGCGTCAGCGGGCGCTATTACGCGATGGATCGCGACCAGCGCTGGGATCGGGTCAAGCTCGCCTGGGATGCGATCGTCGATGCGCGGGCCGGGTTTCATGCAGGCTCCGGTCTCGCCGCACTCGATGCGGCCTATGCGCGCGACGAGAACGACGAGTTCGTCAAACCCACCGTGATTGGCGCCGGCGTGTCGGTGGCCGATGGCGACGCGATCGTGTTCATGAACTTCCGCGCTGATCGCGCACGTCAGTTGAGCCGCGCCTTCGTCGAGGCGGACTTCGCCGGATTCGAGCGCGCACGCACGCCCAGGCTCGCCGCGTTCGTGACCCTGACCGAATACGCCGCGGAACTGCCGGTCAGCGCGATCGCGTTTCCGGCGCAATCGATGAAGAATACACTCGGCGAGGTGCTCGCCGCGCAAGGCTTGAGTCAGTTGCGCATTGCCGAGACCGAGAAATATGCACATGTAACGTTTTTCTTTTCGGGAGGCCGCGAGGAACCGTTTGCCGGCGAACAGCGCATCCTCGTGCCAAGTCCGAAAGTGGCGACCTACGACCTGCAACCACAGATGAGCCTGCCTGAATTGACCGATCGGCTGGTTGCGGAAATCCGCGCGCGGAATTTCGATTTCATCGTCTGCAACATCGCCAATGCCGACATGGTCGGCCACAGCGGCATCGAAAGCGCGGCGATCAAGGCGGCCGAGGCAATCGACGTCGCCCTCGGCCGGATCACCGCGGCGATCCGCGAGAGCGGTGGCGAACTGCTGGTCACGGCCGATCACGGCAATCTCGAGCAGATGGTCGACGACAACGGCATCGCGCACACCCAGCACACGGTTGGCCCGGTGCCGCTGGTCTATGTCGGTCGCCACGCCCGCGTCCACTCTGGCGCCCTGCGTGATCTCGCTCCGACTGTGCTGGCCCTGATGGGTATCGCACAACCGACCGAGATGAGCGGGCACAACCTCGTCGAATTTGTCGCTTGAGCATGGTCCGCCGCCTGGCCCTCGGTGCCTTGCTGGCAGTGGCGATGTTTGCGCACGCCGACGTGGACGATCCAGCCCGCAGTGCCGGCGAAAAGGATGCCCAGCACAAGCTTGAGCAGGTGCGGAACCATATCCGCGCGCTGACTGACGAATTGCGCACGACGCGCGGCGAGCGCGACGAGGCCACGGCCACCCTGCGCAAGCAGGAAATCGCGATTGCCGCGGCGGTCGGCGAAGTGCAGGCCATCGATGCGCAACTGCTCGCGCAGAACAGCGAGCTCGATGCACTCAATCGGCAACGCGAGGCGCTGGCCGCGAAACTGCGCAAGCAACGTGAAGCGCTGGCCGTGCTGCTGCGCTCAGCCTATGCGCTCGGCCGCAGCGAGGAACTCAAGCTGCTGCTGCAACAGGAGGATGTCGCCTCGATCGCCCGCGTGCTCGCCTATCACCGCTATTTCCAGCGCGCCCGTGTCGAGCGCATCGACACGCTGATGGTTGATCTTGGCCAGCTTGCCGATGTGCAGGAACACATCGATGCCAAGCGCAGCGAGCTGACCGCCACGCGCACGCAGCGCGAAGTCGAGATGGCGGCCCTGCAGGCCCAGCGTGACGAGCGCGCCAGGCTGCTCGACGCACTCGACGGACAACTGAAAGATCAGCAAGCGCGTCTCGCCGTGATGGCGCGCGACGAGAAAGGCCTCGTCGATCTGCTCGAAAAACTGCGCGATGTGTTCGCCGACATTCCCGACAAGCCGAGCGGCGCGGAACCGTTTGCGAGCCTGCGCGGGCGCTTGCCGAAGCCCGTCAGCGGTCGCATCCTGACCGGTTTCGGTGCTGCCGACGACAGCGGGCGGGCGCTTTCCGGTGTGCTCATCGGATCGGCCAGCGGCAGCCCGGTGCATGCGGTCGCGCGCGGTCGCGTGGCCTACGCGGACTGGCTAAAGGGCTATGGCATGCTGCTCATTCTCGATCACGGCGATGGTTACATGAGCCTGTACGGCTACAACGAATCGCTGCGCAAGGAAGTCGGCGACTGGGTTTCGGCGGGCGAGACGATCGCCACCAGCGGCAACAGCGGCGGCCAGAAGGCGGCGGCCCTGTACTTCGAGCTGCGTCTGCAAGGCAAGCCGATCAATCCGAAATCCTGGCTTCGCTGATCCGGTACTCGCGCTATGATCGGCGCGCTCCCCTGAGGTTTTCCCTGATGGCTTTCCGAATCCGTTTGCACTTGATCCTCGTTGCCGTTTTCGCCGTGTGCGCGCATGCCTGGGCGGCGGATCCACCGGCCGGTGCCGAGCCCGTCGATGACGCGGACAGCACGATTGATGTGGAAGCTGCGATACCGCCGAAGGCGGGCGCCGAAATCAATCTCGACGACGTACGCCGCTTCACCGCCGTGATGAGCCTGGTCAAACAGGCCTATGTCGAGCCGGTCGACGACCACCAGCTCATGCTGGCGGCGATCAAGGGCATGCTGGTCGGGCTGGATCCGCACAGCGAGTATCTGGAAGCCGACGAACTCGACCAGCTCAACGAGGACACCTCGGGCAGTTATGCCGGGCTGGGTCTCGAAGTGACCACGGTGGATGGTTTCCTGCGCGTGATCGCGCCGATCGACGAGACGCCGGCCGAGCGCGCCGGGATCAAGGCCGGCGACACCATCCTGCGCATCGACAATGTGCCGGTGCAGGCCGACAACCTCGGTGACGCGGTCGACATGTTGCGCGGCGCCGCCGGCTCCGATGTGACCCTGTCGATCCTGCGCGAAGGCTCGCGCGAGCCCCAGGAATTCAAGCTCAAGCGCGAGATCATCCGCGTCGCCAGCGTGCGCGGCCGCCTGCTTGAACCGGGTTACGCCTATCTGCGCGTGGCCCAGTTCCAGGCCGAGACCGGCAGCGACCTGCGCAAGCGCATCGCCTCTCTGCAGAAGGAGAACGGCAAACCCCTGCTCGGCGCCGTGCTCGATCTGCGCAGCAATCCGGGAGGCCTGCTCAATGCCGCCGTCGAAGTCAGCGACCTGCTCCTCGATGCCGGCGACATCGTCACCACGCGCGGTCGTATCCGCGAAGCCGAGATGGCGTTCCGGGCGACACCCGGCGATGCGCTTGAGGGAGCATCCCTGGTCGTCCTGATCGATCGCGGCACGGCGTCGGCGGCCGAGATTGTTGCCGGCGCGCTCAAGGACAACCACCGCGCCTTGCTCATGGGTCGACGCAGTTTCGGCAAGGGCTCGGTGCAGACCGTGCTCAGTCTCGATGATCGGCACGCGCTCAAGCTGACCACGGCCCGCTATTACACGCCGAGCGGCGTTTCGATCCAGGCCTCGGGCATCCAGCCCGACATCGAGCTGGCCGATCTGGCCCTGAGCGAAAACGAAGGCGATGCCTTTGGCCGGATCAGCGAGCGCGACCTGCGCAATCATCTGAAGGGTGATGCGGAAGCGTCGGCCGGCAACTCCGCCGGGGACGCAAAGTCAAGGCCCGGCGCACCAACCGATTACGCCCTCAATGAGGCGCTCAATGCACTCAAGGCCATGGCCTTGCAGCAGCGCCGCTCGGTTCCACCCACACCTGCCCCACACGACAGCAAGGGATGAGCGAGCGGCTCCGGCATGACCGCGTGCGTTAAGAATTCGTGATCGTGAGGCGCGGGACACCGCTACCGGCGTGCACGCGCTAAACTTGCGGTTTGATCATCCGGCCTTGAACGCGGCGGATGGTTGGCTGACCCGACACCCTGGACGCGTCAGCAAGCGATCGAACAGAGGAAACCCTGCATGAAGAGTCAAAGTCTCGCCGCCCTGTTGTTTTGTCTTGCTGGATGCCTGATCGCCCCGGCGGCCAGCGCCACCCAGCTCTACAGCAACGGCCCCATCGTCACCAACCCGGGCGCGCATGTGCCGAGCGGCGATATCAGCCTTGCCCAGGATTTGACCTATCCCGGCGCGACGGCACTTGGAATCACGGCAGGCCCGGACTACCGGCTCGCTGACGACTTCAGCGTGCCGGCCGGCCACTTCTGGACGATCGACGGCGCCACGCTGTACGCCTATCAGGTCGGCTCCGACGATGCCGCTTTCACCGATGCACGGATCATCATCTGGCAGGGATTCCCGGATGCCTTCGGCAGTACCAAGCTGTTTGATGGCACGGTCAGCAACAATCTGGTCTCCTCGACGCCCGCTGCCTGGCGCACCGCCGAATCGTTTGGCGCGACGACCTTCAGCAATTCCGAGCGCCGGGTCAAGGATCTGCTCACGGCGATTCCGCCGCTCGTGCTCGGATCGGGCACCTACTGGATCGACTGGCAATTGAAGGGGCCGGTGCCGGCCGATCGCGTGTACACGCCACCGGTGACGATCCTTGGCCAACCCGCCACCTCGGCCGGCGGAATCGCTAGGCGCAAATGTCCGACGCCAGTGCCCGAGGGCGACAGCGAATGCGTGAATACACCGGGGAGCTGGGTTCTTTTCCGCAATGGCATCGCGCCGTACCTGGTCGACCTGCCGTTCCTGCTGCATGGCAGCGACGTGGTCGATCTGATCTTCAAGGATGGTTTCGACACGGTATCGACCACGCCCTGAGGCGAAATCGCGATGGCCAGATTGCAGACACGAACGGCAGGCCCGGACAAATCCGGCCTGCCGTTTTCGTTTCACCGCGAGAGCCGTTGACGGTTGCGGCCTCGACAGCCGCGCTTGGCGGCGGCATCGGAGTAGGAATTGAAAAGCGCAATGACCGCCTCCCTTTTGCTCGGCCTGATCCTTGCCGGCCCGGCCGCCTGCGCGAACCATCCGTCATCGAACCCCGCCTGGCTTGATCGCCTGGTCGCGGAATTCGAGGCGGCGCCGGTCGCCAACCCACCGCATCGCATCCTGCGCTATCGCTATCGGGCGCAGACCGACTACTACGTGCCACCGAGCTGCTGTGATCAGCCGAGCACCCTGTACGACGAAACCGGCAATCGCCTGTGCGCGCCAGAGGGCGGCTTGAGCGGACGCGGCGACGGACGCTGCGCCGATTTCCATGATCGGCGATCCGATGAGTCGGTGTTGTGGAGCGATCCGCGCAGCCGTTGAGCGACCATTGACCAAGGCATCGACCGCCTCGTGGTCATCAGCGGTTGGCGTAATCGCCGATAGAGGCGAGAATGCCCGTTCGCGATCCGCATCATTTTCAGCCCGGAGCAGTTTGATGGCCAGCCATGAAGTGAAAGTCCCCGACATCGGCAACTACACCGGCATCCCGGTCATCGAAGTGCTGGTCAAGCCGGGCGACACGGTGAGCAAGGATCAAGGCCTGGTCACGCTGGAGTCGGACAAGGCGACGATGGAAGTGCCCTCTTCGGTTGCTGGCGTGGTCAAGGAGGTCAAGGTCAAGCTGGGCGATGAAATCGGTGAAGGCACGGTCGTCGCCATCATCGACGCCGAAGCTACCGCTGAACCCGCAAATAGGACTGCTGAACCGAGCAAGGCTGCGGCTCCGGCCAAGACTGAGGCTGCGCCCGCCGCTGCGCCAGAAAAGCCCGTAGCAAAGACCACGATCGATACCAGCGATCCGCGTCGCTTGAGCGAAATCCAGACCGCCGCGCTGGTTCCTGATCTCGACCTCGATACGGCAACGCGGACGCCGCCAATCAGTTTTGGTGCCGATTCGGTGATGCCGGAAAAGGTGCCGCATGCGAGTCCGGCGGTACGCCTGTTCGCGCGCGAACTTGGCGTCGACCTGTTCAAGGTCAGCGGCAGCGAACGCAAGGGTCGCATCACGAAGCAGGATGTGCAGAATTTCGTAAAGCTGGCGTTGGCCGGTGGTGGCACGGCGCGCGCAGGTTCGGGTGGTGGTGGCGGGCTGGATCTGCTGCCCTGGCCACAGATCGATTTCGCCAGGTTCGGCGAGATCGAGTCCAAGCCGCGTTCGAAGATCAAGAAGATTTCCGGCGCCAACCTTGCGCGCAACTGGGTCATGATCCCGCACGTCACCCAGTTTGACGACGCCGACATCACTGATCTCGAAGCGCTGCGCGTCAGCCTCAACAAGGAAAACGAGAAGGCCGGGATCAAGCTGACCATGCTCGCCTTCCTGGTCAAGGCCGTGGTCGCCGCGCTGAAGAAATTCCCCGATTTCAACGCCTCGCTGGATGCCAGCGGCGAGAACCTGATCCTGAAGAAATATTTCCATATCGGTTTTGCTGCCGACACACCGAATGGACTGGTCGTGCCGGTGATCCGCGATGCCGACAGGAAGGGTGTCATCGAAATCGCCAACGAAACCGGCGAACTGGCGAAGAAGGCGCGCGACGGCAAGCTCGGCCCGGCCGAAATGTCTGGCGGCTGCTTCTCGATCTCCAGCCTCGGCGGCATCGGCGGCACCGCGTTCACGCCAATCGTCAACGCCCCCGAAGTGGCCATCCTCGGCGTTTCCAAATCGGCGATGAAACCGGTCTGGAACGGCGAAAAGTTTAAGCCGCGCCTGATCCTGCCGCTGTCTTTGAGTTACGACCATCGCGTCATCGACGGCGCCTCGGCCGCGCGCTTCACCGCCTATCTCGGCCAGGTGCTGGCCGACATGCGTCGCGTGCTGCTTTGAACCGGAGAGACTGAGATGGCAAACGCGATCGAGATCAAGGTCCCCGATATCGGCAACTACAGCGATATCCCGGTCATCGAAGTGCTGGTGAAAGCCGGCGATACGGTCAAGAAGGACCAGGGCATCGTCACCCTGGAATCGGACAAGGCGACCATGGAAGTGCCCTCGCCGGGCGATGGCGTGATCAGGGAAGTGAGGGTCAAGGTCGACGACACGGCGAGTGAAGGTACGGTCGTGGCGATTCTTGAAACCGGCGCTGCGGCCGTGGATGAGAAAAAGCCTGCGAAGGCCGAAGCGCCGAAGTCCGAACCTGCCGGCAAGGCCGAACCCTTGCCCGCCCCGTCGGGGCACCCTCTCCCGGGGGGAGAGGGGAAAAGCGCGCCGAAGTCCGAACCTGCGAGTTCCGGAACACCGGGGCCGAAAGCAGCGGCGGCGAACGGACGCAAGGCCGACATCGAATGCCAGGTGGTCGTGCTCGGCTCCGGTCCGGGCGGCTATACGGCCGCATTCCGCGCGGCCGATCTCGGCCAGAACACGGTGCTGATCGAGCGCTACGCGACACTTGGCGGCGTCTGCCTCAATGTCGGCTGCATTCCGTCCAAGGCGCTGCTGCATGCCGGGCGCGTGATCGACGAGGCCGCGCACGCCGAGGACATCGGCATCAGCTTCGGCAAGCCGAAGATCGATCTCGACAAGCTGCGCGCGAACAAGGACAAGGTCGTCAGGCAACTGACCGGTGGCCTCGCCGGCATGGCCAAGCAGCGCAAGGTCACCGTGGTTACCGGTACCGGCAAGTTCATCTCGCCGAACGAAATCGAAGTCGAGGGCAAGGACGGCAAGAAACTCGTGCGCTTCGAGAAGGCGATCATCGCCGCCGGTTCGCAGGCAGTGAAGCTGCCGGGCTTTCCGTGGGACGACAAGCGCATGATGGATTCGACCGATGCGCTCGATCTGGTCGACATTCCGAAAAAACTGCTGGTCGTCGGCGGCGGCATCATCGGCCTCGAGATGGCCTGTGTGTATGACGCGCTCGGCAGCGAAGTCACGGTTGTCGAATTGCTCGATCAACTGATGCCCGGTGCCGATACCGATCTCGTGCGGCCGCTGCAACAGCGCTTGTCCAAGCGCTATGCCGGCATCCATTTGAAGGTGAAGGTGGCGAAAATCGAAGCGGGCAAGAAGGGCCTCACGGCCACTTTCGAAGGCGACAAGCCGCCCGAACCGCAAACCTACGATCGCGTCCTCGTCGCCGTCGGTCGCTCGGCCAACGGCGGCAAGATTAATGCCGAGGCGGCTGGCGTCAAGGTAACCGATCGCGGCTTCATTCCGGTCGACAAGCAGATGCGCACCAACGTGCCGCACATCTTCGCCATCGGCGATCTGGTCGGCCAGCCGATGCTTGCGCACAAGGCTACCCATGAAGGAAAAGTGGCAGCCGAAGTAGCCGCCGGTGAGAAGAGTGAATTCGTCGCCCGGGTGATTCCGTCGGTGGCCTATACCGATCCCGAGATCGCCTGGGTCGGCCTGACCGAGTCCGAAGCGAAGAAGGAAGGTATCGCCTACGGCGTCGGCAAGTTTCCGCACGCGGCTTCCGGGCGCGCCATCGGTATCGGTCGCACCGAAGGTTTCACCAAGCTGCTGTTCGATGAAGCCAGCCACCGCGTCATCGGCGCTGGCATCGTCGCTCCGAACGCCGGCGATCTGATCGCCGAGATCGGTCTCGCCATCGAGATGGGCTGCGAAGCCGCCGACATCGGCCTGACCATCCATCCGCATCCGACCCTGAGCGAATCCGTCGGCATGGCCGCCGAGGTTTACGAAGGCACGATCACGGATCTTTATATCCCGAAGAAGAAATAGATCTCGCCAGTTGTCCCGGCGCAGACCGGAGGCGCAACACAATAGCCGGATGGCTGGTCGCCCAGCGCCTTCGCCTGCCAGTTCCAGTTGAACTTCGCACATTAATGCGCGAACATTTTTGTGCAGATAGGCCCAAAAAATTTGTGGGCTGAGACACAACGCATGTCTGAGTCGGACTTTGCGAAGTATGTCGCGAGTAAAAGCCCTGTGGTCAATCTAGGAGTGTCCGTAGTGAAGCGAGATTTCAAGGATCATTTCGACGCTTTTATGAGGATTAGCCAATCCGGTGAATTAGCTGCGGTTTTTGCGCAGACTCCGCGCCCATGCCCGAGCTAAAGATTTGAAGTTTGAGGTTGTCAAGAATCGAGGGAAAGGCGGACATCAGATGGTGCATCTGGGTGACCGCAAGGCAACTATTCCGTCACCAAACGAAGAGGTCAAACGAGGAACGCTTAAAGCGATTCTTCGTCAACTCGGAGTCGGAGACGATTTTGACATTTAGCACATGATCAAATGCGGCAGCTTGGGAGCCGTAACTTGGTCAGGAGCATTGAGTTATGAATTACCGTTTTCCCGTCACGCTGACGCGGGATGCGGACGGTGGCTTTACCGTGACATTCCCGGACTTTCCGGAAGGCATCACGCAGGGAGACACGGAAGAAGAGTGTCTCGCTGAGGCCCGCGACTGCCTCGATGAAGTGCTGGCAAGTCGCGTGAATGCGCAGGAGCCAATTCCGTCGCCGTCCCGTATTGGCAAATTCGCGGTCGAACCTTCGGCGCAGTTGGCAGCCAAGGTTGCGTTGTACGAAGCATTCCAGGAATCCGGGATCAGCCGGTCTGCCTTGGCCAGAAGCATGGAAGTCGCTGAGACGGAAGTCAGGAGAATGCTCGATCCGCACCATCCGACCAAGCTGCCGAGGCTCGAAGATGCGCTTTCCGTATTGGGCAAGAAGCTTCGGATCGAAATTGTAAATGCCTGATACCGCGCCGAACGCGATCCTGCCATCGGATCGGCAGAGGCAGCCGTAAGAGAGACTCTGCAATCAATCAGCCTCGGCCGACATTCGCAATGGTTTGCAGGTAGTTTCTCGCCAGTATTCAGGGGCGCTGCAAGCGCTGCGTCGCGTTGCCGGCGACTGGTAGCGTAGCGACCTTGGCACGATCGCGTAGCGAATCCGCGTGCCAGTTCAACCAGTTCAGCAACGGCGTCCAATCGGCGCGGTGGGCGAGGATCGCCTTGCTGTCGAGGTCGAAGACGCTTTGCCCGCGCTCAGCGAGTCCGACATAGGTCTGCGAATCACGGATGCGGATCATCGCCGCCGAAGTCACCCGACCGAGCGTCGCATCGAGCTGTCTCACCGACAGCGTGCGTTCGCGCACGCGGTTGGCGATCATGGCCAGGCGCATGCGCCCCGAACGCACTTCGTCGCGCTTGCGCACCATGTCGATGAAGCCGAGGGTGGCGCGCAGATCAATCGACGAAGGCACGATCGGAACGATCAGCGCATCGGCATGGCGGGCGAACTGGTCAAACTCGTGGCCGCGCAATCCGGCCGGGGTATCGATCAGCAGGATTTCGGTGGGCGCTGGAATGCGCAGCATCCAGCCCGGGGTCAATCCACGCGCCGGATCGTTGCCTGCGACGGCGGTGAGCGTGGCCAGATGCGCGGGTCGTTGCTGGCACCACGCCAGTGACGAGCCTTGCGGATCGCAGTCAAACAAGGTCGTCTGCTTTCCACTATTGGCAAAATAGGCAGCAAGGTTCGTGGTCAGCGTGGTCTTGCCACATCCGCCCTTGCTGTTGGCGATCAGGATCCGGAACATTGCGCCACCCCGCTGACTGGTTGCCCAGCTTTCAAACTACACGATACGCCAATTGTCGCACGCACCGATATCGGGTCTGGTTTGCAATGGACTCAGCCTCGATTGGAGTCGGTCGCAATCAGCGCATTGGGCGCATCATTCCGAGTGCGTGAATGGGGGCGCCGGTTCAGGCGACAAGCGCGTTGCGATCGGAAAGGAAACCGTCCCGGTGACACCATCGGCATGCCGGAGCGGGCTTCGAAACGTGTCTGCGCGGCCAATCGACTCCTTCCCGCACCAGAGTTCCCGGATCAGCGCGCCATGACCATTCGGCCACGACCCGGCGGGGCCATGCGGGCACAATACGGGTACGTCCCGGGAGGAATTGCCGATGAAATCGGTTCTTGTTGCATTGCTGCTGTTGATACTTTGTCCGTGCGGCGTTCGCGCCGAATCCATCTATGCGCGCGGGCCTTCGGTACACGGGGACACCCTCGTGTTCACCGCCGAGGGCGATCTGTGGCGGGTTTCTTCAGCAGGCGGCACGGCCCAGCGCCTGACCAGCAATGCCGGCGAAGAGAGCCAGGCATCGATCTCGCCCGATGGAAGGCGCGTCGCTTTCGTCGGCGGCTACGATGCCGATCCCGAGGTCTACGTCATGCCGCTCGAAGGCGGATTGCCGAAACGACTGAGTTTCGACGGAACTGGTGTGCATGTGGTCGGCTGGACGCCGGACAACGAAGTGCTCTACGCGAGCACGGCGGTAACCGGACCGGGCAGCAGCACGATCCTGCGTGCGGTCAACCCGGATACCCTGGTTCAGCGCAGCCTGCCCTTCGCCGATGCCAACCAGGCCAGTTTCGATGCAGCGGGTGGCTTGATCTTCTTCACCCGTTTTGGCTTGCATATCACCGGCGACCACGCGCGCGGCTACAAGGGTGGCGCGATGGCCCAGCTCTGGCGTGCGCCGGCCGACGGCAGTGCCGAAGCGACCCGCCTCGCCGCGCAAGTGAATGCTTCGCTGCGGCGGCCGATGTGGTGGCAGGGTCGCCTCTATCACCTGAGCGACGAGAGCGGCAGCGACAATCTCTGGAGCATGGCCGCCGACGGCAGTGACCGCCGTGCGCTGACCTCGTTCAGCGATTTCGAAGTACGCGATCCACAGCTGCAGGACGGCCACATCGTCTACCAGTACGGCGCCGACATCCGCGACCTTGATCTGGCAACCGGTAGCGATCGCGTCGTGCCGATCAACCTGGTCAGCGATTTCGAGCAACGCCGCACACGCTGGCTGGAGAAGCCGCTCGACTATCTGGATGATGTCGCCCTTTCTGCGGATGGCTCGCGCGCGATCCTGGTCGCCCGCGGCGCAGCCACGTTCGCCGCCACCGATGCACGCCGGCGCATCGACATCGCGGTGCCGAAGGATGCGCGAATCCGCGCCGCGGTACCGGCCAGCGACGGCCAATCGATCTATGCGATCAGCGATATCGGCGGGCGCGAGGAGATCTGGCGGTTCCCGGCCGATGGCTCCGGTCCCGGCGAAGCGCTGACCCGCGATTCGGATGTGCGCCGCTGGCATCTGTACCCGTCACCGGATGGCAAGTCGCTGGCTTTCGATGACAAGCGTGCGCACCTGTCGATCCTCGATCTCGCCACGCGCAAGGTTCGCCTGATCGATGAATCCCATTTCGGTGGTGATGATGTCTACGCCTCGGTGAGCTGGTCGGCTGACAGCAAGACCCTGGCCGTGGCCCGGCCGGACAGTCGCGAGGGTCGCGCCCAGATTGCGCTGATTGCACTTGACGGTTCGCACAAGGAAATCCTCAGCAGCGATCGCTACGAAAGCGGGTCAGCGGTGTTCTCTCGCGATGGCAAGTGGCTGTACTTTCTTTCCAATCGTGAGTTTGTCGCCACCCCGAAGGCGCCCTGGGGCGATCGCAACATGGGCCCGAACTTTGACCGGCGCACGAAAATCTATGCGCTGGCACTGCAGCCGGGCAACCGCTTTCCCTTCCAGCCCGCCGACGAGTTGAGCAAGGATGGCAAGGACGAAAGCAAGGAAAAAGACGAGGACAAAGAGAGCGGCAAGAAGAAATCGAAGACAACAGCGCTCCCGGCCATCGCCTGGAACGGCCTGGCCGAACGGCTGCATGAAGTTCCAACCGATGCCGGCAACTATCGCTCGCTGGCCGTTGACGACAAGCGCCTGTACTTCATCGACGAGGGCGTCGGTGATGCGCACCCGCAACTGAAAACCCTGGCTCTCGGCAATGACGGTGACGAAGCCAAGACCTTCGCCGACAACATCGGCAGCTTCCAGCTCTCCAGCGATGGCAAGAAACTGTTGCTGGTGAAGTGGAGCAAGAAAGGCGCGGGCGACATGTTCATTGTCGACAGCGGCGAGAAAGCGCCCGAGAAGATGGACAAGAATCAGTTGCGCGTTTCCGATTGGCGTCTGCAGATCAATCCGCAAGCCGAGTGGAAGCAGATGTTCGCCGACGCCTGGCGCATGCACCGTGAATTCTCGTTCGATCCCGGCATGCGTGGGGTCGACTGGGATGCCGTTTATGCGCGCTACCAAGCTCTGCTCGCCCGGGTCGCCGATCGCAACGAACTCGAAGACCTGACCGGCCAGATGACCGCCGAGCTTGGCATCCTGCATTCGCAGGTTCGCGGAGGCGACAAGCGTCAGGATGACGAAGTGGCCAAGCCGGCCGCACTCGGCGCCGATCTGGTCGCGGTCGGCAACGGTCTCAGGATCGCCCACATCTATCGAAGCGATCCGGAGTTGCCGAATGACCGCGCCCCGCTGGCGCGACCGGGCGTCGATGCGCGCGAAGGCGACCTGCTGACGGCGATCAATGGCCAGCCGGTGCGCAGCCTTGCCGATGTCGCCGACGCGCTCGCCAATCAGGCCGGCAAGCAGGTGCTGCTTGCGCTGAGCCGCGGTGGTGAAGCGCACAAGACGGTGGCTATGCCTCTCGACAGCCGCGGCGAATCCGGGTTGCGCTATGGCGACTGGGAACAGAGTCGCCGCGAGCGTGTGCTGGCCAGTGGCAAGGGACGCATCGGTTACCTGCATCTGCGTGCGATGGGTTCCGATGACATTGCCGATTTCGCCCGCGAGTTCTACACCAACATTTATCGCGACGGCCTGATCATCGACGTGCGCCGCAACAACGGTGGCAACATCGACAGCTGGATCATCGAAAAGCTGTTGCGCCGGACCTGGGCTTTCTGGATCTACCCGGATAGCCCAAGAGAATTCAACATGCAGCAGACCTTCCGTGGCCATCTCGCGGTATTGATCGACGAGCGCACCTATTCCGATGGCGAGACCTTTGCCGCCGGCATCAAGGCGCTGCAGCTGGCTCCGCTGATTGGCCAACGTACGGCGGGTGCCGGTATTTGGCTGTCCGGGCGCAATCCGCTGATCGACGGCGGCATCGCGCGCGTCGCCGAGTTTCCGCAGTTCAGTGCCGAGAATGGCCGCTGGCTGATCGAGGGCCGCGGCGTCTCGCCGGATATCGCCGTGGTCAATCCACCGCTGGCGACCTTCAATGGCGCCGACGCACAACTCGATGCGGCGCTGAAGTACCTCGAAGAAAAGATGGCCGCCGAACCGCTCAGATCGGTCACGCCGCAGACGATCCCGCCGCGCGGTGAACCAGCTTGGGACATGCGCCAATAATTGGCTGAATCAGCTCGGCCCGAACGCTTCCGGATCGAATCCGGGAGCGTCGGAATAGCGTTTCGCGGCAGTGTGTATCCCCAGCCGACGGCGCATGAATCGCGTCGCCGGGGTGGACGCCTACAGACCCAGTACTTTTTCCACCGAAGCCCGGGTCAACGGGTGATAGCCTGGTTTGGCCTTCCTGTAGGAGGCGATTGCAAACTGCTTGCCGTCTTCTGTCCTGGCCAGCTCGGCATAGATCGGCACGACCAGCTTGCGTCGGCCGATGCGCTCGATGAACGCGGCAAGCGCCGGGCGCGCCTCGGCATAACCGGCACGCACCGTGGCGACATACCAGCGGAAGGCAATTTCCGCATTGCCGGTGCCGGTCAATTTCCATGCCTTGTCGAGCGCCTTCATCTGCGCCACGGTCGGCTTGGCCGGCAGTGCGTTGAGGAAGCGCAACCACTCGTAGGTCACCCAGTGACTGGCCGGAAGGTTTTTCGCGGCCAGCTTGCCGGCGAGGAAATCGGCAGCGGCCTTGTCGATGGCATCGAAGCGCGCCGAATGTGCGATGGGCGCGGATTCGGGAATGCCGGGCTGATGCAGCCATTCGTCGATCTCCGCCGAACTGACCTTGCCCGGATATCTGCTTTCGAGGTTTTCGCTGTAGTAGCGGAGGAAATCCGGGGTGGTGATGCTCTGGAAAGCGAAATGATCGAAATAGGCGCGCACAAACGGATCGAACACGTCGCGGCCGTAGCGCGATTCGAGGAAACGCAGGAACCAGCGTCCCTTGTCGTAGGGCACACCGGAAAGCCCCGCATCGGGATCGATGCCCTCGAGGTCGGTGACCAGCAATTGTTCACGCGGCTTCATGGCCTGCATCTCGACCCGCAATTCCTGCGCATCGACGACCAGCTGCATGGTCGCCACTGGCTTGCCGTACACGGCCTCGACGATGCGATTCTCGACGTAGCTCGTAAAGCCTTCGTTAAGCCACATGTGTTGGGCATTCGCATTGGTGACCAGGTTGCCGGACCAGGAATGCGCGAGTTCGTGGGCAATCAGGCCGACCAGACTCTTGTCACCGGCAATCACGGTCGGCGTGGCGAAGGTCAGCCGCGGGTTTTCCATGCCGCCGAACGGAAAGCTCGCCGGCAGCACGAGGATGTCGTAGCGATCCCAGCGATAGGGGCCATAGAGTTTTTCGGCCGCGGCGATCATCGCCTCGGTGTCCTCGAACTCCTTCGCCGCACGGGCAAGCACGCGCGGCTCGGCGTACACCGCCGTGCGCGGCCCGGTCGAACGCACATCGAGCTCGCCAACGCTGATCGCGAGCAGATAGGACGGAATCGGTTGATTCATGGTGAAGCGGTAGTCGCCATCCAGCGCATGGCCAATGTCGTTGTCGGCACTCATGACCACGCGCAGGGGTTTCGGCGCGCGGATATGCGCGCTGTAGGTGAAGCGCACCGAGGGCGTGTCCTGCAAGGGCACCCAACTGCGTGCGTGGATGGCTTGAGACTGCGAGAACATGAAGGGGTATTTGCCGCTGGCGGTCTGCGCCGGCGTCATCCATTGCAGGCCTGATGCCTGCGGCGAGCTTCGATAGCGGATGCGCACGCCCGGCACCGGCGTTTTCGTGTCGATGCGCAGGGCCGAGCCGAAGATCGGGTCGCGTTTGTCCAGCGTGTAGGCGAGATCGTCGGTCGAGCCATCGGCAGCGATGGCTTGAACCGATTCGATGACCAGATCACGCGTATCGAGTACCAGACTGTGTGCCTGCGCATCACGCCAGTCCAGCGCGAGCTCGGCCATGCCGGCCAGCTCCTGCCGCGTGAAATCGACGGCGAGATCAAGCGTGAGCGCATTGACCGCCACCGTGGCCGGCTCGGCATAGCTGTGGGGATCCTCCTCCGCCTGAGCGCCAACGGCGGCGATACCGAGCGTGAATGCAACCAGGAACAGACAACCGCTTTTCATGAATCCTCCAAAGGTTCTTCAACCGAGTCGCGCGCAGATGCGCACTGCCATTTGCCGTACTGACCAGCTTGCGGATCGACATCGCGATGGGCGCAGCCTGATCCGGGCAGACTTCCCAATCCAACCCGGACGATGCAACATTCGAGTATGCCATTGGCGGCGCCACGTTCGAGTTGGATCTGCAGACGGAAGACAGCCGATCGACACCTGCGTATATTGACAAGCAGGGGGACATCAATGCTCAAGCAGTGGGACAACCTGCAACAGCTGCTGGAATGCACATCGGCGCCGCATCTGCGCGCCGTGGCGACTCGGCACGTGCTGCAACTTGGTTTTGACAACTGGATCTACAGCTCCGGCCCCGAGCCACGCGATAACGTGGAAAGGCTTGTCACCTACCCATCGGAATGGATGAATCTGTATCGGCGCCGCGGCTATTTCGCGGTCGATCCGGTGATCGAGCATTGCCGGCAGCACATCACGCCATGCCTTTGGGCTTCCGATCCGGTCGCACGCGGCGCCGGTTACCAGACCCGCTTTTTCACCGAAGCGGCCGATTTCGGCCTCCGCGCTGGCATCGGACTGCCGAATCATGGGCCGCTTGGTCAGTTCGGCATGTTGTCGGTGGCAATGGCCGACCCGGCAGACGCGGGCATGCACCTGGGCCAGCTTGGCGAGCTTCAACTCCTCGCCGCATTCATCCACGAAGCGCAGATGCGTTTGAGCAGCCGGATCGCCAACGCCCAGGTTCATCTGACCGCACGTGAACTCGATTGCCTGCGCTGGGCCGCAGCCGGCAAGACCAGCTGGGAGATCGGGCAGCAGCTCGGCATCTCCGAACGCACGGCCATCTTTCATCTGAGCAACAGCGCGCGCAAGCTCGGTGTCTTCGGCCGTCGCCAGGCGATCGCACGGGCGATGAGCCTGAATCTGATCGCACTCTAGTGTGGTGCCCCACAAATAACTAGCAGCCTGTCGGACTTTGCCGGTTGAGGCGAGAATTCGGCTGGGCGAGTACAGATTTTCGACAGTTTGCAGGCCCATAGTGGTGCTATGGGTCAAAAATCGGCGGAAACATGGACCGTTAGACGGATTCGCAGCCCAGCCGAGTCAAGTCCGACAGGCTGCTAGGCAGACTCGCTTGGTCTTCGGCCCCGATCCTGCGTTGCTCGTCGTCACCATGGCCCCACTATGCCTCTTCCTCGCGCCTTGTCTCGGAACCGAATCCGCGGCGCGATTCCACCCAGCTATTTGCGGGACACCCCACTAGCCCGGATTGTTCGGGAATGGCCCGGGTCAGGAGTCTGGGCCAGTCCCGCCTAACACATTCGTATTGAAAAAACAAGCTGTAAGAACTGACAGCTATGGCAATGCGGCTGCAACAGGCATGCTTGGGTTACTGATTGGCCATGCCATCAAACCCTCCCCCTGGTCGGGCGAGGAGACAACGGCTCGCAGGATGCGCTCCGCTTCTCGTCCGACCATTTCCTTTGCCGCCCGGATCTCCCCGCTCTCGCGGCGAATTCAGATCCGGTAGCCGCGATGGATCGCGACGATCCCGGCTGAAAGATTACGCACATCAACCCGGGCCAGGCCCACTGCCTCCATCATCGCCTTCAAGGTCGCCTGATCGGGGTGTTTGCGAATCGACTCGGCCAGATAGCGGTAACTGGCTTCGTCGCCGGCGATCCACTTGCCGATGCGCGGCAAGACCGAGAACGAGTGGAAATCATAGAGCGGCTTGAGCAGCGGTTCGCGAACCGCCGAGAATTCGAGCACCAGCGCACGCCCGCCGACCTTGAGCACGCGCCGGATTTCGGCCAGGGCCTTTTCCTTGCGTGTCACATTGCGCAGACCAAAGGCCATGGTCACGCAATCGAAGCTTTGATCCGGGAACGGCAGCGCCTCGGCATCCACCTGACTGTAATCGAGACCGCGCAGCAGACCGCGATCGACCAGCCGATCGCGACCGACGCGCAACATGTCGCCATTGATGTCGGCGATGACGACGCGACCTTCCTTGCCGACCCGCGGCAGCAACAATGCCGCGATATCACCGGTACCGCCGGCCAGATCGAGCACCTTGTCGCCCGCACGCACGCCGCTGGTGGCAACGAAGTGGCGCTTCCACAAGCGGTGCACACCGAATGACATGAGGTCATTCATGATGTCGTAGTTGCGCGCAACCGAGGTAAAAACCTCGCCGACCAGTCGCGCCTTGTCGCCCTCGGCGACATCTCGAAAACCGAAATGGGTGGTGTTGGGTTTGTTCATGGCCGATATCCTAGCCGAATGCGCACAGCGGGAGTGGGGAGTCAATCAAGCGCGGCCTTTCGCGAGCCGGACACTCTCGTTGCCGCAATGTCAGTCATAAAGGCAGGCTGGGATCCATTCGTTTGTCGAGGGTGAAGATGAGAAAGAACTGGGCGCACTGTCCACTGCGACTCCCTAATCCCTACTCCCAGCTCCAACCCGCTCTCAATCGATAGCGCGCCTGCGCAGGGTCAGGCGTGCGCTCGGGGTTGGGCTGCGGGTGACACCGAGTTCGCTGGCGACATCGACGTAGCCGAGCAGGGCGGCGACTTCGCCGGCGGTACGCCCCAGCGTGTCGGTTTGTTCGATCGGTGCGCCGTGCGATTTCAGCAGCCTGGCCACGCCGAGCAGGCCATGCATGGCGCAGGCATGCAGCGGGCTGATGCCGCGCCGATCGGCGGTGGAGACACTTGCACCCTTGTCGATCAGCAGCTTCGCGAGCTGGCCAAGATGTTGCGCGTCACAGGCCGTGCCCGGTTCGGCACGCGCGCCGAGCAGCAGCAACAGCGCATCCTGGCCGGCCTGGTTGCGCATGTCGATGCGCGCACCGTGGCGCAACAGGAGTTCAAGCAACTCGGTGGCCAAGGCCGTATCACGACTGTCGAAGGCAAACTGGGCGGCCGCCTGCAGGGACGTATTGCCACGATCATCGGCACAATTCGCATCGGCGCGATGTTCCAGCAGCGGTTCGGCCAGGCGCGGCAAGCCGAGGGCGGCGGCGATCATCAAGGGCGTGCCACCGCCGGGCAGAGGTTGATCGGCGTCGACACGATGCTGGAGCAAGGTGCGCACGACCGCCTCGCGCCGGGCCGAAACGGCGGCCGAGAGGCACGTGGCGCCCGAGTACGACGCCTGATGCGGATTCGCGCCGGCATCGAGCAGACGCACGACCAGGGCCGCATAGCCCGAGCCCGCCGCACGAATCAGCGCGCTGGCACCCTGGCTGTCGATGCTGTCGACCGCAATGCCGAGGCCGAGCAGCTTGTCAATCGCATCGATATCGCCGCTGGCGGCGGCGGCCGGAAGATCCGGCCCACGCAAGGCACGCCCCGGCAAGCGCCAACGTGGCCAGTTGAGCCAGTAGACCAGATCGCGGTCGGCGCGGGCCAAGGCCAGGCCGAGTGGGGTTTCACCGCTTTCCGTCGCGCGTTCGGGATCGGCCCCTGCACCCACCAGGGCACGCACCACGGCGATGGCACGCTCACCACTGGTCTTGAGCGCATGGTGCAGGGGCATGCGACCACGAGCATCGCGTGCATTCGGATCAGCACCGCGCGCAAGCAGAATCTCGACCAGATGTGTTTCACCAAGGGCGGCGGCAAGATGCAGGGCGGAGGCTTCACCCGGGCCGCGTCCGCAGCAATCGGCGCCACGTTCGATCAGATTGACAACCAGATCGACCAGCATCCGGTTATCCGCACCGACCGGCGCGCGGGCGAGCAGTCTGGCGACCAACCCGGCACCGCCGACCGCAATTCCATGGTCGACCAGTTGCTGCAACGCTGCACAACTGGCCGGCAAATTTGTGATCAGCACCTCGGTCAGTAATTTACCGTTTTCCAATTCGACGTCGGCAGCCAAACCCAGATTGCAAAGCCAGTTGCGTGCGCGCTCGTGTTCGGCATCGAGCAGCCCGAAATACAACCGGGCCAGATCGGTCGATGCTTGCCTGGCAATGCTAGCGCGCATGCTTTCGGCGACATGCCAATGCCCAAAGCGCAGCGCATCAAGCAGGTGAGGAATGTCGTCGGCTTCATCGGCGCTTGCGCTGTCGCCCGCCAGGTTGCTGGGCAGGGTGAAGGAGGGATCGAGCAGGGCGACAATCGGCCAGCGCCCGCTGGCCTGCGCATGATCGAGCGCGCGCCGGCCATCGCTGGCGGCGATGCCCGGATCCGCACCGAGGGCGAGCAAGGCGCGCACCACTTCTTCATTGGCCGTGCGCGAACCACAAGCGATGATCAGGGCCGTGCGGCCCAGTGAGTCGACCCTGTTGACATCGACCTTGCGCTTGCCCAGCGCATGGATGATCGACACCGATCCGAAGCGCGCAGCTTCCATCAACGCGCTGGTGCCGTTGCAATCACCCAGATCGGCATTCGCGCCAGCGGCCAGCAGTGCCTCGACGATCTGCACGTGGCCGGCCAGAGCCGCCAGCATCAGGGGAGTACGATCGAGACGTCCGCACGCATCCACATCGACCTTACGCTTGCTCAACAACCTGACTCCGGCCGGATCATCCTCGGCAACACCGGCCGCCATGAGCAAGACCGGCTGGGCGTGCTCGACCACAGCGGCAGCGCCGTGCTCAAGCAGGAATCCGGCGAGAATCCAGTTGCCATTCGCGCAGGCGTTGCCCAGCGCGGTCAGACCTTCGCGATTGACCGCATCGATTGGTACTCCGGCATCGACCAGCAAGGCGGCGACGATCGGCTCACCGCACAAGGCCGCGTGATGCAGGGCGGTATTGCCTGCGGCATCGAGCGCAGCCGGATCCGCACCATTGGCCAGCAGGGTCATGACCGCATCGGGACGACCCTGGAAACTGTCGCGGGTGGCGGCGATCAACGGCGGCAATCCGGCATGGCTGCGGTTGACATCGACGCCCTTGGCGATCAGCGCACGCAGCAGGCGCAAATCGGGAAGGATCACCGCGTGCACGAGCACGCTACGCTGGTCGCGATCGTGTTCGAGTGGCACGGTATTCGGATCGGCGCCCTGCTCAAGCGCCTGCAGGGCCATGTCGATCTGCGCCGAACGCGCGGCGGCGAGCAGGGTGGCATCGGGATCGGTGATGCCATCGACCAGCGGCGACACCGGTCGCGGCGTTTCGATGATGTCACTGGCCGCTGCCAGCGATTCGCGCTGGCGCAGGCTGCGCTGCCGCCGCGCATCGGCAAACATCGCATTTGCGCAGCGCGTTGCGATGGTCAGCGCGGCCAGCGGCGCAATCAGCAAACCATACGAGAGGATCGCGGCGAGCCGGATATCGCTGCTTGCCGTGGCCCCGAACATACCCAGTGCCAGCGCACCAACGCTGATGACGAGCACAGCCAGGGCGGTCGGCAGACCGTGGCTGAAGAACAGTTCGTGTTCGCCGGTGAGATGGCGCGCGAAAGCCAGCGAGCGGCGCAAGGCCGAGCTCAGCCAGAAACCCTGGGTGATTTCCGGCCAGGCATCGTCCCAGACCAGGGGCAGCGCGAATACCGGCCAGATCCGCCACAGCGAGAGCACCCCGAGCAGGAGTGCCGCCGACAGCGCCAAGGCGCCGCCAAGGGACGGTTCGCGCAACAGCCACCCGGTCGGCACCGCAAGCAAGGCGGCAATGAACACGCCAAACAGGGCAAGCGCAAGCAGGCTGGCCAGCCCGCGACGACCAATGCTGCGAGCAAACGATCCTTCCATGGCGAAGCCAATGCTCGCGCAGACCGCCGCCAGCAACAGGCTGGCGCCGCTCAGGAGCAGGATCGACGTCAGCCAACCGGCTGCTGGAACCGCCATCGCGAAAGCCAGCAAGGCGGGCAGGAACCGGGCCAGTCCGGCAAGCAGCGAACGCGGGCGGACGACGGATTTTTGCATTTCGTGCGACATGTTCAGCCAGGCCGCAAAGGAAGCGACGCGTGGGTGAGTATATCGACGTGCGGCGCGCTTGGGCTCACCGAAAGGCGTTGCATGCGGGCGTCGGCAATCGGCTCAGGTGGCGTCGCCGGATTGTGGCGACGGCGGAAACTGCAGGTGGTAGCCCTGCACATCCAGATTGAGCATGACTTCGTCGACGTTTTCGCGGGCCAGCCTGCGTTGCGATGAAAGCTCGATCTCGATGACGAAGCTGAGGCTGCCGAGCTGCTCGGCTATCGGCCCTGGCATTACCTCGAACGCATCGACGGCACGCAAGTACACGTAGGTCTCGGTGCGGCGCAGACTCTTGTACACGAAACACCGCATCGGCAGGCACTCCTGAATCGGTCGGGCTGCGAGGATAACGCAGCCCGATCATGCGCTTGCTCGGCTACGGTGTCGGCGCGCCGAAATTGCCTGGCGCGGGCGGCGCGACGATGTGCTTGCGTGGATGCTGCGCAAGTTCGGCAAGCAACTCGGTGACTGCCTTCTCGACGCTCGGGTCGTGCCCACTGGCAACCAGGTCGGGACGATCGATGACCTCGATATCCGGACTGACGCCTTCGTTCTCGACCGCCCAGTTGCCGTCGGTATCCATGAACCGGAAGGTTGCCGCGAGCAGGGTTCCGCCATCGGCCAGCGAGGGATTGCCCGAGATACCGATCAGGCCGCCCCAGGTGCGCGTGCCGATCAGCTTGCCGAGACCGAGCTTGCGGAAATAGTAGGGCAAGGCATCGCCGCCCGAGCTGGCCAGTCCGTTGATCAGCATCGCCTTCGGGCCGTTATGCGAAAGCATCGGCGTGGCCTGCGGATCGAGGCCGCGACGCTTCCAGTAATTGAGCGGCTTGCGTGCCAGCAACTCGATCATGCGATCCGGAATGAAGCCGCCGCCGTTGTAACGGTCATCGATGATCAAGGCCTCCTTGTCGGCATAGGCGAGCATGCCGCTGAACAACTCGCGATTGCCATCGACGGCGGTGTTCGGCACATGGATATAGCCGATGCGTCCACCGGAGAGACGATCGACCATCGTGCGCCGTGCATTGACCCAATCGGCATAGCGCAGGTTCAACTCGGAGGTCAGGGTTTCGACGCGCAGACTGCGCGCGCCCTTCGCTTGCGCTTGCGGGTTGATGCGCAGGTCGACTTTCTGGCCACCCTTGCCTTGCAGCAATTGGTAGAAATTCTTGACCGTGCGCGTATCGACACCATCGACGGCGATGATGTATTCGCCCACCTTGACCCTGGCACCGGGTGCAGCCAGCGGCGAGCGGTTGCGCTCGTCCCACTCCCGACCCGCATAGATCTTGTCGATGCGGAAATAGCCCGAAGCATCGGCGACGATCTCGGCGCCAAGCAGGCCGCCGGGAGTGCGCTCGACCTTGGTCTGGTCGCCCTGCTGCACGTAGACATGGCCAGACTGCACTTCGCCGGCCAGTTCCTGGAACAGATAGTCGAGATCCTGGCGTGTGGCGACGTAGGCGACCAGCGGCTCATAGCGCGCCCGCACCGCATTCCAGCGTTCGATGCCGCCGTGCATGCCCGGGTCGTAGAACCAGTCGCGCAGGATGCGCCAGCCATCGACGAATTCCTGATGCCATTCGCGCGGTGGATCGACCATGACCTTCAACTGCGAAAGATCAAGCGCGGACTTGGCCGGATCCTGATCGGCCTTGGCCTCGATGCGGGCGAACTTGCCGCTGAACTGGACGAGCAGATGCTTGCCATCCGCGGCGAGGCGGTAGTCATCGATGCCGCTGGCAACCTTGCTGTCCTTGTCGGCCTCGATTCCGAGCATGCGCAGTTCCGCAGCGCCTTCGCGACGGCCGTCGCCCGAGGCGGTATAGAACACCGCATCCGTGCCAGCCTGCAGTTTCTGGTAGTTGCCGTTCGCCGCCTTGAGCACCTGCTCGCGACCGATGATGCCATCGAGATCGACGCGAATCCCGGCGGCGGCGGCGTGCGCCGATTGCTTGTGTGCGGCATCGCCTGCGGGGGTCTTGTGCTCATGCAGGAACGGGCCAGCGGCGCCGAGGCTGAGCGCATAGACACGGGTCGCATTGGCATAGAGGTAGTTCTGCTCATAGGCGCTGAACTGCAACTGGAAATCGCGGTTGGACAGGAAATACAGCCAGCGGCCATCCGGATCGAAGGCCGGGCTGAACGCGCTCGAAGTGGGCTCGGTCACCGGCGTGCGCGAACCATCCTTCAGCGAGTACATCCAAATCTGCATCAGGCCGGCATCGTTTTCGAGCGTATAGGCCAGCCAACGGCCATCGGGCGACCAGCGGTATTCGGTGATGTCGTCATGCCGACTGCTCTCAACATCCTTCGTGTCGCCGCTGTCCACATCGACGATGCGCAGGCGCTGCTGCTTGTCGGCATAGGCGATGTGATGCCCATCCGGTGACCAGATCGGTGCGAAACGCCAGATGCCGCCATCATGGGTCAGCCGCTTTGGCGCGCCGCCATCGAGGTTCTGCAGGTAGATCTCGTATTCGCCACTGGCATCCGAGAGATATGCGGCGCGGCCAGCATCCGGCGACAGGCTCACGCCGATTTCGCGCGCATCGGGCGTGTGCGAGATATTGCGGATGTCAGGCTCATCGCCGCTCAGGCGGAACAACTCGCCGCGCGCGGCGAAGACGATCGTGCTCGCATCTTCATTCAAGTCGAATGATTCGACTTGTGCGGCGACATTCTTCCAGGTCGGCAGGGTCTGCGGAAAATCGCCGGTGACGCGGATCGGCACTTCAACTGTCTGCGCGGTTTTCGGATCGAAACGCCAGATCGCGCCGCCGTTCTCGAACACGATCGCATCCTTGCCGGCGCTCGGCCAGAGCACGTCGAAATCCTTGAACGCGGTCATCTGACGCGCTTCGCCGCCGGATGCCGGCATCGCGAACAGGTTCATCGTGTAATTGCGATCGGAGGTGAAGTAGATCGTGTCACCGATCCACATCGGCTGATTGTCGGTGGCCGGATTGTCGGTCAACCGCGTTGCGCGGTTGGCAACCAGATCGTAGCGCCAGACATCCTGGGCGCGCCCACCGCGATAGCGCTTCCAGCTGCGGAACTCGCGATCGATCGGCGTATACACGTAGTTGTGCCCATCCGGTGACAGCATGCCGCCACCGGTTTCCGGCACGGCCAACGGTGTTTCCATGCCGCCAGCGACGGGGACGAGGTACGGGCGACCGCCACGATCATCGGTAGCCACGCGGTTGGCGCGAACGAGGATGTTATTGCCGTCAGGCGTCCAGTCGAGTACGCGGTAATCGGTACCGCCACGAACCGGCTGCGGGCCGATGTCGTTGTAGAAGGTCAACTGGCGCGGCTCGCCACCGCTGGCCGGAATCACGAAGACCTGGCGGGTACCGTCGTATTCCCCCGAGAAGCCGATTGAACGGCAATCCGGTGAGAACTTTGGATACAGCTCCTGACCCGCATGCGAAGTCAGGCGCAAGGCCGTGCCGCCACTCGCCGCCACCGTGTAGATGTCGCCAGCCTGGACAAAGGCGATCGCATCACCACAGATATCGGGAAAACGCAGCAGGCGCGAGTTGCCCGCAGGCAGCGCATGGACGAGCGGAGCCACACCGACAAGCAGTGCAGCGACGACAACAGGTAGACGCATCGGGAGCCCCACAACAACACGGAAAGCGCGATTCTAACGTCCGCACCGTTGAAGGCTAAGGGTCGAAAGGCAGGGGTCGCGCGCAAGTGCCGCTGTCAGGCGCCTGCAATCGCCTGCTTCATTGCCGCGATGACGCCGGCATAATCGGGATTGCCGAAGATTGCCGATCCGGCGACAAAGGTGTCGGCACCGGCACGTGCAATGGCGGCGATGTTGTCGACCTTCACGCCACCGTCGATCTCGAGGCGGATATCGCGACCGCTGCTGTCGATCAACTCGCGCACGCGGCGCAGTTTATTCAGTGCAGAGGGCAGAAAACTCTGCCCGCCGAAGCCCGGATTGACCGACATGATCAGAACCAGGTCGAGTTGGTCGAGGACATGGTCGAGATAGTTGAGCGGTGTCGCCGGATTGAACACCAGTCCCGCCCGGCAGCCCTCGGCGTGGATCAATTGAATCGTGCGATCGATGTGCTCGGCGGCTTCCGGGTGGAAGCTGATCAGGCTGGCCCCGGCCCTGGCGAAATCCGGAATGATGCGATCCACCGGCTTGACCATCAGGTGCACGTCGATCGGCGCGGTCACGCCATGCTTGCGCAACGCCTCGCAGACCAGCGGACCAATGGTCAGATTTGGCACGTAGTGGGTGTCCATCACGTCAAAGTGCACCCATTCGGCACCGGCCGCGATAACCGCATCGACCTCCTCGCCGAGGCGGGCGAAATCGGCTGAAAGGATGGATGGGGCGATGACGGTTGAGGATCTGGACATGGGAATGGGGAATGGGGAATGGGGAATGGGGAATGGGGAGAGCATCGCGGCTTTCGGTTTGTTGTCAACCAGTATCTCGGGTTTTTCGATACCGGCAAACAGGCCCGGACCGTTTCTCCCGCTCACCGCTAACCTGTACCGAGAACTGCCCCTTCCCGCAACCACCAGGCGGCCACCGTCTAGTCGCGGACACGCGCATGAAACTGGCCATCGGAAATCGTTGATTCCGGTGCTCCGGCGGGCCGGTCGATCGCAAACGTGCCATCGATGTAGCCAGCGCTGACCGAGGTGATTTCGATGTCGGCGTTGACCAGGCGGATCTTGCTGGTATTGCCGAGCGCGTCGATCAAGGTCTTCTGCGCATCGGCCTGTTCGGCCTGGTCCCTGGGCAGATCGATGCTGACGCGGACGAACATCGACAGCATGTCGGCCTTGTAGTGACCCGGCCCCTTGTAGGCGCTGATGTTCAGATTGAGCTGATCGCGCTGCATCGTATCGCCGATACGAGCCGTCTTGCTGGCCGAGATGCGCAATCGGTTCGTCGCTTGGCGCACGCTGGCGCGGGTGCCGAGCCAGGTCGTGCCCGCTGCCGTGAACCGGGCATTGCCACGATCACTGACTTCCCGGGCCCTGGCCGGCGCGGACTGGTCGCTGGTCGTTGCGGGCTTGCCCTCGGCAGCATCGGTCGTCGTCTCTGCGCAAGCAGCCACGCAGATCAACGCGAGTGCGACGATCAAGCTGGCTTTGCGATGGTTCGTGGGTACGGGTTTGCTCGAAGTCATGATTCGGCATTTCCTCCTCGGCGACGGCGGAACGGACACCGTTGCACGAATCGACAAGCCTTGTCACCCCGGCATCTCGAACGAGCCCCAGCCTGGATGTGCAACCGCAACGATGCATCCTTGCGGGAGCATGTCATGCAGCGACCAGATCGTTTCCCGCCGTTGTCAACATTGTGGAGAATTCGTGGGCAAAACAGTGCACATCACCGGGCCAGCGCGCTGACAGGTAGTTGCCATCACGCACGATGAAGGCGGGCGACGGATCATCATCGCTGTCGCGGGCGAGCCCTCGGGTCTTGCGACGGTAGTGCGTGGCCGTGCGCGGCACGTCGACAAAGTCGCCGGGATCGGCCAGCGCCCGCGTCACTTCCTGTTGTACCGACATGCTGCCGCGCGGCTGACCGGGCGGGTCCGGGTAGGTCCGGTAGTAGTCCGGATCCCAGAAGCGGGTGATCCGCGTGGTACTCCAGGCCTTGTGCTCGAGTGCCCAGGTCAGGGCGGTCGTGCGCTTTCCATGCAATACCGAGCGGCCGTCAAGGGTGCGGCTGCGGGCCGCCAGCAGCACGCCATGGCAAATCGCCGCGACCGGTTTCGCGGACGCAAAGAAGCTGGCGACCAGGGCTTGCAGTATCCGACTCTCCAGATATTCGCGCATGCCGCGCGCACGATGACCTCCTGGCAGCAGCAGGCCGTCGAATTTGCCTGTATCCAGCGCGTCCCAGCGCAGCGGATGGCGGAAGCCTTGATCTTCCTGCATCGCCGCATGATCGCGGCGCGCGTCGGCATTCGCACGCAACAGCAAACCGACCAGGCGCAATCGCTTCAGTCCTGGCAGCCAGCCCCAAGGATCGAGCCCGATGCCGCTCAGCATGAGTTCGTCGGTGATTGCCGGCAGTCCGTCGGGCGTGGCGAAAATCACCTCGTGTCCAGCCTCGTGAAGCACGCGCCAGCTCACCGCGACCTCGGTGGAATCGGCATCACGGCGAGGCAGGGGAATCAGGATTCGAGCCATACCGACGGCACGGTCGAATTGGCCGGCCCCATTCTGCGGCCTGCTGGCGAATGGCGGATGCGTCGCCCGCATCGATCTTTTGCACTCGCCGGTTTGGTTCTCTCAGGTGAATCCACGCTCACCCTTGATCCGCTCGTAGGCCGCGTTGATCTCGCGGGCGCGCGATTCGGCGCGCTGCTTGAGTTCGTCGGGGACGTTGCCGAGCTTGTCGGGATGATGCTGACTCATCAGTTTGCGGTAGGCGCGCTTGATGTCGCGTGGTTCGGCCTCCTGGGTGATGCCAAGCACGACATACGGATCCACCGCCGACACCGTGTTGCGCGGTCGTTGTTGCTGACCGGACCATGAACCCTGCGCACTCCGGTACTGATAGCGCGATCCGTAGCCTTTCATTGCGGTGATGGCGGCGAGCTCGGCATCGCTGACACCCAGTGCTGCGCAGAGCTGGCGCACGATGGCGAGCTTGTTGGCGACCAGGGTGCCTTCGGCGTAGACCAGGTCGAGCAGCATGTCGAGGAGCAGGAAGGCCAGATCACGCCGGCCGTGCGTCCATGCGCGCAGGTTGACCGCAGCCAGCTGCGCATCGAACTCCGCTGCCTTGCCGATGTTGAACTGCTCGATCGCCAAACGGCGCAAATCGGGATCGAGGTGCAGGCGGCTCATCAAGGCCTCGGCCGCGCGGATTTCCACCTCCGATACGCGCCCATCGGATTTCGCCAGCGCACCAGCAAAGGCAAACAGCGGCGCAATAAAGGACGTCGCATGCGAAGGTCGATTCGCCTGTGCCGTGCTGAGGTCGAACATGTGGCCGACAAAGGCACCGATCAGCATGCCGAAGAAGTTCCGGAACACGATCAGGCCAAGGATGGCACCGACGATCTTGCCGATGAAACTCATGGGCGGGCGTGTCCTCGCCAGCGTCGCTCCGGCTGTTCCGGAACGGCACGGCAGGCAGCGACCGGCGGCGCGCAAGGCGGGACAATCAGGCTGGATCCTGAGCCGCGTGCAATGCGGCCGGATTGACTGGGATGAAGCATGCAACGGGCCTGGCGGCTTGGGATCGGTGATTTTACACGGCTGGACGACCGCCCTGGCAGCCTGCGGTTAAACTGCGCGCTGGCTGATGTTCTGGAACCCGCCCGTGCCTTCGACCCTGTTGCAATCCGAGCTTCCCGGCCTCGACCTGATCCATCGCGGCAAGGTGCGTGATGTCTATGCGCTGCCCGACAGCGAGTTGCTGATCGTGGCCACCGATCGGCTCAGCGCGTTCGACGTCGTGTTGCCGGATCCGGTTCCCGGCAAGGGCGAAATTCTGACCCGGATGTCGAACTTCTGGTTTGCCCAGACCGCCCACCTGATGCCCAATCACCTGATTCAGCGGCCGATTGCCGAGGTGCTTCCGGCCGGCGTCGACGTGTCGCTGTATGCGCGGCGCAGCGTGATCAGCAAGCGTCTCAAGCCGGTGCCGTTCGAGGCGATTGCGCGTGGTTACCTGATCGGATCGGGCTGGAAGGACTACCTGGCTAGCGGTTCGTTGTGCGGAATTGCCTTGCGCGCCGGTCTGCGCCAGGCCGAGCAGTTGCCTGAACCGATCTTCACGCCATCGACCAAGGCCGCTGTCGGCGGACATGACGAAAACGTCGACTTCAACAAGGTCGTCGCCCAGGTCGGTCGCGAACTGGCCGAACAGGTGCGCGATGCGACCCTTGCGATCTACGCATTTGCTGCGGCCTACGCAAGGACACGTGGCATCCTGATTGCCGACACCAAGCTCGAATTCGGCACCGATGCGGATGGGAAGTTGTATGTGATGGACGAGATGCTGACACCGGATTCCTCGCGCTTCTGGCCCGCGGAGGAATATCGTGTCGGCATCAGTCCGCCGAGTTACGACAAGCAGTTCGTGCGCGATTACCTGGAAACGCTGGATTGGAACAAGCAGGCGCCCGGGCCTTCAATCCCGGCACACATCATCGACGCGACGGCGGCAAAATACGCCGAGGCGCTGGAACGGCTGACTGGCGTGCGCCTCGACTGAGCGGCTGCGTTTTCGCTGTCGCCGTTTTCCATTCTGATCCAATAGGAGCTGGCCCCGATGCGAACACTTGAAGACTGGTTTGGCCGTTACAGCCAGGATCATCGGCAGCCGGTGAACCGGATCATCCACTGGATCTGCGTACCGGCGATTCTGTGGGCGGCGATGGCGGCTCTGTGGGCAATCCCGGTACCTGCGTCGATCGGACGACCCGGATTCTGGTGCGGCCTGGCGATGATTGCCGCTTTTGCGTTTTATTGGCGCCTGTCCAGGCCAATCGGTCTCGCCATGCTCGTGGTCTTCATCGTATTTGGCCTGCTCAGCGAATGGCTATTGCGCAGCATTGGGGCGAACTCGCTCTTGTGGCTTGCATGCAGCGTGTTCGTGATCGCCTGGATCGGACAGTTCATCGGCCATGTCATTGAGGGTGCGCGGCCGACATTTCTCACCGATCTGCACTATCTGCTGATCGGCCCGGCCTGGCTGGCGGCCCGGTTCATGCGGCACCTGAAGGTTCGTTATTGATGTCCGCAGCAGCGGCGATCGGCACACAAGAGGGGAAGCCGCGTGCACAAGCATCACCATGAAATCCATCGCACGGATCGGATCGGCTGGTTGCGTGCCGCCGTGCTTGGTGCGAATGACGGCATCGTCTCGACAGCGAGCCTGATCGTCGGCATCGCTGCCGCCAACCTGGATCAATCGAGCATCATGATCGCCGGCGTCGCCGGCCTGGTCGGCGGCGCCATGTCAATGGCAGCGGGCGAGTACATTTCGGTCAGTTCACAAGCGGATACCGAGGCGGCCGATCTTGCCGTCGAACGCGAAGAGCTGGAGCGTCATCCACAGCATGAACTGAAGGAGCTGGCCGGCATCTATGTCCAGCGCGGACTCGATGCGCAGCTTGCCACGCAAGTTGCCGAACAACTCACCGCCCACGATGCGCTGGGCGCACATGCCCGTGACGAACTCGGCATCACCCATGCATTGCGCGCACGGCCTCTGCTCGCGGCGCTCGCCTCGGCACTGGCGTTTGCGGTCGGTGCGGCCCTGCCCCTGCTCAGCGCAGTACTTGCGCCGGCGAGCCATCGCGTGCAGACGATCATGCTGTTTTCGCTGATTTGTCTCGCGGCGCTTGGTGCCGCCGCCGCGCGAGCTGGAGGTGCGCCGATGTTCAGGGGTGCGCTGCGCGTGGTGTTCTGGAGCGCATCGGCGATGGGCGTCACCGCCGCCGTAGGGCACTGGTTCGGTGCCATGGCGAGTTGATGCTCCGCTCCACGGATCGCGCGCGCAGGGTGCGGCGTGAGTCGCGCAGCTTCCCGCATCGCTGACCTGATCCGCGATCAAGCGTCACGTCGCGAACGACAAGGATCGCAGCGCTCGCGTCACTAACCCTTTGCGAACCTCGCGCACTGGCAACCACCGAGATCTGGCACCGGCAGGTCGCCGCGAACCTGGCGCGGAAACGCCGCCTCTGCGGGCGGCTATCACGGAACAATCGAACCAGGCTTGTCAGGCTTGCGTCGTCTTTTCCATCGGCCGCAGCAGCCAGCGGCACAGCGCAGGCAGGAATACGATCGCCGCGATCATGTTGACCACGAACATGAAGGTCAGCATGACGCCCATGTCGGCCTGGAATTTCAGATCCGAGAACACCCAGGTGCCGACACCCGCCGCGAGGGTCAATGCGGTATAGAAGATCGCAATGCCGGTGGTTTTCAGCGAGGCGAAATAGGCCTCGGTCAGCGGTTTGCCGGCCAGCAGCGATTCACGCATGCGCGCAAAAATATAAATACCGTAATCGACACCGATGCCGACGCCCAGGGCGACGACGGTCAGCGTGTTGATCTTCATGCCGATGTCGAGATGCACCATCAGCGCATGCCCGAGTTCGGTAACCAGCACCAGCGGCAAGGTGATGCAGAGCGCGGCACGAGGACTGCGGAAGCTGATCAGGCACATCACGAAAACGGCGGCGTAGAGCATGTACAGGATCTGCCGCTTGACCGCACGCACCTCGTCATTGATCGCAGCCATGACGCCGACGTTGCCGGTGGCCAGACGCAGGTTGACCTTGTTCAGATCGCCCTCGGCAACTTCGCCGCTGGCCACCTGCTCGGCCAGTTGCTCGCGCAAGTTGACCGTGCCCCCGGCCCAGGCGTGATTGTCGACTCGAAATTGCTTGACCGAATTGATCACCCGATCGATTGTGGTCGCGCGATGATCAGTCAGGAAGGCCATGATCGGTATCGCACTGCAATCGGCATTGAGCAGGCCGCTGTCGGTCTCGAAACCCTGGGTGGCCAGACGCAGCGTATCGGCATCGCGCGGCAACACGCGCCAGCGCAGATTGCCCTCGTTCCAGCCGGCATTGACGATTTTTGCCGCCATCGGCAAGGTGATCACCTGGGCCACACCTTCGACATTGCGCAGATGCCAGGCGAAACGGTCGATCAATTCCATGACCGGGTAGTTGTTGGTGCAGGCCGACGGCGGCCCTTCGGCAATGACATTGAGGATGTCCACGCCGAGGGCGAACTTGTCGCTGATCAGCACCGCATCCTGGTTGTAGCGTGCTTCCGGGCGCAGCTCGGCGACGCCCTTCTGCGCATCGCCAATCATCACATGTTCGCCGTAGCGTTCGGCGGTGAACCACATGACGATGCCGATGACGAGGATGATCGCAGCCGGTACCGGCTTGCTGAACTTGGCCAGCACCGTCCAGATCTTGTCGAACTGGGTCAGCTGGCGCAGCCGATAGGCGCGTTTGCGCGGCAGGTTGCGCAGACGCGTGTAGGACAGCAGCACCGGCAGCAAGACCAGATCGGTGAGGATGGTCAGCGCAACACCTATGGTTGCGGTGATGGCCAGCTCGAAGATGATGCGGATCGGAATCAGCAAGATTGCGGCAAAACCGATGCAGCCTGCGATCAGCGCGACGGATCCGGGCACGAGCAGGGCACGGAACGCATCGCGCGCGGCGGTTTCGGGATCAAGGCCGACGCGCTTGCTCAATTCCTCCGGGGTGCCTTCCTCGAGTCCGCCAAAGAAGATCTCGCCACGGTAGCGATTGATCATCTGTTCGCCATGGCTGACCGCGATGGCGAAAATCAGGAATGGCGTCAGCATGTTCATCGGATCGATGCCAAAGCCGAGCAGACGCAGTGCACCGAGCATCCAGACCACCGAGATCAGCGCACAAAACACGGTCAGCGAAGCCAGCTTTGCCGATGACGAATAAATGAATAGGAGCAGCCAGGTGAAAGCGATGGTCATGCCGAAGAACCAGATCACCGACTGCGCACCGGCGGTGATGTCGCCGACCATCTTGGCGAAGCCGATGATCGCGACCGTGGTGTGCTCGTTTTCGTACTTGGCCCGAATCTCGTCGAGTTGGGCAGCGATCTTGTTGTAATCGACCTTGACACCTTTCTCGGGATTTTCGGGAACCAGATCGACCCAGACCATGGCGCCGGAGAAATCCTTGGCGACCAGTCGACCGACGATGCTTGCCTTTTCCATGTTCGCCTTGACCGTCGCGAACTGCTCGGCGGTGGCCTCGAAGCCTTCGACATTCGGCGTGAAATCCTGCGGGATCACGTTGCCGCCGGCAAAACCATCCTCGACGACTTCGACGAAGCGTACATTTGGGGTGAAGATCGAGCGCACGCGCGCCTCGTCGACACTGTCGATGTTCTTGGCGTCCTGGGTGATCTTCTCCATGGTCTGGAAAAACGGCAGGTTGAACATGTCGCCGTTCTTGTCCATGACCGCGATCAGAACGCGGTTGGCGCCACCGAACTCCTGCTCGTAGTCGAGAAAGGTGCGCATGTATTCGTGTTGCAGCGGGATCTGCTTCTTGAAGCCCGCGTCGACACGCAATTGCGCCGCGAAGTAGGTGAGGATGACGGTGGCAATCGCAAACAGGATCAGCACAATCGGACGGTTGCCGAACACCAGTTTTTCGGCAACCCGATGAAAGGCGTTCGCTGTCTTGTTGCTGGAACTCGCTGCGCTCATTGTGTCCCCGTCACTTGAGCTGGAAGCGGCTGAGGCCGTTTTCACCAGCGATCAGCAGTTCACCACCGGCACCGGCCGGAAGCACCTTGGCGATGGTACCCGCCTGCTTTTCGGTCGATATGACCAGTGGCTCGGAATCGCGGGCGCGGTGCAGGACGATGCCATTCGCTCCGCCAATCACGACGCCACCATTGGCCAGCGCGCTGCCGCCCATCAGACTCAGTTCGCTGTCGGTCTGGATCTCGGTCCAGTTCTCGCCGAGGTCGGTTGATTCAAAGACGTGCCCGCGCAGTCCGAATGCCAGCACGTGATCGCCTTCGTAGCCGACGATGCCGAACATCGAGCCGTCGTACGGCAACTGCGAGCGTATCCAGCTGCGCCCGCCATCGCGTGAACGGAAAATCGCGCCGCGCTCACCAACAATCACGAAGCCGCCGCTGGCGGTGCGTGCAATCGCATTGAGGTGTGCATCGGTTTCCATGCCGATGGTCAGTTCGTCGGCGCTGAACACCGAGCTCTCCAGATCATTCTCCGAATGCGCCGCTTGCTCGGCCTCGGTTTTTGCCGCCGCGGCGGCGGCCTTGCCGGTGTCGATCGTGTTGATGCGCGATCCTGTCCAGGTCTTGCCGCCATCGTTGGTCGTCAGCAGCAGGCTATAGGCGCCGATCGCAAGACCGTGATCGGCATCCGTGAACAGCACGTCGAGCAGGGGCGCACCTTGACGGATGTCATTGGTGTCGACCCCTGCTGCCGGCTGGCCACGCGGATCGCGGCGCTGGATTTCCCAATGTTCGCCGGCATCACCGCTGTGCAGGATCACGCCATCGTGACCAACCGCCCAGACATGGCTGGCGATCGAGGTGACCGCAGTCAGCGTGCTGCGCAGCGGAACACCGCCGGATTGGCGCCACTCGCTGCCATCGGTCGATATCAGCACATGCCCGCGTTCACCGACGGCGATTACGCGATCCCCGCTTTGCGTCATGTCGAGCATCAGGCTGTTCTGGGCCATCGGCATGATTTCGACCGGGCGATCAAGCGGATCCGCGGCAAGCACTTCGATGTTGGCGCTGGCGGCGTCCTCTGCACCCGCCATGCGAGGGGCAAGAACGAGGGCGAGGAGCGCGACCGCGACGGTCGTAATAAGGCGCTGCATGCAGGTTACCTGGGCTACGCTTTAGACGGCAGGCGTCGTCCGGCGGTCATTGAGTCCGCCGTTCTCCGGCGCGCGGAGAACGGCGGCTGAGCAAGGCTCTACTGGATACCGCGCTGGCGCAACGACTGCGGCGAGAACATGTCCGGCGTGGTCTGGAACGAGAAGTCGTACATCTCTTCCTGATTGTCGAGTCCAACCGCGATATAGCGTCCGGATTTCAGGTCGTGATGATCCTCAAGCGTCGACCAGAATACCGGCACTTCGTAGTAGTTGACACTGGGTGCTTCCGAATAGCGCCACAGCTTCAGTGCGCTGTCGTAATGGTCGATGGTCAGGATCTGCCAGCTGTCTTCATCAAGATAGAAAGTGCGCCGTGGGTTGATATGGCGTTGGCCCTGCTTGACCGTGGCCTCGACGACATACACGCGATGCAACTCGTAGCGCAGGTAATCCGGATCGACATAGCCTGGCTTGAGCATGTCTTCGACCTTGCTCTTGTCACTGTGTGCCTTGTACGAGTTGTACGGCACATACATTTCGCGCTTGCCGACCAGTTTCCAGTCAAAACGCGACAGTGATCCATTGAACATGTCGGTCATGTCGGTGGTACGCAGATTGTCAGCCGCCGTGCCCGGATTGTCATAGGCGATGTTCGGCGCGCGACGCACGCGACGCTGACCGGGGTTGTAGACCCAGGCCTGGCGCGGCCCGATTTCCGAATTCAGGGTTTCATGCACAAGCAGCACCTGACCCGCCAGACGCGGCGGCGACATGACCTCCTGATAGAAGTAGATCAGGATGTTGTTGATTTCGGCGAGCGTCGCTCCCTGTCGATAGTACAGTCCGAGCAGTTCCTCCTTGATGCGCACCAGCACGTATTTGCCGCTGGCCGTCACCGGCGCCTGGTCGGCCCAGCGCCGTGCCGAAACGCCCTTGTACTTGAGCTTGTGGTTCCAGATGGCTTCCATACCGGCCTTGACCGGATCCTTGTCGAGAATCGGGAACGGGATACCCTCGGCAACCTTGGCCACGCCGTCGCCATCGCCGACCAGTTCGCCGGTCAGCGCGTTCTTCATTGTCATCTCGTAGGTACGGGCCGGATTTGAAGCCGAGCGCCGGGTCGGATAGACGACCATGCGCCAGTCCGGATACTTCTCGAACATGCCGATCTGGCCTGCGGAAATCTTGTCGCCGTAGTCCTTGTAGTTTTTCGCCGTGATCGTGAACACCGGCTTGTCGCCGGGAAACGGATCGGGATGATGCATGCCGACCTTGTAGCTGGCGGGTGGCTGGGTGATGCCACCGGTCCACGCCGGAATGCTGCCGTCCGCGTTGCCAGCACGCTCGGCGCCGAGCGGGGTCAGCGGTGTGCCGGTAACGCCGAGCTTTTTCGCTTCATCGGCACTGACCTTGGCCATCGCTGCATTGGCCAGCATGGCGGCAGCGATGATCGTGGCGAGACCTGCTTTCTTCATCAATGTCATGGATCGTCCCCTCAGAAAGAGTAGCGGGCCGCGACTTGCACAAAGTCGCGATCGTGGATCAGGTTGAACGAACCGGCACCGAAGAAATTGGTGTAGGACAGGTCAAACACCCACTGGCTCAGATAGTTCGCCTCGGCACCGATCGTGATCGATTTGCGATCCTCGACAAAACTGCCACCCGGTCCCGGTGTGGTGCCATTGACGTCGTGGTTGAAGGCAATGCGCGGTGACAGAGACACCGGCGTGCCCCAGACGTTCTCATAGGTCGCCTTGGCGGCCAGACGATAGCCCCATGAGAAGCGGGTCGGGAAACCGCCGACCTGGGTTATTGGATTGCGCCCGGCCCCGCTGTTGACGTCGGCGCCACCACCGGTATCGGTGCCATCACCGTTGAAGCGCAGGTTCTTGGGCAGATCGACATTGGTGAAGCCGATTTCACCAACCATGGCGATCTGATCCGCACCGAACCAGTTGCCTGGGCCGAACACCTTGGTGCCGGTGAACTGCAGCTGGGCGATCTTGTGGCGCTCGTAGCCCGGTATTTCCTGGCCTGGGCCATAGCTTCCAAGCTGGCTGTAGAAGCGCAGGTAGGGCTGCGGAATCAGGACATTGAGCGGCGAAAGACCAGCAAACAACAACTCCACGTCATCGACCTGGAAAGGCTGGTTCGGCCGGTAGCTCAATTCGCCCTGCAGGGCAACACCGCTGGCTTCGAGCTGGGTGTTGAAGCTCAGGCCGAACAGGTGGATGTCTTCCGGATATTCGGTGAAGTACGAGCCCGTATTCGGCGCCTGGCCGGTGACCGAGATGCCGCTGATCAACGGCACACGGCTGTGGTAGTTCAGCGCATAGAAGCCGAATTCGGTGTTATTGAGGCTCTCGGCCATGTAGCGCAGGGCGAAGCCGAATTGTCCGCTGTCCTTGGCCAGCCGTGTCTGGCTGCGCGGGAAGGCCGCGCTGCACGCGGTTCGGGTCACGTAGTCTGGATCAGCGGGATTGACGATCGGAAAGGCTTGGTCGGTCGCGGCATAGTGGCCCTGACGACAGACTTCGTCATACAGATCCGGGTTAATCACCGGTTGCGGCACGGTGCCGAAGTTGAGCATCACGTAACGGCCGCCAATGACGGCGAAGTCATTGGTCGAGAAGTAGGTTCCGACCGGATCGGGATCGGTTTTCTGGAAATCGAGCAGATAGAACGCCTCCGCCGAAAAATTGTCGGTGAAGTTGTACGAACCCCAGAGCATGTTGACCGGCAGGAAGGCCTGCTTGAGCTCGGAACCGGCAACGCGCAGTTTGGAGACATCGACCGGGTTGATCGAATTGATGCCGCCCTGGATGAAGGTGCTCTCGCCCCAACTGACTACCTGACGACCAAATCGCACGGTGGCCTGGCGATCGGCAACGGTGAAGTTGTGGAAAACGAACGCATCCAGGATGCGCGACTGCGTTCCTACTCGCGACTTTGCCGCATTCGAGAGATTGTCACGACCGTTGTTTTCGAAGTCATAGAAACCGGTGGCACGAATGAAGCCGCCCCAGTTCTCGCCGTAACGCATGTTGATTTCAACCGTGGCGTTGACCGCGTTGGAGATCGGCGACCATTTCTTGTAGGCAAGGTCGCCGTCATCGCCATTGACCGAGAAACGGCCACGCGCGTCGCGCTGGGCCTGGCTGCCGAGGCCGAGTGCGCTGACCAGCGGATTGAATTGCGCCTTGCCGATCAGGTCGTCGGAGGCATCCTGGGTGCGCCAGCCGATGCCGTATCCGATCGTCGTGTTGACGGTGGCATTGAAGCCATCCTGGCTGCCGAACTCGAATGCCCGGGCCTGACCGGCGACGCCGGCCAGGGCCACCGCGAGTGACAACGAGAGCGTGGAGAGAACCGGTCGACGCAGGCGCGAACCGGTCTGGATTGCTTTGCAAGTCTTCATGTGGGACTCCAGTACCAGGTCGGTTATTGCGTGCGGATGACGGAAGGATTGCTGACCTGCACGGCCGCACCCTGGCTGACCAGCAGACTGGCCATCTCACCCTGCATTTCAGCGGTTGCCGCCGCCGAGGCGGTCGGACTGAGCAAGGAGCCATGATCACCCGCCGTGAAGCGGACAACACCGCGGATGCCGGTCGCCGATTGTGTAGTCTGGGTGATCGTGCTGAGGCCGAGAACCCGGATCAGTGGCTCGGTACCGGACAACGGTGCATTGGCCACCGAGTTCGGAATGACCTGATCCGGCGGTGAAGTGGTGCTACCGACGACTTCCTGCAGGAGCAGGCGCTTGGAGGCGAGCAGACTGTTGTTGGCCGGCAGCGCCCAGTTGACCGGATCCGCAGAATCGATGACGGTCTGGGTCGCACCGAAGAAGGCATCGTAATCGGGCGTGCCCGGATTGACGCCGAGCGCACCGAGACCGGCAATGATGCGTGGCCCGAACGCGGGCGATGCTTCGAGCAGGCGCGGAATGCCGCCACCCGGAACATTAAGCAGGGCAACCTGGACATCCGGCTGCACACCCATGAACACGGTGCCGATGATGCCGCCGAGCGACTGGCCAACGAAGCTGACCCGGGCACCGTCGAAATCGGTGCCGCTGCCGCTGTAATGGGACGAGGGAATGGCCCGGGCGAGCACGAGCAGGTCGGCGACCGCCTGGCGGATGTTGTCGCGCGAAGTCAGCAGGCTTGGCAGGTTGATGAAGTAGCTGCCGGACGGATCGACCACACCGTCGGGCCCGGAGGCGCCGGTAGTGTTGTTGGTCAGGTCGAGGTTGAAGGTGCGCTCATGCGCGCCGAGGCCGGCAAACGCCGGATTGGCTGCATTCAGCGGATTGGCGCTGCTGGTGATGCCGTGCAGCGGGGCGTCGATGGCGATCACCGCGAAACCCTGCGAGGCCAGCGTGCCGGCGACCGCGAACATGTCGGTGCGATCGCGCGTGATGCCGTGCTGGTAGATCACGATCGGCCAACCGGCGGCGGGCTTGACCTTGCCCGAGCTGGCGTTTGGAACCGTCAACAGCAGCGGCACGCGTTGGGTCGAATTGGCGACCGGCAGCGGATTGGCGAAGGTTACGAAGGTCGAGCTGGGGTCGAGCATGCCGGCGAATGGCGGAATGTAGGCCCCCGGAGCCGCACGCCAGAAGCCACTCAGTGGCGCGGTCGGTGCCGTTGGCGTCGGTGCCGCGAGGTAGTACGGCAGATCGATCGCGCCGACATAGACATCGGCGATCGGCGGCAGGGCGGGATTGATCTGCGCGAGATTCATGCCGGTTGGCACAATCAGGGGCGCGGTCGCCGGTGTCTGCGCGGTGCGTGCCTGCACGGCGCCGAGAACCGGGGTGATGCCCTGGGTCGTGGCAACCCAGGACAGGACGATCTTGCTCGATGCAATGCCAGCGGCGCTGGCGGCGGCTTCTTGCGAGTTGGTCAGTTGGCGCAGCGGCTCAAGCGCGCAGGCGGTCGCGTTCGGCAGCAGCGGCTCTTGCGAGACACCGTTTACGCACAGGGCCGAGGTGCGCTTGGCCAGGAAATAGGTCTGATCCGGCGTGGCGTCATTGCCAGCGTTGTCGGTAATGCCATTGGTCAGCACAACCAGAAACGAGGCCAATTGCTGCAGCGGCTTGGTCGGCACGATCGCGAGCGTGCGACCGGAGCTGTCCGAGCTGGCCAGGGCGACCACGTACTCCGCATTCGGCGTCAGTTCACGGGTCAGACCGGTAACGCCGCCACCGGGACCGCTCAGGGTCACCTGGAACACGCGCACGGTTGTGCCGGCGGTCAGAGTGCTCGGGCGCGGCGGTGCTGAAAATGTCGTCGACCAGGGTGCGACCGTGCTGAAGCCGTCGAGCGCGTTCATCGCGACCTTGGGATCACCGAAATTGGCCGGGTTAGCCACCGGGATGTTCAAGGTCAGATCCGTTGTTCCCGAGAGCAGCAGATTGGTCGGGAACGGCACGACGGCATTGGTCGGATCGAACCGGGCGGTGATGATGCCGGTGACCGGTGACCCGTTGGTGTTGGTGGCACCCGGCGCTTCAACCGCTCGGGGACTATTGCTTCCGCCGCCGCATGCGGCGAGGAAGAGTGACGGCAGTAGCGCTGCCGCGATCAATCGGGCCTGCATTTGGATCCCCTTCTCATGGAATTTCAGCGACCTCATCTTAGGCCGTTCAAACGGTCGTTGGCAACGTCCGCTTAACACCAAATCACGAGGCGCAACAATATGTTGCGGCGCACCATACGGTAGAGAATGGTGTACTGGCCAGTACTCAAGGCAGGGGCGGCGACAGCCAGGTCGCGGACGCCGGTTGAAATGGGCGCGGCGACCATCCGAGCAGGTCACGAGCGAGCCTGTCATTGGCGAGCAAATCCTTGTCGAGACGCGCGACAACCTGAGGCCCAAGCCCGCTCCAGAGCCCCGATCGTGCGGCGAGCGCGAGACTGACCCGGAGAGCGACGCGCGGAACCGGAATGGGCAGCACCCAGCTGGTCAGCGAATGGCGAACCCGATCGAGCATCGTCGCGAATGCCAGTTGCTCACCACCGCCAAGATCGAAACTGCGACCAATTGCCACGTTTGCCTGTGCCGCCGAGCGACAGACGGAGGCCAGATCCTCGGCATGTACGGGCTGGCGCAGGCCACTGGCGCCGCGCAGATAGGGGAATACATGCCAGCGGCTGCCAAGCCGTGCCAAGGGAGTCAGGCTGCGGTCGAGACCGGCACCATAGATGAGGGTGGGGCGCAGCAGGGTCCAGCTCAAGTCGGCGGATACCGCTGCCTCGGCCAACGCCAGCTCGGCCCTTCGCAGGGTCTCGGCCAGGGCGCGCTCGGCCGGATCCGGCGAATCGCGCTTGCTCGAAGCGCTCATCGAGCCAAATGCCACAATGCGCGGTTTTCCCAACAGCTTCGCCGTCGCCAGCCATGCGGCAAAACCGTTCAACGGACCGAGGCTGAAGATCATGTCCAGTGCTGGCAGAACCGGCATGGCCGCAAAGACATCGCCCTGCAACCACGCCAGATCGGGCCGTGTCGAAGCCCTCGGAGTCCGGCTCAGGGCCAGCACTTCGTGGCCGGTTTCAAGCAATTGTGGAATCAGAAAGCGGCCGATCTGGCCGCTGCCGCCGATGACCAGGGCACGCGGCCTGGACACGCGCAGCATCCGTCCGCTTCAGCGACGAAGGAAGGACGCCGGCGTGCTCGCCGTCATCGCGGCGGTTATCGGCAGACCGATGATGAAGCTGGTTCCACTCTCCCTCGACGTGCGCACATTTATCGTGCCGCCATGTGCCTTGATGATGCCGTGCGCGAGGCTGAGGCCCAGACCGGGCGCGTCGCGCCGCGTGGAAAAGAACGGCTCGAAGATTTCCGGCAGATCCTCGTCGTTGATCCCGGATCCGGAATCGAAGATCCGGATTTCGACATTGCGCGTCCCACCGGCCCGCGTGGCCACCTGAACCCGCCCGCGCTCGGCGATCGCCTGGCCGGCATTTTCGAGAATGAGGACAAACGCCCGACAGATCTGGGCCGGCATGCAGGTCACCGCCGGCAAATCCGAGTATTCGCGGACGACCACGATGCGCTCGCCCCAGGCGGGAACGAGCAGGCTCAATGCCGCATCGAGACTGGCGTTGATGTCGACAGATTCGAGACCTTCCGCGTCAGGGCGGGTCAACTGACACAGGCCCTGCACAAGGCTTGCGGATCGACCCAGTCCGCTGGCGGATTCGGCTAGCAAGGACTTGGTCTCGTTGAGAATGGTGCTTTTTTCGAGTTCGCGGCGGGTATTGAACAACTGCCGCCGCGCTTCCTCGACATGCTTGACCAGTTGATCGAGGCCGGCCTTGTCGGCACCGAAGATCATCTCGACCGGCTGCAGGCAGTACTGCACGGCGGCGTCGTAGTTCTTGACCAGTTGCCGATAGTCGTCGAGCAACTCGCCAACCCCATCCAGGCTGGCGTGCGCGATTCCAAGCGGCTCGCTGACCTCGCTGGCGACGATTGCGGCCATCTGCCCGGTCAGCGACATCGGCATCGCCTGCATCAGACGCGATTGATGCTCTTTCAGCGATTCCATCTCATCGGCGAGATGCATGCGCTCATTGCGCAGGTTCTGGTTGGCGGCGCGCTCGTCGCGCAAACGCATGACCAGGAAGCCAACCGCTCCGAATGCGACGAGCGCCAATATCCAGCTGATCCACAACATCAAGTTCTACTCCCTGACCCGGCGCGCAGTATAGCGATCGAATGCTCAGGCGAAAGTCAACCAGAGCTCGGTCGCGAAAAAGGCGAACCATGCCAGCACCAGCAGGGCACCTTCGCGCCGCGACAGCTCGCCGTCACTGCGCATCATCGGATAGACGGCCACGGCCAGTGTGAACAGAACCGGCAACTCAAATCGACTGATCGAGGCCGGAATGGAAAGCGGATGAACAATGACCAATGCGCCGAGCACGAGCAGGATGGACGCCAGCGCAGCGAAGAAGGCCTGAGCAAGGGCGAAATCACCCCGCCCGCCGCGCGCCGCCATGATTGCCGTCGGGCTCCCGGCCAGAGCGCTGGCCGGACCGAGCACAAGCAACCCGGCAATCATCGGGTTCAGTGCGATCGAGCCCGCCAGCGCCATGGTGCCGACCAGCAAACGCCAGGCTCCGAACCCGATCAATACCACTCCAAGCAGCAGTCGCAGCAGCAGCAGCGAGTTGGAGAAGGTTCGCGCGGCCTGACCGGGCAAAGCCCGGCTGACGACTTGTTCACGCGCGATGCCACGCACCAGCAAGCCGCCAACGACGACAAAGGCGAGCAGCATGATGCCGCCATCGACGCGCGAATAACCGTGGTCGAGACCGAGGCCCCAGACCAGCACGACCGCGCCAATCAAGATCGGATTGATCCAGACGAACGCCTTCAGGCGCGCCAGCAATGGAGCCGACAGCGCGGCGACCCCGAGCAACAGGCCGAGCTGCGCAATCGCGCCGCCCAGCGCGGCACCGGCACCGAGATCGGCTTGGTCGGAGAGCAGGGCGGCAACGACCAGGGCGAGCAGGGGAGCCAGTGCGGCGACGCTGGTCGAACTCAGCGCAGCCAGCCAGGATCGGTCGGGCTTGCCGGCGATCAACCCGGAGACACCATGGCCCAGAGAATCGGTGCCGAGCAGCATGAGCCCGCTGCCGAGCAGAATGGTTCCGCTGTCAGCCCACATGGCGAATCCTCCACACGGTCACAACCGCAAGCCGGGCAGTCTATCCCGACAGGCTGCTGACGGCAGCTCTTGGTCGAGGAATCCGTCGATTTTCAGCTCGCCGGGCATGCGGCGATCTGCTGGATCGGCATGCGCGCGCGATCCTGCGACTTGATGAAATCGGCGTAGCGCGAAAGGCCGGATGCGCGGTGCAACCACGACAGGTCAGGAAGTGTCGCGCCAAGTTGCGGTGCGAGAAGTTCCTCCGCGGCCACTTCAGCGGCGAGGTTTCTTGTTGCCTTTCAGGAAAGGCTTCGCCCGCGAACAGGCCACCAAGGGTTCACATGACGCTGGGGCTCTAGCAGCCTGTCGGGCTTTGCCGGTTGAGGCGAGAATTCGGCTGTGCGAGGGCAGATTTTCGACGATTTGCAGGCCCATAGTGGTGCTATGGGTCAAAAAGCGGCGGAAATATGAACCGCACAGACGGATTCGCAGCCCGGCCGAGTAATGTCCGACAGGCTGCTAGTGATTCCCTGTTCCCGTTCGATAGCCCCGCTCCTGAAATGGCTCCTGCAAGGAGTTGATTTGCATCGCGCAACTTGAAAAATCCGCTACCCGGGCGCATTGACGTGAACCTTTCCGTTGAAGGAAATTCCATGAATCAGGTCTGCGAAATTCCCGGCGCCAATCTCGCCATCGCGCGTGGTGATTTTCCGAATCCGGTACGCGACATCGATCCGGCGTCCACCACCGGCGAACAACAGGCGGTGCTTGCCGGCGGCTGCTTCTGGTGTGTCGAGGCGGTATTCAGGGAAATCGATGGCGTAAGCTCGGTCACTTCCGGTTACAGCGGTGACGGCGCGGCCAATGCCGACTACAAGACGGTCTGCACCGGAACGACCAATCACGCCGAGGTGGTTTCGATCCGCTTTGACCCGCGGCGCACAAGTTTCGGCCAGCTGCTGAAGGTCTACTTCGCCATCGCCCATGATCCGACCCAGAAGGATCGACAGGGCGAAGATCGCGGCCGCCAGTATCGTTCGGCGATCTTCCATACCGATACCGCACAAAAGGAAGTCGCCGAGGCGTATATCCGCCAGCTCGATGGTGCCGGTGTGTTCAACGACGCGATCGTCACCGAAGTCGTGCCGCTGGAAGCCTTCCACGAGGCCGAGGCCTACCACCAAAACTATGCCGAGCTGCATCCCGAGCAGGCATACATTGCGGCCGTCGCCCTGCCCAAGGTGGCCAAGCTGCGCAGAAAATTTGCCGACAAGCTGAAGGGATCGTCCTCATGAGCAGATCGGCTGCCGGCTACGACATCTCCCCGATCAGCCATGCCGAGCGCGAGCGCCTCGCCGAAAAGCTGACCCCCGAAGAACGCCGCATCCTGCTCGACCACGGCACCGAACATCCGTTCTGCGGCGGCCTGCTCGACAACAAGGAAGATGGCAGCTACGTCTGCAAGTTGTGCGCGCTGCCATTGTTCAAGTCCGACAACAAATTCGAATCGGGCACCGGCTGGCCGAGCTTTTTCGCTCCGTACGATCCGGATCATGTGCGTGAGATCCGCGACGTCAGCCACGGCATGATCCGCGTCGAGATCCGCTGTGCGCGCTGCGACAGCCATCTCGGTCATGTGTTTCCGGATGGCCCGAAGCCGACCGGATTGCGCTTCTGCCTGAATTCCGCAGCGATGGATTTCGCTGCGAAAGCGGCTTCCGCCTGATCGCACTCTTCATCGTGGATCCTGCGATCAGGTAGGCTAGAAGCCTGACTGGCCCGATTCCAAGGCGCGCATGATCGCCATGCCTTTGCAAGGTTTCCTGCTTTTCGCATGTCTGGGTGTGGTTGTCGGCGCGGCACCCACAGCGACAGGTGCGCAGACCATCGATCCGGTTGCGATCCCCGGTCTTGCGGCAGGGCAGGTTCAGACACCGGCTGCGCCCGAGACCACGCCGCCCGAAAAGGAGCCGACTGAAGCCGCTGCTGCCCGCCAACCGGCCCGATCGGCAAACAAGGCGAAACCGGAGCCGGCAAGTCTCTGGGAAGAAGCCATGGCCGGTGGCCGTGATGTGCTGCACTACCCCCTGTTCGCAGTCGGTGGTACTCCGATGACGCTCGGCGGCATGTTCTGGGTCGGCGGAATTCTTTTCGCCGCCTGGTTCGCCTCGCGCTGGCTGCAGCGCGGACTTGAGCGCTATGGCAGACATCGGCCCGAAGTCAGTCGTCCGGCCCTCTACGCCCTGGGCCGCGTCCTCCACTACCTGTTGATTGCGATCGGTATCAGCATCGCGCTGTCGGCAATCGGTCTCGACCTGACCAAGGTTGCCTTCTTTGCCAGCGCACTCGGCGTCGGCATCGGCTTCGGCCTGCAGACCGTGGTCAACAATTTCATCTCGGGTCTGATCCTGCTGTTCGAGCGCAGTCTCAAGATCGGTGATTTCGTCGAACTCGAATCCGGCGTCACCGGCGAGGTCACTGACATCAGCATCCGCGCCACGCGGGTGACCACCAACGACAACATCGACATCCTTGTACCGAATTCCGAATTCGTCAACGGCCGCGTGACCAGCTGGACCCTGCGGGAAACGGCGCGGCGCATCAAGGTCAAGTTCGGCGTCGCCTATGGCACGAACAAGGAACTGGTCAAGAAGGCCGCCCTCGAAGCAGCCGACGCCGTCCCGTTCACGTTCGCCAACGAGGGCCCGCGTCGTTCGCAGGTCTGGCTGGTCGGTTTTGGCGACAACAGCCTCGACTTCCAGCTCGTTGTCTGGCTGACCGCCGATGCGGTCAAGCGCCCCGGTGCGGTGCAGGCGGCCTACTACTGGGCGCTGGAGGATGCGCTCGGCAGGTATGGCATCGAGATCCCGTTTCCGCAACGCGACCTGCATGTGCGCAGCCTGTTCAACGCCACCGAGGACGATGCCAGGGAGCTATGGCGTGGCCCGGGCAAGTCGAAGTCGGGCAAGAAGCGCAAGCGCGCGATCAGCGACAGCGAACGCGAAACGCTGTCCGGCAATGACGCCCTGCAGGATGCCTTGGGCGAATTGCCGGAATCCACCGGCTAGCCCGGACTATTCATGAACACGCGTGATGATCGCGCAGGACATTGGATTCACACGGATTTTGGTGATCGAGCGGAGAGCGGGGACTAGGGGCGAGTGAGCGAAAATTCGTGTGGATTCAAGGGCCAAGCGAGGGCGCGTGTGTTTCATGAATAGTCCGGGCTAGCAGCCTGTCGGACTTTGCCGGTTGAGGCGAGAATTCGGCTGTGCGAGGGCAGACTACGACGATTTGCAGGCCCATCGTGGTGCTATGGGTCAAAAAGCGGCGGAAATATGAACCGCACAGACGTATTCGCAGCCCGGCCGAGTAAAGTCCGACAGGCTGCTAGTGGGGTGTCCCGCAAATAGCTGGGTGGAATCGCGCCGCGGATTCGGTCCCGAGACTTGGCGCGAGGAAGAGGCATAGTGGGGCTATGGTGATGACGAGCAACGCAGGATCGGGGCCGAAGACCAAACGAGTTTGCCTAGCTATTTGTGGGGCACCACACGAGCTTCGCCGCGAATCAGCGTCAGGCGAAAACTCACGCCGCCTCACGCAAGGGCCATCAAGCGCAGCCGCGCAGGTGGATCGTCGTAGTCCTCGTTGCCGCTAAGGCTTGCGCTTCGCCCGCGGATGCGCAGCATCGTAGACCTTGGCCAGATGCTGGAAATCCAGATGCGTGTAGATCTGCGTGGTGCCGATATCGGCATGACCAAGCAGCTCCTGAACGGCGCGCAGGTCGCCGGAGGATTCGAGCAGGTGGCTGGCGCATGAGTGGCGCAACAGATGCGGATAGACCCGTTGCCAGACGCCCTGATCGCGGGCGCGGCGCTTGAGTCGTGTGCGCACGCCATTGGTGCTGAGTGGACGGCCGTTGCGACCACGCAGAATCAGGTCGTCATCGGCTGCGGCATCTTGCACGCGCAAGCATTCGAGCGCCTGCAAGGCCTGGCGGCCAACCGGCACAATGCGTGTCTTCGAGCCTTTGCCGGTGACCCGCAGCATGCCTTCGCCGGTGTCCAGATCGCGCCAGCGCAGGCTGACGATCTCGGCGACGCGCAGACCACTCGAGTAGAGCAGTTCAAGCATGGCCCGATCATGCACCGCCTCGGCATCATCGGCCGGGAATTCAAGCAGGGCTCCCATCTCGTCGGCGTCAAGCACCTTGGGCAGCTTGCGCGGGATCTTTGGCGAGCGTACGCCGACCGCCGGATTGACCTTCACCTCGCCATCGCGGGCGAGATAGCGGAAGAAACTGCGGCAAGCGGACAGGAACAAGCCGAGACTGGCCGGCGCCAGGCCGGCACGATGCTGCTCGGCAAGCAGGGCCTGCAGTTGCGCGCTGCGCAGTTCATTCCATCGGGTGATGCCGATACGCTCGGCATAGGCGATCAGCTTGGCGAGGGCGCGCGCATAGTTGTCGAGGGTGGATGCGGAATAGCGCCGCTCGACACGCAGATAGCCAAGATAGCGATCGGTCCCGGCAGTCAGCGACGCCGTCATCTCATTGGCCGACGCGGTAGCGTCCGACCGCAGCCGACATCGCTTCGGCAATCAGGCGCAGGAACACCGTGCCCATGCCGGGATGGAAGCGGTTGGCATCGAGACTGCCGATCGCGAGCATGCCGACATCGCCGATCGCGAGCAGCACGGCCGACTGCACCTCGCTGGCACGCGCCCCGAACAGGGTATCGAGCTTGTCCTGTTGCAGGCGTCCGCAGAGCGGTTCACCGCGTTTGAGGAACTCGGCGAACGCCGGCATCGAATCGCGGCCATCCGCTTCGACCAGCAGCCAATCCGCCACCGGCAGATCCGGATCGCTGCGAAACAGGACAACGCGAACCAGATCGGTGTGGAAATCCTCGGTCAGACTGGCGACGACGCGGGTGATCGTGTCGGCCAGACTGTTCGCACGCATCAGGGCCAGGGTCAAGGTATGCACGCGAACCATCAGCGTTTCGTTCTCGTGGGCGATCTCGATCAGGTCATGCAGGCGCCGCGAGAATTCGTTGTTCTTGTCGCGCAACACTTCAAGTTGATAGCTGGCCAGCGAAGCCGCCGGGCCCTGCTCGCGCGGCAGTCGCAACAGCATTGCGATATCCGGGAACTCCTTGAGGAAATCGGAATGCCGGCGCAGGTAGCTGGCAACTTCCATCGCGGTCAGTCCGTCCCTCACACTCAGCTCACTCATGCCATACCCCTTCAAAAACAAAAGTTGCCGGGCCGGTCATCCACAACGGATGCCCCGAACCCTGCCATTGGATCATCAACGCACCGCCCGGCAGGCGGATTTCGACCTCGGCATCAACCTGGTCGCGACGACGCATGACCGCCATCGCGGCGCAGGCACCGGTGCCGCAACCAAGAGTCTCGCCGACCCCACGCTCCCATACACGCAGCGCGATCGCCGAACGCGAGAGGATCTGCGCGAAGCCGACATTGCATCCGCGCGGAAACGCCTCGGCATGTTCGACCTGGGCACCGATCACCTCGACTTCGGCGGCGGCGACATCCGCCACCTCGACCAGGGCATGCGGATTGCCCATCGACACCGCGCCGATCTCTAGCGTGCGGCCTTGCACGTCGATGACGTAGCGGTCGCGCTCCGACGCCGCCTCGAACGGCAAGGCCGACGGAGCGAAACGCGGCTCGCCCATGTCGACACGGACGCGGGTATCGGCGAGCACCTCGACGCGCACCGGCCCGGACGGACTCATCAGACGTACCAGACCCTGCGCGAGGCTGCCGTCGCGGGCCAGCCAGGCGGCAACGCAGCGCACGCCATTACCGCATTGGCCCGAGCGCGTGCCGTCGCGGTTCCAGACCCCGTAACGGAACGCGCAGTCCCCATCCTCGCTCGGTTCGATACTCAACAACTGGTCGAAGCCAACTCCGAAATGCCGATCGCCCAGTCTGCGGATCGCGGCGGTGTCGAGGGCCAGCGCTTCATGGCGACAATCGAGCACGACAAAATCGTTGCCGATACCATGCATCTTGCTGAAGGCCAGGGCCATCGCGCGCGCTGCCTCAACCCTGGCCGGTGGTTGCCGCCGTGTCGACGGGAGCTGCGGAGGGTTTGACCAGGTCGCCCTTGTTGCCACAGGCGGCAAGCAGGATCAGCGGAATCAATACAGCCAGCACTCGGGCGATACGCAACATGCCAATGACTCGCGATTCGGAAGAATGCCGAGGAGTATAGCGCCCGACACACGGCCGACATGAGCGGCCGAATGAATGATCATCGACATACCCGCAGCGCAGAAAAAGGTATTCTGCAAGCCATGCCCCTGACGCCGATCCTGATCGCCCTGTACATCTTCGCCGGATTCTGCGCGCTGTTCACCCTGATCAGCGCCATGGGCGCGCGCCGCCGCTGGCACGAGCGGCGACGGTTTGCCGCCGCTCATCGCAGCCTGTGGACCGTGGTGTTCCTGCTCCTCGCCATACTCGGCGCGTTTTCGGCCTCGGCCCTGCTCGGCTATCGACGGCTGACCACGGAAACCCTGCTCGCCACACTCGAAGTCCGCCAGCTCGGCCCACAACGCTACGCCGTGCGCATCGACTTTCCGGATGGCGAACATCGCAATGTCGGCATCAGCGGCGATCAATGGCAGCTCGACGCGCGCGTGATCAAGTGGGAACCACGCGCGGTCATGCTCGGCGCACCCGCCCTGTATCGACTCGATCGCCTCAGCGGCCGCTATGCGGATACCGCGCAGGAAAGCGAGCGTGAGCGCAGCGTGGTCGCCCTCGATGAATCCAATCCGTTCGATCTGCTCGATCTCAAGCGGCGTTTTCCACAATGGCTGCCCTGGGTCGATGCCGACTACGGCAGCGCGGCCTACCTGCCGCTGGTTGATGGCGGCGAATTCCAGGTCAGTCTGGCCCCGGCCGGCGGCCTCGTCGCCCGGCCGGCCAATGCCCTGACCGAGCAGAAGCTGCGCGAAGCCGGCTGGTAGGCCGAGATGACCGCAGCCATACTGCTCGGTTAAGATTTTTGGCTTGACCCGGCGGGTGGGCCGACAGTCGACGACAGGGAGTGCGATGGATGGCAAGCAAGACCAGCAAGACGGACAAACCCGGCGTCTCGCTGTGGCGCATCATCGGCGCGGTGCTGGCTCTGGTCGTCCTGATCGCGCATTTGCTCATCCATGCCAATTTCGTCACCGGGCGCTCCTTGTTGTTGGCCTTTCCGGGCTGGGAAGTCACCTACAAGCGTTGCTGGCCAAATCCGTTCGGCGGTGCCTGGGTCAGCGATGTCACCCTGATACCGCTGGAGGATGACGACGAGGAAGTGTTCCACTTCGATCACCTCACGATCGACGTGCCGATGATCCAGTACTACCGCAGCGGCTTCAGTCGCAAGCGCGGTGCCATACTGAAATCCATCAAGGATATCCGCCTCGAATTCAGCGGCGGTCATGGCGCCATGACGATCCCGTTCACCACCGAATTGATGGTGTTCGGCAATGCCAGCGCGTCGCCGTTCGAGGCCGAAGGCTGTGCCGAGGATGGTGCCTGGAAAGACAGCGAGCTGACCGACATGGGGCTCACGGCCGAGCCGACCGAGCTGACCCTGTCCTGGCATCGCACCGATGATCGTCTGATTCGCGAGCATTCCATCCACACGCCCGGTGTCGGCCGCGTCGATTACCGCGGCGAAGAGCTGCTGCACGATGCATATCCGCTGTTCAGCCTTGCAGATTCGGGACTCAGTGAACTCGCCGCCAGCGAATGGCACGTCAAGGACGAGGGATTCACCGGCGCACGCAACACATACTGCGCGAAGAAAGACGGCATAACGCCGACCGTATTCGTCGATCGGCATCTGGACAGCGTGCAACGCATTCTCGCCGCGCTCGGCCTCGAGCCGACGCCTTCGGCACGCCTGGCATACCGGCACTATGTCGAGAACGGCGCAGCGCTCGATCTCGCCCTCAACTACTCGCCGATGATCAGCGGCGAGCGCTACTACGACCTCGATATCGGCCGTTGGGTCGCCTACATGCATGGCGGCTTCAACGTCGACGGTCGCGCCGTGGGCGTCGGCATGAAGGCGATTGATGTGCGCCCGCTGCCCGATGACGATGATGCCGCCTCGACCTGGAGCATGCTCGAATCCGAGCGCGCGGCCAGTGCACGCCAGGCCCAGGCCACCCGCGATACGGCGCCGCCGATACCGGCGACGCGCAACCTGGGGACACCAACGCTCGCGGTGGCCACCAGCACGCCCGAGACTGGCGACGACCTCCTGCTCGCCGACGAAATCGAATTCGTCGAGCGTCCTGCCATTATCGAGGACTATGCCAAGCTATCGGCCGAGGTCGGCCAGCGCTTCATGCTCTACACCAGGGGCAAGTCAGCCGTGCGTGTCGAGGTGGTCGGCATGGATGAGGGCGTGGTCAAGGTGCGCCGTTACCTGCGCAGCGGCTTTATCGAACAGGGCATCACCCGGGATGCCTTCGTGCGCGCCGAACGCACACGCTGAGGCGGATCCGATTCGGCCCAGCCACGCACTTCTGACGGAGAGGCATTCATGCCCGATGCTGGTATGACTTCAAACGTCAAGTAACGATCAAGCTGCTTGCCTTTGTCTCTGCACAATGTGACGGCCTTCAACAGCCGAACGGCTGGTCAAGGCATCGCGGCTGACGCCGCTGCCTGCACTGGAACCGATAGGTTCTCGCTTGTTCTCACTCTGCTTCCGGCCAGGGGACGCGCTCCGGAGGAGCGTGCTTTGGATCCAAGTTGAGGACTTGATTCGGCAACTTCCGATCCGGATTCACTTGAACAATCTCAAATCGGAACGAGAACCTTCTCGTAGCAGGAAGCCGCTTCGCCATCTTCGTAATAGCCGGAGCGCTGGGCAAACAGTCGATAGCCACGACGCTGGTAAAGCCGCTCGGCGGCAGCGTTGTCACGACGCACCTCCAGGCGCAGGCGGTCACAACCACGCAGGCTTGCCGCTCGCTCACAGGCATCAAGCAAGAGAGCGCCGACGCCGCGAGCGCGCAACCCGGCAGCTACTGCCAGCGAATAGAGCCGCGCCAGCCGACTGCCCTTGCGGTAGAACAGCAGCGCCGCAGCCCCCACCTGTCCGTCCGCCTCGACTACCCAGATCTCGGCATTGGCATTCTCCAGATGGCGCCGCCACTGCCGCGGACTGAGGCGGTCACTGCTGAAGGTAGCGTTCTCGAGCTCGATCAAGGCAGACAAATCGGCATGCACGGCAAGCCGGATCGACAAGTCATCGACTTTGCCCGGCGGATCGATGCTCGCCTGCGTCACGTTTTCCATGCGCGTAGCCTAGCCCGGGCCGGCACAATCGGCACCTACAAAAACTGAATGCCGGGCGTGGTTGCACGCGCCGACGCAGCCAGGCGTGGCGGCGCTATGGCAAACTTCGCGCTTTCGCGCCGCAAGGCGGTCTGGCCGCGGGTACCGCCGCCCAGAATCCGCCGGCCCGGCGCCTAGCCCCTGCCAATGGCCCCATCGCATGAGTCGTCTCATCATCGTCGTCGAGAAAGCCTCGGACTGGGGATCCTACTACCCGTCCGACAACGTGGTTTCGGCCCAGGATTACCTCAAGCAGTCGCTCAACGAGGACGACGAGCGCACCCAGGTCATCAACCTCTGCCGCAGCTACAAGTATCTCGGTACTGGCTACTACGTTTCGCTGCTGGCCGAAGCACGCGGGCACAAGGTGATCCCTTCGGTACGCACGATCAACGACCTGCGCCGACGCTCACTGTACGGACTTGATATCGAGGACCTGAGCAGCCGCCTCGGCAAGTTCCTGCCGGCCGGTGGTCGCGATACCACGGATTTCGGCATCCTCGTCTATTTCGGTGAAACCTCGTATCCGGCGCTGGAGGATCTGGCCCGCCAGGTTTTCGAAACGTTTCCGAGCCCGATCCTGCGCATCGAGTTCGAGCGCGAGCGCGTCTGGCAGATCAGCGCGATCAAGCCGACCGGCCTGCATTCGTTGTCCGACGAACAGGAGGATGCGTTTGCACAGACCCTGGATCGCTTCAGCCGCAAGCTCTGGCGCAAGCCGCGCGCGCGGCGCAAGTTCCGTTTCGACCTGGCCATGCTGGTCGATCCGAACGAAGTCATGCCGCCATCGAACAAGAAGGCGCTCAAGCACTTCATCGAAGCCGGCAGCGAGCTCGGCATCGAGGTCGACCCGATCGGTCGCAACGACTATCAGCGCCTGGCCGAATACGATGGCCTGTTCATCCGCGAAACCACCGCGCTCGACAATCACACCTATCGCTTCGCCAACCGTGCCGAGAAAGAGGACATGGTCGTCATCGACGATCCCGACTCGATTCTCAAGTGCACCAACAAGATCTACATGCACGACCTCATGCTGTCGCGCAAATTGCCGATTCCGCGCACCGAGATCCTGTACAAGGATGATCCAAGGAAACTCGAGGAGAGCGCCGAGCGGCTCGGCTTTCCGCTTGTGCTGAAGATTCCGGATGGCTCATTCTCGCGCGGCATCGTCAAGGTCGAGAGTGCCGACAAGCTCAAGACCGCAGCCGATGCCCTGTTCCAGCACACCGCCCTGATCCTCGCCCAGGAATTCATGTTCACCGAATTCGATTGGCGCATCGGCGTGTTCAACCGCGAACCGCTGTACGCCTGCAAATACTACATGTCGCGCGGCCACTGGCAGATCTACAACCACGGCGCCAAGGGTACGGCCAAGTCCGGCGGTTTCGAAACCCTGCCGGTGCGCGAGGCGCCCGCCGACGTGGTCAAGCTCGCGGTCAAGGCCACCGCAGCGATCGGCGATGGCCTGTACGGCGTCGACATCAAGAAAGATGGCGAACGCCTCGCCATGATCGAAGTCAACGACAACCCCTCGATCGATGCCGGGGTCGAGGACGCCTATCTCGGGGTGGATCTTTATCGGCGCATCATGGCCGAGTTTCTGCGCCGCATGGAGCGCAAACGGCTCGGTACACGCGGCTGAGCGAACCACAAGCAGCATGGGCAGCGAGCAATTGCGCAGGCAAATTCCGGTGCGCGCATTCGCAAGCGCACCGGCTCGCCTGGATCAGGATCCTCACCTGCGGCGCACCCCGCCGAGCAGGCGGCCGCAGCACGTGCGCAACGCGGTCATCGAACGCCCGCGCGCAAGCCAGGCAAGATTGATCAGCGGTGCGCCGACCAGCCAGAACGGCACGCTCATGCCACCCGCACCGCCGCCGCGCAGGGCCGGAAACAGCACAAACGCGACGAGCCCGCCAACCGCCCAGACCAGCAGCCACGGCGGCAACCTGGAGGCGGTTTTGCTTGTCTCATGGCGTCGATCGACGAACGTTTCGGTGAGGCTGAATGGGGCAAGCAGCATGCTGGTTCTCCGGTGGTTTGGACGACCATGACCTGCGCGGATCTCAGCGCTTGAGAAAGATCCGGATCGCCGGTTTTCGGAAGAACTGGCCGGACGGCTGAGTCTACGCCGCGTGCGATAATCGACTGACCTTCAATGGAGTGATGCGTGGAATCGACCGGCTTCATGCAATACGCGCTGATCCTGCTGCTGGCTGCGGTGATCGCGGTGCCGTTGGCCAAGCGTTCGCGACTTGGTGCAGTGCTCGGCTACCTCGGTGCCGGCGCACTGATCGGGCCCTCGGTGCTGAACCTGGTCGGCAATGCCGAGGAAATCGCACACATCTCCGAACTTGGCGTGATCCTGATGTTGTTCGTGATCGGCCTCGAACTGTCACCGCAACGGCTGTGGGTCATGCGTCGCCAGGTGTTCGGCTTTGGCAGCATCCAGCTGCTGGCCAGCGCATTCGCCATCGGCGGCATTTGCCTGGCTCTCGGCCTCGGCTGGAAGGTCGCCATCGTGATCGGGTTCGCACTGGCGCTATCCTCGACCGCCATCGGTTTGCAGATCCTCGCCGAGCGCAAGGAGCTGCAGAGTCCGCACGGGCGCCTCGGATTCGCCATCCTGCTGTTTCAGGATGTTGCTGCGATTCCTATCCTCGCCCTCGTCCCGCTGCTCGCCGTGACCCAGACCACCACCAACGCGACGCCGGAGTATCTCGTGGTTCTGCGCGTGGTCCTCACGATCGCCGTCGTTGTGGTCGGAGGTCGCCTGCTGATGCGTCCGCTGTTTCGCATCGCGGCGCGCACGCAGATGCCCGAGGTGTTCACCGCGAGCACCTTGCTGGTCGTGCTTGGCACTGCCTGGTTCGTCCAGCTCGGCGGCATCTCGATGTCGCTCGGTGCCTTCCTCGCCGGCGTGCTGCTGGCCGATTCCGAATATCGTCACGAGATCGAAGCGCGCATCGATCCCTTCAAGGGCCTGCTGCTCGGCCTGTTCTTCATCAGCGTCGGCATGAGCGCAAATATCCACCTCGCGGTGGCTGAGCCGATCCTGGTCGCCTCGATGCTGCTCGGCCTGCTCGCACTGAAGGGCGTGATCCTGCTTTCGGTTGGCCGTCTCGCGCGTGAAAGCTTCGGCAGTTCGCTGATGCTCGCCAGCGTGCTCGCGCAGGGCGGCGAGTTTGCCTTCGTGATTTTCACCCTGGCCGTTCAAAACCACCTGTTCGACACCCATCTTCGCGACGTGCTGATCGTCGCGATCACCGTGTCGATGGCATTGACGCCGGTGCTGGTGGCCGTGTCCGCGCGGCTTGCGCCAAGGGCCAAGAACACGGCACCGGTCTACGATGCAATCGGCGAGGACGACATACCGCGCGTGATCATCGCCGGCTTTGGCCGCTTCGGCCAGATCGTCGCGCGCGTGCTGCGCGCCAACAAGATCCGGTTTACCGCGATCGAGAGTTCGATCGAGCAGGTCGAGACCTCGCGTCGGTTCGGCAGCCAGATCTACTACGGCGATCCATCGCGCAGCGACCTGTTGCGCGCGGCGCACGCGGACAAGGCGGAGCTGTTCATCGTCGCCACCGATGATCCGGAGGCAAACATCCGCACCGCACGCCTGGTTCGGCGCATGTATCCGAACCTCAAGGTTTTTGCACGTGCGCGCAACCGCCAGCACGCTTTCCGCCTGATGGATCTTGGCGCCCATGCCGTTCGCGAGACTTTCCATTCAAGTCTCTTGCTGGCCGAGCAGGCCCTGGCACAACTCGGCATGGATGCCGAACTGGCCGCGCAACGGGTCGAGAAGTTCCGCCAGTTCGATGAGAAACTGCTTGCCGAACAGCATCTGTTCTACGACGACGAAGTGGCGATCATGCAGAACGCACGCGAAGCGCAGCGTGATCTGGATCGATTGTTCGAGGCCGATATCGCCGACGACAGCGCAGGTGATCGATGAGCACGCGCCGCGGCTTTGCACTTGCCGAAACCGAACTGCGCAGCTTCGATCGCAGCGATACAGCGCATTGCCATGTGCAAAAGCCCGATCGCTACCGCCTGATCGAGGCCCTGCCGGTCGATGTGCAGCGCATCAGCCGCGGCAGCGGGGTTTCCTACCTCGGCGCGAGCTTTGCCGACGGCTGCGTGGTGCAGGATCTCTCGGAGTTCGACCGCCTGCTCGATCTGGATGCCGACAGCGGTCTGCTGACGGTCGAGGCCGGCGCGCGGATCGGCGATGTGGTGCGCTTTGCGCTCGGCCATGGCTGGGTGCTGCCGGTCGCACCCGGTCATCCGCAGGCAAGTGTCGGCGGTTGTATTGCGGCCGATGTGCATGGCAAGAATCCGGCCCGTGATGGCACGTTTCGCAAGCATGTCGAGGCGATCGAATTGTTCGATCCGGTCGGCGGCTGGCTGCATCTTGACCGCAACCACAACAGCGAACGCTTCGCGGCCTGCTTCGCCGGTTTCGGCATTCCCGGTCTGATCGCAAGGGCAACCCTGCGTCTGGTGCCCGCGTCGGCTGGCTATTCGCTGCGCAACGTCGCGGTGGCCGGTTTGATCGAGGCCCGCGAGGTTCTGCTCGCACATGCCGGGGCACCGTTGTTGTATGGCTGGCACGATGGCCGAGCGAGCCGCTTCGGTCGCGGCGTGATCCGCTTCGGTCTCGAATCGAAGGAGCCGATCGCGCATCCTTCACGCCGCGTCGAGGATCTTCCGGCGACGATCAAACCGTGGCCGTTGTGCGTCTGGAATCGCACAGGCATCGCCGCGATGAATCGACTGATTGCGCACCGCTATGGCCCCGTCCAGGCCCATGTCGGAATCGAGTCGGCGATGTTTCCGCTCAATGCTGCAGGTGGCTATTACGCGGGCTTCGGCGTCGAGGGCTTTGTCGAGGCGCAATGGTTGCTGCCGCATGCGCGCTATGCCGAATTTGTCGGCAGCCTCGAAGGCGAAGTCGCCCGGCAACGTCCACGCATCAGCCTGATCGCGAGCAAGCTGTTCGATGGCCAGGCACAAGGATTCGGCTTCGACGGCCAGGGCATTGCCCTGGCTATCCAGTTGCCGCAACCGAAAGCTCGCGGGCAGGCGGCCTTCATCGCGTCGCTGACCGAACTGGCCCTGTTGCATGGCGGGCGCCCGAACCTGATCAAGGATTCGACCCTGCAAGCCGATGCGGCGCGGCGTGGCATTGCCGATTTCGCAGCCTGCCGCGAGCGCCTGCGCGTTTTTGATCCACAGCGCCTGCAGGGATCGATGCTGACCCGGAGGCTCGGCTTGTGACCGCGATCGTCGTCGGTGCATCGAGCGGACTGGGCCGCGCGCTTGCGCTGGAGCTCGCCCGCAGCGGCAAGCCGTTGTTGCTGATCGCCTCTGATGCGCGCGATCTCGATGCACTGGCCAGCGATCTGCGCCTGCGCTTCAAGGTCGAGGTCGCCAGCCTGGCGATGGATCTGGCCACCACGGCCGATCCCGGCGCACGCATCCTGACCCGGCTGACCGAGCTATCGCCGCCTTCGGCCTTGCTGTTGGCGGTCGGCATGTCGCGCAATGACGATGACGGCACCCTCGGGGCAGCGGCGATCGGCCAGTTGCTGGCGATCAATCTGCATGCACCGATCGCGATCACCCATGCCCTGTTGCCCGCCCTGCTTGAATCGAAGGGATCGATCGTCGGCTTTGGCAGCATTGCCGGTGCGCGCGGGCGCAGTCGCAACATCGTCTATGCGGCGGCCAAGCGCGGCCTCGAAACGTTTTTCGAAAGCCTGCGCCACCGCCACCTGCCGTCGAGCCTGCGGGTGCAGTTCTATCGGCTCGGATTCCTGCGCAGCAACCTGACTTTCGGCCTCAAGCTGCCGCTGCCAATTGCCGAGCCCGAGCGCGTTGCGCGCAAGGTCGTCGCGCATTTGCAACAAGGCTCTTTCGATCGCTACGAACCGCGCTGGTGGGGACTGATCGGCGTGCTCGTGCGCAGCCTGCCGTGGTTTGCCTTCCGTCGCATGAAGGATTGAGGCGTCGCTTCGACCGGGCGCGCGAGAGGCACCTGCAACCCGCCCTTGCCGACATGCGGAGTCAGAACCTGCCGGACTGGTAGTCGCGAATGGTCTCGATGATCTGCTCCGGAGTGTTCATGACGAATGGGCCATGCCTGGCAACCGGTTCCCCGAGCGGCTTGCCGGCAACCAGGATCAACCGCACCGGCCCGGCTCGCGCTCCGACACGCGCATAATCGCCGCCAACAAGCACGGCGAGTTCGCCACCGGCCACGGTTCTCGGTTGCGCCAGCGGGCCGATCAACGCGGATCCGTCATAAACGTAGGCAAACGCGTTGTGACCCGGCGCCAGCGGGATCTCGATCGAGGTTCCGGCTGCCAATGACAGATCCAGATAGAGCGGATCGGTGGCGATGCCATTAACCGGGCCAACCACTTCGCCAAACTGCCCGGCAATCACCCGCAGCGACACACCCGCGGCCGGTTCGACGTTCGGGATCGATGGCGCCGCGATGTCCTGATAGCGCGGCGCCGTCATCTTGTCGCTGGCCGGCAGGTTGACCCAGAGCTGGAATCCCCACATCAGGCCATCCTCCTGCTCGGGCATCTCCGAATGCACGATGCCACGCCCGGCGGTCATCCACTGCACGCTACCGGGCGTCAGCAAACCGCTGTTGCCCTGGTTGTCGGCATGGCGCATGCGCCCGGCGAGCATGTAGGTGACCGTCTCGAAACCGCGATGCGGATGATCCGGAAACCCGGCCAGATAATCACCAGCCTGATCGGAACGGAACTCGTCGAGCAACAGGAACGGATCGAGCATGTCGAAATCACGTTGGCCGATGATGCGATTGAGTTTCACGCCAGCACCATCGCTGGCCGGTTTGCCGGTCACGATGCGGCTGACAGAACGTGATTGACGAATCGATGGATTGGCCATGACGAACTCCTGCTCTGGTGCGTGCGTGAACATGCAGGCGGATCGGGCCAGCGACAAGCGCATCGCGCTGAACGGGCTGGTTTCAGGGCGTGAACAATACGCGGGATTGCAAGCGCTGGAGCATGTTCACTTTCTTGCACAAACTTGCTCGCCCGCTGCGTGCAATCAGCGAGGGCGCGCAGACCATGCAGGCCAAGCCTTTGTCTGCCAGTTGGCGCTGCAATCCATAGCCACACGGTCGCGCCTCATCGACAAACGACACCGACGAGCCCTTCGCCGTCATCTGCCGACACAACCGATCCATGTCATGTTCCGTGACCCCGATCCGACCGAGTGTCTGCACCTCGCCAAATCCGATCGAATACGCCACCACGGTCGAGTCTCTGCGGACATCGAGACCGACCTGAACCGTGCTATCGTTTTTCGTGCCAATCTCCGCGTTGGTCGAGTTTCACGAGTGAGCAGTTTGCTCCCTCTCTTGCGGCTCTGGCCTTCGGCTAACCCGCGTAAAGCACCTCGCGACGGTCGGTTCGAACCGCGAAAGCCATACTGTCTTTGGTGACGTGACGGAGAGCATCGGGCATGAATGCCTCTCCTGCCGAGGCGGGCGAAGCCGCTGCGCGCAGTCGCAAACCAGGCAGCATGCGATTCACATGCGGTCGTCGCTGGATCGTTCCGGCGGACTTGTCGCGGGGCCGGATCAAGGCCGGGCCGGCCATTGCCGTTCACAACAAACCCTGCCGTGGTGGCGTGCGTTGCGCTGGCAGAGCAGAATGGGCGAAATCATGACCCGCCCACCCGGAACACGCGATCCAGTGACCGCTGCAACACCACCCGATGCAGAAGCCGAGAGCGGCGCGAGTTCCCTGCTGCGCACGCTGCTGCTTTGCGATCTGGTCGATTCGACCGGCATGGTCGAGCGCCTCGGTGACCTGACCGCCGCCGAACTGATCCGCAAGCATGATCGGCTGGCGCGTACCGTGGCCGATCGTCATGGCGGTCGCGAGATCGACAAGACCGACGGCTTCATGATGATGTTCGAACGCCCGGTGCAAGCGGTCGCCTTCGCGCTCGATTACCAGCGCGGCCTCAAGCAACTCAATGCCGCCGAAAATGCGAGCCTGTCCGCTCGAGTCGGCATCCACGTCGGTGATGTCGTGGTCTGGGACAACAGCAGCGAGGACATTGCCAAGGGTGCCAAGCCGGTCGAGGTCGAAGGCCTGGTCAAGCCGGTCACCTCACGCCTGATGAGCCTGGCCCTGCCCGGCCAGATCCTGCTCTCCAACATCGCCTACGATCTCGCCCATCGGGCGCAGGGCGAGCTTGGCGAGCAGCTCGCCGATATCCGCTGGCGCACGCATGGTCGCTATCGTTTCCGCGGCGTGCCGGATCCGGTGGCGGTGTTCGAGGTGGGCGAGGAAGGCCTGGCTCCGCTCAAGGCGCCGTCATGGTCAAGCAAGGCGCATCGCGAAGTGCCGTTCTGGCGTCGCCCGTCCAGCGTCGTCATCGAGGCTCTGGTGGTTGCCGCGCTGATCGTGGTGCCGCTGGTCATGTTCCTGCGGCCAGATCCAGCGATCGCGTTTGCCAAGCGTGACTGGGTCGTGGTCGGCAGCCTGCACAACCTGACCGGCGAGTCGATCTTCGATGATGCGCTGGAAAGCGCGCTTCGCATTGGCCTGGAACAGTCGCGCTATGTGAATGTGCTGCCTGATCTCAAGGTTCGCGACACGATCACGCGCATGCAGCGCGATCCGGACATGACCGAGGTCGATCGCGCCATCGGCTCGGAAGTCGCGATCCGTGACGGCGCGCGCGCGCTGATCCTGCCGACCATTGCCGAGATCGGTGGCCGCGTGCGCATTACCGCCGAGGTGATTGATCCACAGACCCAGACCACCGTCTATTCGGAGACTGCCGACGGCATCGGCAAGGAATCGATCCTGCCCTCGCTGGACACGATCAACGAACGCCTGCGTGTGCGCCTCGGTGAGGCGCTGGCGACAGTGTCGAATGAATCCAAGCCGCTGGAGAAGGTGGCAACGAAAAATCTCGATGCTTTGAAGGCTTACTCACTGGGTAGCGCCAAGGGTTCGCGAGGATTGTTTCCGGAGGCGCTGGCATTGTTCAATCAGGCGCTCACCATCGATCCCGATTTTGCGTCGGCCCATCTGAGAATCGCGATTATTCATGTCAGCATGGGCAAGAGCGACAAGGCTCTGGAGGATTTCAAGATAGCCCTGAGTCAGCGCGGTCGGCTCACTATTCGCGATGCCTTGTATGCCGAAAGCTTTATCGCCACGCTCGAACAATCCGCGGACTGGTTCGGAAAATGGCAGGTGCTGGTGGACACCTATCCTGACTTCTTTACGGCCACTGGTGGCTTTGCGTACATGGCATGGCGGGATGCAAACCGCATTGATGAAAAGAATATTGCCCTGGCCTTGTCATCAGGGTCTGAAAAAAACCCGAATCCGCTGCCCTCAAGGCATTTGCTCGGCACCCTATATCTCGCCAATGAGCGCTATGCCGAAGCAAACAAAGTCTTCAGTGCTGCAGAATCTGACGGCCTGACGTACAAGTACTATCACGCGGCTTCGGAAGCCGCCCAGAGAAATTTCCAGAAGAGCATGGCGCTGCTAGACAGCATGCCGAAGCGCTCGGCAGTTGGTGATTCAAGTCTCGAACGTAGCGTCTTTGATCTTGCTCTTCTGCTCGATCAGGGCCGATTCCCGAGAGCCAAAGACGGATTCCAGCAATCGGCAGCCGCGCTGCCAGCGAACAGTCTGCTCTCGGCGCAACTCGAAACCATCGAATTGACCGTCAGGCCCCTCACTCAGGCTATTGATCGTGAAAAATACAAATCAGCATTGATCTCGGCGATCGATCAGGTCAAGCATGATCGAACCGGTGCCGAAATTACCGAGCTTTCGTTGTTGCTGGCCCGCCAATCGATGCTTGCGTATTTGGCGGCAGCGCAGGGGGATCTTGATCTGGCGCGAAGTGCGCTACCGCCCAACAGCGAGCTTCCGGCATCTGACCGATCCGCGGTAAAGGATCTTTGGCTGATTGCGGACGCTGAAATCACACGTCTGGGTGGCGAAAGAGAGCTGGCGATCAGCAAGCTGAAATCACTCATTGATGGCAACGAGCTGTTCATCACTCATGTTGCCTTGCTCGATGCCTACACGGCTGCCGAGGGCGATGAGAGCAAGGCGATACAGGAAGCAAACTGGCTGATCTCGCATCGAGGTCGCGCGTACACGGAAGCGGTTGCAGAGTACTTGCTCGTAGCCTTCAACGTCATGCAATCAAATGTTGCGCTGCTTCGTGCTGCCGAACTTGCCCTTGAACAGGGTGACAAGACGCAAGCAGAATCAAAACTGGCCCGGTTTCGCAAGCAGTGGCCTGAAGCATCACGCGCGTCACCTTATTCAGCGCGCGCGGATGCTGTTGAAGCTAATCTTGGAGTAGCCCCATCCCGCTAGTGTGGTGCCCCGCAAATAACTAGGCAAACTCGCTTGGTCTTCGGCCCCGATCCTGCGTTGCTGGTCGTCACCATAGCCCCACTATGCCTCTTCCTCGCGCTTTGTCTCGGGATCGAATCCGCGGCGCGATTCCACCCAGCTATTTGCGGGGCACCGCACTAGTTGATACGCATGAAAGGTACAATCATCGAAGCGTGAGCGGTCGTATTTGCGCTCGCCAATTGCTTGTGTGCGGCCGCGATGGCCGCCTTGTCGGCTAGTTTTCCTGGCTTCAGGCTGGCCGGATCGAGGGATGCGATGGCAGCCCCGGAAACACCCAGTTCACTGAGCGCAGCGGTGGGACTTTTCTCAAAACGTGCGCGAAAGTCATCATCGGAAGACAGCTTCTCCAGCAGTTTCAGTTCGTGTTCTTTCGGAAGGCGTGATGCGGTCATGTTGATTTCCCCCTGGCAAGTCGGAATGGATGAATGACCGATGTGACAAGCGATGAACCATCCCTGCGCCCGCAACCGATCAATGCGCGCGACCGGGAACATCGATGGGCCTTGTCCCCCACGCCTCGCGCTGCGTAGGCTAGCAGAAGTTTTTCAACCGGATTGATTCCATGCAAGTACGCCGCTGCGCTGTCGTTTTCGTGGAACCGCGTGAGTGCCTGGATTTCGACCTCAGTCGTCTGCTCAAGGGCGGCACCGGTGTCGAGATGGTGCGCGAGTGGATCGCACTGGCAGCCCATCTGGACGACGAGCAGAGGCTCGACGCCGACGAAGTGCATGTGCTGGGCCAACTCTCGCCGGACGCCTGGATCGAATTCGAGGAACTCGCCAGCCGGCAGCCGCGCGTGGTGCTTGACAGCCTGCTCGGCAAGGGTCTGCTGGTCAGCGATGCCGACGCACTCGCGGGCGTCCGCCAGCGCGATGAGGAGGTGCGGGCCAGTCACTGGAAGGGACTCTCGGCGGTGGTGCACCGCCACACGCGCTGGCACGCGATCGACACCCTGGAAGCCGAACGACGCTTTGGTCGGGAGACCGATCGGCCGTTGCTTGAGCGCTTGGGCGCGCCGGAAGCGCCGGTGCACGCGCGGGCGCCTGCCGAGCAACGCATCGGCTTGCACAAGCCAGATGACAGCGCACTGGAAGCGCTGATCCGGCAACGCGTGACGTGTCGCAACTGGGATACCTCGAAGCCGCTGCCGGCCAAGGATTTTGCCAGCGTCCTCTACCGCAGTTTTGGTGCGCGCGCGGTCAGCGACGAGCCGGGTATCTCGGTGATGAAGCGCGCCGTGCCATCGGCCGGCGGATTGCATCCAACCGAAGCCTATCTGCTCGTGCAGAATGTCGAAGGCGTGAAGCCGGGCCTCTACCACTATCACCCGATTGATCACGCGCTTGAGCCGCTCGGCGACGTGGCGGGAAATGAGAGTGCCGAGCTGGCCTTGCGCATCGTTGCCGGGCAGCAACATTTCATGAATGCGCATGTCCTGATCGTTCTGGCCAGCCGCTTCCGCCGCACATTCTGGAAATATCGCAATCACGCCAAGGCGTTTCGTGCGGTAATTCTCGACGCCGGGCACCTGTCGCAGATGCTCTATCTCGCCGCTACAGAATACGGACTCGCTGCCTTCATCACAGCGGCGGTCAACGAGCGCGACATCGAGGAGCTCTTCGGTCTCGATCCAATGCTCGAAGGTGTACTCGCGGTGTGCGGCTTCGGTTGGCGTGGCGAACTCGTTGACGAGGTCGAGTTTGATCCGCTCGGAAGCGTCTGGCCGAGGCTGGCTTGAAAGCCCCGATCAGGTGTTGGCGATGTTGCTGCGGGCAAGGTCGCCGGGACTATCGATATCGAAGGCGAGATGCTCCGCGGCGATGACGTGGACCTGTTCGCGACGTGAACGCAGCAGGCCACGCGCGCCGTGGTCGTGGCCGTTCTCGATCAGATCTGCAAACCACGCCCGCGGCAGCATCGCCGGCACGCCGATCGTGTCCGCGTAAGCGCTGGCCACGGCGCTGCCCGGATCGTCACGCCAGCGATCACGCAGCGCGGCGAGATGCGCTAGCGTGATCGCCGGTTGATCGGTCAGCACGATCAGCGCGCCGTCGCAATGCGCATCGAGCGAGACAAGACCGCAACGCAGCGATGCGGACAGCCCTTGCGTTGCATCCGTGCACGGCACGATCCGGCACCGCAGGTCGGCGAGGGCACCGGCGATGTCGTTGTCTTCCTCGCGGGTGACAACGAGACAGTCAAGCGGTTCGCTCGCCAGCGCACAGCGGGTCGCGAGATGAACCAGGCTCTCGCCATTGATTGACAGCATTTGCTTGGACTGACCAAGCCGCTGCGAGCGCCCGGCGGCAAGAACAATCGCGCCGTGTCGTGGCAGCCGTTGATCAGGCATGGACGTCGTGGGCGAGGTAGTACTGCAACTGGGCGGCAATCGTCAGCGCGGTTACTTCGGGGCCATCGCCACCGAGGCGCAAACCGGCCGGTGCATACAACCGTGGCTCGAGCTGGGTGGCAATGATGTCGCCAAGGCGAGCAAGAAACGCATCGCGGCGTTCCGGCGGTCCGAGCAGACCGATATAGCCGATATCGGCCGTGGCCAGGTGGCGCAGGTAGCCGAGGTCGATCTCGAAATCGTTGCCACCAATGATGGCCGCATCGAAGTGCCGCTCGGCGAGCAGAGCCGGCAATTTTTCGGGCAGGGTTCGGTGCATCAGATCGACATCCTGGCTTGCCAGGTGGGTCAAACTGGCAGGGCGCGCATCGATGATCTCGGCGTACCAGCCGAGCAGGTGGGCAAACCGCACCATCGCCAGCGATTCCGAACCACTGCCAAGCAAGGCGAGACGTGGTGGTGGTGCGAAGCTGAGGCTGACATGGCGAAAGAAGTGCCGCGCGCCATCGCTGGCCGCACCATGGCAGTCAAAAGCGAACATCTGCTGGCCAATCCTCGCTTCACCCGCACCCAGCGAGACTTGTCGTTCGTTGTCCTCGCCCAGCTCAAGACGCAGGCGCAACCAGGCACTGCCCGCACTGGCCGTGACCAGCGCCTCGCGCAACGGTGAAGCTGCGGCCGGCAACGGCAGCAACAGGATATGCAGGTTGCCACCGACCGCGTCGGCTTCCATCGCCGTATGGCTGCTGTCTTGCGCGGCGCTGAGCTGGACTGAGGTCGCCGTATTGGCGGCGAAAACCTTGCCTGCCGCAGCATGCAGGTGTTGCTCCAGCGTACCGCCACCGAGCGCGCCGGCGACATGACCGGCTGTGCTGAACAACGACATCGCGCCCTGCTTTCTCGCTGCCGAGCCGAAAACCTCCACGACCACGGCAAGAACCGCGTCGATCGACTGACCTTGGAGCGCTAGCGCCGAATGAATGAGGCCGCGCATGCCACCGTAGTTCGAAACGGGTGCAAGCGAGGGTCGGGCGGGCTGAGCTGGGGAGAACGAAGTCGACATACAATTGCAAGTGTACGCACAAATCACGACTCGGCGCTGCCTGTGCCCGAGGTACGCAGGCAAGGCCGGGCCCGACCGGTTCCCGGATTCAGCTCGGATCGAAGCGCCGGTACTGGATTGCTTCGGACAGATGCACGGCCTCGATGTCACGGCTTGCGGCCAGATCGGCAATCGTTCGTGCCGCGCGCAAGATGCGGTGATAGGCACGAGCGGACAGGACGAGGCGCTCCACGGCGCGGTCGAGCAGCTTGTGTTCGCTTTCGCCAAGCACGCAATCGCGTTCGGTTTCACGATTGCTGAGCCAGGCATTCGGCTTGCCCGATCGCCCCAGTTGCCGTTCGCGCGCAGCGCAGACACGTTCGCGCACCGCCACCGAAGATTCTCCCGCGTGACTGGCGCGCAACTCGGCGTGATTGACCCGTGGTACCTCGAGCTTGAGGTCAATCCGGTCGAGCAAGGGGCCGGAGATCCGCGATCGGTAACGCACGATCTGATCCGGCGTGCATCGACAACGCCCGCCTGGATCGCCAGCATGTCCGCATGGGCACGGATTCATGGCGGCGACGAGCTGGAATCTGGCCGGAAAATCAGCCTGTCGCGCCGCACGCGAAATCGTGATGTGGCCCGATTCGATCGGCTCGCGCAGCACTTCGAGAACGCGCCGGTCGAATTCCGGCAATTCATCAAGGAACAGCACGCCATGGTGCGCGAGCGAGACCTCGCCCGGCCGCGGCACCGAACCACCGCCGACCAGGGCAACCGCCGAGGCGGTGTGGTGTGGCGCGCGAAAACCGCGACGCATCCAGTCGTCGAGTTCGCCGGCGCAACCGGCAACCGAACGCACTGCCGCGAGCTCGAGCGCCTCATGCTCGGCCAGCGGCGGCAGGATCCCCGGCAGGCGACTGGCGAGCATGGTCTTGCCCGTCCCGGGCGGCCCGACCAGCAGCAGATTGTGGGCTCCGGCTGCCGCCACCTCGAGGGCGCGGCGCGCGTGCTGCTGACCGCGCACCTCACTCAGATCGGGGGCGTGACGGTTGACCGATGCTGGCGGCCCACGTTCGACGTTCGGCAACTCGGCGCGACCACAAAGGTGGGCGCAGACTTCAAGCAGGCTGCCGGCACTGCGTACATCGGCGGCACTGGCCAGGGCCGCTTCGGCGGCGTTCTGACGCGGAACGATGACGCTGCGGCCGGTGCGCGCGGCGCGCAAGACCGCCGGCAACACGCCATGCACGGCGCGCAGTTCGCCGGACAGGGCAAGTTCGCCGAGAAACTCGAACTTGTCGAGGCGATCACGCGGAATGCTGCCATTCGCGGCGAGGATGCCGATCGCGATCGGCAGGTCGAAGCGCCCGCCATCCTTGGGCAGATCGGCCGGCGCGAGGCCGACGGTGATCTTGCGTTGCGGATAATCGAGCTGGCAATTGAGGATTGCCGCACGCACGCGATCACGCGCTTCGCGGACTGCAGTTTCGGGCAAGCCGACGATCGAGGTGCCAGGCAAGCCACCGGAAAGATGCACTTCGCAGGTTACCAGCGGCGCGCTGACGCCTTCCTGGGCGCGGCTGTAGACGACGGCAAGACTCATGAGCGGCAGGCCATCGTCGGATCGCTTCGAGTATGCGAGCCGTTCAGCAGACGGCCGCCGCGATCAGTGTCGCGGTTGCGCTGACAACGAAGCTTCGAGCGCGGCGAGCTGGCGCTCGAGCTGCTCAAGCTGTTCGCGCGTGCGCAACAGGACGCAACGCTGCACATCGAACTCCTCGCGGGTGACCAGATCGAGCTTGCCGAGCCCCGTTTGCAGGATTGCACGGAAATTCTTGCCGAGGTCCTCGCCTGCATTCTGGAGACCGGGCGGGACGATCGCGGCAAGGCGTTGGCTCAATTCGTCGATGGTGGTTGCGCTGATCATGGTGAACCCCAAAACATGCGGAATGGGCAATGGTACCCGGCCGAGGTGACGATGGCTCCGGCAGCCAGGCCGAATCGAGCCCGATGGATTGCCAGGTGTTTCCCGTCACCGGCCAAACGGTGCCGGGGGTGCCGGCTGCATCGACGCGAACGTCAACGCAGCCGGCTGCAATTCCCTGCCTGCATCCTTGCCTGCATCCCTGCTCGCGTCCCAGCGCCTGCGTCAGCGGTGTTGCCGACGGGCCATCCCTTGGACACAGAGTCTAGGCAGCGGCGAGGCAAAGCACAGTGGGCGTTTTCTGATTCTCTTGTAGGAAATTTCCTACACGCGACGCGGTGGGGAGCAGAGCCGGTTATAGTCATGCATGCTGTGAATGCGAGGGAATCTCCGATGAAAATGGTCATGGCGATCATCAAGCCGTTCAAGCTGGACGACGTGCGCGAAGCGTTGGCCGAGATCGGCGTGCAGGGCATCACCGTCAGCGAGGTCAAGGGCTTTGGCCGACAGAAGGGCCATACCGAGCTTTACCGCGGCGCCGAGTATGTCGTTGATTTCCTGCCGAAGATCAAGGTCGAGATTGCGGTGGCCGAGGAACAGCTCGAGCGCGTCATCGAAACCCTGCGCGAGAGCGCCAACACCGGCAAGATCGGCGATGGCAAGATCTTCGTCTGGCAGCTCGACCAGGTCATGCGCATCCGCACCGGCGAGCTCGACAACGACGCGCTGTAGGGGCGACGCCTCGCGGGTCTTTGCGCTCCGGCGTGCGGCTTGCGGTTTCAGTGCGTGCCGATTCTTTTGTCATCTTGATTTGATCGTTCGCCATCTCGGCGCAGGCTGCACGTACTCCCCAACAGGCGATTCGCGGGTCATCCAGCGCGCCCGTCAGCGACATCCATTCACGTCCGCGAGGCGGTGGTCCTGCCCGTATTGCACGACTCCACAATCCGCCTCGCCGTCGTCCTGACGCAGGCAGGGATTCATCGCATTTCCCTCTCGGATGCTTACGCCGTTTCGGCGCGACATCCATGCCGTTCTTTCACGCACCTCCTGGCGAGCGAGGCACTCTCCTGCGTGGCCACTGCGCGCAGCGGTTCCGCCCGCCTCTGTAGGAGAGGCGTTCAACCGCGATACTGATATGACTTTAAACGTCAAGTAGCGATTGGGTAGGGTATGTGTGTGTTGGGTTTTCTTTCTGTGTTTTGAATCCACTGAGGACGACGCAGCCAGTACATCCGACGGTTGCCCAAGCTGATATGCGCGGGTTGGTTACCGCAGTACTGGTGTCCGTCATGTGGGCATGGCCTCGGTCTCTTTACGTGAATCAGCGGTATTGCGTGCTGTCACCAAGCATCGTCGAGGATCGCCCACGGAACCGGGCTGCGCCGTCTTCAGTGGATTTCGGAACTCCTTTCTTTTGAATGAGGATGGATCATTCAATTGGCATCAACGGGTGGTGGTTGCGCCCGTCATGCGGGCGATATCCCAAATAAAGGCGGTCAACTCACGTGACAGGGGGAGGGGTACGATGAAAAGTAATGATTAACTTTTCTGTATCGCCGCGTCAATTAGCGCAACTGCAAACATCCAGGATGCGCCAGACGGTGTTTCCCGTTCCAAGATCGAGCGAAATTTACAGGAAATAGATTCATGCTGAAATGCACGTACTGAAAAAGAAATCGTCAACCAACCCGCAGTTGCCGGAACATCTCGGCCAAGATCAGACTGGGGGGGCTTTCGATTATCGGCAATCCAACTCAGGTAGCGATCTGCTCGACTAAAGTACCCTTGTCCAAGTGCAAGGTGTGCGACGCGTACTCTGCGGCCTTTGGATCATGGGTAACCATTATGGCGGTCTTTCCATGCTGGCGATTGGGCAGTTGGAGCAGACCCAGCACTTCCTCCGCCGACTGACGATCGAGGTCACCGGTCGGCTCGTCGCAAACTAGTAGGGTTGGATCTGAAACGATTGCACGGGCGATGGCGACACGCTGCTGCTGACCACCCGAGAGCTCATTTGGCTTGTGGCTCGCGCGATCTGGCAATCCAACCAACTGCAGGGCAATTGAGGCATTGCGCTTGCGCTCGGCGGCCGACAGGCGGGTCAGCAACAGTGGCGCCTCGACATGGGTCAGTTCTGGATGGACATCAACAGCCGGCGTCAGCTTGACAATGTCGGGGGGTGGGTATCGGGCCAGGTTATTCCATCTTGGCGAGTTGCGACGCATGTGCGAACTTGGCGTACTCGAAAAAATCATGCACGTCTCGAGCGTGTCTGGGGGCTCGATCACTGCGGGGACATTGGCAAAAGATTTCGCGATGTTTCCGGCATCTGACTGGAATTCGCGTCTCGATCGTGTCTTCACGGTCCTCAAATCGTTCTGCAGCAAGACGATTGATACTGGAACGATTATCGGTGGCGTGCTTAATCCGTTCTGTCGCACTAGTGATCTTCTTACGTCAGAGTACGAGAAGATCTATGGACAAATGCTCCTTTCGAGCCTTCGCCTTCATCGGCAAGCATGGACACGATGCGTGCCGGTGGCACGTCGGCAAAACGCGGTTCATTGGCCACGCAAAGCAGGTGGCCGCGCTCGGTGTCGGTCAGCGCATGAGGCGGCGTTGGATGGACGGATCGCGGTCCTCCATCGCCGTCCACCAAGCCGCTTGAAGATTTCCATCGCTGCAAGGTGCGCAGGTCGATCCCGGCGATCTCGCAGGCGAGACGCAAACGCACGCCAGCGGCATGCGCTATGTCGATGTGCTGGACCAAGGTTATGCGATCTTCGAGGGCGATCATGCGCCCTCGTCCGTGCTGAAGATCGCCCCGACTTTTTTGACAGCACCAACAGGGCGGCGGTCTCGGCCAGCGCGCGGTCTTTGCGCAGCAGATTGCGTTCCAGTTCCCTGATGCGTTGACGATCCTGCACGCTTCCCGACGCTTTGGTTTGAGTCGCTTTGGATAGGCCCAGTGCCGCAGTGGCTGTGGTCCGCCACGCGTCAAGATCCGCCCGAAACACGCCGTGCTCGCGGCACCACGCGTTCTTGCCTACTTCGTCCATCGCAGCCGTCGTGATTACCGCGTCCAGGCGCGCATCCGCCATCCAACCACGTGTTGGAATGACTTTGGCCTGGATCTCGTCGCGCCAACGCGCCAACGTTCCCGCGCCAATGCCCACCTCATACGCCACGACCTCCAGCGCACCACTCTCCGGCGGTAGCAACCGTGCCATCGCGTTCTCTTTGAATCGTTTTCCGTATCGAGCCACGTTCGTTCTCCTGTGCCGCCTTAAGGGGGATTGTAAGGAGGCGACAACTCGTCTGACGTGGCGGGTCCCGCACAGCGACGTATTCGTCATGGCGAGAAGAGGCAGGGGCCGACGGATACCGGCAACAATGTGGGCGTCGACCGCCATCGACGCCCGCTGCCACCCGTTGACATGTAAATGCGAATCGTTATCATCTGAACACCATCGCCCCCGAGGAGTTCGCCATGTTGAGTTCCGACCCGCATTCGTCCGCCGACATGCCAGCCACTGAGCCCACGGACGCGCAACGCGCGACCTCGCACCCTGGTCGCCGCCAAAGCCGGATCGACAGCGCCCGCCTGATGCAGGGCACGCGCGAATTGCTGATCGCCCATGCCGGTGAGGAATACCGTCTGCGCCTGACCCGCAACGACAAGCTGATCCTGACCAAGTAATCGCTCGCGCCTTGATCAACGCACTGGTCGCTGCGAAGTGGCGATCGGCGTTTGATCCGGAACCGTTCCAGCGTAGCAGCCCGCCTGCGGCCGTCCCGCCATCCGCGGCCCTCCCGCCAGCCAGCGCCGCGTCACCGCGACCTCTGTCGCGCTGCGATGACGACGCGTCGGCACGCCTGGCCCCAACGTCGAATGACCTGACCACGAGTTGCGATGATGAGCGATGGAACCCGCTTCAACGATTTCACCGGCGTTCTGGATCTGCTGGCTGACGAAGGCGATGGCGATCATTTCGCGCATGCCTCCAGGCCCCCGCAGAATCTGCCTGCGGGGGTGCCGAAACTCTGTGAATTCGCCGAGTGGCTGCCACGTCTAGGTCCGGTGCTCTGGCTCGACCGTCGCAAGACGACCGGGCCGGCAAGCATGTGTCCGAATGCGGGATCCGGGCCGGTTCTGCTCGATCATCCGGTCCTGGCCAGCTTGTCCATCTGGCGCAATCTCTGCGCCCACCATGCGATAACGGCGCATGGCCCGCGCGAATGGGTCTGCTTCCATTCGGCCAGCGGTGTGGTCGAGGCAAAGCTGTATCTACTGCCCGATTCCGATGTGCTGGTCTGGGATCAGATGATCCCGGGCTTGCACATGGCCTGTTCCGGAGCGGAGCGCAACGAGCCGCCGACCCATGCGAATTTCCTGCGTCGGGCGCTTGGTCGTTTCGGCCAACGCTGGCAGGCGCAGCTGCTCGAGTTCCGCTGCTCGCGGCGGCCGTGGTTGAATGTGCTGGATGCACAGGCCCCGTTGAAGATCTCCTTGCTTGGATTCGAGCTCGCCAGTCGGATCGCGCGTGACGAGAACGCCGACTGGATTTCACCATTTCGCCAATAAGTGCTGCTGATCAGGCGAGCGCCTGTTACATGCGGACTCTCAATACCACTCGATCAGCGACACGCCGATACCGGCATACCAGGCGCGGTGGTTGTAGTCGATCAGGCTTTCCCCGTAACCGTTGAAGATCTGCACGTGGCCGCGCAGCGGCGGTGCGATCGGGAACGCCCAGTCGAACTGCACGGCACCGTGGCTGCGATCGCCACCACGCAGTGAGTGACGCAGCATCAGGGCGAACTGCGCGTCATTGGCAACCTTGATGATCTGCACGTCGGCGCGACCCATGTAGTCGCTGATGTCCGGATTGTTGTCCTCGCCGATTTCGAACATGCGCCACCACGGACGCACTACGACAGTCCAGTTCTCTCGCTCAAGACCGAGCGAGGCGGTGGCCCGATTCCAGCTGCGCGACAGCGGGTCACTGCGCCCGTTGGATTGATGCACGAGGCCGAACGAGAGCATGCGCGCCTTCCAGCCAAGCACATCGAAATCGGTACGGAAGACGAGGTTGGCTTCCGGCTCGTAGTTGGTTTCGCGAAACGGCCGTGAACGATTTTCGTTGAAGATCTGCCAGTGCGAAATCTGGGTGTAGCCCATCCACAGATCGCCGTTGTCGCCGAAAAGATCGTTGGCCAGCTTGGTTTTCAGGCTGATCTGGTATTTCAGCTCGGCGTGATCGATGCGTTCAGGAACGAGCACGGTGTTGTTGGGTGCCGGCGAACTCGGCGTCCGGTTGGTGCGCGTCGTGTAGAAAAACGGCATCAGGTAGATCGGCCGGAATGGCCGGATGCAGAACGCGGCCGGTTTTGGATCCTCGGCAGTGTCGGTGTCGAGCTCCCAGCGCGAATCGAGCAATGAACTTGGCGCACCCTTGTCGCATCGGTTGGCGTCGGCGACCGATTCGTTCGAGAACACATCGGCCGGCCGGGTCGGCTCGGTCTTGCTTGCCGTGATCGTCTCGCGACCCACCGCTCGGTCATAGCAGGCCAGACGGGCGGCGGCCTCGTCGATCGATGCGCACGCACTCGGGCCCGCGCGTGGCTCATCGGCATGGACGGGGGTGAGTGCCATGCTGGAAGTCGACAGCAGCAGGGCAAACAGCGAAACGCGCGACATCGGCGGGCCCGGATCATGAATTGGGCGCATGGTAACGGATCAGCCGCATCGATTGCTGGATCCTGTTTCACCGTTCGCCGCCAGATCGGGTCAGCGTCGAAGCCGCCGCGAACCGCGCAACTGGTCGATCGGAAAGCTCGCAATATCCTGATTGCCGGAGCGACGCGGCTGCCCCGCGTCCGGAGCCCAGGCTTGCGCATAGACCACTTCGTAGGTCGCCGGCAGACGACCGTTGTCGCGAAAGGCTTCATAGGCATCGACGACACGCTGCAGATGCGCCTTGCCGGTCAGCGTGCGTGATCGCTCATGGTCGGCATTGGTCGCGCCGATTGCGCGCAACTCGCGCATCAGCTCGCGCACGTCCGCATAAGTCAGGGTGAAGACGTCGCGCTCAAGCACCGGATCGCGAAAGCCCGCCGCCAGCAGCGCGTCGCCGATCTGGTGAATGTCGAGAAAGCGGCTGACATGCGGCGTCGCGTCAACCTCGGCGAAGGCCGCTCGAAGTTCGTTCAGTGTCTGCGGGCCGAAGGTGCTGAACAGCAGCAGGCCCTGCGCACGCATGACGCGGCGAAAGCCATCAAACGCCTGCTCCAGATTTCCACACCATTGCAGGCAGAGATTCGAATACAGCAGATCGATGCTCGCATCGGCGACCGGCAGCGCTTCGGCTTCGGCACAGACGCGTGTGAACGGTCGCAGCCAGCTGCGATGCTTCCTTGCCGCGTGCAGCATTGGCAAGGCCAGATCGAGTGCAATCGCTTGTGCCTCGGGAAAGCGCTTGCGCAATGCCGCAGTGCCGCGCCCGGTGCCGCTGCCAACATCGAGGATACGCGTGGCGGCGAGCCCGACATCGTCGAGACGTTCGCGCAGACGTTCACCCACTTCGTCCTGCAACACGGCGTGGGCATCATAGCTGGAGGCGGCGCGACCGAAGGCTCGGCGCACATGCGCCGTATCGAAGATTCCGCTCATGCCGAAACCGCCGCGTCGGCAAACGCGGCAATCGCCTGACCAACCTGATCGGCGTGGCTCAGAAACGGCGCATGGCCGGCCGAAATCTCCAGAAACTCGCCTCGCCCCGACTGCTGTGCCGCCCACTGCATCGCGGCTGATGCAACCAGACGATCGCGGCGACCGGCAATCCACAGACTTGGCCCGGAAATTGCGGCAAGCTCGTCGCGATAGTCGATGCGATCGAGAATCGCCAGGCCATCGAGCAGGGCCTGCGTGGAGGGCTCGCCGCGCTCGAACACATGCGCTTTCAGTTCGCGCAATTCTTCCTGCGCATTGGCCGAACCCAGGGTTTCGAGGGCGAGGAAGCGCTCGATCGCTGGCCGGAAGGCGGCGACCAGTCCAGCACCGAATTCGCGGAAGATTGTCGCTGGCACCGCATGCGGCCAATCCTCGGCACGCACGAAGCGCGGACTTGCGGCGATCTCGACCAGCCCATGCACGTGCCCTGGATGATCGAGCGCACCGCGCAGGGCGATCAGTCCGCCAAGCGACCAGCCGATCCAGATCGCCGACGGCGTGGCCTCGACGATCGCCCTGGCCACGCGGCAGGGATCGAGCGATCCGGTTTCGTAGGCGTGATTGTCGCCATGCCCGGGCAGATCGACCAGATGCAGGCGGAACTGTTGCGACAGGCGTTCGCTGAGCGGCGCAAAAATGCCGCCATGCATGGCCCAGCCGTGAATCAGGACAAGATCGGAACCTTGACCGAGCGTGCGAATCGAGAGTTTCACGAGCTCGTCATGGCGCTCGACAACGCCGCAAGCAGACGGTCGATGTCGGCTTCCTCGTGCGCCGCCGAGAACGTCACGCGCAATCGCGCCGAATGCTCGGGCACGGTCGGTGGACGGATCGCCGGGACAAGAAAACCGGCTGCCTCGAGCCGTGCCGAGACTTCCAGCGCGGTCGCACTGTCGTCGATCAGGACCGGCTGGATCGGCGTGCGCGATGCAGCGAGTGGAATGCCGCGCTGCAGGGCACCCTCGCGAAACTGGGCAACCAGGCGCTGCAGCTTTTCGCGCCGCCAGGGTTCGTCGCGGGCGATGCACATCGCGATGCGGGTGGCTGCGGCGAGCGCGGGCGGCATGGCCGTCGTGTAAATCTGGGTGCGGGCGAACTGGACCAGACCGTCGATCAAGCTGGCCGAGCCAGCGACGAAGGCTCCGGCCACGCCAATGGCCTTGCCCAGCGTGGCCATCAATACCGGCACGTCATTTTCGCCGAGACCCGCTTCGGAGACGCTGCCGGCACCGTTGCGACCCAGCACGCCCAGACCGTGCGCATCATCAATCATCAGGGTGGCTTGCTGCTCGCGGCAAAGGCCGGCCAGCTCACGCAACGGGGCGACATCGCCATCCATGCTGAAGACACCATCGCTGGCGAGCAGGGTGGCGGCCTCCGGATCGCTTTGCATCTGGCGCCGCGCGCTGTCGACATCGGCATGCACATAGCGTTTCAGGCGAGCGCCGGACAGCCGCGCGCCATCGATCAGGCAGACGTGGTTGAGCTTGTCCTGCACGCAGATGGCGCGCGGATCGAGCAGGGTCTGGATGACGCCGAGGTTGGCCATGTAGCCGGTCGAGAACAACAGCGCACGTTCACGCCCGGTCCATTTGGCCAGCTCGCATTCGAGTCGGGCGTGCTCGTCGCGATGGCCGCCGAGCAAATGCGCAGCCGATGCGCCGACACCCCATTGCCTGGCCGCGTAGATCAAGGCCTCGACCAGTTGCGGGTGCTGGGCAAGGCCGAGATAGTCGTTGCTGGCGAAGTTCTGCAGGCGTCTGCCATCACAAACGATGTAGCTGCCATCAACTGCGCTGATCGTGCGCATGCGGCGCAGCAGGGTATCCCGGGCGCGCTGCTCGCAGGCATGTGCCAGGCGGGCGATCAGTTGTGGCCGGCTCATGGCGTCTGGCAATCAGCAGATTGTTGCATGGCCGGGCTTCCGATCAGGCCGGAATTGAATCGGCGCAGGCGCAGGCCTGACGATCGATTCCTTCAGCGTACACGGCGCTGCTGGCGTCGTCACCCTCCACATCGATCTGCAATGCATGGATGCCAAGGCGCGCGAACAGTTGCTGGTCGGCAAGCACATCGGGATTGCCGGTGGTCAACAGCTTCTCTCCGTAGAAGATTGAATTGGCGCCAGCGAAGAAGCACAGCGCCTGCAACTCGTCGCTCATTTCCGCGCGACCGGCCGAGAGACGCACCATCGATGCCGGCATGATGATGCGGGCAACCGCGATCGTGCGCACGAACTCGAACGGATCGAGCAGGGCGGTACCGGCCAGCGGCGTGCCTTCGACCTGAACCAGGCGGTTGATCGGCACCGACTGTGGATGTTCGGGCAAGCTCGCCAGCGCCTGCAGCAGGCCGGCCCGCTGTTCGCGCGACTCGCCCATGCCGACGATGCCGCCGCAGCAGGTTTTCAGGCCGGCATTGCGCACGTGGCCCAGCGTGTCGAGGCGATCCTGGAATTCGCGGGTCTTGATCACGTCGGCGTAGAACTCGGGAGCGGTATCCAGGTTGTGGTTGTAGTAATCGAGTCCGGCCGCGCGCAATACCTCGGCCTGCGCGGAGGTCAACATGCCCAGCGTGGCGCAGGTTTCCATGCCGAGTGCATGCACGGCACGAACCATCGCGGCGACCCTGGGCACGTCGCGATCCTTCGGCGAACGCCAGGCCGCACCCATGCAGAAGCGGGTCGCGCCAGCGGCCTTGGCCTGGGTCGCACGTTCAATCACGGTCTCCAGCGGCAGCAGCTTTTCAGCCTCCACCCCGGTCGAATAGCGCGCCGCCTGCGGACAATAGGCGCAATCCTCGGGACAACCGCCGGTCTTGATCGAGAGCAGGGTCGATACCTGCACCGCGTTGGCATCGTGGTGCGTGCGATGCACGGCGTGGGCGCGGTGCAGCAGGTCGGCGAACGGCAGGTCGAGCAAGGCGAGGACTTCCTCGCGGGACCAGTCATGGCGCAGCAGGGACATCGGGGCATCCGGCTTTCGGTAAAGTGTGGCGAGTCTGGATTCGGTGTCGGAGGCTGTCAACTTGGAATGGAGGCGCAAGGTTGACGAAGGGCTCGGTGCGCTGATCGCCGCCGTGCTGCCGCCGCGCTGCCTGCTGTGCGGAGCCGACGGCGTCGGTGGGCGCGATCTGTGCGCGGAATGTCATGCCGATCTGCCCTTGAATGCCTGCTGTTGCGCGCGTTGCGCCTTGCCGCTCGAGCATGCGGCCGAACGCTGTGGCATCTGCCTCAGGCGCGAACCACCGTTCGCCATGGCCTGGGCACCATTCCGTTATGCGCATCCGCTCGATCTGCTCGAAGCGCGCTTCAAGTTCCATCGCGATCTTGCCGCCGGACGCCTGCTCGCCGACTTGATGATCGATGCGCTCCGCGTGCGCCCACCTGCGCGGCTCCCCGAGCGGCTGGTCTGCGTGCCCCTGCATCGCGAGCGGCTGCGCGAGCGTGGCTACAACCAGGCACTCGAGCTGGCCAAGCCGCTGGCCAAGGCCTTGCACATTCCGCTCGACGCGGACGCCCTGATCCGGCTGCGCAACACGAGTGCGCAAACCGGACTCGACGCCAAGGCGCGCCGCCGCAATCTGCACGCTGCCTTCGCCGTCGTCGCGGATGCCGTGCTGCCCGCCCACGTCGCCATTCTTGATGACGTCATGACCACCGGCGCCACCGTGCGCGAATGCGCCCGCGTGCTGCTGCATGCCGGCGTGCAACGTGTCGATGTATGGGCACTGGCCCGCGCGCCGACGAAACGATGATGCCCCACAACCTCGATCGATTCGACTTGCGGTTCGGCACTGGTCGCTGTCGCAGGCCACCTCGACTAGCCCGGACTATGCATGAATGCGCGTGAAGATCGCGCAGGACATTGGATTCACACGGCTTTTTGCGATTGAGGCCATAGCAGGGACTATTGCCAAATGAGAGAAAAGACGTTTGGATTCAATGGACAAGCGAGGGCGTGCGCAATTCATGAATAGTCCGGGCTAGTCGATTCAGTGCCTGATCAACGAACACTCCAGCAGAACCAGACGCGAGAATCCGCAAGGCATCCATCGCAAATCCAGCGCGCTTCCTTGAACATGAAACGGCCATCCCGGATCGTCTCGGCAATGGCGCTATCGGCAAGTTTCAGCCGGCTCGACGACAATGATCGTGAGCGGATACCGCGCGCCCCCTGCTCAACGAATCGCCAGCGCCAGCAGCAAGCCAATCCAGAGCACGAAACCGACCCAGTTGTTGTTGCGGAAGGCGGTGAAACAGGCTTCGCGTTCGCGCCGCCGGATCAACCATAGTTGCCAGGCGCAAAGACCTGCGGCGATGCCGAGGCCGACGAAGTAGGGCCAGACCAGTTGCGCACGCGTGCCGGCCAGCAGCATCGCGAACAGGAAGGTCAGCATGAGCACGCCGATGATCGGGCGGTCGGCATCGGCGAACAGGATGGCCGTCGATTTGGCACCGGCGCGGATATCGTCGTCGCGATCAACCATCGCGTATTCGGTATCGTAGATCGTCGAGAACAGCACGTTGGCAAGGAACAGCAGCCAACCGAGTGCCGGAACCTCGCCGGTCACTGCGGCAAACGCCATCGGGATCGACCAGCCGAACGCCGCACCGAGGACGACCTGGGCCAGATGCGTATAGCGCTTGCAGAACGGATACAGCGCGGCCAGCGCGGCGCCGGCGAATGCCAGCTTGATGGTCAGCGCATTGGTCAACAGCACCAGCAAGAAGGCGAAGGCGAGCAGGCCGACAAACAGCCACAAGGCTTCCTTTTTCGACACGCGTCCGGCCGCCATCGGCCGGTTGCGCGTACGTTCAACCTGACCATCGAGCCAGTCGTGATCGGCGTAATCGTTGATCACGCAACCGGCCGAGCGCATGACGAATACGCCTACCGTAAAGATGATCAGCACGCCGATTGGCGGAAAATCGTTGGCCGCGAACCACAGGCCCCACCAGGTTGGCCACAGCAACAGCAGGGCGCCGACCGGGCGATCCATGCGCATCAGCACCAGGTATTCGCGGATGCGTTCGCGCCACGGATCGCGCAAGGTCGAGGTCAACCAGCGGATCACCGCCATCGAGCGCGTCGAAGCATCGGCGGGATGCGCGTCCACGGCTCGGCGGGTCGATCTTGTGGCCGGCATAGCCGATCGCACAGCTTCAACGACCGGTGTTGCCGCCACTGCCCAGGGCGGCGACTCCGCATCGGATTTCTTTGTCGGCTTCGCCATCGGCGGCGGCGAGCGCTGCGGCTTGGCAGCCGTGGCCGCAGGTGGACGAGCCACGGCGGCAGCCCGCTCGGCTGGGGTCGCCGCTACACGATTGCGCGGCGCAGTTCGCACGACGCTCTCAATTGACCCCTTGTCTGCGGCTGGTGCCTGAGAACGTGCGCGCGCCGCTGCCGTGTTCGTCGGAGCAGCCGGCGTTGCCGACGCGGTCTTGCGCGGGGCACTCTTGCGCGGCGCCGGCGCAGGTTTGTCGACGAACGGGGTCAACGGCTTGTTGCGGCGGCGAGGTGGGTCAGCGGGAGGTGGCGCGTCAGTCATTTGCCCAGTGTAATCGGCGCCGCCGAAAACGACGAACCTGGCACGCATCCTTCGGCGTGGCGTCTCTCTCCTGGGAGCATTGTCCCCGCAGGCGGTGGCTTTGGCCGCGACGCCCTCCGTCAAGCCACCGCAATGCATCGCCCGTAAACGGGCCTCCTGCGAAATCAACTGCGGCAATTCAGCGGCGTGCGCGACGGGCGATACCGGGCCGCCAGAGCAGGGCGAGGATGATGCCGAGCAGGAAACCCGAGATATGCGTCCACCAGGCGATCGCGCCGAAGGCCGGACCGACATAGGTGAACAGGATCTGCAGCACGGCCCAGAAGCCGATCAGCAGCGAGGCCGGTACGCGCACGAACTCAAGAAAGAACCCGAGCGGCAGAACCAGGCCCAGATCGGCTTTCGGATACAGCACCAGATAGGCGCCGACCACGCTCGAAACGGCACCGCTGGAGCCGATGATCGGGGAATTGGTCGCAGCCAGGGTCCAGGCGCCGGCCAGATTGGCCAGGGCACCGGCGAAAATGAACAGGACGAGGAATCGGCCGGCACCGAGTGCGCGTTCGGTCGGCACGCCGAAAATGATCAGGAACAACAGGTTCGTGGTCAGGTGGATCCAGTCGGCATGGATGAACAATGCCGTGACAAGGCGGGCGAAACGCAGTTCCGAGAGCTGGGTCTGCCAGGGCACAGTGTCATCGAGCAGGGTCGTCGGCACGGTTCCCCAGAATGTCAGCAGCCTGCCACGACCGCTGACCGGTTCGGCGACGATCCACAGGAACATCACCACGCACGCCGCCACCAGGAGCACGGTGGCCCAGGGTGGCTGTCGACGGCGACGGCTCTGCAGCTGGACAAACACCGCCGCGATCAGCGTCCGCCGCGCGGATACAGGAAGCGCACGTTCTCGTGTTCGAGGACGACGCCATCGCTGCGGATCTCGATCAGCTTGAGCCCGTCAAATTCATCCCCTTCGGCGCGGCGTTGGTCATTGATGATGACGAATCGCTGGGCGGGTTCGGCGGCGAAGACATGCATGCTGAGCTTGATCTCGGGCAAGTTGCGACGCGTGCCCAGGGGCAACTCCCACATCAGCTTGAGACCTGATGCTGTCGCCGGTGCAGGGCTTGCCGATGTGCCTGTCGCACCCTTTGCTTCAGGCCCACGTGGAGGAGAGGCCGGCGCGATTGCAGCGGGGGCCTTGCGTTGCGGCGCGGCTTCCGGCTTCGTCACTGCGGCCAGCGCTGCCGCAATGGCCGCCGGATCAGCCGCCGACACGGGTTCGGATTCCTTGATCGTTGCGGCCGCGCCAGCTTGCGGATTGACCGCAACCAGCTCGCCGTCGCGGATCTTCTGGCGCTGGCTGGCTTGCTCGTCGAGGGCCAGCGCCGGAGCCATCGCCTTGTTCGGCGGCGGTGCAGTCGGGTTCGCAGGCGGCATGGATACGGCAGGAGCTGTGGCCGCCGCAGAAGTCCGCGTTTCGGCGGCAACCTGAGCCGGCGCTGTGGTATTCGCTCGGCTCGTCGGCGGCGCGCTCTCGCGCCGCATCCACCACAGCGCAACCAGACCGATCGCAATCAGCACGACAATCACGGGCAGCAGGCTGCGCCGACGATGCACGGCCATGACCGGCGAACCGAGCGAGGGCGATTCGCCCAGCCGGCGCTGGCGTTCGGATTTTTTCAGGGCTTCGAGAATCAGCGACATGTTCGGTAGGGGTCACTCGATATTGCGGGTCAGGTGTGGGCCTGTTTCTTCAAGCGCGGACAGCGCAAACAGGGTTTCCGGGCCGATGATGCCATCGGCCTGGATGCCATAGGCGAGCTGCAGCTTGCGCACGCGCTCCTCGAATTCGGCATCGAAATACGCGGGCCCGGCCTCGGCATCGGCGCCGCCATCGAGATGACTGAGGTTCTGCTTGGCCCAGGCTACACCGGCACCGGCATCACCCTTGCGCAGCGGCCCGGTGATTGTGCCGGGAACGCGCCAGATCGCGATGAAATCACCCGACCAGTAACGCGTCAGTGCGGCACGCGGCAGCTTGATTGTTTCGCCGCCGAGATCGATGTGCACCTCGCGCTTGCCGGCTCCCTGCAACAAGGCGTGCACCGGCTTGTCCGCTGCGCCGAGGACGAGAATCAGCGGACGATCGAAGCGCAACACCTGTTCAAGCGTGGCCCGCCCGCGCAGACAATAGATGCCGGGCGCGACCAGCGCTTGGCAACGTGTCACCGCGCGCACCGAGACCTCGGCCGAGCCGATCTGCCAGCGCGACAGCAACTGGGTCAGGGCGGACAACTCGGTCTCCGGCGGCGCAGCCAGGCGCGCCTCGAGGCGCGCGACGCCCGCAAACGGCGCTGCCGCAGGTGCAGGCGTCGTAACCAGGGTGGTGGCGGGGACGCCGGATCCGTGATCCATGGAACGTAGCGCGACAATGCCGACTGCCAGTACCAGCAAGGCCGCCAGTACCCAGCGTGCATAGCGGCGCACCCAGTAGCGGGCGTGGCCGGGCAGGGTTTCGTCGGCCGAGCGGTCGACCAGGCGTTCGCCGATCGACTGTTGTTCGCGGGCGTAACCGGCCATCAAGGCGCGGTCGGCAATCACGTTGATCAGGCGCGGGATGCCGCCGGAACGCTGGAACAGCGCGCGCATGCCGAGCCGCGAAAACGGCACATGCTGGCATCCGGCGACGGCCATGCGATGTTTCACATAGGCTTCGGCTTCGGCGGCATCAAGCGGAGTCAGGTGATAGCGGGCGGTGATGCGCTGGGCGAGCTGGCGCAGTTCCGGGCGGTTGAGCATGTCACGCAGTTCGGGCTGGCCGAGCAGGATGATCTGCAACAGCTTTTGCGTCGGTGTTTCGAGATTGGTCAGCAGGCGGATCTGCTCAAGCACGTCAAGTGATAGGTTCTGCGCCTCATCGACAATCAGGACGACGCGCATACCCTGCGCATAGGCATCGAGCAGATAGGTATTGAGCGCGTCGGTCAGGCCCTTGAGGCTGCCCTGCTTGCCGCTGATATCGAGCTTGAGTTCCTCGCAGACAGCCTCGATCATCTCGACCGGCGACAACTTCGGATTCAGCAGCAAGGCGACCCGGGTGTCCTCCGGCAACTGTTCGAGGAGCAGGCGGCTCAGGGTGGTCTTGCCGGTGCCGACCTCGCCGGTGAGCTGGACGAATCCGCCGCTGCCGCCCTTGCCAACGCCATACAACAGGTGCGCGAGCGCATCCCGATGGCGCTCGGACAAAAACACATAGCGCGGATCCGGCGTTATTGAAAACGGAGCCTCGCGCAGGCCGTAATACTCAAGATACATGTGCCTACTCTACCCGACCGCATGGTCTGGACGGATGTCTTGTTGCATCGCAAGACAAGTTCGACAGGATTTGCCGCGTCCGCAGGCAGGATGCCCACGGTCTTGCTGACCGGGCATGGACTCGACCCGCGCCGGACAAGTTCAGCCGGTGCGGGTCAGGTTGCCGCAGCCAGGCGCGCAGCGGCGTGCTTGAGCTCACGTATCCATTCATCATTGAGGCGTCGTGAGCCGGCTGGCATGTGCTTGACGTGACGCAGCGACTCCTCGGCCAGCGCAGACGCGGCGGCGTGCTCGCCCCAGCCCTCCAGCACTTCGATATAGCGCACCCGCGCCTCGATACCGGCGAAATAGCCAATCAATGCATCGAATTCCTCGCGGGCCTTGATGCGCTCGTCACAGGCCGCCAGGGCCCGGGCATAGATCAAATGCCCTTCTGGTGACTTGAAGTCGGGCCGCTGCTGGATCAGGGTTTCCAGCAACTCGCGCGCCGCCGCCGCATCAGCGCTGTCGAGCAGGGCTCGCGCCAGCTTGACCTGGATGTCCGGATCATCGCGGTGGACACCGCGCAAGGCCTCGCGATAGGCGGCAATCGCATCGGCATGACGAGCGGCGTCCTGCAAGGCATCGGCAAGCCGGATGCGGTTGGCGATCGTTGCCGAATGTTCGAATTCGGCCTGCGCCTCACGCAGTTCGCGGCCCGGATCCAGCGTATTGCGCAGGCCGCGCACGACGCGCCGTCCGCTGCGCGAGCGCGACATCTCGGGCAGGAACACCACCAGTGCGTAGATGATGCTGCCAAGCAGCGGAAAGAAGAACAGCACGAACAGCCACCAACGCTCCTGGTTTGTGCGCAACGCATGCACGGCACACAGGATCGCGACGATGACATGCAGGCCCAGGCCGAGGATCGGCATGCCCAATTCTCCTCTCGTAAACCGACGCAGTTTCATTCGACCGAGGCTGGCTGTCCACCCGCAGCCGCCACGATTTCAGGCTTCCCAGGCAAACAGGCGCAGTTCTTCGGCAGTATCGGAAAAGCGGATCAGGCGCTCGAAACGCAGGCCGATCTTCTCCAGCAAACGTGCCGAAGCCAGGTTGTCGAGCGCGGCGATCGCAACAATGCGGTGCAAGCCGAATCGTTGCCGAGCCAGCGCCATGCACGCCCGTGAAGCCTCGAGCGCATAGCCCTGGCCACGCCATTCGGGCAGCAGCGCATAGCCGATATCGACATCTTCGAGCGTGTCGCGACGGATCAATCCGCATATGCCGATGCAAGCCGGATCATCAACCAGTCGCACCGCCCAGAGTCCGAAGCCATGCTGCCGGTAGCTCGCCATCGCGCCATCAACAATGTACTGGCGCGCCTGATCGAGCGTGCGCACACCGCGATCGCCGATATTGCGCAAAAAACTCTCGTCGTTGAGCAGGGCCAGCATGAACGACGCGTCGTCGACTCCGAGTTCGCGCAGGATCAGGCGTTCGGTTGCAAACTGGAAGGGCGAGGGTTTGGATTGGGATGACATTGTTCCGCCTGTGCTGGCTCAGGCGACCACGCCATAACTGCGCAGCAGCGCATCGGGGCTGGGCTCGCGGCCGCGGAAGGCGACAAACGATTCCAGCGCCGGACGCGATCCGCCCACCGCGAGAATCGCCTTGCGCCAGGCTTCACCGACCTCGCGATTGAACACGCCCTCTTGCTCGAACCGTTCGAACGCATCGGCGGACAGCACCTCGGCCCAAAGATAACTGTAATAACCGGCCGCGTAGCCGCCGGCAAAGATGTGTGTGAACGCGTGCGGGAAGCGATGCCATTCCGGTGGCAGCAACACCGCGACTTCGCGGCGCACCTCGTCGAGCAGTTCCAGCGTGCGTGCGCCGAGTTGCGGATCGAACTCGTGGTGCAGGCGAAAATCGAACAGGCCGAATTCGAGCTGACGTACAAGGAACATGCCAGACTGAAAGTTGCGTGCGGCCTGCATGCGCTCGAACAATGCATCGGGCAGGCGCTCGCCGGTCTGCCAGTGGCGTGCGATCAGATCCAGGCCTTCGCGCTTCCAGGCGAAATTCTCCATGAACTGGCTCGGCAGCTCGACCGCATCCCACTCGACCCCGCTGATCCCCGATACACCGGCGTAGTCGACCTCGGTCAACATGTGATGCAGGCCGTGACCAAACTCGTGGAACAGGGTGACCACGTCATCATGGGTCAGCAACGATGGCATATTCGAGGTCGGCGGGGCGAAGTTGCAGGTCAGGAAGGCGATCGGCAATTGCAAGGAATCCTCTTTTCGCAATCGTGACCTGCACACATCCATCCACGCACCGCCACGCTTGCCGGTGCGCGCATACAAATCGACATAGCATCCGGCGAAGACCTTGCAGTGCACATCCAGCAGATCGTAGTAGCGCGCATCCTCGTGCCAGACATCGACACCCTGGCGCAGGCGCACGCCGACCCCGAGCACGCGCTCGATCACCGCGAACAGGCCGTCCATGACCGCCGGCAGCGGGAAGTAGGGCTTCAGCTCCTCCTCGTTCAGGGCGTATTTCTGCTCGCGCAGTCTTTCCGATACATAGGCGGTATCCCAGGGCTCAAGCTGCCCGATGTTCAACTGTTCGGAGGCGAAAGCGCGCAATTCGGCCAGATCGGCCTCGGCCATCGGTCGCGCCCTGGCAACGAAATCGCGCAGGAAGGCGATCACCTGCGCCGGTGACGTCGCCATCTTGGTCGCCAGCGATTCCTCGGCCGTACTGGCAAAGCCGAGCAATTGCGCGGATTCGTGGCGCAGGGCCAGGATCTTCTCGATGCGCGACGTGTTGTCGAATTTTCCCGCTTCGGAATTCTCCGACGCCCGCGTGCCATGGGCACGATAGACGCGCGCGCGCAGCTCGCGGTCATCGGCATACGTCAGAACCGCCTGCACACTCGGCTGCTTGAGCGTGACCAGCCAACCATCGAGGCCCTTTTCCCCGGCATAGGCGCGCAGCACCGCGCGACCCGATTCCGGAATGCCGGCGATATCGGCGCTATCGGTGATGTGCTCGCTCCAGGCATCGGTGGCATCGAGCACGGCTTCCTCGAATTCGGTCGACAACCTGGCCAGCTCGCGCGAAATCTCGCGGTAGCGCGAGCGTGCCGGTTCTTCGAGGGCGACGCCGGCGAGGACGAAATCGCGCAGTTCGTGCTCGACTACGGTGCGCGCGGCGACCGGCAACTGATCGAAGCCATCCGCTTCGCGCACGGCCTTGATCGCCGCATAGAGCTCGCGATTCTGGCCGAGCGCGCTGCTGAACGCGACGATCTTCTCCTGCGCATTCGCATAGGCCTCGCGCAATGCCTCGGAATCGGCGACTCCATGCAGGTGGCCGATGGGTGCCCAGGCACGCGACAGGCGATCGTCGAGTCGCTCGCAGACTCCGATGACATTGTCGAAGCTGCGCGCTGCAGTCGATGCGAGCAAGGCGTCGACTCCGCGCTGGTAATCGGCGAGGATCGTATCGATCGCCGGTTCGACATGTTCCGGGCGGATGGCCGAAAAGTGCGGCAGGTCGGCGTTTTCGAGCAACGGATTGATCATGCGGGTTTCCATGGATGAGCGATCGCGGTCGGGCGCAGACCGGTGAACTTGGAGCGCGGATGGCGCAAAATCAAGCGCAACCCGTGCTGCCGACAGGATCCCATGAACAGCGAGGACGCCCGCCAGACCCGCGACATCCTGCGTGCCTTGCCGCTGTTCAGTCATCTCGACGATGCCGCACTCGCCGAGCTTGGCGATGAGTTGCAGTGGTTTGCCCTGCCCGGTGGCTCATCGCTGTTCGAGCAGGGCGACGCCAGCGATGCGCTGTATGTGCTCAAGAGTGGCAGCGTCGGCGCATTTCGCAACGACGAGCATGGCAACGCGCAGCTGGTCGGTGTCGTCGCTGCCGGCGAGACTGTCGGCGAAGTCGGCATGATGATCGACATGCCGCGCAATGCCAGCATCCGCGCCCTGCGCGATTCGGAGCTGCTGCGCCTGTCGCGACAGGATTTCGACAAGCTCGTCAATCATCATCCGCGCGCGATGCTGGCGATGGCCCGTCTCGCCGTGCGCCGTTTGTCCTCACGCGATGAAAATGCATCGATGAGCGCGCCACGAACCTTCGGTGTGCTGCGCCACAACGCCGACGTCGATGTGCAGGGTTTCGCCAGGGAACTCGTGCGCATGCTCGAGGCCTTTGGCAGCTGCGCGATGATCGACAAGAAGGAAGGCCATGGCCGCCAGAGCAACTGGTTCAACGAGATCGAGGCGCACACGCGTTTCGTCATCTACGTGGCCGATGCCGACGACGACTGGCAGGCCATGTGCGTGCGCCAGGCCGATTGCCTGCTGCTGCTGGCGAATGCCGACGAGACGCCGGGCGAATGGCCGCCGAGCGCCTGCGCGGACGCATCATCGGCGCTGTCGCGTCCGCGTCACCTAATCCTGCTGCATCCGGGTCATCTGGTCGAAGGCGCCGCCCTGCGCTGGCTGGCGAAGACGCCACAAATCCGCCATCACCATGTCCGCGATGCGCACGATGTGCGCCGCGTCGCGCGCCTGCTGACCGGCCGCAGCCTGAGTCTGGTGCTGTCGGGCGGCGGCGCACGTGGTTTTACCCAGATCGGCATCGTGCGTGCGCTGAGGGAGGCCGGTCTGGAAATCGATTGTGTCGGCGGCACCAGCATCGGCGCGATCATCGGCGCCGGCGTGGCGCTGGAGTGGTCGGATCAGGAAATGTTCGACAACTACCGCCACAGTTTTGTCACCAGCCGCCCGCTCGGCGACTACACCTTGCCCCTGGTCGCACTGACCCGTGGCAAACGCGTGGCCCGGCAGTTGCGCGAACAATTCGGCGCGCGCGACATCACCGATCTGCCGCTGCCCTATTTCTGCTGTTCGTCGAACCTGAGCAGCGGCCAGCTCGACACCCATCGGCAAGGTCCGTTGTGGCTGTGGTTGCGCGCCTCCTGCGCAATCCCCGGCGTGCTGCCGCCGGTGTGCCATCACGGTGAGGTCTACGTCGATGGTGCGGTCATCAACAACCTGCCAACCGACATCATGCATGCCCTGCAGCCCGGCGCCATGGCCGCCGTCGACATTGGTGCCGACGATTCATTACGCACGCGCATCGAGGAATACGCGACCCCGCCGTTCTGGAAACTGATCCTCGATTTCAGGCGCGCAGTGCGACCCGGCATCTTCGACATCCTGATCCGCTCGGGCATGGTCAATGCCGAGCTAGCCAGCGCCGAACGCCGGCAACTGGTCAGCCTGTTGCTTGAGCCACCGGTGCGCGACATCGGTTTGCTCGACTGGAAAGCCTACGAGCGTGCGGTCGAATCCGGATACCAGTACGGGCTGCGCGTGATCGGCGCGCAACGCGAAGTCCTGCACGAGCAAGCGCCCTTGCATGTGTGAGCGGCGGGCGATGCTCGGCTAGTCGAACCCGTTTTCGAAAATGAGATCGCGACCGCTCAGCTCGACGAGGTATTCGGCGGTCGCGCCGCTGACATCGATGCGCCAGCCCGAATAATAGGTTTCATCACCAGGCACGGACTGCGTGGTCCAGTTCAACGCGCTCAAGGTCGCATTCGCCGGACTGAGCACGCGAACGCGAAGGTTGCCGGCCGTGGCGGTGCGGCCGACGATGACCGGCTGCACCGGCACATTGATCTGGAACACCGCACTGGTATTGGTGCCGAGGCTGAACTGGTCGTGCACGCGCAGCGTGCGATGGGCGAAATCGAGCGTGCGTTGCCAGGATTGCACGGCCGCATCGCCGGCATAAGCCGGAGTCAGATTGGCCACCACATGCACATCGCCACCCACTCCTGGTACCACCTGCATGCTCGAGGTGGTGCCTTCATGCTGCGGCACGGTCGTCCCGTTGTGGACAAAGCGAACCAGATTGTGCACGTCGGTGACTTGCTGGATGCCGCTATGCGTCCACATGTTCTCGGTGGCCGCGAGCCAGTCGCCCTCGAACAGGGTGAATGAGCCCTGATTCTGATGGGCGTGGCTCTGCACATACGGGCCGGTCGAGAACTGCAACCACATCGCACCGGTGTCCCAACCGGTACGCGTGAACAGTTGACCGGTTCCGATCGCGTAGTAGGTCAGCGAAGCCGGTGGCGTACCAGCCGATCCGGCCGGCAGCAGGTTGTGCCGGTAGTTGAAGCCGCTTTCCATGGTCTGGTCGGAAATCGAGTGCAGCCACCAGCTGGCATCGTCGCGCAGACCGGCATCGGTCGACATGGCTCGGGCTTCGAGCATGAGATCACGGTGGTAGTCGTAGATGACCGGTTCCGAAACGCGCGCCTGGTCGCCGATCGGGGCGACCCGATCCAGGCTCGGCACAGTGGCGTGGATCCACCAGGAAATGCTCGCATCGAGATGGCCATTCAAGCTGGCCAGATTGACACCGGTCGAGTCGCGCCAGACCCGGTACAGGGAAAATACGCTGCGGTGCGAGAGCCCGTAGGCCGTGCCTTCCTGACTGCCACCGCCATCAAGGGTCGCGAAGTACGCGGTCAATGCCGGCAGTTTGTCATTCTGCAGCAGTTGCATCCAGGTGCTGTTGTTGGTCGCCAGCGCCCAGTACATGGTCGCCTGCAGGAAGCTGTAATAGTAGTTGTTGGCCGGATCGCTGATCGACCAGCCCGACCACGGGTGTGCGACACCGCCCCACTGCGCCTGGCTCGGATGCCAGATATTCCACACCGCCTGCTCGGCATAGGCCGACCAGCGATTGCGCTGGCCCTGCGGAATCAGCGCGGAGCACCAGTCGAGGGTCAGGGCGAGATCACCGATCATCGGACCTGCATCGAGGTAGGAATCGCCGGCGACCTCGGGACGTTGTCCCAGGGCAATCGCCGCCTCGGCGTCGGCCACCTGGGTCTCGACCATCGCGATGGCGAGATTCGCATAGGCCTGCAATCCGGTCAGGCGGTACATGGTCACCGCATCGGTGGCCGAAAACGCATAACCCGGGTTGCCGGCGACGGCCTGATCGACCCAGTTCCTGAATCGCTGGAATTCGACCGATTGCTGGTCGACGTAGGAAAGGTCGATCGTGATCGCGGCGCGGGCGTTCGCCGGGGCGAGGGACAATCCCGCCAGCGCCAGCAAAGTCAGGGTTATGCGTGAAACGACCTGCATGTTGGCTTCTCCATTGGCCTGCCCCGGACTGGCAGATGGCGATCATCGCAGACTGATTTTCCACTTTGCGCGACACAAGCCACAGCTCGATGTCGTTGTCGACGGGCGGTCTGCTCAGACGGACTCGACGACGACCGCGGTGCCGTAACAGAGCACCTCGGCCAAACCCGGCATGACTTCGGTCGCGTCATAGCGCATGCCGATGATTGCATTCGCGCCGAGCATGCGCGCCTGACGGATCATCAACTGGTAAGTCTCTGCGCGGGTCTGCTCGCACAGCGTCGTGTAGACCGTGATGTTGCCGCCGAACAGCGAGTGCAGGCCGCCAATGAAGTTGCCGACGATCGAGCGGGAGCGCACGGTCAGGCCACGCACCACGCCCAGACTGCGCATGACCCGGTAGCCGGGCAGATCCAGCGCCGTGGTCACCATCGCGTTGTTGATCGATGCGGCTCGACTGCTGCCCTGATCGACGGCGGACTGGCTCAGATTGATGGTTTCCAAAGATTTTCTCCGGTTTCGGAAGCTTGCCAGGGATCTCGCCGCCTTGCCTCGCGATCAGGCAGGCGCCGATACACCCTTCCAGAATGCGATGTGATCCTTGATCTGCATCGCGGCCACGGTCGGTGCCGGATAGAACCCGGCGACATCCCTGTTCCGTCGACCATCCACGCTGGGCGAGCAGTAGCGCGCCTCACCCTTCCACGCGCAATGGCTGCGCGTGTCGGCTGGCAAGAAATGCTCGCGGCGCAACGAGGATGCTGGAAAATAATGGTTGCTCTCGACAACAACCATTCCCTCGCTCGCGGCCAGGATCTTATCGTTCCAGATTGCTTGCATGAGGATCCCGCTTGCACGGCAAGACCCCAATGATAATGCGCGGCGATCACGCGATGAAAACAGGGGAAACTCGGGCGGTCGCCGGCCCCTTCAACTCGACGACATTGCCCTCGGGATCGTCGAGGTAGATTGATGGGCCTTCGCCCTCGGCACCGTAGCGCGATTGCATGGCGCCGGCCTTGATACCGAAAGCGGCCAGGTGATGGCGAATCTCGGCTTCGTCGAATGGCTCGACACGCAGGCAGAAATGATCGAGATTGCGCGGCCGCGCGGCCGCCGAACCGGCAGCTTGGCAACCGGGTTTTCCATCGGCCGGCAGCAGGTCGATCAAGCTCTGCCCGGCGCGCAACTGGATCAGGCCGATTTCCTCGTTGCTGCGCTCGACCGCACAACCGAGCACCTCGCAATAGAAGTGCAGCATGGCGTCGATATTGATGACGCGCAGCACCAGGTGATCGATTTCACGGATGTTGATCATGGGCCGTCACGAGGAAATATGGGTGTTGCCTGTGCGGTCAGTCTTGCGATGATGATGTGCAAATCTTGTGGCCGAAAGCATCGCGCCTGCAGGCGCGATGCTGTTGAAATGACGACGGAGCCTCGCCTTTCGCAAGGCCCGTGATCGGCGGAAACTCAGTTGCAGGTAAACGGCAGCAAGTCGGAGGCCATGCTCGATTCGCAGCGCCAGTTGCCGCCACCGGCGTAACTCCACTCGATGCGCTCGATGCGCGCTGCGAATGGAATATCAGACGATGAAGACAGGCGGATGGTGACCGTGCATTGCGGCGATATCCCGCCGAGCTGGATTGATTCGATCCAGGCATTGTCCGAGTTGCGCTCCTCGGTCGGGCAATCGCCGCCAGCATCGGCGATACCGGACACTTCGGACTGGGTCGCGCTGGCGACCATGAACACGGCGGTCAGGCCGGCGCGAATCGTGGCCTTGTCGCCCTCGTCGACGCCCGAGCTGACCGTGTTGCCGGAGTTCATGTCGTCGCTGTTCGTCGAGCTGTCCGGAATTGACATGCCGGAATCACTCGATATCGATGTGTCGGGCAGGTTCATGCGCATGCCGCCCATCATCATGCTCATCATATAACCCCAGCTCGCGAACATGATGATGATGCCGAGTATCGGCAGGCAGTTGAGCGCCCAGCCGTACCACGGCATTTTCGGGCGCGCGACCGGCAGCGGCTTGCCCGGTTCCACCTCGCGGAAGACCACGCAGGTCGACGCCATCATGTCGTGCAGGGCCTGTTTGCGCCCTGTCCAGCCAGCCAGCATCCAGCCGATGCCAAAGGGGATGATTCCGGTGACAATCTTGCCAAAGAAGCGTCCCGTGGCGCGGCCGAAGCTGATTCGCTCACCGCTGGCATTGGTAACCTTCAGGCCCATGATCCGCTTGCCTGGCGTGGCCTGGTTGGTGCCACTCTCGAATTTGGCGAAGTAGAGCCAGGAACCGACAATCGCGCCGACATAGGCAAGAAAATAGTACAAAAAGAACATCCCGCCTGGCGCTTCGCCCGAAAATGCTGCGCGAAAGCTCATGTAGGCGAGCAGGCCAAAGACAAGCAGGAAAGGAATGGTGAGGAAAATCGAATCGAGCGTGTACGCGGCGAATCGACGCCAGAATCCGGCGTGTACGATGCCGCCCTCGGGCAGCAGGTCGCCGGCCGCAACACCTGGCGAAAATGCAGCCGCAGGTGCGGCAGCCGCCATGCGCATGTCCACGGCCGCCGGAGCCGCCGGCTTTGGCGCCATTGGCGCAGTGTTCTCGGCGCGGATCGCGCTGAACGCAACCGTGGCCTGTTGATCCATGTCGGTTGCCGCTGAGCTCGGCACAATGAACGGTTTCCAATCTGAGCTGCCGACCACGGCGATGCTGATGCTCGATGGCCAGGCGCCGCTGCGCACGCGATCCTCGACATAGGCATGCGGCACCGGCCCGCGTGGCACGCCATCGACGAGCACAAACAGGTTGTCGCCACTGATTGCCTGCAGATCGGTCATGGCGCCGACCGCCGAGGCGCCATCCTGCAATTTCTGCAGCTTGGCCAGATCGTCGCTTTCCTTGATCGAGATCGGCGCGCGGGCGAGCAGTTCCGCCTTGAGTCGTGCAGGCTCCATGCGGAAATAGGCGGCGAGTGCAGGCCAGACCGTGGCCGCATCGAATCCGGGCAGAACTTCACCGGTCAGAACCAGGGCGTGCTTGATAGGTTGCATTGTTTCCCTTCCCGTTCGTTTGCAATGGTGGGTGACGGGCAGCGCGCGCCGCTGCCGAATTTCAACAGCTTGTCAAGGATCAAGTATCGCTGGCGATACCGCCAGATGCACGTGCTCACCACCTGCGGCTTATGGTCGACATGATTTCGGCAGGTACTTCGGCGTGATCACCGAACTGCAGTTCCAGTTGCCCGATTCGGAATACTGCCATTCAACGGCCTGACCACGAATCATGTGCGGCGTATTCGAATCCGAGGCAAATGTCAGGGTGATCACGCAGTCGGGCGCCTTGCCATTGACGCGGATCGAAGCAACCAGCGGATTGGTCGATTCGGGGATTTGTGCGGTGCAGGTCGCATCGTCAATGACGGCACTCGCCACGGCAATCTTGGCCGCCTCGGCATCAACCAAAGCGCTGGTGACCTTGGCCCGTACCGAGTACTCCTGATAGGCCGGCAGCGCGATCGCGGCGAGAATCGAGATCGGAAATATGACCAGCAGCAGGCAGTTCGCGGCCCAGCCATACCACGGCATAGGCGGGCGCTCGGTCGGCAGCGGCTCGCCGGGCCTGACCGTATCGAAGACCACGCAGGTATCGGCAATGAGGTCGTGCAGGGCCTGCTTGCGCGAAGTCCAGCCGGCCAGAGCATAACCGACATACAAGGTGATATAGGAAATCGCGCCGGCAAAATAGCGACCACTGGCCTGACCAAGGCTCAGGCGCTGGCCCTTGCCATCGGTGGCGATGATGCCCATCGCACGCTTGCCGAGGGTCGCCTGCGCGGGCGAGCTTTCCATCATTGCGAAATAGGCCCAGCGGCCGACGAAATACACGATGACGCCGAGTACCGGAATCAGCATGACGATGGCGGATGGAATGAACAGCACCAGATTGTCGATCAGCCAGGCTGCGCAACGACGCCAGAAGCCGGCATGGATGGCAGCGCCGGCCGGCAAGGGCAAGGGCTGATCCTTGCGACTGGCGATACTGTCGGCAACCCGCGCAATCTTCGCCGCAACCGTATCCGGCTCGGCCCCGGCGGCTGGAGCGGCGGCGATCGGGGCGACAACCATCGGCTCCAACGACAGGCTTGCCGCTGTTGGCGACAGCACACGCCAGTCCGAACTGCCGACCGCCGCCACCTTGAGGTCGGCTGGCCAGGCACCGCTGCGCATGCGTTGGTCGATATAGGCGCGTGGCAACGGTCCGCGCGGGACATTGTCGATGAGGACGAAATAATTGCCGTCGGCCGACGAATACAGGTCACTTTGTGCGCCGATCGCCGCCAAGGCGGCCTTGCGTCGCTCAAGGTCGGCGAGATCTTCGGACTCCTTGATCGTCATCGGCACCCGCGCCAGCACCTCGGTCTGCAGACGCGCCTGGTCGATACGGAAGTACTCGGCAACCGACTTCCAGACCGTGCCCGCCTCAAAGCCGGGCAACACTCCTCCGGTCAATACCAGCGCATGCTTGTTCGATTCCATGCTTTCCCTCCCCTGATTGGTTCTTGCGATCGTTCAGCGTGCGTCGGCGACCCCTCGCCGACGCGGTTTTCAGCGCTCGAGAATTGCGGTCACGCCCATGCCGCCGGCCGTGCAGATCGAGATCAAGCCACGGCCGGAACCCTTTTGTTCAAGCAACTTGGCCAGGGTTGCGACGATACGCGCTCCGGTCGCCGCGAACGGATGGCCAAGCGCGAGGCTCGAACCATTCACATTGAGCCTGGCCGGATCGATCGAGCCCAGCGCCTTGTCGCGGCCGAGGCGATGCTTGCAGTACTCCTCGGATTCCCAGGCGCGCAGTGTGCACAATACTTGCGCGGCAAAGGCCTCATGGATCTCGTAGTAGTCGAAATCCTGCAGGGTGATGCCGGCCGCATCGAGCATGCGCGGCACGGCGACGGTCGGTGCCATGAGCAGGCCTTCGCCGTGGACGAAATCGACAGCGGCCACTTCGGCGTGGGTCATCCAGGCCTGCACCGCCAGGCCACGTTGCTTGGCCCAGGCTTCGGAGCCGAGCAGAACCGCCGAGGCACCATCGCTGAGCGGCGTCGAATTTCCGGCAGTCAGGGTGCCGTGGCCCGAGGTCTTGTCGAAGGCGGGTTTCAGCGACGCGAGCTTTTCCAGGGTGGTGTCGGGGCGCAGGATGTTGTCGCGATCGAGCCCACGGAACGGCACGACCAGATTCGTGAAGAAGCCGCGTTCATAAGCCGCCGCCGCCTTTTGATGGCTTTCCCATGCAAGCCGATCCTGATCCTCGCGCGAAATCTTCCACTCGCGCGCCATCTGCTCGCAATGATCGCCCATGGATTTGCCGGTGCGCGGCTCGGCCACGCCGGGAAACGAGGGCGCCAGCTCGCCGAACGAGAAACCCTTGAACGCCGCCCTGGCCTTGTCGAGCGGCTGTTTGGCACGATTGACCGCAAGCAGGCGTTGCTGCAGGGCGCGACCATAGACGATGGGTACGTCGCTGGTGGTATCGCTGCCGCCGCCGATGCCGGCCTCGATCTGGCCGGTGGCAATCTTGTTGGCAATGATGATCGCGTTGTCCAGCCCGGTACCGCAGGCACGCGCCGTGGTAATGCCCGGCGTGGTCGGGGCGAGCCCCGAGGACAAGGTCGCCTCGCGGGCGAGGTTCCACTCCGAGGCATGCTTGATGACCGCACCAAAGGCAACCTCGCCGAGTTCGACGCCATGCAGGCCGTAGCGTTCGACCAGCGAGCCGAGAGTCTTCACCGACATGCCGAAATTGCCGATGTCGGCATACGCGGTATTGTTGCGGCAGAACGGAATCCGCACGCCGCCGATGACACCGACTCGCTTGATCGCAGTCACGTCGAACCTCGCTTGCAACAATCCAGCGGCCATTATGCAACGCTTGCCGGGAAGCTGCCGCATTGCCGGGCAATGCGGCGTGGTCGGATGCGGCGCCTATCGCCTCGGCATGCGCATGCGGGCGCGGCTCAGCGTGGCGGTGGGCCCCAGCCCGCCTCGTTGCCCTTCCACATGCCGAGGTACCACTCGCGGAACATCGGCACTTCCTCGCCGCGTGAATCGTCTTCCAGCGACTGCCACATCTGCAGCGGCGGCGTCTTGCCGGTGACGACATCGAGAATGCCGTCGAACAGTTCCGTCCACAGGGGCGAATAGGCAATCCGCGCGGTTGCGGCTTCGGCTTGCTGGCGCAGCGCCGCGATATCGGCATTCGAGCCGCGACGCACACCAATCGCCTGCACCCACGGCGATTCGGCCAGCAGCAGGGTCAGATCAAATCCGGCGCGATCAAGGAAAATGCGCACTTCTTCCGGCGACGAGAACTGGTTGCGCGCGACATCCTTGCGCCTGGAATGATCGGCGGCCCGGTGCTGGTCGATTTCGAGTGCATAGCGACGCCAGCCGACGGCGCTGGCCATGTTCCAGACATCGAAGTAGATCAGGCCGCCCGGCTTGATCACGCGTGCCATTTCCTCGAGATAGAGAAAGAAATCCTCCTTGTCCATGTGGATGAAGACGGCGACGCAATAAGCCTTGTCGAAACTGGCGTCGGCCAGCGGCTGCAGGCTCGAACGGGTGAGTTCGGTAAAACCGACGTTGGCGTGATCACGCAGACGCTCGCGGGCCACCTCGATCATGTTTGCGGAAATGTCGGTGCCGTGCCAGTGGGCCACGAGCGGAGCAATCTCGCGACCGATGCGACCGACGCCGCAGCCGAGTTCCAGGACGCGGTCGGTGGGCTTGAGATCAAGCGCGGTTGTGACCTGGCGTGCACTGTAATGGCCGGTCAGGCGCGCGGTTTCCTCATTCGTGCTGCCATCGACGGCAATGAAGGCGCTGTCAGCCGTGGCCGCCTTTTCATTCCAGAAATTCTTGTAGTTCTTTTGCGATTCCATCGGACGGCCGGGCACGGTGAACGGGGGCGCGATGGTACACTGCGGCTCCCACTGCGAAAACCGCAACGTGTCTGCCCTGTCGCATTCCGTTCGCGCCGAACAGGCGCAGTCCCATTTCCTCGCCTTGATCGCGATCGAGTGCGAGGTGCCCGGGATACCGCCGGTAACCCGGCTTGATCGGGCAACGGCCAGCATTCTCGCCGATGCGCTCGCCCACGATCTCGCCACGCATGTCGCGGAAATCCGCGAACTCGATTTCGTTTTCGTCGGTGCGCTGTACGATCAGGCCCAATTGCTGCGTCCGCATTGGCCGTTGCACGCCGCCCTCGCGGATGCCCTCGAACGCTTGCCGCGAAATTCCGCTGATGGGCATGTCATCGCGCTCGGCGCGCACGACGGCAAGTTGCCACTGGCTGATCTGGAGCCGGATGCACGACTGCTGGGCAGCCCGATGCTGGTCATGCCATGGCTGCTTTCCGGTGATCCCGAAACGATCGGCAAGGTCGGTCAGCGGCTCGAGCGCGGACTTTTTGACAATGGCCTGATTGGCGCCGAGCTCGCCCTCGCCATCGGCGAGGCCTTCGCGATCAAGACTGCGCATGCGCGCCACATGACCACACTCGACTTGTGCGCATTGACCTGCGCGCAATATCAGCATGCCGATCTCGGCGGCCTCTGGCAGATCATCGAAACCGCCTTGCTCCGACCCGATCTGGAGCATGCCGCCGAGCTGGCCGACGGCAGTCACCTGCGCTACCGCGGCGGACTGGTGAGCTGTGATTCAGGCTCGCGCCAACAGCTTGCGCATTGTCGCGCGATCCTCGCCGCGCACGGGCTGGAACTTGGCAAGTCGGCAGTAACGCCTTAGCTTCGGCCGGCTCGGGTTGCGCCTCGATGCATTGCGAGCAGATCGAGTCAAAGCGCCGTCTCAGCGCGTCCCGGCAAACTCCGTTTCGAGCAGGCGATAGCCCGCATCGTGCATGCCGAGTGCCGCGTAGGTGGCCTGCGCATTGCGGTTTTCGTTCTCGACATACAGTCGCAAGCCGACAACGCCCGGGGTTGCGCGCGCACGCTGCTCGACATCGGCATACAACGCCCTGAAGACACCGCCGCGACGTGCATTGCGGCTCACGTAGACGCTCTGGATCCACCACCAGTCGCCATTCCGCCAGTCACTCCATTCAAAGGTCACCAGCAGGCAGCCGACCGGCGCACCACCGCGCTCGGCGATCCGGTAAAAGCCACGCCCTGGCTGCGCAAACACAGCCTCGGTGCCACGCGTCAACACCTCGCGGTCGAGCACCTTGTGCTCGGTTTCCAGCGCCATCGCGGTGTTGCAATCGACGAGGAAATCGGTGTCGGATGCGTTAGCGGCGCGGATGCTTATGCTGGTGGTCATGGCGGGGTTTCCATCGGTGACGTGAGCGGCAGGCTGAATCGCGCGCCGTGCTGCTGATCGCGATTGTCGACCCAGACGGATTGGCCATCTTCGGCGAGACCGTCCGTGCGCTCACCACTGCGGAATTGCGCGGGTCTTGTCGCGAAGCGCAAGGCGATCGGGCGTGCATCATCGCGCGTTTCGCGCAACCAGATCAGGCTCGCGGCGAGGCGAAGATGCGCCGCGTTGTCGAGCAAGCGGTCGGGATATTTCAAATACGCTGGCGCGGCCAGGTCATGCAAAATGCAGCCGATGATGTTGGCGGCACACTCGAGCATCGGAGGCGCGACCCGCTTGTGACTGATTTCATGATCGTCCAAAGCTTGCTGGATCGGCTCATCGTCACAGTGGGCTTCGGAGATCTCCTGCGCACGCCACGCCAGCGTCTGCCTTTCATCAAACAGCAGGGGTAAACCGACATCGAATACGGCACGCCTTCCGAATGTGTCGGGTTTGACATCTTTCTCACGCCCTATTTTACCTAGCACATCGGCATTGAGCTGAAGCTCCCCGACCATTTCCGTACACAGCGACACGTCTTCGGCGGCGATCGGGGCGAACGCAGCCGTGCAATCGACTGGCAAAGGCTCGTCGAAGGGCAGTTCGACAAGCATGTCGGCAAACAATCGGCTCGCGCTGTCGACGTAGGCGACTGCAATCATCGAGAAAACCAGGGAATTGCTGCCGTGACGCAGCCGCCTCCAATTTGCGACATTTTTGCAGATCCCCGATATCGCTTCGGCGCGTCGGCCCTCTTGCCAATCCAAGGCCAGTTCAGTCTGCCGCAAACGCTGCATATAGCCAAGATTTGAGATCGGCGTCGTTGGCGTGATCGGCATCTCATTTCGATAGCTATCCCGCGATTCCAACATGTGCGCGCGATGCAAAGTGCGCGGATAGCCAGTCAGCAGTTTGCGTACCGCTGCCGGATTTGCCTGAACCCGGGCAAGACAGCCAGCGTCCCGCGTCTCGCACAAGCCAGGATCGGAACTCGATGGTTCCGGCAACAGCGGCCGGTCTTCCGGGATCAACCCACCCAGATCCTCGCCGGAGGCAATCAGAGCGTGTGCGCGACGCACATCATCCGCTGTGATTGCCTCAATCTGATCGTCGGAAATATCGTAACGCATCAACCAGAGCAGGGCGAACGCGTTGTCGCCATGTACTGGACGAGCATTGATCCCAGCAATTTTTGCCAACGCTGCATCCTGCGTCTTACTCGGACCAATCAAGCGATGGATACCGAGATTGAGGAGGAACAGAACCAGGAGCATCGGCACGGCGACAGCCACCGCAAGGAATATCGGGCGGAGAAACTTCATGGCTTCTTTTCTTTCCTTGAACTGCCGAGCTTGCGGGTCAGGGTGTTGCGGCCGAGTCCCAGCGCTTTCGCCGCATTTTGCCGATGTCCATTGTTGGCGAGCAAGGCGGCGTCGAGCATCACGCGCTCGAATTCGGCGAGTGCGCGTGCATGCAGCCGGTCACCATCACCTTTCAGTTCCTGCTCGGCCCAGTCGGCCAGGGCGAGGCTCCAGGCCGGCGGCTTTGCAGTTGTGTCATTGCGCAATTCGATCGGCAGATCGCCGACATTGATCTGACGCCCGCTGGCGAGTACGGCCAGGCGCCGGCACAGGTTTTCGAGCTGGCGCACATTGCCGGGCCAGGGCAAATCGCGCAGGGCGGCCAGGGCGGTCGCGGCGAAGCGCTTGGGTTCGAGGCCGGCTTCGATGCTGGCCTGGCTCAGAAAGTACTCGGCCAGCGGGGCGATGTCGTCGCGGCGCTCGCGCAGCGGCGGCAGCTTGAGACGCAACACGTCCAGGCGGTGCAGCAGATCGGCACGGAACTCGCCGCTTTCGACCTTGGCTTCAAGATCCTGGTGGGTGGCGGCGATGACGCGCACATCGGTCTTGATCAGCTCGCGTCCGCCGACGCGATAGAACTCACCGGCCGATAGCACGCGCAGCAAGCGGGTCTGCAGGGCCAGCGGCATGTCGCCGATCTCGTCCAGGAACAGGGTGCCGCCATCGGCCTGTTCGAAACGACCGGCATGACGACGGGTCGCTCCGGTGAAGGCTCCGGCCTCATGCCCGAACAACTCCGATTCAAGCAGTTCTGCCGGAATCGCGGCGGTGTTCATGGCTACAAACACGGCCTTGGCACGCGGACTTTCTCGATACAAGGCGCGCGCGACCAGCTCCTTGCCGGTTCCGGTTTCGCCCGTGATGAGCGCATTCAATCCGCTTGCCGCGACCCGGCCGATGGCGCGGAACAGCTCGCGCATGCCGGCGCTGTTGCCGATCAACTCGGCGTCGGCGGGCGCGCTCGGCCGGGCTGGGCCACTTGTCTCGTCTGCCGATTGCGCGAGTGCGCGTTCGGCCATGGCCACGGCCGTATCCAGATCGAACGGCTTGGGCAGGTAGTCGAACGCACCCTGCCGATAGGCCGCCGCCGTGGTCGAAACATCGGTGAACGCACTCATGACGATGATCGGGAATGCAACCGATGCGGACAGTCGACCCAGCAAGTCGAGCCCGCTGGTGCCCGACATGCGCACATCGGTAAACATGACATCCGGAGTTTCGGTTGCCAGCGCCGCGCTGACACTGTCGGCATCGGCGAATTCGCGCGGGATCAAGCCCGCATCGCGCATCGCCGCGCTGAGCACGACGCGCACACTGCGGTCGTCATCGACTATCCAGACCGTGCTCACGGCGAAAGTTCCAGCGGCAGCAACAGGGTGAAGGTGGTCGCACCGACCCGACCTCCGTGGTGCAATTCACCGCCATGCTCATCGGCGATCTCGCGGGCCAGAGCCAGACCGAGACCGGTTCCGTCGGCACGTCCGGACACCAGCGGCTGATACAACGATGCGGAGAGCTCGGCTGGAATGCCGCAACCATCGTCGATGACGTCGATGCGCAAGACGGCACGGCGCAAACGTTGGTTGAGACGCACGCCGAACTCGACCCGTGTGCGCAAGGTCACGGTGCAGGCCTTGGCTTCGACCGCATTGCGGGCAAGGTTGAGGATGAGCTGGAACAGTCGGTCGGCATCACCGATTGCCGAAGGCAGGCTCGGGTCGTAATCCCGGCGTACGCGTGGCGCATCGGCTTCGGCGGCAATCAGCAACGCCGCGCGCTCAAGCAGCTCGTGCACGTTCAGACGCGCGAGCCGTGGCTTGCCGCCCGCGCGCAGCAGGCGATCAGCCAACGCGGTCAGCCGATCGCTCTCGCTGATGATGAGCTCGGCCAGTTCGCGCAACTCATCGCGGTCAACCCGACGGCCGATCAGTTGTGCAGCGCCACGCACGCCGGCGAGCGGGTTCTTGACCTCGTGGGCAAAGCCGCGCAGCGATTCTGACAGCGCCGGCGAGGCCCGTTCGACCGCGGCCGCTGGCGCTTGTACTTCGAGCAGCAGATGCCGCCCGGAAAGCGGGCTGAAGGCAAGGTCGACGACGCGTTCGCTGCCGTTGCCACTGCGCACCGACACCTGCCGAAGCAGAACCACCTGTTCGTCATCGAGCGCACGCCGCGCCGCGGCCGCAATTCCCGATACCCCGGGATCCATCGCGTCCAGCAAGGCACCCTGCCAGCGCAAGGTTCCCGCGCCGAGCAAATCAGACAACGCCGGATTGAGCCAGACAAAACGAAGCCCGTCATCGAGCTCGGCCATGGCGGTCACGCACTGCATGAGTACGTCCGCCGCCAGTGCGGTCGGTTGTTGCGCCATGTTGGTGCGAAAATCGATCATTGCACGATATTAGGGCAGAACGCGGAGATCTGCCTGAGCCGTGCAACCGGTGTCGGCTGTCGGTGTCGGTGAACGTTAACCCTGTCAGTGGTTGCCAAACCGCGTCACTGAACTCTAATCGTGTCACTGGCCGTGCGCGTTGGGAGGCTTGACCAGCGGACCGGACGATTTTGGTCACTCGGACCGTCTTGTCACCATCAGTTCGGCGAGCGCCGCTACAAACCAATTGATTATCGCTGACCGACAGCTCGCAAACAGGTCGAGCAGCAGGGGCTGCCGCTTTACTACCGTCGCTACGTCAGCGACGTTCAACTGGCGATCGAAAGGGGCGGAACTCAAAAAAGCGTCAGTTCTCTGGGAATGGCTATTCGCTCATTCCAGAGGGCTCCTGACTTGGGCGCCGTCGACGTCGAATTCGCCGGGCAAGGATCGTGTGCAGTTTGTCGCAATGTATCTGTTTAACTCGGATCTCTTCTTCGATAGGAGCAAGAATGAGGTGTCCAGCTGAGCGGTGCGTCTGGAAAGGCGCTTTCTTGCCGCACATTAGGCCATCATACGCACTATCGGATAACAAGACGGGTGTCGATACGTGATCATTTACGTCACTGGGGCACCCGCTACGGGCAAATCCACGCTATGCGAGCGGCTTGCGCGCCGAGCCGGTGTTCAACATTTTTCCTATAGCGCGCGGCTCCGGGATTACATCAATGCACGCAGCAATACCACGCTGGGCGAAGCGGACATCCGCGAGTCGTCGGCCCAGATCGTGATGCCTGATGACGTCAAGGCTGTGGATGCTGCACTTGTGGACGCCATTGCCCAAGTGCGGAAAGGAAATGGGCATCTACTCATCGATAGCCACCCAGTAACTAAGGAGTGGTATGGATTTCGCGTCACGCCATTCTCTGCGCAAGAACTAACGAACTTGAAAATAGACAGACTGGTTTGTCTATATGCCACGCCGGACGTACTGTCCCGACGTATCAAACAAGATCCTCAAGGCCGCCCGCTTCCGACAGAATTCGAGCTGCTCACTCACCTGCAGTTGCAGGCAGCCGTGATCGCACAGTACACAGTATTGACAGGCGGCTTTTGCTTTCTCATCGATTCCGACCGTGATCTGGAAACGCTGGCAAGTGAGGTCAGCGAGCGTCTCAACCTTGGGAGTGATGGCGACCGTCCGAATCGAGGTGCCCGCAGGAACTCAAGCGCTGAATAGCTGCCCTTGTTCGATGGATATTGCGGTCGCAGGCTTGGTAGCCATTCGAAGCGCCTGTACGCGCTTGCGCCATTGACCCGGTTCCGTGGCGTCCAGCGTATGGCGATACAACTTGAGAAGATCTGCAGTCATCAGGATTGGATGCAGTAACCGCACAAATCCTGGCGCCGAGAGTTTGGCTCTGAATTGCACCGGATAGGGTCGACTGGACTCGTGCGACGCACACGTTCGCACGACAGCTGTGACTTGGGACGCGCCGGTCGGCGCTTGGCTGACCAGATTGCGCACGGCAGATGAGTAGACAGCTTGTCTGTCGCATGAGGCCAGCAGCGACCGCGTGCTTCGGCACAATAGAGCATAATGCATCCTCTTGAGCCCGTCGCGGCCGGTGGTGTTGCCGCGACTCGTCACGAGGATGTGGGCCGGCAATGAAACTGCTCGACCATATTCATCCTCATATGCAGTCCACAGGACGAGCGCGCTTGGCGCGACATCGATCGACTTTGGTGCGCTTTTCATTGGAGTGAAAAGCACATCTAGGTCGTCGTATCCGAGTTCACGCGCGCGTCGAACCGCCGGGCCGACGGAATTGCCAATCCCCCAGGCGAACAGGCCGTCGCCGCTTAGACGTTCAAGCTCTTTGCGTCGCAAAATGGCACTGAGCCCTTGGCCTGCCTCAGCCCCCATCTTCGTCCAGCAGAACACCGGCGGCAGGGAATCGGAAGTCGAAGCTGCCGGGGTCGAAGCTACCTCAAGGACCGTCGTTTCGAACATAAAGGTGCTCAGGAAATGCAAAGGTAGTATGCTGTAAACATGCAAACAACGCAAGAAGAGTGGCCAGCCCTTGCAAACGCACTTGGGAGTGCAATTCAAGCATCTGACTTGAATGATAGCGCATTAGCCAAAGCTTCTGGTGCCAACTATTTCGCGGTTCGGCGAATGCGTCTGCATGGGATTAGGAATCAGTCAGAAAATGCAAAGAAGCTTTGCATTTTTTTCAAGTTGATCGAAGGAAAGTCCGTTCTAAGGTCAGATTCGTACGATGCATCTCTCGAACAACGGATTCGTGATGCTTGTGATGGAACGGCTGGGCATCGTCAGTTTATTGAGCAACTGCTCGATTTGTTGGGCCAGTATAAAATCAAGCCGCGTTAGCTCGGTCGCGACTCCAAGGGGGTGAACAATGGAAAGCGCCTCAGACTTCAGGAGAAAGCTGCGACGGGCGGGTCTGACGTCGTCTATCGTTGACGCCGCTTGGCCTGACTGGTGGTCAGACGAGGCGGACGCGTCTGAATCAGCGAAGATCGAACTGCGGTTTTCGGTCGCACGAAAACTTGGGTTGGATCCGCGTACCTTGCTGGACGACCAAGCCCCGGGTTGGATATGGGAAGACGCAGCGCGCTTCAAAAGCTTCCGCGGGGATGTGCAGGGCCACCAACCTGCTATCTCCTCATTCGGGATGGCGCTCGGTCGAATGCTCCTCACCGCAACTGAGGCGCCATTGGCTTGGCTTCCGCCGGGCACTACCGCTGCCGATCTTCGTGCCATGTTGCTCAAAACACGACAGACCATTGGCCTAATGGAGCTGCTACAGCTGGCTTGGACTCTCGGCATTCCAGTTATTCATTTACGCACGTACCCGCTTGGCGCAAAGCAGATGAGTGCCATGAGCGTTTGCATCGATGACCGTTTTGTCATTTTGCTTGCAAAGGACGGCCAATACCCGGCGCCATCGGCCTTTCATCTCGCGCACGAACTCGGCCACATCTTTTTGAACCATTTGACAGTAGGTCAGTCGATCGTGGATCTCGGCGGGTTAGGCGACCCAGACGACGAGGAAGATGACGAGGAACTGGCCGCAGACGCTTTTGCGATGGAGTTGCTTACCGGCGAGACGGGCCTACAGTTTCAGATCAGTGGTGAGGGACGCAGCCCACGGCAACTAGCGGAGCAAGCGCTACGGGCCCAGGTCGAACACCGAATCGAGCCGGGCATGCTCGCTCTCGCTTATGGCCATTTCACGAGCAATTGGAACACAGCCATGGGTTCCCTCCAGTACATTTACTCTCAGCCTTATCCTGTTTGGGAGGCAGTGAACATGATCGCGCAGCGCCACGTTCAATGGCGGAACCTTGAGGACGACTCAGAAAGCTATCTGCGCGCAGTGATGGGTGGTCTCGGTGGCTAGTGCGGCGCTAGACAACGACATCATCCTGAAAGGAGCATCTTACGGATTCCTGGCCGATTTGCTTGCTGCCCTGCCTGATGGGCCTTTTTCTCACGGAGTCCTAGGTGCTGCTCGCTTCATGTTGCCTAAGAAGCTGGCAAAGAAGACAGTGAATAGGATGGATAAAGCCAAAGCCGAGCTTGTGGCGGCCCTCGCCGAACTCGAAGTTCTCGAGCCTGACGAGATAGAGCAGAGGCTGGCCGCTGACCTGCAATTCAACGCGCAGCAGGCCAATCTACCGTTGGATGCAGGCGAAGCGCAGCTAATTGCGATAGTGATAACACGAAAGCTCGCGCACTTGTTGACCGGCGACAAGCGGGCCATTGGCGCGCTCGCATTGATGCCTTTTCCCGAAATCGTGCCTCGCGAAGCGTTGGCCAACCGTCTGGTCTGCTTCGAACAGGCGATATGGGTCCTTTGTGACCAGATCGGCGCGACCGCGCTACGCGTTGCCATTTGTGCAGAACGCGAGGTTGATACGCAGATGCGCATCTGTTTCAGCTGCGCGTCGCCTGAAGTTCAAGAGGCGTCTTGGCGTCAGGGACTTCGATCAGCCATCGACGAGATCAGGGCGCTAGGACCCGATCTCCTTGTTTCCATTTAGAGCTAGTGGTTCCGCAGAAACACTGCGTACGGCTCACACAGCTCCGCAACCAAGCCGATCGAGGTCACCTTCTCCTCCGGAGCCGGCGGAACTTGAACCCCGTCTGCAAGTTCGAGGCACGCCTTGTCCACGCGACCTGACACGTAGGAGCCTCCGTTTCTACCCATGCTCGGGCCCTGGGCAACCTGCGACTGCGACAATGGCAATATAAGATCGGTTTCGTGCAGATCCTTGATCGCCAAAGCATACCTAGAGCCGCGGACGTGGATACCTTTCGGGATAGGTACCCAGACTTGACCATCTACCGAGTACTCATCTGATCGGATTGGTTCAGCCCAGTGGTTGGACTGCATCTTTTCCATAACGAGATAGATGGGCTTTCCCTTGGCCTTCTGATCAGCTGCGAATGGCTGCACCATTGATGAGGGGTGGCACGTATTTCCGCCATATCCCCAAAAAGCCATGCCTTCATCATCGATCTCTTTCAGTTTTCGCTCAATGATCGATTCAAGTGGTTCCTTTGCATGAATGCCGATCTTCATGAAGATCACTGGCTGACCGGGCTTAATAATCGAGTCGCTCACAATTCAACCTCCAGGCCCTGGATTTCGTATTCGTCGTCATGGGCCTTGCCATAGTCGACGCGCTTGCGTTCGCGAATGTAGCGGATGTTTAAGGGCTGGTTACTGCCATAGAAATTGTGAAGGCGTTCGGGCTTCAAAGGCAACGAGCGAATCTCGGCAGGGGCACTATCAGGTAACGCTCTCACCATAAGATTGCACGATCGGAGGTCGGGGTTGTCGTCGAGATGATAAAGATGCATTCGAGATTGCATCTTCTGCACGTAGTGGTTTTGCTCGAGCGCGAATCGTTGCGACTCTGCTAATACTCGCTGCGGCCACGCGAGATCATGGTCGTCTGCAATGACGATCATACCTTCACCTCGGTAACCCGTCGCCTCGAATCCACGTTGCATGAAAACCTTTACGCTCTCACCATTATTACTAGCACCCCAAGGTGGGTTCGTGTAGAAGCAATCAAAGGCACCAATGGCATCTTCTGGGAAAGCATCGATGCAATTGTAGAGGCGCGCTGCGAGCGTGCTAACCTCTGCGGACTCGGCAAAGCGTCGAATCGCGCCGCCGATCCGATCATCGAAGTCGAATACGGTGACCTGTGTCGGGCCGAAGTCGAAGATCTTTCGATGTTTCAGAAGAGCAATGCACACGCTGATTGCATCGCCATCACCTATGAACGCCAGCCGCTTGCCATCAGCCCAGCGTGCGACATGTTCGCTCTGCATCACCATATCACCCGTCTTCATGTAGATTTGGTCTACGTTTCGAAGAGGGCGGGGCCTGTTTTGGACGACGTCGGACACCGCGTTGATGGCGTCCTTCAGATTAATATCCTTCACGCTAGTTCCCCATTCGGTTCAAAAGTGGATTGAAATCTACCTGTTGTTGTAGTCGAATCGATTCTAGGCTCGAAAGGTCTGCTAAGTGATTGAAGTATTTACGCGACAGGGCGAAGCCCCCGCAGTTCATTGACGTGTGCACTATGCTCGAACCCCGTTGTGAGAAGTTTACCCCGCCACAATGAATTTATTCAGCACAACGAGTAGTTGGGAGGAGGTGGCATGAATTGTCACGAAGGATGAGGTGATTGCTGCATCCACCCTGCATCTCCGCTGTGAACCGCCCCGGGTTTTGAGGAGGCTCCAACTCTTGAGAGAATGGAGCCATGAACAAATCGAATAAGTTTTCCCGGGAAGTGCGTGAACGGGCGGTTCGCCTGGTGCAGGAACACCGGGGTGAGTATCCGTCGCTGTGGGCTGCGGTTGAATCCATTGCGTCGAAGATCGGCTGTGTGCCCCAGACGCTGTTGACCTGGGTGAAACGCCAGGAGGTGGACAGCGGTGTCCGCGATGGCGTGACCACTGCCGAGAAGCAGCGGGTCAAGGAATTGGAACGCGAGAACAAGGAGCTGCGTCGAGCCAATGAGATCCTGAAGCTGGCGAGCGCTTTTTTCGCCCAGGCGGAGCTCGACCGCCGACTCAAGTCCTGAGGGAATTTATCGACGCACAGCGCGACACGTTCGGGGTCGAGCCGATTTGCAGGGTTCTGCAGATCGCCCCGTCGGGCTACCGTCGACATGCGGCCTGCCAACGCAATCCCTCCTTGCGCTGCGCTCGTGCGCATCGTGACGACACACTGATGCCGGAGATCCAACGGGTTTGGCATACCCACTTCCAAGCCTACGGCGCGGACAAAGTATGGAAGCAAATGAATCGGGAGCGTCTGCAGGTCGCTCGCTGCACGGTGGAGCGTTTGATGCAGCGACTGGCTTTACGCGGTGTCGTGCGCGGCAAGGTTGTGCGTACCACGATCAGCGACAACACCGCGCCTTGCCCGCTGGACAAGGTCAATCGGCAGTTTCGTGCCGAGCGGCCAAACCAGCTCTGGGTATCGGACTTCACCTACGTTTCGACCTGGCAGGGCTGGGTGTATGTAGCATTCGTGGTCGATGTGTTTGCCCGACGCATTGTGGGATGGCGTGTCAGCCGCTCGATGCGCACGGACTTCGTGCTGGACGCGCTGGAGCAGGCGCTTCATTCACGTCAATCCGAGCGCAACGGCACCCTGGTTCATCACAGCGACCGCGGCTCGCAATATGTGTCGATTCGCTATAGCGAGCGCTTGGCAGAAGCCGGCATTGAACCCTCGGTCGGCAGCCGAGGCGACAGCTACGACAACGCGCTGGCCGAAACCATCAATGGCCTCTACAAGGCCGAGCTGATTCATCGGCGGGCACCTTGGAAAACAATGGCGGCCGTGGAACTGGCAACACTGGAATGGGTAGCCTGGTTCAACCACCATCGACTACTCGAACCCATCGGCTATATCCCGCCGGCAGAAGCCGAGGCAAACTACTACCGGCATCTCGCCAGTCCCGTCGCAATGGCGGCGTGACTTAAACCAAACAGCCTCCACGAAACCCGGGGCGGTTCAGGGCCTAAATTGCCACGTCGAATAGCGAAAAGCGCGTTCACTAGGCACCCAAGCTTCCAATAGATATCCCGAATGTCGAAGGTCGGCCACCTAGCTAGTATCTCCTGCGACAGAGTTGATCATTGTGCTGACTTGGGTTGCCAGCAACCATTCTTCCGCCAACTCGAGACGTCGTCTGGCTTCCGCCTCGACAGGCGATTCGTTTGGAAAGGCAGTCATCGCGCACTCCGATCATTTCGCGGAGAAGCACCGTAAGACTTGCCCAGTTTGTGCAGGTTGTTTGCCACCCATTGCTTTGCGGAGTCGACTCCATGGTTTCGCTCACCATCTTTTCGGTGCGACCAGATGCGACTTGCACATTTCATCCTGTCGATACCTTCCCGCGAATTATTCGCATCGTTCACGACTATCTTGGATTCCATGGCCGGAGGAAGTTTTCAGTGCCTAGGCAACCATTATTTACAAAGGTCCACATCCATTTCGAGGCCGTTGACGGAACGATGCGCGCGCTCCACTCCTCGCTTGTCCCTTCGTCGGCAATTGTTCCATCGCTGAGTGTCAGTGGTATACCGAGAAATCCTAGAGTATGAGCGACCAGCGCCAGCACACCTCTACGAGAAGGTAGATTTCTAAGTGAACTGCGAACGCTCTTCCAACGCTCAGCCGTGTGGCGCGCTTGGAATCGCTTGAGCGTGAATGAGAGAAGGCGATGATCCGTGAATTCCGGCCGTAAGACGGACGCAGGCATTTGGGTGGCGTCCTCGTCTTCAAATTGGAGCAAGAGGACACAAAGACCCAGGATTTTTCGTTCCAGCAATGGATCGAGACAGATTTGTCCTCCTCTGCCAGGGCTTCCAACACCGTTTTTGAGCATCAACGATTCGAATGCCATCAGTGCATCCCAGAGCATCAGCGAGTCCTTATCCAAAGGCGGATTTCCTGTCGCGAATTTCATTGCCTCGCTGAGATGATTTCGAAACCAGTGAGGGGTCTTCTCCGAAAGTTGCAGTGGGCCGTCATACCACTCATGGGGAAAGCACCGGGTATCTCGAAACCTTACGCTCTCCCATTTGTAGAGCGGACAACGGTGCTGAGGGCAGTGGGTCAAAAAGAAGCGCGCCCAATCGATTCGAAAGTAGGGGAACACGTTGGAGCGCAAGTCTTCATACATGCACAATGGACAGTAGGAAAGACGATCTATGGGGCGCTGACACAGCGTCGGCCGATGAAGTCGATTCTTTTCCAACGCCGTTGCACTGAGCCCAACGGCCTCGAGCCACTGGCGACGAGATCCCTCTTCAGCGAATGCGTCAACATCGAATCGTGGCCCACAAAGTCGAATGTCGACGCCGGTTACGAGAACTCGTCTTGGCGCGCCCCAAAAGCCCGCATTCCGATCTAGCCATGACGAAATCGTCTCCTCGGATTTCAACACCGGATCAAGCAAGCGCAACTGAAAGGGCCCCGAACCAGCCGGGGCCCAGCTCAACACTTTAGGCGACACGCAACAATGCCTCGGCGGAAGGGACATCCCGCGCCTGTTGAAGGATTTCCAGAGTGATCCGTTCCTTGCCCGAGAGGATCGCATGCACTGCCGCATCACGAATAAGCGTCATGATTTTGTCGAGCACCCCTCCTGTTACCTTGATGAGAAATGCCATCGAGGCAGCGTTGCTGAGGTGCGAGACCTGCCTCAATGGCAAAAGCCGCTCAACCGAATCCAGAAAGTTGGCCAACGCGTCGTCGGGCTGCCACACCGGCAGGTAAAAGGTCTTGAACCTTGCACTCAGATGCGGATCCTGCGCGAAAGCCTGTTCGGACCCCCCTGAGCCGAGTGCGACGAGCGACAGAGAGAGCGTGTTCATCAAATATTTGATGGCGCCCAGCGTTCGCTTCTGGTCGGCCGAACTGCAACCCACGATGTCCTGGATTTCGTCCACAATCAGCATGCGGCACCCGACAACACGGAGTACCCGGAGTACCGCCAGTTCTCGATCCGGGCCGCGCTGCGATGCCGTGACCGGTCCGTCCAGCGCATCCAGAATCCGGCCGTAAACGCCCCGGATCGTGGTGAGGCCGGTGACCGAGATTGACACGACTTCCCGGTTTCGCGGATTGGTTTTGGAGGCAAACGACTTTTCGAGCATTTTTGAGAAGATTGTCTTTCCGCAACCATTAGGCCCCACGCCGAGCAGACCCTTTGGCCGAGTCCGTTTCGGTTCGGAGTAGATCCAGTTGGCGTAATCGAATGCATCGATTAACGCGGGGTGCCGAATCACGATTTCTTCGAGTGCAGCCTTTACTCGGATAGGGTCTGATTGTTTGGCAAGCTCCCGAGTATTCGGGTCAAGATGCGCAAACTGCGTGTGTTCTGATTCGCAGGCTCCAGTGCTTTCCGGCGAGTCCTGTTCAATGGCTGCGGGTTCATTTTTAAGGCTCATGGTGCACTCCAACGTTCGGCGGAATAGGTCGTTTTTGTCCGAGGTATCTGAGGAATCGGGGGGGTGGTTAAGGGCTCTCTTGCCGCGGTTGTGCGCATTGCACTGACATCCCGATCGAGCTCATCGCGCTTGGAGGTTGCTCTGTGAGCCATTCTTGTCGCCTTGCAAGCGTTTCCAATCAGATCGCGTCGTGTTTTCAACCCCTTGTCATGAGCCGCGCGGATTGAAGGGTTGGCGCCGTTGCGTTGCCGTGCGCGAAGTGCCCGCCATTCTTGGCGGCTGATGGCAGGAATGTCCGACCGTGTAGGCTTAGCCTCGAGGATCATCCCGGTCGGACCGCGCAAATAGATGACTGAAATATCACGAGGGTCGTAAAAGACTTCACGCTTCTTGCCGTCCGCAATCCATTCGTCCAGGCCCGGTGCCCAGTAGTGGATGTCGCACAATTGGATGCCTGTCCGACGAATGAGACGCTTTTCGTACGGCAGGAAATTGCAGAGCGTATTCAGACGCTCCCAGTCATCGGGAACACGAGGTGGCGCGAATCCATCTTTGATCGCCGCATTCCATTTCTCAACGGGCGTGCAGTTGAGTCCCCGATGCACCTTGTTGTGATAGATCGCAATTTCGTTGGCTACGAAGCGACGAAGCTCGTTCAACGTCATGACTGGGCGGGTCCGCGCATCCTTGTCGCCGCGTTCTCGGGTGTCTCTTTGCGTCGCGCCTGGCACCAGCGTAAACAAACCCGAAAAGGTGCCCATGAGACGCTCGATGTGGCCGCCTTGGTGCGGCGCTCCGATCTGCCGGAATGAGATCTCAATGCCGAGCTCGGCGCAGCCTCGGCGCAGAGCCTCAGCCTGAAAATCCGCACCATTGTCGGTGTGCAACATCTTCATTTTGCCGAAGAATGGCCACGTTACTTCGAGGCCGATTGATTCGAGCCAATCCACTTTCGGTAGCAAAGCGTGGGTCAAACACAAGGCGGTGGTCGCACTGCTCGCGGCCAGGAATGAGATATGGAAGCCGAGCACGACACGCGTGCACACGTCCATGGCCATTGTCAGGACGGGTCTGCCGATCTCCTCGCGGAGCTCATCGTCGCTCACCACCAGGACATTCGCCGGCGTGTGATCCATCTGGACCATATCCAGCGGTAGTGCGGCAGTTACATGGCCGACCATCGCTTTGAGCTTGTAGCGAGCGGCTTTAGGCCCGTTCCGCTTCTTGAGTATTTCGTAGGCGTCCAGCGAATGCATGCGGCGTGTGATCGATTTGGTGCACGGAACCGGCAGCCCATCGCGCTCGCACGCAGCTTGGATTTCTGCACAAACCTGTGCGGCGGCTGGTCGATTCTTTTTGAGATAGACCTCCTCCAAGAAGTGCGAGATGCACTCTTCAACACGGGAATCCAGCAGACGCAAACCTTCTTTGCGGCCAGGCGTTTGCGGCACAAGCGCGGACGGGCGTTCCGCCCGCTCGACGCGACGCATGTCCCGATAGACCGTCCTAACTGTGATTCCCAGGCTGATGGCAGCTTGTTCGACAATGGCCGTCGTCAAGTCTGGCGTCGCGATCAAGGCTTTGGCGGCCTTGAAGCGTTGCTCTGTCTTCTCCCAAGTATCGCGCGGTACCTGAGCCAAGCCTTCCCGACTGGGAGCCTCCGGCACGGGGACGGTTTGCAACTCATCGGTCGGCACAACAAACAAAGGCCCATTTGCTTCGGCGGGATCTGTAATCAGCGAGCCGCCCTGATAGTCACGTTCGACGATGTTGACAGGCCGATTTTTCCAGAGTGTGAGCGTTGCGCCGGTCATGGCGTCACCTCCGCAATGGCGCCATCAGGCATTTGTGTCATTACTGACAGTGGGATCGCCACCGCCTGGTTCAGTCCTGCTGCATGACGGACCAGTTTTGCCCGGACGGCAGAAAAGCGCGCCAGCGGCTTGACCTCGATTAGACGGACAGTCGGTGGCTTTGCCTGGCCGTTGGTGAAGATCGCAAGGATATCCGGGGTGTAACGGAAGTTCCGGCCGTTCCAGCGGTACCAAACCGTAATTGGTTGCGTGGCAATTGCGACACAACGACGATCTGCGGCGAGCGAGTGAATACAATGACGCTCAAGTTCACTTTCGCACCGCAGCAAAGGCTGCCTCGGCCAGGTGACAACGTACCCGGTGCGATGACGGCCACTCCGTGAGTTGGGAATGACGCGAAAACTCCATTTGACGGTTTGTATCTCAATGGGGAACCCCTCATACATCGGGGTAGCATGGGAATCTGCATTCCGCACGTGACGCGTTGTTGATGCGACCGCTTCTGAGATCGCGTTGATTGCTTGGGTATGACTCATGAAAGTTCCTCCGGTGGTCCCGTACGCAGGGCGTGCGGGGGTATGGGGAGGCGTTAAACGATTGGCCAGCCGAGCCCGTTCCAGGAAGTCTGGACAAGGGAATAGAAATCGGCTAACGTGGGGATGTTGGTCTCTAATCAACATCGTTTCCGAAAGCCGCAGATCGCTTCTGCGGCTTTCGTCGTTTTTGCGCCCGTGATTTTGCCTAACTGATTGAAAACGTGCTGTCGATATTTATTTTTCGATAATGTTTTCCTCCCTTCTAGCCAGATGAAGGCCTCGTGATGGTCGAGGCGTGCCGTGTTCGAGCAGCCAACCTAGCTCTGCCGTCAGGGCAAAGAGACCGCTTTCCGGTCCGAGTTGAAACGTGCTCAGCGCTATCTTTTCGCGCCGAATGGCTTGATTCAAAGCCTCGTCCGACTTGAACCCCATGAGCGATTTCAGGCGCTGCACCGGAACAAATGGACCTTCACTCTGGATAAGCGATCGAACCGCGTGGGCGCGTGTGCCTTCCTTAATTGTGGGATCTGAATGCGCATGCTCTCCTCGGGCATGGTCCTCTTCAGCGACTCCCCGGGAGTCCTTGAAGATGCCATCTGACCCTGGTGCCAGGTCAAGATTCGTTTTGTTTGATTGGTTCATGCTTGTTGGTCCTCATGGCTCAAGTCCGGATTGCTCCTATCGTCAGCGAGTCGGCTTTTCGCTAGGAAATTTGCAACGTCCCGGGTCAATGCAAATTTCCCCCTGCGACCCAACAGAGTGAAAATCTTTACCCCAACCCGGCCGGCGACTCGCGCCCGCTCGAACGCGCTCCGGCTGTTGAAGCCGAGCTCCCGACGCAGGGCTTGTCCCGTCATCAGACTCCCGTTTTCAATAGCCAAGCGGTGCTCTAACTCGCGTCGGAGCGCGATTTGCGATGTCTTATCAGGCATTGGGTGCTCCTTTGGTGCGCAACGGTCACCAGTCATCGACAGTTCGGCGACACTTGCATTACGCCGAAGAAGTGACGATGTAACCAGGCCCCTCAAAATGTTAAATTGGGGGTCCGCTCAGCCGGCCGCGTAACGAAGGGCTGCTTTTTGAACAAGAGAGCCAACCTCATTGCGCAGTTGCGTGGCCAGCTGTGGTATCTGCACATGCGATACGTTTCAGGGCTTTCACAAAGGGCCCTTGAAATAGCCGTCGAAGATCTGGGGTTCAACTCAGAAACTGACGAGGCGAAGTGGAGGTTCAAACGGCTGCGTCAGAAGCGCTCTGATCCGCACAAAACAAGTGTCGACAGGCCTTGGAGCCTAGTGGATCGTATTGCAGAACGTCTCCCTGCATGTGAGGCATCAAGGGCGTTTTACCGCGCAGATTTGTGGGATTGGTTGCTGGGGAACGTGCCCAGACTCGAAGAACTGCACGAGCGGATTGAGCGGGATCTTGGAGAGAGGGGGTATTTTCGTCCAACCGCCGAACAAGCAAAGCTGTTTTGCGATTTGATCCCTGAGAGCACCGAATTTAGCTGGAACGGGCACTACGCGCTTGAATGGGAGCTTCATCGCTGGGGTGATTCGATTCAGGACCTTTCGCTTGCCTCGGGCCTCGTACTTGAGGCCTCTCTTTCGCGAAATTGGGATGTAGTGACGCGGTGGGGTGGTCCGTTGAAGAGCCATATTGAGGCTTTCAAACGTCAACCTTGGCTTCGCTCAGTTCATGGGCAACAGGAAGCTCAACATCTTGGCGAGCAGATCATGGCAGTGTTTTTCGACTCGCCAAAGGGCGCATCGAAACCCGTTGATCACTTCATTTCCGGGATAGTCAGCAGCCCCATCGTTGGCCTGCATGGCGACGCGGTTTGGTTCCTCCAATGGGAACGAGAACTTCGCTCGGCGCTTTCTAGAGGTCCTTCTGACCTTTACGAAGAGGGTAGTGAGCTCGCGAGACTGCTCGCAAAGCGGCGTGATTATGCGATTAAGAAGCGGAAAGGCGCGATTTACATGAATTTTCATCGTAAAGAACGAAAGTAGCTCGGCAAGCCGTCTGGAGATGCAAATACTTTGGGGCGAACTTGCACATTTGCTCCCTCTGATGTGCGTGCACCGATGAACTTGTCCGACCGGACCGAGCTAGCATGATCAGTAGAGCGACCCTGACCAGTCGGTACTGACTGTCTGCTTCCGGCCAGAAGCGGACGTTGAAAGAGCTTCGTCGACTGTCCGCGTTAGACTGGTTGCTGTCGCGTGCTACGAAGATGCTGGAAGGCGGCTTTCGATTCTGAGAGATAGGTTGCTTGTGCTGACTAGGCCAATGGAATCGGTCGCGAAGTTGAGTACGGGCGCCCAACAATTCAGGGGGCTCCAATGACGAATGATCCTGCCGGCTCGACTTGGAAGAAGTGGGACTTGCACGTCCACACTCCATCATCGGTCGTCAACAACTACCCCGGCGCAAGCCGAGACGATGCTTGGGAAACCTTCCTTCAAGATCTCGAGGCCCTGCCACCCGAGTTCAAGGTCATAGGCATAAACGACTACATCTTCATTGATGGCTACGAACGGGCGCGCAAAGCAAAGTACGACCAAGGTCGGCTCAAGAATATCGACCTGCTGCTGCCCGTCATCGAGCTGCGCTTGGACAAGTTTGCCGGGGTGGTCAAGAAGGAGAAGGATGGCACCTACTCGCAATCCGGCTGGAACCGCATCAACCTGCACGTCATCTTCGACGCGATGGATCCCGAGGTCATCCAACAACAGTTCCTCAACTCGTTGACCCCCAGCTACCAACTGATTCCCGACTCCAGCGACTGGACGGGCAAATGGAAAGGCGTCATCACCCGCGATAGCTTGTCCGAGCTGGGAAAGTTGATCGTCGAGTCGGCGCCGGCCGACAAACAAGGAGACTACGCGCCGCATTTGCAGGAGGGCTTTAACAACCTATGTGTGAGCCTGGAAAAGGTGCTTGAGGCGCTCAACAAACACTACTTCGCGGGCAAATACCTGATCGCAGTGGGCAAGACGGAATGGGACCACCTCAAGTGGGATGACCAATCAATTGCTGAGAAGCGCAACATCATCAACCAGGCCGACTTGGTCTTTACTGCCTCCGCCAACCCGGCCGCATACGACGCGGCCCGCAAGAAGCTCTCAGAGTCCAACGTGAAGGCCACTTTGCTCGACTGCTCCGACGCCCACGCGCCGAGCAGCTCGGAGAACAAGGACCGCATCGGCAACTGCTTCACTTGGATCAAGGCCGACGCCACCTTTGACGGCCTGGTCCAAGCTATCACCGAGTTCGAGGACCGCGTGTTCATCGGCGACATGCCGCCCAAGCGCCTGCTGGTCGAGGCCAACCGCACCAAATACGCCACCAAAATCCGTATCGGCCGAAAGGTCGGCTCCGCTCTGGCTGACACTTGGTTCAATGTCGACATTCCGCTGAACCACGACTTGGTCGCCATCATTGGTAACAAGGGCAGTGGCAAGAGTGCGATGGCTGACATCGTCGCCCTGGCCGGCGACACCAAGAACTTTAAGAGCTTCTCGTTCCTCAAAGACACGCGCTTTCGCAACCCGAGGAACAAGCTCGCGCAACACTTTCTCGGCGCGCTAGGCTGGCACGACGGCACGGAGTCAGAGCGCCCGCTCGACCGAGACCCATCCGAGACCAGCGTGGAACGGGTGAAGTATTTACCCCAGAGCTACCTCGAGACACTGTGCAACGAGCTCGGCGACGGCGGCTCGGCGACGTTCGACACCGAGCTGCGCAAGATCATCTACACGCACGTCCCGGAAGAGGCCCGGTTGGGCTACATCTCCATGGACGAGCTGCTCGACTTCAAGGTCGCTGAGATCGACAGTGCGCGCGAGCAGGTCATCAAGGAAATCTCCAAGGCCAACGCCGAGATTTTACAGACCGAGCGCCGGCTCACGCCGGAGTTCAAGCAGTCGCTGCAAGAGGAACTCGACGCCAAGGTTGCCGAGTTCAATGCCCTCGTGGCCTCGAAGCCCGCTCAGGTAGAAGACCCCACGGCGTCGGAAGCCGCGCAGGTAGAATCGCAGGCGGTCACCGAGAAGATTCAGGCGCTCGAGGCCGAGCTCAAACAGCTTCGCGAAGAGGAGAAGCTGCTTCGCGATAAGAAGGCCACCGACGCCAAGCGCCAAGCCGTCCTGAGCCGGATCGTCCAAGCCATCGCAAACCACAAGAAGGCGCACGATCAGTTCGAGTCTGATCTGACTCCCATGCTGACTGAGGCTGGCATGGGTCTGAAAGCGTCCGAGCTGGTCGAGTTAAAGATCGACACCTCGAAGATCGACGCGCTGACCAAAGCCGCCAAAGAGTCGATTTCCGGCGTAGACGCGGTACTCGCCAGTCAAGAGCCCACGGGCCTCCCCAAGCGGCGCGAGGCTGCCGAGGCGGCGATGGCTGAATTCAAGAGCAAGCTCGGCGAGAAGCAACGCTTGTTCATCCTTTTCAAGGACCAGGTAGCTAAGTGGGAGCGGGCCAAAGAGGAGCTTGTAGGCAACAAGGACAAGCCGCAGTCGATTGAATGGTTTAAGTCAGAGATCGAGTCCTTGGGTGCCCTGTCCGGCAAGCTCGCGGCTCTGCGCGTGAGCCGGGTGGGGCTGGCCAAGGCGGTCCACGACCAGATCGGCAAGACCGTCGAGGAATACCGTCGGCTGTATGAGCCAGTGCAGCAGTTCGTCAAGTCCGCCGCACAGATGGAGATGCACCTCCCGCTTGACTTCGACGTGCGCATCGAAGAGTCGAACTTCCAAGAGCAGTTCTTCTCGCGCATCAATCGGCAGTCGCGGGGCAGCTTCTCAGGGGTGGACGAGAGCAACCAACTCATGCGCGGGCTGCTCAAGGAGGTGAACTTCGGAGACGTGGAATCGACGCTGAAATTCCTCGAGACCATCGACGACATGCTGCACTTCGACCGGCGCGAGTCCGGTGCTAGCCGCGAGACCCGAATCGTCGATCAGCTCCGCAAAGGCGGCGAACCCCACGACATCTTCGACTACCTCTACGGCATGAGCTATCTGGCGCCGAGGTATTCGCTGACGTTCGACCAGCAAGAGATCAGCCAGCTTTCGCCGGGCGAGCGCGGGCTGCTATTGCTCGTCTTCTACCTGCTTGTGGACAAGGACGACATCCCGATCATCATTGACCAACCTGAGGAGAACTTGGACAACCAGACCATCTTCAAGGTGTTGGTCAAGTGCATCAAGGCAGCGAAGCAGCGACGCCAAGTCATCATGGTGACGCACAACCCGAACTTGGCCGTGGTCTGCGACGCAGAGCAGATCATTTACGCGACCTGCGACAAGTCAACAAACACGTTCAATTACGTCTCTGGCGGCATCGAGTCGCCCGTCATTAAGAACATAGTCGTTGAGATTCTTGAAGGTACGGAGCCTGCCTTTAAGAATCGGAAGCGTAAGTACGGTCTTTGAAGGCGGCGCACTGGCGCGCTATGGCTTTGAAGTTACCAAGCCACGCTCAATGACGAAGCCAAGCGCCTGAACGACCACGCAAGACCTTGGGTTACGAAATACTGATCGAGCGATATCAACAAGCTGTTGCACTGACGGGGTGAAACCGCCGCCAAAAGCGGACATCGAGATCTAAGCGAGACTTGATGCCTGAGGCTAAGCTCACCATAGGGCGGTGGGTCAGAATTTAGGCTCGCAGCCTAAGACGGCGAACCGCTCCCGTCCTGTGCCTTATTGGCCCTGCATGGTCGGCAATCGCACTCGAGTGTCAGACCACTGGCTTCCAGCGAAGTTCGCACCAAGGAAGTCGCCCTTGAAGATCAGTACTCGATTGAACGAAGCATTAGTAAAGGATGTGCGCCTGCACCGCAGTGAACGCAAGTCGACCTTTATAAACGAGGCTTTTTCGAAAGAGCCACCTGACATTCTGCATGTATCGATTGTGGTGGAGAATAGTGTCGAGCCGGAGAAATTTGCGCGTCGGAGGTCTGAATTTCTGATATCACTTGTCACGAGCTTGGCTCCGGCAAATATCACATCATCGATCGTAGCTCGGTCGACGTTTGCGTCTCGTAAGGTGGCGCTTCTGAAACTCATCTTCATTCCCTTGATGCCTCTAAGGTCGACCTTAACCAGCTCCGCATTCTCAAAGCTCGCTTCGCTCATAGAAGATCCTCGGAAAGACACCTCCTTCGCCCTGATCTGGTCGAACTTGGATTTCGTGCAATTGCAGCCCTGAAGGATTGCGCGATCCAAGGTGGAACGCGAGAAGTCCCAACCACTAGTATCGACTCCATCGAGGTTAAGGCCGGACAGATAGGCATCGGTGAGGGCAAGAGATTTCCCTCTGAAGGCTTGTGAGCCGAGCAAGGACTCTATTGCCCGAAGGCAGTTTGCATGCGCGCGAAATGCGGTATTCATTTGTTCGCGCACTTCTCTGATCTTGACGGCGATCAATTCTTCGCCCGCCGTAGTGGAACCCTCTGTAGCTACCGCCGTTGCATCCCGAACCCTGCGTCCCGCACCCGATTCCTGCCAGTTCATGATGTCTTTGTTTCGTAGGTAAAACTCTTGTGCCACGCTTTGGCGCTTCAGTCCCAGCCGTGCAAGAGAAGACGCCAAGCTCAGTTTGTGGGTGTAGATATGTCTGGACAGCTCTAGCAGTAGCCTCAGGGCCTGCTCAGGGTGGCTGTTCAACGAAACTACCGTGCTGATAAGAACATCCGGATCTTGTTCGGACCTGAGTGTGTTCACCAGGAACGGAATGGCTTCTTCATACTCACTCAGGGCCTGGATCGCGGCGGACCGGACCATAGCGCTCTCTGAGCCAAGCTCTTTCAAAAGAACGGAAACGCGATCGCGCTTTTGGCTATCGTTCTGAGCTGCCGCCGCATCAAATTGGAGCCTCAGTGTCTTGGCCGCGGACCATCCTGATATCAGCACTGCAATGAAGGCCGCGAGCAGTGTGCCGGCCTGAATCAAAAGGTCCCTGTTCCAGCTAGAGACGCCTTCCTCGAGCTTTGCGATCTCCAGGCCCAACTTCCTATTCTCAAGCTCTGCCCGCAGTGACGCTGAGGCGTCAGCCTCAGCGCGTAGGCCGTGCGGCGCAACCTGCCGATCGGACTCGGCAGGCACACGTGCCGGCGCTGCCGTCAGGCCGCCCGCGACGATACACAGCACAATCAGTGCCAGTAGACGAAGTTTCATACAGTTCCTTCCCGATGCCTTCGATATCGCTAGCGGACGCGCAAGTGCGCGCTCCAGAACTCCATTGCCGGTTGTACAGCGCATTCCGCACGTGGAGGCAACACAAACGCACCGCGGACCAAGAGTATCGGATTCGTTCCTGAGAGCACATGTCGTCGCGCGCGGGCATCAGGCGCATGTGTCGGTCTTATCGTGACTGGCGCGCCGGGGCAGCAATACGAATCCCTTTCGATAGGCCTTTCTCGATCGAACCATCAGCTGGGATGGCACACTACTGCGAATGTCCGCTTTGGGTCGATCTCGGAAGTTAGGCGCAAGCTGTTCAAACTCTGCTTTGCTACCTCGCTCCCATGTTTCGAGCAAAATCAGGACGGCCGCAAGGCACTTCCTTGGCGGAAATGTCATGTGAATCAATAGAGTGCGGCGGGCGGCCAACCTGCACCAGCTGAGGAAAACTCCGAAGCAAGCCCTTTAAAGCCAACCAGCAAATGAGTGCTTTAGGCCGCGTAACCCAAATCTTGCCTGATGTTCCGGTACCCCACCGTCAGTCGCAATTTTCGCCGAGCTCTTTTGAAACCACCTATCAAACAGCCGAATTTGGCTGAAATAACGAAATCGTGTCACTGAATTCATTTTGGCATCAAATGTTGTCAGTAGCGTCTCCTGCACAAAATTTGCATTATCCTAACTCCTTGATGATATTAGCCTTTCATCCGATGACAGGATTTGGGCACACCGACAGTCGGCTGTAGTCGGCGTCCGTTCAAGCGGCGCCCAACCCAGCTAAGGCAGCGGATCGTGTCATGGGCGAGCGGAGCGCAATCGGATCCCACGAAGTGCGCTTTCAAGGCGAGCCTTGTTGCCGCCTTGGTACGCTGTGCCGGCTGCGGCAGTCAAGGGCGAATGTGGATTTGGGAACCCTACCCAGCTGCCTCGGCAGGTGCTTGCGCCAAGTCGGGTCGAGGCGCTTGCATGGTGGCAGGCAAGGACGGCTTTCGACCCCCTTGCGCTCATGCCGCCGAGTAGTGCTGTGTCTGCTTTCGGCTTTGCTGCCTGCACGGAATGCGGCACATGAGGCCCCAAGCGTTCGATGACGCCAGCCACCACGCCGCAGGGTGTGCGGAAGGGTGCGGCGCAGGCGTTCTGGTCAGTGTCAGCGCTTCACCCCAGCGGTTCGAAACGCGCGGTGAAATGGCGCAACTGCGCAGGTTCCGCCACGATGCGGTAACCGCTGAGTTCGGCGGCCCTGGCAGCGACGTGCTGGCATACCTCGATCACGTAATCGATATGGCTTTGCGTGTAGGTGCGGCGCGGGATGGCCAGGCGCACCAGATCGAGCGTCGCCGGCTTTTCGCTGCCGTCTGCCTGGCGGCCGAACATCACCGTGCCGATTTCGCAACCGCGCACGCCGCCGGCTTTGTACAGCTCCACCGCCAGCGCCTGCCCCGGATACTGCAGCGGCGGGATATGCGCCAGCAGCGCGCGTGCATCGAGGTAGACGGCGTGTCCACCGATTGGTTGCACCACCGGAATGCCGCTGCGCGCCAGGGCCTCACCGAGGTAGGACGTGGAGCGGATGCGATAGCGCAGGTAATCGTGATCGACGACTTCACGCAAGCCCTGTGCCAGTGCCTCCAGATCACGCCCGGCAAGTCCGCCGTAGGTCGGGAACCCCTCGGTGAGGATGAGCATCGTGCGGCAGGCCTCGGCCAGCGTGTCATCGTTCATGGCCAGCCAACCGCCGATGTTGCCCATCGGGTCTTTCTTGGCGCTCATGGTCATGCCATCGGCCAACGCCGCCATCTCGCGCACGATGTCGCTGACCTGGCGCCCTTGCTGGCCCGCTTCGCGCTCGTGGATGAACCAGGCGTTCTCGGCAAACCGGCAGGCGTCCAGGAACAGCGGCACGCCATGACGGCGGCATACGGCGCTGGTCTCGTGCATGTTGGCGAGGCTCACCGGCTGGCCGCCGCCGGAATTGTTGGTGATGGTGAGAAACACCACCGGAACGTTGTCGCGCTGTTCGTGCAGCAGCGCGTCGAGGGCAGCGATATCCATGTTGCCCTTGAACGGATGCAGGTTGGCCGGATCGCGACCCTCGGCGATGAGCAGATCGATCGCCGTGGCACCGCTGTATTCGATGTTGGCCCGCGTGGTGTCAAAGTGGGTGTTGCTCGGCACCACCTTGCCCTTGCCACCAAGGACGGTGAACAGGATTTTCTCCGCAGCCCGGCCCTGGTGGGTCGGCATGACGTGGCTGAACGGGAACAGCTCCTGCACCGCGGTACGGAAAATGTCGTAGGAGGGGCTGCCAGCATAGGATTCATCGCCATGCTGGATTGCCGCCCACTGGTCGCGGCTCATCGCCCCGGTGCCGGAGTCGGTCAACAGGTCGATCATCACGTCTTCGGAATGCAGGTTGAACAGGTTGTAGCCGGCCCTTACCACCGCAGCATGGCGTTGCTGCGGCGTGGTCAGCTTGAGCGGCGCCACTGACTGGATGCGAAACGGCTCGATGATGGTGTGAAATTCCACGGATATGCCTCGGGTTGGTTGAGCGTCATCCATCAAATTGCCGTGCAGGCGACCGCAGCATGGTGGCTTCGATCCCCCACGCAACGCTTCAGCGCCGGATCGGGCTCGCCGCAACGCAGGCTGACACGGCCGCAATCGCCGGCCGTGGCCTCGATGACGTGCAGGGCGCGGAAAACTCTACACGCTTCGGTGTGTCAGCTGGATTACAGGCGCTCGAAACGCGCCTGGAAAAAGCGCAGGTAACGCGGCTCGTAGATCATCTTCAGCCCGCGCGCCTGCTTGCGCTCGTCGTACACGGCGGCGGTGGATTCAGCCACGATGTCCATGTGCGCCTGCGTGTAGACGCGGCGTGGGATGGTCAGGCGCACCAGTTCCAGCGCCGGGCGGTGATGGTCGCCGGTGTCCTTGCTGCGCCCGGCGGAAACGATGCCGCGCTCCATGGCCCGGATGCCGGCGTCCTCGTACAGGTAGGCGGCCAGGGCCTGCGCCGGAAACTGATCCTGCGGAATGTGCGGGTAGAACGCCTTGGCATCGAGGTAAATCGCATGCCCGCCGATTGGACGCACGATCGGCACGCCCATGTTGATCAGCTGGTTGCCGAGGTATTCCACCTGGCCCACACGCGCCTTGATGTGGTCGTCGTCGACCGATTCGACGATGCCGCGCGCCATCGCTTCCATGTCGCGTCCGGCCATGCCGCCGTAGGTGTGCAGGCCTTCGAACAGAACCACCAGATTGCTCGCCTCCTCGAATACCTCGTGGTCGTTGACGGCAAGCCAACCGCCGATGTTGACCAGCGAATCCTTCTTGCCGCTCATCGTGCAGCCGTCAGAGAACGAACAGATGTCGCGCAGGATGTCGGCCACCTTGCGATCCTGCTGGCCGGGCTCCCGCTGCTGGATGAAATAGGCATTTTCGACCGCGCGGGTGGCATCCAGGATGATCCTGATGCCATGGCGCCGGGTCAGCTCGCGCACCGCGCGCAGGTTCTCCAGCGACACCGGCTGCCCGCCAGCCATGTTGACGGTGACAGCCACACATACATACGGGATCTTGTCTGCGCCAACCTTGTCGATCAGGGCTTCGAGCGCGGCAAGGTCGACGTTGCCCTTGAACGGATGCTCAGAAGCCGGATCGTGCGCTTCACGGATGACGACATCGACGAAGACGCCGCCGGAAAGCTCCTGGTGGGCACGCGTGGTGGTGAAGTACATGTTGCCGGGCAGGTAATCACCGGGCTTGATGAGGATTTTCGAGATCAGGTTTTCGGCACCACGGCCCTGGTGTGTCGGCACCACGTACTGGTAGCCGTAATACTTCTGGATCGCCGCTTCCAGGTTGTAGAAATTGCGGCTGCCAGCATAAGCCTCGTCGCCCAGCATCATGCCAGCCCACTGCCAGTCGCTCATCGCGCTGGTGCCGCTGTCGGTCAGCAGGTCGATGTACACGTCCTCGGAGCGCAGCAGGAACGTGTTGTATCCGGCCGTGGCGATCGCACTCCGGCGCTCTGCCGGCGTGGTCATCTTGATCGGCTCGACCATCTTCACTTTCCAGGGCTCGGCCCAGGAACGGTGTGGCCGGCGGAAAGGCTGTGGCTCGGTGGGATTGTTCACGCGACATCTCCGGAAGTGGACGCGGCACGATACGAACGCCGTAACATCGAAGAAAGCGTATGATTTTCATGATCTCCTTCAAATTCCCTGATCATCATGCGACTTGATCTCGATGCCGTCGAAGCCCTCGACGCGGTGGTGGACTGCGGCGGTATCGCACGTGCGGCCGAGCGCCTGCACAAGGTACCGTCGGCTGTGAGCTACCAGGTGCGCCGGCTGGAGCAGCAGCTGGGCCTGCACATTCTCGATCGCAGCGGCTACCGGCTGCGTCTGACGCCGGCGGGTGAGGCCGTGCTGACCGAAGGTCGCCGGCTGCTGGCCGCGGCCCGCCAGGTGGAATCGCTGGCACGCCAGTTCGTGGAGGGCTGGGAGCCTCGCCTGCTGGTCATCGTCGACGGCATGCTGCCGCTGGAACCCACGCTGGCGGCCTTTCGCACCCTGGCCGAGGAGCGCGTACCCACGCGCCTGCAGGTCAAGGTGGAGTACCAGCGCGGCGTCCAGTTCTGCTTCGAGCGCGACAACGCCGATCTGATGCTGGTCAAGGACTATGAGGCCCGGCCGTGGCTGCGCAGCGAGGATCTGCAAGAAGTCGAATGCGTGCTCTGCGTGGCGGCGGCGCATCCACTGGCCACACTGCAGCCGGCGGTACTGCAGGATCTGCAGGATCACGTGGAGTTGTCGGTGCAGGACTCCAGTGGGCATCTCGACGATCCGCACGGCTTCGGCGGCGAGCGCGTGTACTACCTGTCCAGCTTCGATGCCAAGCGCCAGGCCCTGCTGATGGGGCTGGGCTTCGGCTGGATGCCGATGAGCCTGATCCGCAACGACCTGCGTGCGGGCCGGTTGTGCGAGCTGCCTTATTCGGGCGGTTCACGCTACCGGTTCACGCCGCGGCTCGTCCACCGCACGGGCACGCCGCCGGGTCGCACCGCCTCGCGGCTGGCGACGCTGCTGCAGGCCGCCGCGGGCGGCAACCGCCGCGCACGCCGCACAGGCAGGGGTAATCTGCAGACGCCCGGCAGCGCCGGCCGGGAAGATTCCGGGCCACCGGCAGCGACGAACCGGGACTCGTGATAGCGCCGCCAGACAGCGCCCTTGTCCGTCCTGCCGGTCGGACGAGCGGCTTGCACGCGGAATCGATCTGCTCGAAATTCCCCGCAGGCTGGGATCTTCACTATCGGCGTTTTCGAGCGGCAGCTCGGCAACACAATCTTCGCTGACAACTTCGAAATACCTTGAACGGCCCCGCCATCGTCACTCGCGATGGCGCTCGCGATCACCAATGCGCGTCAAGGAGATGGTTACCACACGGAAGCCAAACCATGTCCAATATTGCACAGCGCATATCAATCCTCCTCAGCACCAGCATGGCGGTCATTTCGGCTCCCGTACATGCGTTCTTCGTCGGAAGCGACCCCGCCTGTACGCATGCGAGCATCCAGGCAGCCATTGATGCGGCGGCGGCCAATGGCGCCGGACTGGACCTTGTCTTCGTGGCCAGCAATCAGCCCTACACGGGCCAGGCGCTGACCATCGTCGGTCATGATGTCTGGCTAAGTGGCGGGTATTCGAGCTGCACCGCTTCGCAGTCGACTCCCGGGCAGCGCACCACGCTGGATGGTGCAGGCAATGGCGGAAATCCGGTGATACGCATCGACAACTTCGGTGGTCGGCGCGGGAATGTCATTCTGTGGAACTTGGACCTGACCGGTGGGCATGTGCCCAGCGGCGAGGGCGGCGGATTGCGCGTCGAAGGCAATCTACAGATCGACCTCGCCGGCGTACGGGTGCGAGCCAACTCGGCGTTGAAGGGAGGCGGGTTGTATGTCAAAGGCCAGTCCGCAACCGAGCCTGCGTCTCTGGGAGCACTTGATTCCACCCAAACCGGGAACGCCAGTCTGATCCAGGACAACCAGGCCAGCGAAGGCGGTGGACTCTACGGTGACGAGTGGGCAAGCATGGCGATCACCGTGCGCACCGAGAGCAATCAGGCGGCCAGGGGCGGCGGCCTGTTTCTCAATGGGTTGACCAGCACGGCGTTTGCCTACGTGGATCCAACCAGTCTTTCAGGCGGTGGAATTCGAAACAACCTTGCCAGTGAAGATGGCGGCGGCGTCTATGTGACCAACGGCGCGTCTTTCATGACGGACCGTGGTACTCCGGATCAAGCTGCGGTCGAGCTGCGCGGCAATCGCGCGGGTCGGCATGGCGGCGGCTTGTATGCTGGCTCTGGCACATTTGCGCACTTACGCCGGGCGGTAGTGGCAGACAATCAATCAGGCACCCTGATGCCGGGAAATGGCGGGGGTCTCTACGTCGCCATGAGTGGCAATATCCTGTTTGACGGAGTCGATCCAAGCCAGGGCATAGGGACATTCTGTGCGCAGACCCTGCCCTGCGCGGCGCTAAGTGGCAATACCGCCGGCAGCGCTGGACACACCGGCTTCGGCGGCGGCGCATACATCGGGCACCAGGGAAACCTGAACCTGAAATATGCCGCTGTCACCAACAATTCGGCCGACGATGGCGCGGCGGTCGGGGTCAGCGGCGGTTTCCCGGGCAATGGCGCCAGCCTGTATTCCGTCTTGATGACGGGTAATACCTCGCCGGGGGCGATGCTGGTAGCCGCCGGTGGCGCTTTCCTGCATGTGGAAGGCAGTACCCTGACGGCCAATCAAGTAGCCAGCCTGCTGCGCGTGGACCAGGCCGATGCCTCGGTGTTCGGCAGCATCCTGTATCAGCCTGGCAATCCGTTGCTGACCACGACGGGATCATCAAACGTGGTGACGCAATGTGTCGTCGCCAGCAGCGACTTCGACCCGAGCGGCGACGTTCGCGCAGTCGACCCGATGTTTATCGACGCCAATGCACAGAACTATCGCCTCGCTGTCGGCAGCCCCGCAATCGATGCTTGCACGTCTTTCGTGAGCGTTAACGCGACCTATGACTACGCCTTGCAACCGCGCGGCGTGGATCAGCCGGGCGTGCCTGACAACGGCGGGCCCTACGACATCGGTGCGTTCGAAATGCCCTTGGTGCCGGATGCGATCTTCGCCTCCGGATTCGAATAGCGATAGCCCCGCAGCGAATGGTGCACGGGCGTGCGCACACGGCCGCATACGCGTGTTGGTGGTGACCCCTTCGAATCCCGATGGAGGGTTTTCCTGCCATCGGGAACGGGGTTCCTCCACAATTGCTGATCGTGCTATCGCGTTTCCCTCTCAGCCGGGGATCATTGGGGTCGGAGATCGATCAGTACCGTTGCCTGCAAATGTCGCTGTATCCCGGGAGCAGGCGTTGGCAGATAATTTTGGCAATGATCCGGTTTGGGGATAGTAATATCCGCAGCAATCGACGCCATCATCGCTGTTGAGCAGCGCCACCGGCATGACTCTTGCTTCGCTCAACAGCGAGTGAGACTCGTCTTGCATTCTTGCGCAAGGTGCGACCACCTGTTATTTGTAACTTTATTACGGAAATGGAGCGTGCGGCGGTTGCTTTGGCCGTTGACCGTTGACAGCACATGATTGCAGACCTTATCGAAGGTGCCCCCGACAGGTCCGATGCTGGCCTGCGGGCAATTTTGCTCGCGCAGGCGAAGTTGCGCATCTTCATCGCGATCCCGGTCGTCTTCATCGAAGCGGGGCTCTATCTCGCTTCGCCGGAAAACGTCGCCGCCAAACTCGTGGTGCTGACCGCCTGCTATTGCCTGTATGTGCTCGCCGTACACCTGCTGATTCGCTATCGAACCTCGCTGCCGGCGCGTGAACTGCTCGTGGCGACGGCCGTGCTCGATCCATTGGCGCTGTCGGCGTGGCTGGCGGTGACGGGAGAGTATGGCAGCCTGATCGTCGGCTTCTATTTATTCACGATACTCGGCTTTGGGTTCCGCACCGGTCGGGCACTGATGTATCTGTGCCAGCTGACCGCCATTGCGGGTTTTCTGCTCGTGTACCTGAGCGTACCGTACTGGGAGGGCCATACAACCTTGTTTGTCGCCCTCATGCTGCCGCTGGTCGTGGTGCCAATGTATTCCGGCGGACTGCTCAAGACCCTGCGCGAAGCGCGCGAACATGCCGAGCGCGAGAGCAAGGCCAAATCCGAATTGCTGGCCATGGTCAGCCACGAATTGCGCACACCGTTGACCGGCATCATATCGGCGACCGAGCTGATCGCGGCGCAACCGGACAGGCATGAAGTATCCAGACTTGCCGGTACGATCCTCACGCTTTCGAACGAACTTCTGCGCGAAATCAACAACCTGCTCGACGAAGCCAAGTTCGGCGCGCACGCGACCGACCTGGTCACTCGTCCGACTGACCTTGCACGCGAGCTCGAGCTCGTCCGCGATGCCATCGAAGCCACCGCAAGATCCAAGGATCTTGCTTTCCAGGCCAGTCTCGATCCGGCGATTTCCGATTGGGTGCAAGCCGATGCCCACCATCTCACCCGCGTGCTGCTGAATCTGGCTGGGAATGCGGTCAAATTCACCGACAGCGGCAAGATCGAGGTTCGCATCGACCTTGTCGAATCCACAGCCACGACATATCGCCTGCGCTTCAGTGTGACCGATACCGGGATTGGCATTCCGGAATCATTTCACGCGCGGTTGTTCGAGCCGTTCATGCAGGCGGATCAGGGCGTCGGGCGGCGTTATGGTGGCACCGGTCTGGGCCTGGCATTGTCGCAGAAGATCGTCGAGTTGATGGGCGGCGACCTCGCGTTCGAAAGCGAAACCGGCAAGGGCAGCCGCTTCTGGTTCGAGGTCAGCCTGTTGCGCAGCGCTCCGCTCCTGTCCGCTTCCGGCAGAGTCACAGATTCGCTATCCGCGAATCCGATCGTGCCCCGGCGCATCCTGGTCGCGGAAGACAACGAGACCAATCTGCTGCTGCTGCGCGAGCTTCTCGAAATGGACGGCCACGCCGTGACCACGTGCAACAGTGGCACCGCGGCACTGGATCTGCTGGTCGATCAGGAATTCGACCTGCTGCTGCTCGATTACAACCTCGGCGACATGGATGGTGTGCGCGTCTTGCAGACCTACCGGCTCGGTTGCACCAGCGCGGCCCCGGCACTCTTCCTCACCGCCGACACGACGCGACTGACTGCCACCCGTTTGCACGATTCGGGTGGCCACGGCGTCCTGTACAAACCCATTACCCTGGCCAAGTTGCGCCTGGCCATCGAACAACTCGATTTCCCGGCCGCAGCCTCGTCGGCGATCACTGCCGCCGAGCCGATCGCGGTGGAGGCTTCCAGACCGCTGCGCCCCACCCTGGCGGCTGTTGCAAGCAGCCCCCTGGATCTGGAGGTCATCGAGGAGCTCAAGTCGGTCAGCCTGCGCGCGGAGTTCTTTCCGGCGCTGCTGCGTGAGGCCAGCACCGACATCCAGCGTTGCGGCGCGCAAATTCGCGCGGCTCTGGCTGAACACGAGCATGCAGCGGTGCGTGATTCGGCACACGCGCTAAAGGGTGTCAGTGCGAATGTCGGCGCGCTTCGATGCCTGGCCCTGGCGAACCGGCTGATGTCTGCTTCGCGGGCGGATCTCGATGATTCCGCCCAACGCTGGTCTGCCGATCTGGCCGACGCCTTGCAGGACACTGTGGTCGCACTTGAACGTGAGATTGCCGCTTATCCGGGTACCCAGTCAGCCGACGGGGCGGCCTCGCTGTAGCCGGATCAGGGAGTCCATCACACGCAGTTCTCGGGGATCCAGGGCCATTGCCGTCTCGGTCCATTCATCGACCACGGTCTGCAATTCGCGACGACTCAGATCGGCCAGGCGATGCCGACTCCGTTGCAGCATGAGGCGGGCCTGCCGTTGTCGAGCATGACTTGCGATCAGCGTTTCCACGGCACGTTCGCCTTGTCCTCGTGGACAGATCTCGTCAACCACGCCACGTTCCATCAGCGCTGGAGCGGCATGCACTCGCGCATCCCCGAGCATGCGTTCCGCGGCACGTGCTCCGATACGCTGCGCCAGCAAACTCATGCCGCCGGTGCATGGGAAAAGGCCGAACAGGATTTCGGGAAAGGCGAATTCGCTTTGCTCTTCGGCAACCAGGATGTCGGCGGCAAGCGCGGTCTCAAAGCCGCCACCGAAGGCTCGCCCCTGAACCAGGGCAATCGTGGTTGCATGATTGCCCAGCAGGCTCGACCAGTCATGCAGCATGTCCGCGCAAGTCGCCGAGTAGTCGTGCAGGGATTTCCGATCGCCGCGCTGGATGCAATCCTGGAAATGGGCCAGATCACCGCCAAGGCTGAAGTAATCCGGATGCGCGGACTTCATGACGATGTAGTGGATCGGTTGCAATGCTCCGTTCGAAAGCCAGGTCGCACCCCGTTGCTTGATGGTTTGCAGCAAGCCCATCATCTCGCTGAGCAGCTCGCGCGAAAAACACGGCGGACCACCATTCGTCGACGCGGGCAAAGTGATCCAGAGCGTATTGTTTGCCTTTGCGTCGAATTGGGTCCCGATGTGGAATTCGGTGGCAACGTGTTGAAAAATGTTTACCGCATTCATCGCGCTCTCCTTTACAACGGAGCGCCTCGGGATGAAGCGCTCGTCAACTGGTGGCCTCTCCCGCATGAGGAGTTCTCATGCGCAGATCGTGCTCTTTCGAAACGGCGAGCGCCACATTGGTGCCACCGAATCCGGCGGATAGGGAAAGCGCATGTTCGACTGCATGATCCGGCTGCGCCTGTCCTGAAATGTGACGCAGCTCACATTCCGGGTCGACCTGTTCGAGATGGGCGGTCGCCGGCAGGAACGAATCGACGATGGCCAGCACACAGGCGGCCAGTTCGATTGCGCTGGCGGCACCGAGCAGGTGGCCATGAATGCCCTTGGTCGAGCTGACCGGAAGCGTGGCGGTCGAGCTCGCGAACACATCGTGGATGGCCGCAACCTCGACCGGATCGCCACCGCGGGTAGCCGTCGCATGGGCATTGAAATAGTCGATCTGGTCTGGATCGAGTTGTGCATCCTGCAAAGCCGCGCGCAAGGCCGCAGCCTGGCCTTTCGAATTGGGTGAGCCGATATGGTAGCCATCCGATGCGATTCCGTAGCCTGCGAGCCTGGCGTAGCAATCGACACCGCGTTGCTCGGCATGCTTGCGCGATTCGAGCACGAAAAACACGGCGCCTTCGCTGAGGACAAGGCCGCTGCGGTCGGTTGAGAAGGGTCGGCAACTGCGTCCGACATCGGTCGGATCGGGCTCGGCCAGTGCACGCAAGCCACCCCACAAGGCCATGAATGTCGGCGTCAACGCCGCCTCCGCGCCACCTGCCAGGGCGATGTCGAGGTAACCGTCGCGGATCGCCTTGCAGGCTTCGCCGATCGCCGCGCCCGAGGACGAGCACGCACTGCTGTTGGTGATCACCGGCCCGAGAATCTTGTGGCGTATCGAAATCAGCGCAGGGGCGGCATTGAGCATGCTCGCCATGATCGTGTAGGGCCTGGATATCTCGACATGATCGACGTGAAACTGCCGCACCCAATCGTGCTCGGTCTTGACCCCGCCGGCGACTGATCCGTAATAGAGGCCGGCACGATGAGCGTAGTCGGCAAACCCTCCGATTCCGGCATCCTCGATCGCCTGTTCCGCCGCGAGCATGGCCAACTGGCTGCAGCGATCGAGATAGGGCAGTTCAAGCTTGGAAAACCTGGGCGTGAAGTCCTCTTCGACGACGCCAGCCGGCAACTGCCTTGAAAGCGATGGTGATTGCCACAGACGGATGCCGGAGCGATTTGCGAGAAGACTCTCGCGCAGTGCGGGCACCGATGATCCGATTGGCGAGATCACCCCGATCCCGGTGATCAACACATCTTCTGAATGGCTTGCCATCGTCAGTTCGAACCGATGTTGCGCTCGATCAGCGCGACAACATCATCCAGAGTCGCATCGCGCGGCATGCTCATGTCGGCCAGCTTGATCGAGAGCCGATCCTCGAATTCGAGCATGACATCGAGCATCATCATCGAGTCCAGTCCAAGTTCCCGCAAGGGCAAGGCCGGTTTTGCGGATTCCGGGGGAATGTCGAATCGCTCGCTGAGAAACTCCTGCAGCATTGAAAGGATTCCCGCTCGGTCGAGCTTCGCCATGTTCACGCTTCCTTTTGCAAGGGTGGAAGAGTTCATGACGACATGCTAGCTCACGCCGTGCGATTACGCACCTGCGACCGCTTCCCGGCGTTGCAGCACCCCGCATGCGCATTTCCGCACCCGGGATGATCGCGCCATGGCGCAAACAGCGGCTATTGACCGAGCGGGATTCGGGGCACAACCGGTTTCGTTGACCGCATCCCTGATCAGGCCAATGCGCGCAAGGATGGCCGATTCGTCGACGCGGCCCGATCGAGCCGCTCCAGGGTTTCGCGTGCCTTGTACTGGATCTGTCGGGCCAGACTCGTTTCCCAACCGAGCTTGCCAATTTCGCGCAGGACGCTGCAGGCGGGACAATCATGGGCCCGGCTGTTCGGACAGGCGCCGGGCTCGGTCAGTGCGTCACGACTCCACTGCCTCAGCGTTTCGGCGACATACGGCGTCCAGCGTGCCGCCGCGATCCGTTGCAGCGTCGAGTAAGCCGGACAGCGCTGGTCTTGATCGGTGGTCATGGTGTCTCCGTGGGTTGCCCAGTTGCAGGCCATGATGCACGCCGCGGCGGGTCGAGCCCGTCGGCTGGTTCACTCGCCAAGTGCCAATTGCGACACGCTTGGTGCCGGGCCGCACCCCCACTCAGGCCAATGCGCACAAGGCCGAGCGGTGATCGGTCACGCGCCGATGGTGTCCAGTTCGGGCAGGTATTCCAGGTAGCGCTGCGAGCGGCCGACCGATCTCGAGTGCACGCCCTGGCGCGCCTGCCAGACACTCGCTGTGGTGATCGCCGTCACTTGATCGACATCGTTTGCCGGCGCTTGGGGTTCGAGTCCGAGAAAGCGCCGGACTCCGCCAATCGTCGATTCGGGCTCGCTGGCCAGCACATCGTAATCGAGCTCGAAAATCGGCAGGGACAGCGCATTCTGCCAGTGCGCCATCAATGCCGATTCACTGCGCGCGTAGTCGTCGATGTCGCCGAAATCATAACTCCAGGCCATGTCGGCATGGGCAAAATGCTGATTCCACAGCGACAGCGCAGTGTCGCGCCGGTCACGTCGGCAGTGGATGATTCTGGCCTGCGGCAGCATGCCGGCAATCAAGCCGAGATGACGGAAGTTGAGCGGATTCTTGTCGATGTGGAAGCGTGTCGGCTCATCATCCTGGGCCAACTGGGCCAGGTAGAAATTTCCCGCCGCGGCGAGGTTGGATACCGATGGATTCGGGCCCAGTTGGCGCGCCAATACGGCTATCCAGTTGAGCTCGCCACGGCTGCGGATTTGCGCATCGCGCGCGAGCAGGCTTTCAGCAAGGGTCGTGCCGGATCGCGGCAAGCCGACAATGAAGACCGGAATGGTCGGCGTGGAAACCGGCGAACGCGCCACGATCTTGGTCTGCATCTGCGCATCGACGAATCGATGCCAACCTTCGCGATCCCAGCGATGGCGCGCATGCCAGTCGACGTTGGCTTGCTTGAACAGCTCGACCGATTCGGCAATCCGGCCAAGATCATCAAGCGCCTTGCCAAGGGCAAAGCCGATCGCGACCCGGGTATCCTGGGCGAGGTCCCTGCGCGCCACGGCGTCGCGCAACAGACCCAGATCCGGATCACCCGGATCGCTGAAACGATGGGTATGTGCAAGCCGCAGCCAGCTCGAAGCTTGATCCGGATCTACCGCGAGAGCGCCATGCAGATGCTTGCGCGCTTCTTTGAAGCGGCCAAGCATCAAGGCGATCTCGCCGGCCCGACGCAGCAGCAACGGATCCTCCGGATTCGCCGCAAGCAGGGCCGGCAGCAAGCTGTCGGCCGCCTCATGACGAGCACACTCGAGCAGGAAAGACAGCGTGCGACGATCGCTCTCCAAGCTGCGCGGCTGGTGCTGCCACAACGCCAGAATGACCTCGGCAAGGCCCTTCATGCGACCCTGCTCGCGTAGCAGGTGGGCCAGCGAAATGCTGGCATTGGCGTGCACCGGATCAAGCGTCACCGCCCTGCGCAAGGCGATCTCGGCATCCGCTGGCTGGCCGCTCACGCGCAGCGCATTGCCGCGCAGATAGTGCAGCGATGCCGAATTGGGCAGGGATTGCATGGCGACATCCAGCACGGTGAGCGCTGCCGCCGGATCGGTGCGCAGCAGCACCTCGCCGGCCGCGATCCATTCCGCTTCACTGGCATTGCCATCGCGCAGGCGCCTAATCGAAGCGATTGCATCCTTGTCCGGCAAACGCCGAGCCAGGTGATCGAGGGCCACGGAGAACGAGATCGTGTTCACGCGCCAGCCTCGTCGTTGTCGAAGCCGGGCCAGGCGCTGCATTGGCCGTCCCCACGACCACCCAACCCGATTCGCCATTCGCGGCGATCAAATGAATCGATATGTGCCAAGCAAGTGTCCGAGTCGAGCACGGCTGCCACTCAGATCGAGTAGTACATCTGGTATTCGAGTGGATGCGTGGCCGCGCGGAAGCGGGTAACTTCCTGCATCTTGAGCTCAATGTAGGCGTCGATGAAATCGTCGGAGAAAACGCCGCCAGCGGTCAGGAAGGCGCGATCCTTGCCGAGTGCCTCCAGCGCCTGATCGAGTGAATGGCAGACGGTTGGAATGTTTTTCTCTTCTTCCGGTGGCAGGTCGTAGAGATCCTTGTCCGATGGTGCGCCTGGATCAATCTTGTTGAGGATGCCGTCAAGACCGGCCATGAGCAGGGCTGCAAACACGAGGTAGCCGCTGTTGACCGGATCCGGAAAACGCACCTCGATGCGGCGACCTTTGGCATTGTTTACGAATGGAATACGGCAACTGGCCGAACGGTTGCGCGCCGAATAGGCGAGCATGACCGGCGCCTCGAATCCCGGAACAAGGCGCTTGTAGCTGTTTGTGGTTGAGTTGGTGAACGCATTGAGCGCACGTGCGTGCTTGAAAATGCCGCCGATATACCAGAGCGCGGTTTGCGAAAGTCCGCCGTAGAGGTCGCCAGCGAAAAGGTTCGTGCCGCCCTTGGCCAGCGACTGGTGCACATGCATGCCCGAACCGTTGTCGCCAACCAGCGGCTTGGGCATGAAGCTCGCGGTCTTGCCGTATTGATGGGCGACATTGCGAACAACGTATTTCATTGCGATCAGCTCATCGGCCTTGCGCAAGAGGGTGTTGAAGCGCATGCCGATCTCGCACTGGCCGGCGGTGGCGACCTCGTGATGATGCACTTCGACAACCTGGCCGATACGTTCGAGAATCTTGCACATCTCGCTGCGCATGTCGTGCAGGGAATCCACCGGCGGCACCGGAAAATATCCGCCCTTCACAGCCGGGCGATGGCCGCTGTTGCCGCCCTCGAAACGCTTGCTGGTCGACCACGCCGCTTCCTCGGATTCGATCTCGAAGGAGACCTTGCCCATGTCGTTCTGCCAACGCACGGCGTCGAAGATGAAGAACTCGGGTTCCGGGCCGAACAAGGCGGTATCGGCGATGCCGGTCGACTTGAGGTAGGCCTCGGCACGACGCGCCAGCGAGCGCGGATCGCGCGAATAGGCCTGCATCGTGTGGGGTTCGAGTACATCGCAGGTCAGGATAAGGGTCGGATCGGCCATGAACGGATCGAGGATCGCCGTTTCCGGATCAGGCATCAGCACCATGTCCGATTCGTTGATCCCCTTCCAGCCGGCGATCGAGGAGCCATCGAACATCTTGCCGTCCTCAAAGAACGACTCGTCAACCGCCTGCGCCGGAAAGGTCACGTGATGCTGCTTGCCGAGCATGTCGACAAAACGCAGATCAATGAATTCGATCGCGTGCTCGCTGATCAGCTTGTGCACATTGGCGATGGACATGCAGGTTCCTTTCTGGATGGAGGCGCGGGCGCGTCGCGCCGCACGCGGGCAGGCCGCGATTCTCGCATGATCGGCTGTGCCGGATGCAGGGCTGCGCCAGCCCGGACTTCTCATGGGCAGGCGCGATGACTGCATCTGTCCTATGCTTGCGCGCTTTCGTCGCCAGGAGTCGCCGCGTGTCCGACTTGTTCCACGTCATCCTGCTCGGCATCATCGAAGGCATCACCGAATTCCTGCCAATCTCGAGCACCGGACATCTGCTGATCGCCCAGCATTGGCTCGGCGCACGATCGGATGCCTTCAACATCGTCATCCAGGCCGGCGCGATACTTGCCGTGACCCTGATCTACCGCAAACGCCTGTGGCAACTCGCAACCGGTTGGCGCGAGGCAACGAACCGGGATTACCTGCTCAAGCTGGTTGTCGCCTTCGGTATCACGGCTGGACTTGGCCTGATCGTCGCCCGGTTCGGCTTCAAGTTGCCCGACCGGGTCACCCCGATCGCGATCGCCCTGATTATCGGCGGCTTCTGGATCCTTGCCGCCGAAGCAATCAGCGCGCGCCGACCGCAAAGCGAAAAGATCACCTGGACGGTCGCAATCCTGGTCGGCCTCGCCCAGATCGTCGCGGCGATCTTTCCCGGCACCTCGCGCTCGGCGGCGACGATTTTCATCGCGATGCTGGCCGGCGCCAACAACCGCGCCGCGGCCACCGAGTTCGCCTTCCTGGTCGGTATCCCGACCATGTTTGCCGCCAGCGGCTACGAGATCCTCAAGCAATGGAAGGGCGGCGGATTGCGCGAGGACTGGCTTGCCATCGGGGTCGGCTTCGTCGCCGCGACGATCACCGCCTTCATCGCCGTGAAATGGCTGCTTGGCTATATCCGCACGCACACCTTCAACGCGTTCGCGATCTACCGCATTGCGCTCGGCGCGGGATTGCTTGTGTTCATGCCCGGCAACTGACAAGCGCCCATCGCCAACAGCGCGTCAGCGGCGCAGCGAGGCGTTCAAGGTGTAGGTGCCGATGATCTCGGCTTCGTCCAGCACATGCCCCTGCATCGCCTTGCGCACATCGCCGATGTCGAAACGGCCTTCGAGTCCAAGCGTGGCGACATCCAGGGCGGCGACGCGGAAGTGGTAGTGGTGCAAGCGCTCATCATTCCACGGCGGACACGGACCGTCGTAACCATAGTAGTCACCGCACATGCTCTCGTCGTCGGCAAACCAGCCGGTGTAGTCGTTGATGCCCTGACTTGATCCTGGCGGGCCGAAGACCTGCTTCTTGCCATGCGCAACCACGCCCTCGGCGCAGGCCCCGGCACCAAACTCGCGATACTCGGGCGAAATATCGATCATCAGCCAGTGCACGAACTCGGTGCGCGGCAGCGAGGCGCGCACGCTGCGGCCTGCCCGGTTGACATCATCGCCAACGCTGGGCGCATCGACATCGATGCAGGTCAGCACGAACGAGCGCGTGCCCTCGGGCACATCGCTCCAGGTCAGATGTGGATTGCGGTTCGCAGCCAGCACGCATGGCTCGCCATTCGGGCCGGGCTGGCCAAACGCGAACTCGGCCGCGATCGGCTGCATGTCATGGAAACTCTTGCTGCGAATATGCATGGCGTTCTCCAGATCGATCAGTCTCTGACAGGCAGCTTGGCAAACGCATCGGCGAGGACATCCGCGTAGGCGTGCCAATGGCCATCGGCGAAGCGGGTCGGCAGGCCACCCGGGCCCTGATCAACGCGCTTGCTCAGGTTCCCGGGTAGCAGTGATTCGATGCCGACGAAACGCGCCAGCTCGGCACCGGCGCCGGCCGGATCGGCGAGTACCTGTTCGGCATTGACAACGAGGTGCGGCAAGCCACCCAGCTCATCGACCAGACGCAGATGGGCGAGCGCCCGGCCGAGCCAGTCGACACAACTGTCGAAATCGTTGAGTCCGGCATACGGCAGCCAGCCGAAAGCCAACCAGCCGAGCAAGCAGTCACGCGCGTCGCGGTCGACGAGAATGACCCTGGTGCCGGGCATGATGCGCTGCGCGATCAGCAGATACTGCGCATAGAAACGCGGGATCCAGTCGATCAGCGGCTTTTCCAGATCGATGCGCCCGTGCATCGAGGCCAGATACGCTTCCCGATGCGCTTCGATTTCCGCTGCCGGCGTGTGCTCGACGCTGAGATCGACGGCGGCCGTGTCGAAGCAATCGTTGCGCACGCCCTGTACGCGATCACGCAGCACGTTGACGCCGGCTTGATCCGCCAGCAGGGCGGCAATCCGTTCAACACCGCTGCCCGGTGCACCGATCAGCAGGATCGGCGCGTGCTTCCATGCCTCGCCTTGTGGCTGGGCTGCGGCGGTCTGATAGTGAAAGTCGGTCGGCAGTGTTTCGAGCAAGGGCAGTGAACCCGGCAAGCCATTCTGCGCTTCGCGGAAACAACGCACGGCTTCGCTGAAATGGCTTTCGCGGTCATTCAATTGACCCAGAAGCTGATTGCAGGCTCGCCGCAGATCCTGATCGATGCGGCCGAGATTGAGAGTCGACAGCAACTCGCGTGCAGCCTCGTTTTCACCCTTGCGCAGGCGTGCGCGGGCACGCACGACGGTCAACTCCGGATTGTTCGCGGCAAGCGCGACGGTCGCCTCGGCGAGCTCACTGGCCAGATCGAATTCGCCATTGCGCTCGCGTGCGCGCACCAGTTCGATGGCAATCTCGGCATTCTGCGGTTCGATCTCGTGCAGGTGCTGCCAGTCGGCCACGGCCTTGGCCGGATGCCCGCTGCTGGCATGGATGCGTGCCCGCGTTGCCCGCCAGCGCGGCTGCTCGGGGAAGTCGGCGATGCGCTGGTCAAGCAGGGCCAGCAACTGCTCGCCACGACCCAGTTTTCCGAGTGACCACAACAAGGCCTCGAAACAGGCCTCGTGTTCAGGGCGCACGGCCAGCGCCCGTTCGTAGCACCCAACCGCGTCCTCGAAGCGATCCTGCATGCGGGCGACATCGCCGAGTCCCAGCTCGTGGGCGAGTTCAAAACCGGCGACCCCGGCCAGTGCCCGGAAATGCGGCTCCGCTTCGGTAACGCGCTTGTCCTGGATCAGCAACTGGCCGAGCGCACCGTGCGCCTGCGGCAGATCCGGGCGCAGGCGCAGCGCCTTGCGGAAGGCCTGCTCGGCGAACGCGAGCATGTTGCGTCCGGCGAATGCGCGGCCCAGGCCGAACGCGATTGGTGCGTCGTTTGGCGCCAGATCGGCGGCGCGGGTGAAGTACTTGATTCCGGTCTCGGCATCGCCGCGGTTCAACGCCAGGGTGCCGAGACCATTCAAGGCCTGGGGATCTTCCTCGGCGCGCAGCGCGGTGCGGAAATGCTGTTCGGCCAGTGCCGGCTTGCCCTGCATCATCGCGATATGACCGATCGCGGTATGCGCACCGGCCAGGTTTGGATCGAGGGCAAGGGCACGCTCATACGCGTTGCGCGAGGCCTCGACATCACCTTGCTCAATGCGCACCGAGCCAAGCATCAGCAGCAGATTGGGCTGCTCGGGTTGCAGTTCATGGGCCGCGCTGATCAACTCGGCGCTCTCGGCGAGATCGCCGAGCGCCCGACGCACGACCGCGAGACCGCGCAGGGCCTCGGCATCGGATGAATTCGCCGTCAGCGCCTCGCGATAGGCGGTTTCGGCCTCGGCCAGGCGGCCCTGGCGATGATGTTCAATGGCTTCTCTGAGCATGTTCTTCTTGGTCTGGTGGCTGCGTTTGCGGCGCAAGGGAAACGCCCATTATGCCGCATGCAGGCGTGTTAGGCTTTCGCGCTTCATGCTGGCGGCATAGCGCACAATCAATGGGCGTCAATCAGGATCTCACCACCTTGCTGCGCGCACGCACGCCGCTGCTGGTCATCGAATCGGTCGAGGAAGGCCGCGTCATCGACAGTTTCCGCCACGCGATCGCCCAGTCGCTGCGCCCGCTGTTCACCTGGAGCATCACCGATGGCCTGCGCCGCATCGACATGGACGACGACGGCGAACATGCCGTCCCCGATGCCACCCTGACCCTGACCTCGATCAAGCAGCGCACCGAAGCGGCCGTTTTCCTGCTGCTCGATTTCCAGCCCTACCTGCGCTATCCGATGACCTTGCGTCTGATGCGCGAAATCGTCCTGCGTCAAGCCTCGGTCGAACACACCCTGGTTCTGGTCGGGTCGAAATTCGAGTTGCCGGATGACCTCGCTGCGCTGTCGACGCGCTTCGAGATGGCCTTGCCGGACATTCAGGCACTGGCCGCCCTGGTGCGCGAAGAGGCCTTCAACTACTCGCGCGAGAACAGCGGTCGCCGCGTCGAGGTCGATGCCGAGGCGGCACGCACGATCGTGCGCAACCTGTCCGGCCTGACCCACGCCGATGCGCGGCGCATCGTGCGCAAGTTGATCTATGCCGACGGTGCGCTCGGCCCGGCCGATCTGCCGGGTCTGGCCCAGGCCAAGTTTGAACTGCTCGATCGCGACAACCTGCTGCATTTCGAGTACGAGACCGCGCGTTTCGCCGACGTTGCCGGACTGACCCGCCTCAAACGCTGGATCCAGCAACGCGTGCCGGCCTTCATCGGGCGCAAGACCACGGTCAAGCTCGATCCCCCGAAGGGCATCCTCCTGCTCGGCGTGCAGGGCTGCGGCAAGTCGCTTGCGGCCAAGGCTGTCGCCGGCGGCTTTGGCGTGCCCCTGCTGCGACTGGATATCGGCACCTTGTACAACAAGTACCACGGCGAAACCGAACGCAATCTGCGCTCGGCACTGAAGAATGCCGAGCTGCTCTCGCCTTGCGTGCTCTGGCTCGACGAGATCGAAAAGGCGCTGGCGACCGAGGACAACGATGATGGTGTCTCGCGCCGCGTGCTGGGCTACCTGCTGACCTGGATGGCCGAACGCAAGGGTCAGGTATTTGTTGTGGCCACGGCGAACGACGTCTCGGCGTTGCCGGCCGAACTGCTGCGCAAGGGTCGTTTCGACGAGATCTTCTTCGTTGATCTGCCAAATGCCGAAGCGCGTGCCGAGGTGTTGCGCATCCATCTGCACAAGCGCGATCTCGATCCGGCCAACTTCGACCTCGACGCGATCGTCGCCGCCAGCGACGGCTTCTCGGGTGCCGAAATCGAGCAACTCGTGGTCGCCGCCCTGTACACCGCGGCGGCCGAGGACACGCCGCTGGCGACCCGCCATCTGCTTGAGGAAGCCCGACTCACGCGGCCGCTGTCGGTGATGATGGCCGACCGGGTTGCGACCCTGCGCGCGTGGGCACGCGAACGCACGGTGTCGGCCGACTGAGCCGGTTGTTGCACCGTTGCAGTTGCAGCAGCGTCCGGCTGGCGACAGGTGCTCGATGAAGCTATCGAAGGAGCGTGATATTCCGCCGCATGCGATCGGCGATGTAATCCTCGATCCAGCTGGTCAACGCCAGACTGCGGATGAAGCCGCAGTGGCCACCGCCTGGCGCAATATCGAGCTCGACACAGGCCGGCAACTGCAACTTGCGGAAATCCTCGACCGGGATGATCGGGTCATCGGCCGCGGTCAGGATCGTGGTCGGCACCTGCATCGGCGCGAGACGGTCGCCGGCGATTGAATAGCCGTCAAAGTAGGCTTCGATCGATGTATAGCCGGTATGGCGCATGACCAGGGCGCGGGTCAGCTCGCGCAGGTTGCCGCGCATGTCCTCGGGTGAAAACAGCGGCGCCTGCGGGAACGCGCGCTGCTTGTTCACCAGCGAACGCCGCCACTTGCGTAAAAAGTAGGCCTCGTAAAACCACGGTGCGCGCTCGATGGCGTTCATCGCGTCGCTTGGGCTGATCGCCGGACACACGGCCAGCGCATAGGCCAGCGGAATCCCTGCTTGCGGTGCTCGCAAGGCGACACGCAAGGCAAAGTTGCCGCCGAGCGAGAACCCGGCGATGGCCAGCGGCAGCTCGGCAAACATTCTCGCGATCGCGCCAACGGCGCCGACCACTTCATCCAGTCGGCACGAGTGAAACAGCTCGCGGTTCAGATGGTGGGTGTCGCCGTGATCACGGAAGTTCAGGCGAAAGACATCGTAGCCGTCGGCGAGCAGGCGTGAACCGGTGTGCAGCAGATAGCTCGATCGCGCGCTGCCTTCCCAGCCATGCAGGAGAACGACGAGTCCACGAGCCCGCGCCAGTGCACTTTGCGGCGTATGCAGACCGAGCAGGCGCACGCCGTCGCCGCAGTCGAGCAGGTACTCACGGGTACCGCGTTCGAGTACGGACAAGCGGCGCCGGAACAGCACACGTCGCACCCCGCTCGAGGCAAGCACTGATTGCACATGCGGATTTCGCAAGAAGCGCGGCGGCTGGTAGTCGGATGCATTCATCGCTGGACATGATCCACAAGTGTAGCTGAACGGTGATCGTGCACCCGCTCCATTCAGGTGTCGCCAAGTCCCAGTGCGCGGGCGATCCGTGTACGGCTCTCCTCGGCCATGCGTCGACGCGCCTCGGGGGTCGCCTCGACCAGTTCGAGGAAGTGCACCTCGGCATCCATCGACGGGTTGCCGAGGATACGCAGCAGGTTGGCGAAAAAGCTCTCCTTTGCCGCGAATGGCATGCTCGGATCCTGGTGACCGTTGCGGCCATAGCGCAATGCAACCGGCTGCACCGGAACCTCGGCATCGAGTGCAGCCTGGAAGACGCGGGCATGGAAGGTACGCACGCGCCCACCCGATCCTGTGCCGCCTTCCGGAAAGATCCCGACCGGCTCACCACCGCGCAGACGCTCGACCACACGCTCGAGCACGGCTGACATCGAGTCGGCATCGCCGCGTCGGTGATAGATCGTGCCGGCCCGGGTCGCCAGCCATCCAACCAGAGGCCAGGTGGCGATTTCGCTCTTGGCCACGAAACTGATCGCGCGCTGGCTGTGCATCAATTCGATATCGAGCCAGGACAGATGGTTGGCCACATACATCACCGCACCCGGTGCCGGTGTGCCGAACGGGCGGATGCGGAAACCGAACACGCGGATCAGTGTGCCGGACCACCAGCTGATCATGAACTGATCGAGACGCCGTTTGCCGACCGGGATCCTGGCCAGCAACGGACTCAGCGCAATCACCGTGACCGGCAGGCCAAGCACGATGTGGGCGAGCAGCAGCGGGGTACGAACCAGGTAACGCACGGGCCGCATCGGATCGCGGCGCGGGGAATCGGTGGTTCGGTCGGCAGCGGAGTTCATCGGGTTGCCATCGTAGCGGAAGCGACAAGGATACTCGCTTGAACGAATCGACCGATTGCTCTAATCGACATGCCCGCGCATTGAATCGATGGCGGCGGCGAGATCATTGCAGTGTTCCTCCCACCAGCGCGCCTCGCCGACGTGGATAAAGGCCAGCGGAAATGCCGGATCATGCCAGCGCATGGCGACCCAGCCGGCCCAATGCACCTGGCGCATGATGCGCAAGGGTTCGATCAGGGCGAGCTCGGCGTGATCGAACTCGCGGAACTCGGCATAGCCTTCGAGCAGGTTGTCGAGAAATGCGGCCGAAGGCGCAAGCATCCACAAGTCCTGCACGGCCGGGCCCATGCGCGCGTCATCAAGATCAACGAAGTGCGGGCCGGCATCGGTCCACAGCACATTGCCGCGATGGCAATCGCCATGCAGGCGGATCTGGCGGATTGGTCCGATCACCTGCAATTGCTGATCCAGCAGGTCGGCAAGGATGCCGGTCGATTCGCGATAGCGGCCACGCAGCGTGGAAGGCAGCAGGTTCGAACCGAGCACCGCGTTGGCCGGCTCGCGCACGAAGGTATCGACATCGATGTGACCACGTTCGGCAAACGCCGCACGCGACCCGACGCCATGGATGCGCGCAAGCAGACGGCCCATCCATTCAAGGTTCTCGCGCGACTCGAGTTCGGGCGAACGACCTCCCTGGCGCGGATACAGGCTGAAACGGAAGCCCTCGAACTCGAGCAGGGTGCGGCCGTCGATGACGATCGGTGCGACCACCGGCAGTTCGGCGTTTTCAAGCTCTAGAGCGAAATCATGCTCCTCGTCGATCGCCGCGTCACTCCAGCGTCCCGGTCGATAGAACTTGGCAATCAGCGGCGTCGCCGCTTCAATGCCGATCTGGTACACGCGGTTCTCGTAGCTGCCCATCGCGAGCATGCGTCCATCGGGCTGGTAGCCTGCTTCGGCTACCGCATCGAGGATCAGGTCGGGGCTCAGTGCGGCATATGGCGCATCCTTCGCGTGCACCGGGTCAGACCGCTTTCGGCGAGCGCCGCGGCACGACAGCCATGGTCAGGCGGGACATGCAGACCAGGTTGGCCTCTTCGTCCTCGATGCGAATTTCCCAGACCTGGGTCGAGCGGCCGAGATGCAGCGGCCTGGCGGTACCGGTGACAATGCCCGAGGTCACCGCGCGCACATGATTGGCATTGATGTCGAGGCCAACGGCCATTTCCTTGCCTGCTTCAAGCACCAGGTTCGCACCCAGACTGCCGAGCGACTCGGCCAAGGCCACCGAGGCGCCACCGTGCAGCAGACCGAACGGTTGTTTGGTGCGCGCATCAACCGGCATCGTGCCGCGGACGTGATCCTCACCAATCTCGGTGACACGCATGTCAAGATGCTCGACCAGGGTGTTGTGATTCCACGCATTGATGCGATCGAGATCGATCGACTGCTTCCAGATCGCCACGACGGAACTCCATTGGATGCGGTGCGCGACTATACCAAGCCATGTCGGCAACGATTCGACCAGAATAGGGTCAATGGATAACCGCCCCGACCAAGCGAACGGAAACCAAGCCATGATCCGATCCTGCACCTTGCTCAGCCTGCTCCTGCTGCTAGCCAGTCCCGCCGCGCTTGCGCTGCGCTGCGGCAATCGCGTGGTCGCCGATGATGCGCGTGATTTTCAGGTACGCGATCGCTGTGGCGATCCGTTCTGGTCGGAAAGCTGGATTGGCGTGGACATCGTCGGTCGGGACTCGCCGCTCGAACGCCAGCGCGAAGTGCAATGGAGTGTCTGGTACTACAACTTCGGGCCGCGCGCCCTGATGCTGCGGCTGGTGTTCCGCGATGGCGATCTGCAGCATGGCGAGACGCTTGGTTACGGCGTGCGCGAAATCGGCGACAGTTGCCGGGCCAACATGAACTTCACCGGCCTCAGCAGTGGTGAACTGGTCGCCCGCTGCGGCGAACCGGCGGCACGCCGCGAAGCGCACGACAACGTGGTTTTCCGGCCCGGCCCGGGCATCGAGAACTGGCGCGAACAACGGCGCGAGGAATGGACCTACAATTTCGGCGACTCGCGCATGCTGCGTGTGCTGCATCTGCTGAACGGGACGGTGGCGTCGGTGGACACGCTGCCGCGCTGAGCCCGCATGAGCCACCGCCTGGTCGTAGCCGATGTCGATGAACGGGGGTCGGTACTTGGAATGCGCATCGTGATCCCCAGATAGTCGGGTCTCCTCCGATTGCGGAACAGCGATGGAATCCTTTCACGCCACAACGATCGTTTCGGTGCGCCGCAACGGCAGGGTCGTCATCGGCGGCGATGGCCAGGTCACCCTTGGCAACACGATCATGAAGTCCAACGCGCGCAAGCTGCGCCGACTCGGCAAGGGTGACGTGCTGGCCGGCTTTGCCGGTGCCACCGCCGATGCCTTCACCCTGTTCGAGCTGTTCGAGGCCAAACTGGAGCGTTTCAGCGGCAACCTGACCCGCGCTGCCGTGGAGCTGGCCAAGGATTGGCGCACCGATCGCCGGCTCGGCCGGCTCGAGGCGATGCTCGCGGTAGCCGACAAGGATGTGTCCCTGCTGATCTCGGGCAACGGCGATGTCGTCGAACCCGAAGACGGTCTGATCGCGATCGGTTCCGGCGGCCCGTTCGCCCAGGCCGCCGCCAAAGCCCTGCTCGAGAACACCGACCTCGATGCCCGCAAGATCGTTGAACAGGCCCTCAAGATTGCTGGTGACATCTGCATTTATACGAATGGCAATGTGACGGTGGAAGAGCTGTGAGCGGAGACCGGTTAGCGGGAAGTGCGCGCGACTTGCTCAGTCCCTGATGGAATGGTTATTTCTTGCTCCGATGCCAATGCTGCGGGCAACTGCTTTTCTCGCTAACTGCTTACCGTTCGCCGCTGACGGTTCCTCACATGCGAACAGCACCCCAAATCGCGCGATTCCAAAGCGCACAAGACAACCTGGCACCCCATAAAATGCAATCCATGACTCCGCGCGAAATCGTCCACGAGCTTGACCGCTACATCATCGGCCAGACCGCGGCCAAGCGGGCGGTCTCGATCGCCTTGCGCAATCGCTGGCGGCGCATGCAGCTTGAACCCGAGCTGCGCAATGAGGTGACGCCGAAAAACATCCTCATGATCGGCCCGACCGGCGTTGGCAAGACCGAGATCGCGCGCCGCCTGGCGACGCTGGCGAATGCGCCGTTCATCAAGGTCGAAGCGACCAAGTTCACCGAAGTCGGTTACGTCGGCAAGGATGTCGAACAGATCATCCGTGATCTCGCCGAGGCGGCGGTCAAGATGGCCCGCGAACAGGCCAAGACACGCGTGCGTGCACAGTCCGAGGATCGCGCCGAGGATCGCATCCTCGATGCCCTGCTGCCACGACGTCAGGGCGTCGGCTTTGCCAACGAGCCGCAAGCCACCGATGAGCGTGCGGCCGACACCCGGCAGAAACTGCTCAAGCAGTATCGCGAAGGCCTGCTTGACGAGCGCGAGATCGAAATTGACGTGGCGCTCAACATCGGTGTCGAGATCATGGCCCCTCCCGGCATGGAGGAGATGAGCAACCAGCTGCATGGCATGTTCCAGTCACTGTCCGGATCAAAGACGCAGAAACGCAAGCTGCGTGTCGCCCAGGCGCGACCGATCCTGATCGAGGAGGAGGCGGGCAAGCTGGTCAATGACGAGGAGATCAAGGCGCAGGCGATCGAGAACTGCGAACAGAACGGCATCGTCTTCATCGACGAGATCGACAAGGTCGCCCAGCGAGGCGAGTTCAGCGGTGCGGGGGTCAGCCGCGAGGGCGTGCAGCGTGATCTGTTGCCGCTGGTCGAAGGATCCAGTGTTTCGACCAAGCACGGCATCGTGCGTACCGACCATATCCTGTTCATTGCCTCAGGCGCGTTCTCGCTGGCCAAGCCGTCCGACCTGATTCCCGAGTTGCAGGGTCGCTTTCCGATCCGGGTCGAACTTGGCGCGCTCAATGCAGATGACTTCCGCCGCATCCTGAGCGAACCGCAGCACGCCCTGACCAAGCAATACACGGCCCTGCTTGCTACCGAAGGGGTCAAGCTGGAATTCACTGCCGAAGGCATCCAGCGTCTTGCCGAGGTCGCGTTCCAGGTCAACGAGCGCACCGAGAATATCGGCGCCCGACGCCTGCACACGGTGCTCGAGCGCCTGCTCGACGAGATCTCGTTCACCGCCTGCGATCACGAGTCCGGCGAACTCACGATTGATGCGGCCTACGTCGACACTCATCTCGGCGAGCTGGTCAAGGACGAGGATCTGTCAAGGTACATACTTTGAGGGATTCATTGCTTTTCCGGGCGTCTGTAAGCGGTAAGCAGGAAGCGGTTAGCGGAAGGAGCTGCGCCCGCATGATGATGATGACGATTGCCAGCAATCGATCGCATTCGAAAGCTTTCAGAAACCCCGAGCTTTTCCCGCTATCCGCTTACCGTTCTCCCGCTCCCCGGCTGCAAGCTTGCAGCGGCAAGCCATTCATCCGACCATAGCCCCATGAGTACTGTCGTTCCGTTCAAATCCCGTGGTGTGCGCGTCGCGCTGCGCGAAGCGCTGGAAGCGCGAATTCCGATGCGTCTTGCGCGCGAGCGCATCCAGCCGGGCTGGATCCATGGTTACGTGATAGGCCTTTCGCGTGATTTCTGCTTGATCGCCGAAGTGGGCGATGCCATGCGCTTCGATGGCTACGTGGTCGTCCTGATCGCCGACCTGAGCCAGATCGAGGAGGATCCATCGCGCGAGTTCGTCGAGAAGGCGCTGGCCTTGCGCGATGAACCGTTGACCATTCCGAAGGATTTTCCGCTCGATGACTGGGCCTCGATTGTCGACGCGGCCATGCGATTTGCGCCGCTGGTATCGGTCAATGTCGTCGAGGATGAGGATGGCGAGGTCAGTTATATCGGCCAGCTCGCCGGTATCCAAAGCGACGCCTTGTTGTTGCGCGAGGTTGATCCCAATGCCCGCTGGCATGCCGATGCCGGTGACTACGGGTTTGACGAGATCGCCTCGATCGGCTTTGGCACCGGCTACCTCGATGCGCTGTGGCAAGTCGCCGGCCCACCGTCCGATCCGCTGAGCCCGCGCGTTCCGCGCTCGGATTCACTGCATTGATTGAAGGCCGGGAAACGAGAATCGGGAATCGGGAATCGTGAAAGCCGCAGATCGCGCGTTCCCGCTCCGGCTCCTGCCTTATCCATTCCCCATTCTCGATTCCCGAAAAAATGCCCACCCCAACCCAGCTTACCCTGCACCGGGCTTCGCATGTACTCGAAGTCGGCTTTGACGATGGCAGCAGTTTCCGACTGCCGGCCGAGTACCTGCGCGTGAATTCACCGAGTGCCGAAGTGCAGGGTCACGGGAAAAAGGTTCTTGTCGGCGGCAAGCACGACGTCGGCATCGACGAGATCGTGCCGGTCGGCAACTACGCCGTCCTGCTCAAGTTTAGTGATGGCCACCAGACCGGGATTTTTTCCTGGGACGTGTTGCACGAACTGGGGCGCGATCAGGAAAAAAACTGGTCGGAGTACCTTGCCGCACTCGATACCGCTGGCCTGTCTCGGACGACGTCGCCGTAGCCATCGAGCGACGCGGTGATGAAGCGCATTGCTCCGACCCTACGGCGTGTCGACAACGCCGCCGTTGAAGGCATCGGGCCTGAAGATCCCTCCTACGACTATTGGCGAAGGCGAGCACGAACGTCGAATTCCCGATTGGATGCGATGACACGGCATGGTCGTAGGCAGCGGCTTTGGCCGCGATGCGGTCTTTTCCCGCTAACCGCCAACGGCTATCGGCTGACCACCCCCAACCTACCACCCACCCCCGCCGCCACCGCCGCCACCACCGCCCGATGAACCGCCGCCACCGCCACCTGACGACGATCCCGGTGCGGTCGCCGAGGAGCTGATTGCGCTGCTCAGGCTGGATCCGAGCGAGCTGCCGAAACTGCTCGCATCGAAACCATGGCCGCTGCCCTGGTACCAGACCATGCCGGCGGTGGCAGCAGCAACGGCAGCCGGACCGATCGCGTCGGCGAGCTTGTCGCCCCAGGTTTTTTCAACATCGAGGGCCAGTGCGTAGGGCAGCAGACGCTGGTATTCATCCACAGTCATCGGTGGCGCCTTGGCCCGGGCCAGATCATCGCGTTCAGCAACACCGAGATAGAGACGCAATCCTTCGATGCGATCGAGCCGCTTGCGTCCTTGTACAGTGGGTGCACGCATCCAGTAGCCAAATGGCACCTGGACACCGGCAATCAGCACCACAAGAATTGCGAATACAAGGCTGCTGGCCCAGGTCAGGAAGCCCGCCGCCAACACCACCCCGAAAGCAGCGACCAAGGCAGCAATGGTCAGTCCGATCGGTCTGCGCCCATCCTGCCAGGCGACGACCATGTTGTAGATGACCGTGCTCGCAAAGGTGGCGGCAATGAAGGTGATGATCGTCGGCGCGATCACCGCCGCGTTGGCCGACAGCCGATCGATCAGGAAGGCGCCAACGATTGCTGCGATCGAGATCAGCGCGCCAAGGCAACCGATGCCATCGTTGCGCTTGAAATTGTCCTTTGCGAAGGCGGACTTCAAATAGGATTCGTGCCCGCTCCGCGCCGCGCCGATCGTTGTGTGGTTTTCGTTCTTGAACTCGAGCGATGCAACCGTACCGAGCAGTTTGTCGTAAAGCACGCGCGCCGAATCAGGAACATCCTGGCCCGGTTCCCGGGCGCGCTCGATCGAGAAATCCGATCGCCCCTGCTTGATGATCTTGACCGCGCCGCAGACGCCCAGATCGACCATGTCGGCGGCGAAGCAGCGGTCGTCATAGCCCATGCGTCGGATGTAGCGCGCCGCCGCCGGCGAAATTCCGGCTGGCGGATCGTATTCCGGGATAACCACGCCACCCTTCGGATCGACGCCGACCCGACGCCACTGCAGATAGAGAAAACCGATCAGCACGATCAGACCGATGCCAAGCACCGCCTCGCGGCGGTTGTCGGCGGCAAACCAGGCCAGTTTCTGGTTCACGCCAGGCGCGGCGATGATGCCTTTCGGAAAACCGACGACAACGGTCAGCCCACTTCGCGGCGGCAGGGCGCGCGTTGTGGCGATATGAACGTTTCCATTTGCATCGATGCTGGTTGTGTAATTCTGCGCCTTGGAACCTTGCGGCCCAGTGTAGCCTTCGACCTTGATTCGCGAAGCCTCAAGCGATGCTGGCAGGTGCACCACGGCGCTGGCCGAGTCGATGGCGAAATCCCAGCCATTGCCAGTGACGTTCCAGTACAGCTCGTCATGATCGTCAAAGAAGCCAAGCTGGCGCGTGGTCGTGTAGCGGAAGACGTAGGTGTGTTCGCCGTTGTCGAGGAACACGTTGGGATCACCGAAATAGACGCGCACGCCGTTCGAGCGACCTTCATCGTGCCAGGGCTCCGTGTTCCCGTCCCGGCTCACATCGATCGGTTTGAACAACACGTCGATCCGGTTTCCGTAGCGGTCGCGATAATGGGTCGGAAAGTCTCGATAGATGCCGCGACGGATGCGATTGCCTTCGGCGTTCACCTTGATTGTCTCGGACACGATCATCGAACCATCAGCGGAAACATTGATGTCACTGTGGAAGTCGAGGATGCGCTCGTCGGCCTGCACGGCCATGCAGCACAGCATTAAAAACGCGATCACAAGCAGGCGGGTCATGGCGCACTCCTTTGTTCGGCATTGGCCTCAAAGAATTCTCCACGCTGAAAGCCGGCCAGACGGGCCACGATCAGGTCGGGGAAATGCTCGATACGTGTGTTGAGCTGGCGCACGGAACCGTTGTAGTAGCGCCTTGCGTATTGCAGGTGATCTTCGATGGCGACGAGGTCGCGTGACAATTGCATGAAGTTTTCGCTGGCCTTGAGATCGGGATAGCTCTCCTGCAAGGCGAGCAGCCGCTCGATCTGTGCCCCGAGTTGATCCTCGAGACGCGCCCGGTCTGCGAGTCCCGCAGCGGCCTTGGTCTGAGCGCGCAAGCTGGTGATTGTCTCCAGCGTGTTGCGTTCATGGGTTGCGTAGGCCTTGACCGCGGTAACCAGTTGCGGGGTCAGGTCATGCCGCCGCATCAGTTGCACATCGATGTCGCTCCAGGCTGCGCGCATCTGGTTGCGATCGGCGACAAGCCGGTTGAACATGACGATGCCGGCAAACACGATCATGCCGACTGCGATGAAAATTCCGATGAACATGGGCTGGCCCGCTCCGGTTGGCTGCTACGGTTCGCCGCGTTGCGTTGAGGGCTCCGGCTTCAGGTGTCGATCCATCCAGTTGACGATCGCATGGTAGGCATGCAGTTTCATTGTTGTCGTCGACAGCCCGTGCTTGCCGCCCGGATAGGTCATCAGGTCAAACTGGATGCCGCGGGCCTGCAACTCCGACATCAGCGCCGTCGAATTGGCGAACAGTACATTGTCGTCAGCCATGCCGTGAACCAGGAACAACGGGGAAGTCAGTCCGTCCAGCCAGGCGAACGGCGCACTGCGAATGTAGCCGGCCTTGTTATCCTGCGGTGTCGACAGGTAGCGTTCGGTATAGAACGTGTCGTAAAGCGTCCAATCGGTGACCGGGGCGACCGCGACACCGGCGGCGATCTGGTCGGATCCCTTGCTCAGCAGCATGGTTGTCATGTAGCCGCCGTAGCTCCAGCCGAACACGCCGATGTGATCCCCGTCGACCCAGGGCTGGCTCTTCAGCCAGCGGATGCCGGCGAGTTGGTCGAGCACCTCGGCGTTGCCAAGTTGGCGATAGATGACATCCGAGAACCTGCGCCCGCGTCTATCCATGCCGCGGTTGTCCAGGGTGAAAACCACATAGCCCTGCTCGGCCATGTAGGTCAGGAAGTGATCACCCCAGGCGCGTACAACCTTCTGCGCATGCGGTCCGCCATAGTAGAAATTGAACACCGGATAGCGCTTCGCCGGATCGAAGCCGGCGGGCTTGTACATGCGGTAGTAAAGAGTCTGTCCGTCGTCAGCCTCGAGTGTGCCGAACTCCGGTGTGATGTGCGTGTCGCGATAGGGCGCGTAGGGATGCGTGTCATCGAGCTTGTTCTGCTCGATCCAGGCCATCCGGCTGCCATCGGCCTTGTGCAGGCTGACCTGCGGCGGCGTGGCCGGATCACTGAAGCTGTCCAGATAGATCGAGGCATCTTCGGAGAACGTGGCCGTGTGGGTTCCGCCGCGCTGGCTGATGCGCTTTGGCTTGTCGGCATCGCTGCCGTCGAGTTTCAGCGCATAGACCTGGGTATCGGGAACAGAGTCGCGGTTCGACTGGAGATAGACCAGACCGGCCTTCTCGTCAATGCCAAGCAGTTTGTCGATGTTCCATTCACCGCTGCTGATCGGATGGCGCAACTTGCCGTCAAGACCATAAAGATACAGATGCTTGTAGCCGCTGCGTTCGCTGGCCCAGACGAATACCCGATCCTGCTTGAGAAAACGCAGATCCGAGTTGAGATTGATCCAGGTATTGCTGCTTTCCTTGAGCAGGGCGCGCTGATCGAGGGTCGCAGCATCGACGATCCGCAACTCCAGACTCTGCTGGTTGCGGGGTTCGATCTGGTAGCTGAGATGCTTGCCATCGGGCAGCCAGTCGACCCGGGCAAGATAGATGTCGGTGTCTTCGCCCAGATCGATCCAGCGCGCCGCGCCGCTTTTTACGGGAGCCAGGCCGAGTCTTACCATGACGTTGTTCTTGCCGGCCGCCGGGTAGCGTTGTTCGATGACCTCGGTGTGGTCGGCGTAGACTTCGGTGCGTTTGACCACAGCGACGTTCGCTTCGTCATAGCGCTCGAAAGCGATTGCTGTGTCATCCGGCGCCCACCAGTAGCCCTTGCTGCGATCCATTTCCTCCTGGGCGATGAATTCTGCTTCGCCGTTGTGGATCGTGCCACCGCCATCCCGGGTCAATGATCGCAGTTCGTCGTTGGCGAGGTCGATGATCTTGAGGTTCTGACCCTGGACAAAGGAGACATAGCCGCCTTTCGGGGAAATCTGCGGGTCAAGAAAATCGCCACCGGTCGGCAACTCGCGCACGGCCCTTTCGGCTGGACTGGATAACGTGTACAGATAAAGTTTACCGCCGAGTGGAAACAGGATTGCCTGGCCATCCGGCGACCACTGATAGTTGACAATTCCACTGATACCGGCGATGCGGGCACGTTCGCGACGTGCCTTCTCCGCGTCGCTGAGTTCGTTTCCGCTGTCCAGCGTATCGGCATCAACGAGGCGCCGGGTCAACTTGTCGGCGACATGGTATTCCCACAGATCGAGCCGATGCTGGTCATCGGTGCGGGCGCGCAGGAAGGTAATGCGCTGGCCATCCGGTGAGATTTTCAGGCTGCGTGGCACCGGGCCATCGAGGCCTCCGCCAGCGAAAATCGCTTCAAGCGTCAGGGAATCGGCCATCACCACACCGACAGGCAAGAGCAGCAGGGCAAGCAGCAGGGCACGCATGGGTTCCTCCCGTTAACCAGGCGATTATCGCGGTGCCCGCCGCCGAATGAAACCTCACGCTGCGCTCAAGCAACCGGACGATTGAAAAGGTTGCGTCGCGCTTCCTCGCTCAAGGCCCGGCCGGAGCGGCTGATTGTTTCACCCGTGGCGTAGGCCCGAACCGTGGCCGGTCGTTGCTGGATCGAAGTGAACCAGCGCCGGACCTCGGGTGTGTCGTCGAGATTCTGATGCTGCGCCTCGTGCGGAACGATCCACGGGTAGATCGCCATGTCGGCGATTGAGTAGCTGGTACCGGCGACGTACGGCTTGCCCTGCAGCTGCCGGTCGAGAACGCCGTACAAGCGCCGGGTTTCGCGCTCATAGCGCTCGATCGCATATGGAATTCTTTCCAGCGCGTAGCGATTGAAATGGTGGTTCTGGCCGGCCATCGGCCCGAGCCCGGCCATCTGCCAGAACAACCATTGCTTGACCAGCACGCGTTCGCGCAAGGCCTTGGGCACGAACCGGCCGGTTTTCTCGGCGAGGTATTGCAGGATTGCCCCGGATTCGAACATGCTGATCGGCTCGCCGCCATCCGTCGGCGCGTGGTCGATGATTGCCGGCATGCGATTGTTTGGTGAAATCCTGAGGAAGTCGGGTTCGAACTGTTCGCCCTTGCCGATGTTGACCGGCTCGATCCTGTAATCGAGCCCGGCCTCTTCGAGAAACATCGTGATCTTGTGGGCGTTCGGCGTCGGCCAGTAGTACAGGGCAATCATTGCGGCATCCTCGAATCGGAGCGGAAACCTCAAGGTGGGACAGGATATCGCGCGCCGCAGGCGGTCGGCTTCGCTCGCGAGCCGGCTCGCGGCCGATCCGCACTTACTTGCCGATGCAGAAATCCGCGAAGATCCGTCCAAGCAGATCTTCGTTGCTGAACGCGCCGGTCACTTCACCAAGCGCATGCTGGAGCTGACGCAGCTCCTCGGCGGCGAGTTCTCCGGCGCGCTGTTCACACAAGGCAAATTGTGCTGAATGCAAATGCTCTCGGGCACGTTCAAGAGCATCGATATGGCGCGTGCGGGCGCTGAAGGCGCCGTCGTTGCCCTCGCCGTGTCCTGCAGCCTTGCGCAACTCGCCAACGAGCAGTTCGAGTCCGGCACCGGTGCGTGCAGACAACCACAGATGCGCAATCCCCTCGATCTCATCGCGTCTGGCCATGCTGGCATCAAGGTCGATCTTGTTGTGGACGACGATGCGGGCGGCGCTCACCGGCAAGCTCGCCAGCAGCCCCAGATCCTGTGCAAGCTGTTCGTCGGTGCTGACCAGGACGGCCAGATCGGCGCGCTGGAGCTCGTCGCGCGCACGGCGTATTCCCTCGCGTTCGACGATGTCAGCGGACTCACGCAAGCCAGCGGTATCAACCAGGGTGATGGCGATGCCATCAAGATCGATCGTTTCCCGCAGCAGATCCCGGGTGGTTCCGGGCACCGCGGTGACGATGGCACGCTCGCTGGCTGCCAGGGCGTTGAGCAAGCTCGATTTTCCGGCGTTCGGGCGACCGACGATGACGACATGCAGACCGTCAGCGAGGCGCACGCCGCGACGGCTGGCGGCGATCAGGGCGTCGAGGTTGGCGCTGGTTGCGGCAAGATCCTCGATCAATTGCGGCATCGCCAGGAAGTCGATTTCGTCTTCGGGAAAATCGATGGCCGCCTCGATCCACACGCGCAGGCGCACGACGGCTTCGGTCAGCGCATGAACCTGGCGCGAGAATTCGCCATCCAGACTGCGCACGGCTGCGCGGGCGGCCGCTTCGGAACCACTCGCGATCAGATCGGCGATTGCCTCGGCCTGGGCCAGATCGAGTTTGCCGTTGACAAAGGCGCGTTCCGAGAATTCTCCGGCACGCGCCTGACGTGCACCCAGTTCAATGACCCGAGCGAGCAGACAGCGCAGCATGACCGGGCTTCCGTGCACCTGCAATTCGACGACATCTTCGCCGGTAAACGAGTGCGGCGCCGGGAAGTGCAGGAGTAGCCCGCGATCGAGGACTTCGTCGGCACTGTCCTTGAAGCTGCAATAGTGCGCGTGGCGTGGTTTCGGCTTGCGACCGAGCAGGGTGGTCGCGATCTCGGCGGCCTTGCGCCCGGAAAGTCGAATGATGCCGATGCCACCCGCAGCCGCGGAAGTGGCAATCGCGACTATTGTTTCGCCTTGGGCAAGCATGTTCGATGCGGGATGACGACCAGCCCCCGTGCTTGCCTGTCGGGCAAGCGCGTGGGCGAGTGCGTCTACTTGGCCTTGGCCGCGACAGGGGCCTTGTCGCCAGCCTCAATCCGCTTGGTGATGATCCATTGCTGGAGCAGGCCGAGCGCACCATTGACGGTCCAGTAGAGAACCAGACCGGCCGGGAAGAATGCGAACATGACCGAGAAGATCAGCGGCATGAACTTCATCATCTTCGCCTGCAACGGATCCATGCCGGTCATCGGCGTCAGGTATTGCGTGGCAAGCATGGTCGCCGCGTTGAGGATCGGCAGCACGTAGTATGGATCCGGTGCGGTGAGGTTGTGGATCCAGAGCATGAAGGGCGCCTGGCGAAGCTCGACGCTTTCCAGCAGCACCCAGTAAAGGCCAAGGAAGACCGGAATCTGCACGATCATCGGCAGACAGCCGCCGAGTGGATTTATCTTTTCCTTCTTGTACATCTCCATCATGGCTTGATTGAGCTTGGCCCGATCGTCACCGTAGCGATCCTTCAACGCGGCAACGCGCGGCTGCATCTTGCGCATCTTCGCCATCGAGCGGTATTGCGCCTCGGACAGCTTGAAGAAAAAGGTCTTGATCGTGAGTACCAGCAGGATGATCGCGAAACCCCAGTTTCCGGTCAGCCTGTGATACATCGAGAGCAGCCAGTGCAGCGGCTCGGAGATTATCGTGAACATGCCGTAGTCGGCGGTCTTGGACAGCCCCGGGGCGACGTCGTCGAGCGTGCTTTGCAGCTTGGGGCCAACATACAGGCGCGCGCTGAACGCCTGCTCCTTGCCCGGCTCGATGCTGATCGCGGGTGACTGGCTGAGCATGCGGTAACGATTCGCGCCGGTTCCCGTTGTTTCGCTGCTGGTGAACTGGTCGGTCTCGCCGGGTGGCGGAATCCAGGCGGCGAAGAAGTAGTGCTGAAGCATGGCGATCCAGCCGCCTGAGACACTGCGATTGATTGGATCCTTTGTGAACTTGTCGAAAGCGAGTTTCTGGAATTTCTCTTCTGGGCTATACCAGGCCGCGCCGATGAAACTGTAGCGCTCCGTGTTGGTGTAGCCCTTGATGCCCGAGTGGTCGATGACCAACGGCACGCGCTGCAACATGCGGTAGGCATTGCCGGTCCAGGTCACGGCACTCTGGTTGTTGACCCGTTGTTGCTGTTCAATCACGTAACTGCCGCGCTCGAAGATAAAAGTCTTGGTGACGCTGACTCCGCTCGGATCGCTCCAGGTCATGGGCACCACCAGCCGGTTCTGGCCGTCGGCGAGCGCGTAGGTTTGCGCCGCGGTTCCAAGCATTGTTTCGTGGTTCGGCGCGGGGCTGCTCTTGCTGACCAGCCCACTCTGGGCAACAAAGTAATGGGCAAGATCCGAATCAAGCAGGCGCACACGTTCGGGCTTGTTCGGCTGCAGCGGGTAGGCCAGCAGGTCGGCGCGGACAACGCTGCCGCCTCGCGGATCGATTTCGACGCGCAGCAAATCGGTTGTCACGACGACCGGATTGACGGGCGCCTGGACTGCCGTGCTCGCCGGCGTGTTGGCGACGTCGGCTACCGATGTTACGGCCTGCGGGATCTCGGATGCCGCTGGCACCTCTGCTGCAATCGGCGTTGGCGACTCGGCCACGGTGCTGATTGCCGCCGCCGGAATTGCCACTTGCGGATTGTAGTCGATCTGCCACTGCGAATAGATCAGATAGACCAGGGCTAACAGGGCAACCAGCAGAAAGGTGCGAGGATTGTTCATGGCAGCTTCGGGTTCTTCGACGAGCTCGCCGATGTCTGGCGAAGGGAGGAGGGATCGTGGCGCTGGCGACGAATCGATGGCGTCACGTGCGCGCTGTGCTGGCGCACGATCAGCCGTGCATTGTGCCGGTGCCGGGCGTCGCCTTCAATGTCGCCAGCTTCTTCCACAAGTCGGCGAGATCCCCGCGCAGATCGGAAGCTGCGGTATTGACGGCGCTTGATCGGGCAATCAGCAGGATGTCGACGTTGGGCAGTTCGCTGCGCACATGACGGTAGCTTTCGCGCACCAGACGCTTGATGCGGTTGCGGTCGACGGCACGTTTTGAGACGCGACGCGAAACCGCCTGACCGAGTCGGCAGGTCGGTTGATCGTTCGGAGAGAACTCGGCGAGGAAATGCCGGGCGCTGATGCGCCTGGATTTGCCGCGCAGCGCGGCGAAGTCGCCGGCCTTGAGCAGACGCGCGGTGCGCGGGAGGCTGTACAGCCCCATGCCACCGGCAGCTGCTGAATCAGACGGCGAGACGCTTGCGACCTTTGGCGCGGCGCGCGTTGATCACGGCGCGACCACCACGGGTCTTCATGCGGGCACGGAAACCGTGGGTGCGGGCGCGTTTGAGGTTACTCGGCTGGTAGGTGCGTTTGGTGGCCATGAGTCGGCGCCAGGCTTGAAGAAAAGGGCGCGAATGATAGGGGCGTGGTCGTGTTCCCGTCAAGGCATGTCGCTGGCGCGGATCGACCGGGCACGCGTAGACTGCGCGGTTCACGCCGGGCACGTCGCTCGCGGGGGTCATCGTATCAAGCACCACACCGAGGAATCATGAGTGAGCTTTGGGGGCGCTGCATCGAGCGCCTGGAAACGGAATTCGGGGCGGAAGACGTCCAGACCTACCTGAAACCCTTGCAGGCCCGCGAAAGCGAGCAGGGTCTGCGGCTGCTTGCGCCAAACGACTACACCCTTGAGGTGGTGCGTGAGCGGTTCCTGGCGCGGATACGTGCGGTCATCGAATACCAGCATGGCTCGGCGGTGGCGATTAATCTCGGCATCGGCACGCTTGGCAGCCGCAAGCAACCGGCCAAACCGTCGGGCGCGCAGGTCAAGGCAAGCGTTCGTGCCGCTGAAAACCACAACCTGGATCCGAACTACACCTTCGAGACCTTTGTCGAGGGCAAGACCAACGAGCTCGGTAAAGCCGCCGCGATTCAGGTCGCCACCAACCCGGGGCGCGCCTTCAATCCTCTTCTTCTATACGGCGGTACCGGCCTCGGCAAGACTCACCTGATGCACGCGACCGGCAACCTGATGCGCGAAAACAACCCGGCCTGCAAGGTCTTGTATCTGCGCTCCGAGCAATTCGTCGGCAGCATGATCGATGCTTTGCGCACCAAGAACATGGATGAGTTCAAGCGCCGGTTCCGCAGCGTCGACGCGCTGCTGATCGACGATATCCAGTTCTTCGCCGGCAAGAACACTACCCAGGAAGAATTCTTCCATACCTTCAATGCCTTGTTTGATGGCAAGCAGCAGATCATCCTTACCTGCGACCGTTTTCCGAAGGAGGTCGAGAACCTCGAACCACGCCTGAAGTCACGCCTGGGCTGGGGTTTGTCGGTGGCGATCGAACCGCCGGATTTCGAGACGCGAGCAGCAATCCTGCTCAGCAAGGCGGCCAGCAAGGGGGTCGATCTGCCCGAGGATGTGGCTTTTCTGATTGCCAAGCGCATGCGCTCGAACGTACGTGACCTCGAAGGCGCTCTGAACACCTTGATTGCGCGCTCGCATTTTGGTGGTCGCACGGTCGATGTCGCGTTTGCCCAGGAGACCCTGCGCGATCTGCTCACCGTGCACGCGCAGGCAATTTCGATCTCCAACATCCAGAAAATCGTCGTCGAGTACTACCAGTTGCGTATCGCTGACTTGCTATCGAAGCGACGTAGCCGCTCGGTCGCGCGACCGCGGCAAATGGCGATGGCGCTGGCCAAGGAGTTGACCGAGCACAGCCTGCCCGAAATCGGCGATGCCTTCGGCGGTCGCGACCATACAACCGTTCTGCATGCGTGTCGTACGATCAGGAACCTGCGCGAAACCGATGGCAAACTCAACCAGGACTGGGAAAAGCTCGTGCGTGCACTGACCGGTTGATAGCCGGTGGATAACCTGTGGGTGGTTGATCGGGTTAGAATTATCCACAGATCATGCACAACAGCGGAACCCTGTTTTGCACGAGTAAAATAAGACGCATCTGATTGATTTAAAAGCGGATTATCCGATGTTTTTGGTTATCCCGAGCAGCTACTACTACCATAAGCTTTCATTCATAACAAAGACAGAAACAGGAAGGGACCGATCATGCGCTTCATTCTTCCTCGCGAAGCCTTGCTGAAACCGCTGCAACAGGTTGTTGGCGTTGTTGAACGCCGTCAGACCTTGCCGGTGTTGTCGAACCTGCTGGTTCATGTGGGCGGCGATACGGTCACCTTTACCGGCACCGACCTCGAAGTCGAAATGGTGGCAAACACCATCGCGGAGGATCCGCGGGATGGTGAGGTGACCATTCCGGCACGCAAGTTGTTTGATATCTGTCGGGCCCTGCCGGATGGGGCGCGGGTGAAGATCGAGCAGAATGGTGACCGTGTATCGATCAGCGCCGGGCGCAGCCGGTTTACCCTGGCAACCCTTCCGGCCTCGGAATTTCCTGTCATTGAGAATATTGATGTCGTGGAGCGGGTCAGTCTGCCCGAAGCGGTGCTCAAGGATCTGATTGCACGTACCGCTTTCGCCATGGCTCACCAGGATGTGCGTTATTACCTTAACGGGCTTCTGCTCGATTTGCGCGACAAGACCCTGCGCTGCGTTGCCACCGATGGCCATCGCCTGGCCTTGAGCGAAACCATGCTTGAGACCGAGATTTCGGCACGCCGACAGATCATCATTCCGCGCAAGGGTGTGCTCGAATTGCAGGGCCTGTTCGAGGCCGGTGAAGGTCTGGTAGAGCTGGAACTGGGTCGCAATCATGTGCGCGTTCGGCGTGGTTCGGTGACATTCACCTCGAAGCTGATTGACGGCCGCTTTCCCGACTACGAAGCGGTCATTCCGATTGGCGCGGACAAGGACATCCGGGTTGGTCGGGAAGAGCTGCGCTTTGCATTGCAACGTGCGGCGATCTTGTCGAACGAAAAGTATCGCGGCGTCAAGCTCGATGTGAATCCAAACAAGTTGCGTATCGTCGCGCACAACCCCGAGCAGGAAGAAGCGGTCGAAGAGCTCGAAGTGACGACAACGGTTTCCGATCTCAGCGTCGGCTTCAACGTGAATTACCTGATGGATGCATTGGCGGCGCTTGGCGGGGAAGAGGTCGTGTTGAGCTTGCGCGACGCACAATCGAGTTGCCTGTTGCGCAAGGTCGATTCCGATGACACGCGACATGTGGTCATGCCCCTGCGTCTCTGATCGAGCGTTGCCGCGTGACCACCAAGCCCGCGTGTCGCAGGATGCGCGGGCTTTTTCTTGCGGAGGCTGGCTGTGCGCCTGAATGAATTGCGCATCCGTGACCTGCGCGTGATCGGCGAATCGAGCGTCGTCCTTGGCCCTGGCTTGAACGTGTTTGTCGGCACCAATGGTGCGGGCAAAACCAGCATTCTTGAATCCGCTTACCTGCTTTCCCACGGTCGGAGTTTTCGACGTGGAGCCAGGGATACGCTGAGTCGATTCGACAGTGAGGGCTATTCGGTGTTCGGGCGCCTGCAATTGGCCGATGGACGCGAAAGAAGACTTGGAATTTCCCGGGTGGGCAACCGGCTCGAAACGCGGGTTGATGGCGAGCCGGTTGGAATTGCCGGCCTTGTGCAGGCCTGCGCGGTGGCTTGCTTTGAGCCGGGATCACACGAGTTGATCAGTGGGGTAGCCGAGGAGCGCCGACGCTATCTGGACTGGGGCGTGTTTCACGTGGAACAGGAGTTTCTCCAGGATTGGCGTCGCTATCAGCGCGCGCTTCGGCAACGCAACAGCGCGCTGCGCAACGCGGTTGGCGACCGCGATCTTGAGCCGTGGGAGATCGAGATGTCGGCAAGCGGAGAACGCATCGCCCGATTTCGCCAGCGCTATGTTGATCGGCTGCGGCCGATCCTGAGCGCGGTACTTGCCGATTTTCTCGGCGAGCTGGGCGAAGCTACCGTCGTGCTCAATCGGGGCTGGCATGAGGATCTGTCTTTGGCGAGCGCGCTGGCCGAATCGCGGGGGCGGGATCGCGAACGCGGCCATACCGGTCGGGGCCCGCATCGGGCCGACTGGTCTCTGGGTTTCAGGAACGCACCGCGTCGCGAGCACCTCTCACGTGGCCAGGAGAAGCTGTGTGCGCTGGCCCTGATCCTGGCGCAGGCGCGCGTGTACGCGGCCGAAACCGGCGAATGGCCGATCCTGTGTTTTGATGACCTCGCTTCGGAACTCGATCAGGCCCATCAGATCCTGGTCATGGAGCAGGTGCGGGCGAGCGGGGCGCAGATCCTGATCAGCGGAACCGAGCCGCCGAGGGCGCTCGATCCAGGCACCGGTGGAGTTCGCATGTTCCATGTGGAACAAGGCCGGATCGGAACCTGACTGCTATAATCGACTCCTTGATTTCCGGATCGGGCGCGCAACGCGCCGGATCGACAGTCGACCAATGCGGAGTCCCATGAGCGAGCAATACGATTCAAGCAAGATCAAGGTTCTCAAAGGCCTTGACGCCGTGCGCAAACGCCCGGGTATGTACATCGGCGACACCGATGATGGCTCTGGTCTGCACCACATGGTTTTCGAGGTGGTGGACAACTCGATCGACGAGGCGCTGGCTGGCCATGCCGACAAGGTATCCGTGACGATTCATGCTGACGGGTCGGTCAGCGTTGTCGACAACGGTCGCGGTATCCCGGTCGGCATGCATGAAGAAGGTCGTTCCTCGGCCGAAATCGTCATGACGGTTCTGCACGCGGGCGGCAAGTTCGATGACAACAGCTACAAGGTCTCCGGTGGACTGCATGGGGTTGGCGTCTCGGTCGTCAATGCATTGTCAGAGCACTTGTGGCTGACCATTTTTCGGGAAGGCCATGAACACCACCAGGAATACAGGCTCGGCGAGCCCAGGTTTCCGCTGAAGGTGGTTGGCCCGTCATCCCGGCGCGGCACCACCGTGCGTTTTCTGCCGAGCAAGACGATCTTTTCGGATGTCGAATTTCATTACGACATCCTGGCCAAGCGTCTACGCGAGTTGTCGTTTCTCAATTCCGGTGTGCGCATCGAGCTCAGCGATGAGCGAACCGATCGACACGATGTCTTCGAATATGCCGGCGGCATTCGTTCTTTCGTCGAGCACCTGGCCCAGTTGAAAACACCGCTGCACTCGAAGGTCGTCTATTTCTCGCTCAACAATGAAGCGATCACCATCGAGGCTGCATTGCAGTGGACGGATTCCTACCAGGAAACCTGTCTGTGCTACACCAACAACATCCCGCAAAAAGACGGTGGCACCCATCTGGCTGGCTTGCGCGGTGGCTTGACCCGGACGTTGAGCAACTACATCGAAAAGGCCGGTTTGCAGAAAACCGCCAAAGTCGGTTTTTCAGGCGATGACATGCGTGAAGGGCTGATTGCCGTTCTTTCAGTCAAGATGCCGGATCCAAAATTCTCCTCGCAGACCAAGGACAAGCTCGTTTCGAGCGAGATCAAGGGGATCGTCGAGTCTGCAATCAACCAGAAACTCGAGGAATTCCTGCTCGAAAACCCGCACGAAGCACGCGCGATCGCGGCCAAGGTGGTCGATGCCGCGCGGGCCAGGGAGGCCGCGCGCAAGGCGCGCGAGATGACCCGGCGCAAGGGCGCGCTGGATATCGCCGGGCTACCCGGAAAACTGGCGGATTGTCAGGAAAAGGATCCGGCCTTGAGCGAACTGTTCCTGGTCGAGGGCGACTCCGCCGGTGGTTCGGCCAAGCAGGGCAGAAACCGAAAAACCCAGGCGATCCTGCCATTGCGCGGCAAGATCCTCAATGTCGAACGGGCGCGCTTTGACCGTATGCTCGGATCCGCTGAAATCGGCACGCTGATCACGGCTCTCGGCACCGGCATCGGCAAAGACGAGTACAACATCGACAAGCTGCGCTATCACCGCATCATCATCATGACCGACGCCGATGTCGATGGCTCGCATATCCGAACCTTGTTGTTGACCTTTTTCTACCGCCAACTGCCGGAGTTGATCGAGCGTGGGCATATCTATATCGGCCAGCCGCCGCTGTACAAGCTCAAACAGGGCAAACAGGAGTTGTACCTGAAGGATGATGCGGCCCTGAACAGCTATCTGATCGCCAACGCCGTCGACAATGCCGAACTCGCCTACAGCCCCGATGCACCACCATTGACCGGTTCGGGGCTCGAAAAGCTGCTTATCGACTACCAGGCTGCGCTCGATCAGACCGAGCGGCTCGGCGCCCGCCATGACACGACCTTGCTGCGCGCGTTCCTCGACGCGCCGCCACCCGCAGCCGAAGGCTGGCAGGATCCGGCCCAACTGGAGGAATGGATGGCCGCGCTGTCGAAACTGGTGAACCTGGCCGGCGCGGGTCGGGCCCGCTACCGCTTCTCGATCCGGGCGGCGACCCCGGAGCACCCATCGGCACTGATCGTGCGCCGGGATCAGCACGGAACCGAAACCACCCAGGTTCTCCCGTCCAATTTCTTCATGAGCAGCGAATTCCGACCGATCGCAGAAGCCGCAAGACAGATCGCCGGGCTGATCCAGCCTGGCGCCCGGGTCAGCCGTGCGAACAAGAGCTTGTTGCTCACCGAAGGCATTGCTCAGGCCCAGCTCTGGCTGATGGAGGAAGCCAAACGCGGTCGCACGATTCAGCGCTTCAAGGGCCTCGGTGAGATGAATCCCGAGCAGCTCTGGGAAACCACGGTCAACCCGGAGACGCGACGACTGCTGCAAGTGAGGATCGAGGATGCCATCGCTGCCGATCAGATCTTCTCGACCCTGATGGGTGATGTTGTCGAGCCGCGCAGGAGTTTCATCGAGGAAAATGCCCTATCAGTGAGCAATCTCGATATCTGACATTGCAGTGTATAAATAAACATAAACATTAATTATGCGTGATCCGGGCGTTTTGCCGGGACTCACCCTGATCCAAACCCCGCCAGGGCCAATTCCGCGTTTCAGGCTAAAGGATCCGCAAGCAGGTGATTTTTCGTCTCCGATGCCTGTACAGGCTGGCGTCGCGGCGGTACGCTCGGAAACGCTGAAATCAACCGTCCTGGAGTGCCTTGCGCTCCGTTCATCCAGTCGAGGAGAGACCATGAAGTTTCCCAAGCTTGCACGTATCGCGCTGTGCGCGGCGGTGCTGGTGTTTTCGTCAAGTGCGGTACTGGCCAAGAAGCAAACCAAGGCTGAGAACGAATATCCCAAGGCGACCCGCAGTGAGCCAAAGGCAACCATGTCGGCGAATGAAAGCCGCAACTTGTCGAAAGCGGCCGATCTGGTTAATGACGGCAAGGACGACGAGGCTTTGCCGCTGATCGAAAAGGCGCTGGCTGGCAAGAAGATCGGTGGTTATGCCGAGGCGTTCGCACAGCAGCTGCTCGGTCGCGTCTACTGGGATCAGGAAAAGGAAGATCAGGCAATCATCGCCACCAGCAAGGCCATTGAACTCGATGCGCTGCCGAACAATGCCCATTTCGGCCTGATGTATCAGCTTGCGCAAATGCAGGTTCAAACCGAAAAATATGCGGACGCGCTGAAGACGCTTGATCGTTTCAAAAAGGAAACCGGTGTCGAAACGGCCGATCAGATCGCTTTGCTCGGCAACATCTACTATCGCCTCGACAAGTATCAGGAGGCTGCCGACACCATGAAGCGCGCGATCGCGGCCAGCGACGAGCCCAAGGAAAGCTGGAACCAGATCCTCATGGCCAGCTTGTTCGAGCTCGATCAATACGGTGAGGCAGCCAAGGTGATCCAGGCGCAGCTGCTCAAGACGCCGGACGACATCAAGCTGCTAAAGCAACTGGCCACGATCTATATCAACGACGACAAGTATCCGCAGGCGATCGAAGTTCTCAGCAAGGCCAAGGAAAAAGGCCTGATCACGAGCAAGGAAGACTATATCCAGTTGGCCAAGCTCTACGCGAACGCCGACAAGCCCAAGGAATCTGCGGCAACACTCAAGGAAGGCATCGCCAGCGGCAAGATCACTCCTGATTACGAGGTCAACAAACTGCTCGGTGATGTCTGCGGCCAGGCTGAAGACGAGGCCTGCGCGATCGAGGCCTACGAAAAGGCTTCGGCGCAGTCGACTGACGGCAACGCCGATTATCAGTTGGGCTACATGCTCTTCTACGCCGATCGCGGTGCCGAAGCCAAGGTGGCCCTTGAGCGCGCGATCAAAAAGGGTGGTCTACGCCAGGAAGGTGAGGCCTATGTCATCCTTGGCGATGTCGAGAGCTATGCAAACAACGAAACCGCCGCGCTGGCAGCCTGGCAAAAAGCCCTGGCGTTCCCGAGCACCAAAGCCATGGCCGAGCAGCGCATCAAGGCGATTCGTTCAGGCGTCAAGCTGAAGCGATCTGGCGCCAAGAAATGACCATGCGTCATGTCAGAGGTCGAAAAACCATCGGCGATGGGCAGGTAAACATGTGTTCTGACTCTTGTCGGATAGCAGGTGGGTGTTGTACCGTGCCGGGCTACGCTTTGCGGGATTGGCAGCAGCCACATCCGCGGGGAACCTGGCGGATCGCACACAAGAACAACAACTGTTTGGTCAACACCGATGGCTGACGTCTACCAATCCGAGAAGGACACATTCAACTGGCGCCGGGTAACGGCCCTGTCGGGTGCGTTCACCGTGCATGTGTTTGCGCTTGCCCTGCTGGCCACCCCGGCGGCACCACCGGAAGCACCGCAGAAAAAGGTGGACAACAAGGTGACGGTCGAGTTCATCGAGCCGCCGCCGCCACCGCCGCCACCGCCACCACCACCGCCGGAGCCGCCGAAGAAGCCGCCACCGAAGGTGATCGAAAAGATCAAGCCACCACCGACTCCGCCACCGGAGCCGCCGCCGCCGGTGATCGTCGAGGAAGCCTCGCCGATGTCGGTTGCGGCGCCGCCGCCGGCGCCACCGGCGCCACCGGCACCGCCGGTTGACATCGCGCCGAGCGAAAATATCAGTTACCGTAGGCTGCGCCCGCCGAAGTATCCGCCACAGGCTGTGCGCCAGCGGATGGAGGGCAAGGTTCTTCTCAAGGTTCTGGTCGGGCTTGATGGCAAACCCGAAGAAGTCACTGTCGAGAAGTCCAGCGGTTACCGGGTACTCGATCAGGCGGCAATCGCAGCAGTGAAGACGTGGGTATTCAATGCTGGTATGAAGGGCGGAAGCGCGAGTCGCGGTTACGCCTTGGTACCCATCGAATTCAATCTCAACCAGTAGCAATCATCTAAGGTAGCGCCATGCAGCAAGATGCCTCTTCGACCATGCCTGCGGATCAGTCAGGTGCCATGCCCCCACCGATTCCCGGCGGCGGCAGCAATGCCCAAGCGATGTCGGCGATGGGTTTTGATCATCTCATCCACAATTTCGACCTGGTTGGCTGGGTAGTCTTCACCACCCTGGTCACGATGTCGATTTTGTCGGTCTACTTCATCATTGCGAACCTGATTCGCAACACGATGGTGCGATCGCGCATGGAACGGGTGATCCACACGTTCTGGGAAACCCCTTCGGCCCAGGAATCCATCCGCTTCCTCGAAGAACAGCCGAAGTCCGAGCCGTTCTCGAAGATCGCGCTGGAGGCTGCCACCGCCGCCCAGCACCACACGCGCCATGAAGGCAGTCGCCTCGTCGAAGCATTGAACCGATCGGAATTCATCGATCGTGCCTTGCGCCAGGGCGTCGCCCGCGAAAGCATGCGCCTCGAGGGTGGCCTGACTCTCCTGGCCACGGTCGGTTCAACCGCCCCCTTCGTCGGTCTGCTCGGAACGGTCTGGGGCATCTACCACGCCCTGATCAAGATCGCTTCGTCAGGCTCGGCATCGATGGAAGCCGTGGCCGGCCCCGTCGGCGAAGCGCTGATCATGACCGCCGTCGGTCTGTTCGTCGCGATCCCGGCCGTGCTCGCCTACAACTTCTATGTGCGCAGCAACCGCCTGATCTATGCTCGATTCGATGAGTTCGCGCATGACCTGCACGATTTCTTCGCCATTGGATCCCGCGTTGAAAGCGGCGCAGCAGCCCCGGCACCCGCAACCGCGAGGAAGTAAGCCATGGCCTTTTCATCCAATTCGGGCGGTGGCCCGATGGCGGAAATCAACGTCACGCCCCTTGTCGACGTGATGTTGGTGCTGCTGATCATCTTCATGATCACGGCACCGTTGATGACCCACAAGATCCGCATCGACCTACCACAGGCAAACCCCAATACGGTGGAAACCAACCCACCCGAGCCAATCGATCTGGCGGTCAAGGAAACAGGTGATCTGTACTGGAACGACGAGTTGATTACCGAGGCGATGTTGTCCGCCCAGCTTCGCGTCGCGGCGCAGAAGACCCCGCAGCCCGAGCTGCAGATCCGCGCGGAAAAGACCACGCAGTACCAACTGATCGCAACCGTCATGGCCAACGCCAAGAGTGCAGGTATGGTCAAGATCGGATTCATCACGGCTCAGGCCGATCGTTGATCTGATCTGCCGGTTGTCGAATGACTCAGGAGAAGCGTCGCGAAAGCGGCGCTTTTTCTGTTTTGTGGATGGCACAAACGGGTGTAGGCTCGTCACCGTCGGCTCAGGCAGCGAGACTTCGTAGTCGTCAGCCTGAAAAGACAGCCACAAGGAACGAATCACCGAAGTCACGACGGAGGTTGACATGTCCTATGCACGCAATCGCGCTTCAACGTCGATCACGATGGCCGAGATCAACATCACACCATTGGTCGATGTGCTGCTGACTGTTCTCATCATCTTCATGGTCGCGACGCCGTTGCTGACCAGGAGCATTCCGTTTCCATTGACCAGCGGTGAGCCAGGCAGCACCGAGCCGCTGACCATGGCCTTGTCGATCCGTGATACCGGCGAACTCGCGCTCGACGGTCAGTCAATCAGTCGCCTTGGTCTCGATCAGCAACTCCAGGTCGCCAACGCACGTGGCGTTCCTATTCAGCTTGATATCAGGCCAGACCCGCACTCCTCCTATGACAATCTGGCCAATGTTCTCTCGATTGCCCAGAACCATCGGATCAGCGGCATCCGCGTCGTTGCTCTGCCGGGCGAATAGGTCGCTGCAAGCAGGCTTGATTGCAATTCTGGCAAGCATGATCCCCGGGTCGGATCCGCGATGGGATCCGACCCCAGCGAAACCTTGAGTTGCGCTCGTGCGGTTATCGGCGCTTGTCGCCGCTGCCTTCTGAATGTCGCGTTTGCGGAATGGTGCGGCCTGGGGCGAGCCACCCTTCCAGCCGCGATTCATCCGGTCACTGTCTCGGGCGAGCAGCGCTTGATGATATCCAGATACCTGCGCACGGTCGGGCCGAGACCCTCATACAAGGCTTCGCTGAACAAGGCGTGGCCGATCGAGACTTCGTCGAGGCTCGGGATGGCTTGCAGCAGTGTAACCAGATTGGCCTGACTGAGATCGTGCCCCGCATTGACCCCCAGGCCGCAGGCGCGGGCGACATTTGCGGTGCCAACGCACGCATCCAGTTCGTGCTCGAATGTGCCGGTCGAGAATGCCTTGGCGAACGGCCCGGTGTAGATTTCAATTCGATCTATCGCGCAGTCGGCAAGCTGTGCAATCACCTCGCACCCTGGATCGACGAACACGCTGACGCGCGCGCCGAACACCTTGAAGCTCTGCACAATCGACTTCAGCTGAAAAAAATCTGTGTCTGCATCAAAACCATGATCCGAAGTGATCTGCGAATCACTATCCGGCACAAGGGTGACCTGAGCGGCACGCGTCTGTTCAACCAGTTGCAACAACCCGGGATATTCCCCGCGCGCGGCAGCGAACGGATTACCCTCGATATTGAGCTCGGCACGTCCGACAACGTCGGCAATCTGGCGCACGTCTGCCGGACGGATATGGCGCTGATCCGGACGCGGATGCACCGTAATCCCATGACAACCGGCAGCGAGGGCACCAAGGGCCGCCGTCACCGGACACGGTTCGCTGTCACCACGCGAATTGCGCAAGACGGCAACTTTATTGACATTCACACTAAGCAAAGTCACGACGATGGAATTTCCAGGCAAAGTCCGGACAGCCGGTGGTCAGCCAAACGTCACACTCAACGACAGGTTTCGCTCGACTCGCTCCATACCACCGGCTCCCACCAGGCGCCGTCACGCCATTCATTGCGGTGCTCGGCAATGATATGGGTAGCCAGCCGATAGGTGGTGTCGGCTTTCACATGGATTGTCATTGATTTGTAGCGGGATGATCCCTGATTGTCGCGCAAACGACTGTTGAAGCCCAGGTACCGACTATCGACGTTCTCCGCAACCGTTACCACATGCGTACCCGTTGCAACCCGAAAGCTCGACTGACCGTCAAACGCGGAATGCTTGCCGTCGATACTGATCAGGGTCACCGGATGCAGATCCCGCTGTGTTGGAGCACTATCAAAGACACTGATCCGGCCACAGTCTTGTACCGAGCCGTTTGTAGTTCCGGTAATCGTGCCCGGAGGAACCAATTGCGGTTGACCAAGCCGCAGATGTATCGCGGGTATCCATTCCTTGCGTACCGTCCCTGCAACCACCAGTTCGTTGTCACCGCGGCGCAACTTGAAACGGATCGAGGAACCCTCGGCAAGACTGGCGAAAAGTGTGCGCAGCACGTCCGCCGCTCGCGCCGAACCATCTTCGCTATTTCCGAGTGCTACCAGCGCCGTATCGTTGACGGCAAGAATGACGTCGCCGCCATGAATGCCCAAGCGGTCGGCGAGCGCACCGGGTGTGGTTCCAAGCACGACCAATCCGGCCGCGGCTTTCGCCCCGCTGCGGCTATCGACAACCACGCCGAGCGTCGCCAGGCGCTCCGCTGGTATCTCCAGATCGAGTGAAATCTGATCGCCAGGAACATCGCCGAACGCCCCTGACTGAACCAGATCGAGCAACAACAGGCGCAATCTTGAACGCAACTGTTGCTCACCCGGTGTGGCTTGCGCGTCATCACCGGCGCCGGAATGGGATGATTCGGTCACGGCTTGATCGAAGCCTGTCGTCGCATCTCCTGTCGAAGCAATGACCAGGCCGTGCCCAAGCAGCAAAGCACTCAAGCAGATCTTCAGCCCGGCAGACCCTGATGTCATGTCACCCTCCAAGAATCAGATCCTCGTCAACGACTGAATCGATTGCGCATCGGCCGTCAGTGCCCGCAACACTTCGTTGCGCAGCGCCCACAGCGCCTCCAGCTCGTCGTCCGCCGCATTGCGATCGTAGGCAGCCTGCAACTCTGCGTCGATGACCCGCAAATCCGGGCTGATGTGAAAGTCACTGCGGTCATTCGACAGCGAAATCAATCGATCCTGCAATTGCCGAGACGTGCTCTGCCTTGCCGCCAGCTCGTCCACAGCCAGGGATCGCCATGATCTGCCGGGCAAGGTAAGCGCGATCAGTACCAGAGCCACGGCGCTTGCGCCGACCAGCATGCCAAAACGGATCCGCCGCCGCCTGCGATGGCGACGATCCATGGCTTCGATCCGGCCCCACAATGCCGGATCGGGGTCAAACGCGGGCAGCTGCTCGAAGAATACCCGTCGAGACGTGGCGGCGGATCGTTCGCCTGATGCACTCATTGATCACCTCGCAGCACAGTTGCGTGAACATCAATCATGCCGAGTCGCTTCAGGGCACGCGCGAGCACGGACTTGGAGTAACTCTCACTCTGGTTGAACAAGGCGGCCAGCTCCCTGTGTGTATAACCTTCCACTTCATGCAAGACCACGACAGCCCGTTCACGCACTGAAAGACGCATCAGCAATGACCACGCATCGACTGCGACATCCAAGCCAGGATTGCCCGCCAGGGCGCGTTCAATATGATCTTGTGGGGAATCGACGTCGAAGCGGCGATCACGTCTGGCCAAATCGATCGTTGCATTCGTTGTCGTGCGCTTCAACCAGGCGCCAAACGGTGCCTCGCCGCGAAAACCCGAAACGCGATCCATCACACGCACGAACACGTCCTGCACGATGTCCTCGGCTGCAGCGGGATTGCCAAGAATGCGCAACGCAAGGTTGTAGCAAGCCTTCGAATACAGACGGTAGATCGCCTCAAGCGCTGCCGGATCCCGGCGTCTGGCACGTTCCAGCAGCACCGGATCCAGCGGTTGGCCGAAGCCGGAAATCACTCGTTGCGCCAACCCATCCGCAGCCATGCAGCAACTGACGAACGAAGCCTGCAAAGCGTCGCATGCGCTCGACCCAGGACTGTCTGATCGTTCATGGAGAATCGCCGCCGCGTGCACGCAGTCGAACCTCACGGATTACCGTCAGCGGAACCGAAAGTTCGGCGTTGCCGCGGGCGACCGCAACGCTAAGGATTACCAGGTCAGCCGACGCGCGCACGACCTCACCTTCGACCCGCTTGCCGTTTTCGGTCAACAACTGGACTTCAGAACCGACCAGACCGGGCAGACGAGCCTTTGCAACAACCACGAATTTCTTGTCGGGGGCGGCTTGAGCGGGCAAGCGTTCGATGACACCAGGTTTCCATACCAGCGCGAGGGTCGAGTCCTTCGGTGGCGGCGGCGCACTGGCCACCAACCGATAGTCTGGCCACTCGGTCGCCGGCTGCGGCTTCGCCAGATTCAAGGCAGGTTCGAGGGCGACGCTGGCTGTTGCAATGGGGGGCACTGCAGCGTCGCCATGCACGTCGGTCGAGATGGGCGCTGCCGGAACCGGCGCGTGCGCGGACTCGATTTCGACCGGCTTGTCTTCCGGTTCGCTGGATTGGCCAACCGGATGCTCCGCGTGGTCCGTGCCCGCAGCGGTCGAGGGCATGGCGACCGGAGGATCGACCACCGAGATGACGTTGACCGGGCTTTCCGGGGTGGAAAAAGTCAAACGCAGCATGATGGGTGGAGCATCTTCATACCGCGCCGTGATGTTGAGCAGGCGCAGCAGATCCTCTTTCGGATATGCCTGGATTTCAGTCGGTACCCACGAGCTGTCCGGAAGACTGGTCAGGCTGAGGCCGCCACCGCGCGTTGCCAGCCGCTGGTAGAGTGAAAGGACATCCTTGCCTGGTGTGATGCCGCGGACGCCGAGAAAAGCCTCGACGGCTTCCAGATGCTTTTCAATGAATTGCGCGGTACTGACCCCCAGCCATTGGGCACAGAACTGGTTGCGGCGCGCAAGATAACCGGTGTCCCGATACTCCAGGCTGACCCGCGCCAGCCGCAATTTCGCAAGCGCCGCCGGTTCGAGCCAGCGGGCACCGGCAAAGCCGGTCACTTGCGCGCTCGCGTTGATGGCCGCGATGTTCTCACTCTCCAGATCCATCGACAGGGAGAGCGAGTGGGCGATGGCATCGAACTGATAATTGAACTCATCGCGGCGCTCGCGCGTTTCGATGCCCATGCGCACGCGATCCTTGTCACTCAGGGCATCGCTGCCGCAACCGAGATTCTCGAACAGGGCCAGATCCGTCGTGCCGAGCCATCCAGACAGCGCCACTCCCGCCGGGCTGTCGCCGAGGTGCAGACCGCTCACCCGAATACGCATTCGCGCAGGCAGTCGGGGTCCGGAGTCGAGTGCATGTGCTACCAGCCAGAATGGCCCACCGCCGCGTAGATCGGCAACCCGGGCAAGCACGCTGCCGTTGCCACCGCCGCGCTTAAGGGTGAGCCTTGGTTCGCGCAGACGGACGCTGCCGTCAATGGCAATACCGGCACTCTCGTAGCGCAAGGTTGCAAAAGGCTCCAGCGCTTTGGCCATATCCCGCGCAGCCGAACGCGCCGCGAATTCAAGCGCGATACCACCCGCACCTGCCAACGCCATGGCCAGCAACAGGAAACTGCGCAATCTCATTGCCCTGCGCATCCTCTTCTTTGACAGTCAGACTGCCACCAACACCCCTGCCCGCTGACGATAGCCGGAATGGATCAATGCGGCAACGCACGCGAACCAGCCAATCTTCCAGATCGGCGGATCGGCAACGATGCCCCGCTGCGCGCAGGCGAGATCACCTGCAACCATTGCCGTGCAAGATATGAGCCGCCCTCAGGTGCTTGGGTTGCATTCGGTTGCTGCCTGATTGCGCTGCACCGTGGCGGCGGACATGCCGGGTACGGTGGCTTGAGCGCTCTGATTGGATCGGTCGCGAATCGCCTTCAATACCTCGGGCGACAACATTGTTGTATCCGATCGGGCATTCGAGGAAATGCGTTCGCTCGCCAGTGACAAGACCATGCCGAACACTCCGACGAACATGATCACCAGGGCCAGTCCCAGCAAACCGGGGCTGCGCGTGAGAATTGCCATAATGAGGCCGAGCAATGTAATGGCGATCATGATCCAGCGTGACATGGCTTTTCCCCGATCCTTCCTGCACCACATTGGGCAAGTTGCCCCGGCAACGTCCGCCAAGCTATCAGAGTGAATCTGCCGATGGCAGGCCGTTGATCGGTTGAACGCTGCCGACAGTACCGAAGCGCATGCTCAAACACGTCCCCTCAGCGCTCGGAATGCCCCGCCTCGAACCCGTCGCCACGCACGAACAAGCCGGGCCTGATCAGATCGATGAAGGCGCGCGCCTCGGCGCTGAGAACCTTGCCCTTGCGCATCACCACGCCGTAGCTGCGCTGGGGGAAATACGGGCGCAGGTTGCGCACACCGAGGCGTTCGCGATCGGGCTCGCGGATGCACATGCCGGTCACGATCGAAATGCCAAGGCCCATCGCCACGTACTGCTTGATCACCTCCCAGCCGCCGACCTCGATGGCGACGTGGTAGGGCACCTTGCGCTTCTGGAAAACCAGATCGACCAGGCGATAAGTGGTCAGCCGCTTCGGCGGCAGGATCAGGCCGAATGGGGAAAGATCCTCAAGGCTGATCTCCGCCTTGCCAGCCAGCGGATGATCAAGCGGGGTGATCAGCAGTGGATCGAAGTGATAGAGCGGTTCATAGGAGACATCGTGCGGCACATCGACCATCGAGCCGACCGCGAAATCGACCTCGTCGGAACGCAGCAAGGTCATGCCGTCAGTGCCGGTCACGTTGTGCAGGTTCATGTGCACGTTGTCATGCTGCTTGCGAAATTCAGCCACCATGTCGGGCAGCAGGTACTGGATTGTCGAGTTGCCACAGGCGATATCGAGGGTCGACTGACCGCCGCCCCGGGCCTGTTTCACGAATTCCTCATCGAGTCCTTCAAGGCCCTCGACCAGCGGTCGGGCCAGTTCGTAGAGGATCTGGCCCTGCGGGGTCAGCGTGACCCGCCGCCGCCGCCGTTCCACGAGTTGGCAACCCAATTCGGATTCCAGTGCACCCAACTGCAGGCTGACCGATGGCTGGGACAGATAAAGGGCTTCGGCAGCGCGGGTCAGGGTGCCGTATTTCACCGCATAGCAGAAAGCACGCAACTGCTTGAGACGACTACCCTTGTAATAGAAGCGCGGCGCCTTGCTGGCCGCCGTGCCGCGTTTTACGCCTTTATCAGGCGACTTGTTCTTGTCGCGTCGCAACATCGACGTCATCCAGGCCGAAGCAGAAAAGCAAACTGATTCAATATCTTGAGTCTAACATCAACAAACTCAATGTGTTGCATTGAAACATTCGTTTTGTCAAATGTAATGGAAAGGCGCTACGGTGGATGCCCAAACCGGCGAACACACCATGTCCAGCCAAACCAGCCAGGCGCGACCGAACGACCCAGATTCATCAGGAATCAAACTGACCGCCACGGGCGATCAAGGCATCTTGAGCAGGCCGGCGTTGGCCTTTGTCGCCGACTTGCATCGGCGTTTCAACGCGCGACGACTTGAGCTGCTAGGCGCGCGCGCAGACCGGCAGGCGGGTTTTGATGCCGGCGAGTTGCCGGCATTTCTGCCGGCGACCGCCTCGATCCGTGAATCGGAGTGGAAGGTCGCCCCGATTCCCGCCGCCCTGCTCGATCGACGCATCGAGATCACCGGCCCGGTTGACCGCAAGATGATCATCAATGCGCTGAATTCGGGCGCCAGGGTGTTCATGGCTGATTTCGAGGACTCGACCTCGCCGACCTGGGCCAATGTCATCGATGGTCAGGTCAATCTGGCCGATGCAGTGGCTGGAACCATCGAGTTCTGCTCGGCGGACGGTCGCGAATACACGCTCAACCCCGATCCGGCCGTACTCATCGTGCGACCGCGCGGCTGGCATCTCGACGAAAAGCATGTCCTTATCGATGATGCCCCGGTCAGCGGATCGCTGTTCGATTTCGGATTGTTTGTCTTCCACAATGCGGCAAGCTTGCAGGCGAAGTCGCGCGGCCCGTTTCTCTATTTGCCCAAGCTGCAGAGCCATCAGGAGGCCGGGCTCTGGGACGCAGTGATCGCGCATGCTGAAAAGACGCTCGGACTCGAGCCAGGTTCGATCAAGGTCACCGTGTTGATCGAAACCCTGCCGGCCGTATTCGAGATGGACGAAATACTGTGGGCTCTGCGCAGCCGTATCGTTGGTCTCAACTGCGGACGCTGGGATTACATCTTTTCCTACATCAAGACCTTTCGTACACGCCGGGAGTATGTGCTCCCCGAGCGCGCCCAGGTCGGCATGACGGCCCCGTTCCTCAAGGCCTACAGCGAGCTGTTGATCAAGACCTGCCATCGAAGAGGAGCATTCGCGATGGGCGGCATGGCCGCACAGATACCGATCAGCAATGATGCGACCGCCAACGAGCTGGCCATGCAGCGTGTGCGTGCCGACAAGCAGCGCGAAGCGCGTGCGGGCCACGATGGCACCTGGGTCGCGCACCCCGGGTTGATTCCCATTGCCATGGAGGAATTCAACAAGGTCTTCAGCGGGCCGAACCAGCTCGATTGCCTGCGTGAAGATGTCCAGGTCAGCGCCAATGACCTGCTGGCGGCGCCGACCGGCACGATCAGTGCGAGCGGTTTCGAGAACAATGTCGACGTCTGCGTGCGCTATCTGGCCGCCTGGCTGGATGGTCTCGGCTGCGTGCCGATCCATCATCTGATGGAAGACGCCGCCACCGCCGAAATCTCGCGCGCCCAGCTCTGGCAATGGCTGCACCACGAAGGCCTGAAGCTCGAAGACGGCCGCAGCATCGACTTCGACCTGTTTGATGGCGTGCTTGCCGGTTGCGCGGCACGACTGCCGCCGAGTGGCTTGCCCGGCCAGGCCCGGGTCGGCGCAGCCATCGCCATGCTCGGCGAACTCACTCGTGCCAATGAACTGGCCGAGTTCCTGACCCTGCCCGCCTACCAACGCCTTCCCTGATTCCCGAACCCACGTCGTCGGCGCAGGCCGATCGCAATGCAACAAAACCCAGCAACCGACTCCAGACCGAGCGGATCCACCAGGAGCAAGCCAATGAGCAAGACCACGATGCCAAGCGCCGCTGAAATCACCAGGGACTGGGCCAGCAATCCACGTTGGGCCGGAATCCGCCGCAACTACTCGGCCGAGGATGTCGTGCGCCTGCGCGGCAGCGTGCATATCGAGCACTCGCTGGCCCGGCTTGGTGCGGAAAAGCTCTGGAGGAGCCTGCACAGTGAACCGTTCGTCAATGCGCTTGGCGCACTGACCGGCAATCAGGCCATGCAACAGGTCAAGGCCGGGCTCAAGGCCATCTATCTGTCGGGATGGCAAGTAGCCGCCGATGCCAATTTGGCCGGGCAGATGTATCCGGACCAATCCCTGTATCCGGCCGACTCGGTGCCAGCCGTGGTCAAGCGCATCAACAACTGCCTGTTGCGTGCCGATCAGCTCAACCACGCCGAGGGTGATGATTCCGTCGACTACCTGCAGCCGATCGTGGCCGACGCCGAAGCCGGTTTCGGCGGCGTGCTGAATGCCTTCGAGCTGATGAAGGCGATGATCGAAGCCGGTGCCGCCGGCGTCCATTTCGAGGATCAGCTGGCCTCGGTCAAGAAATGCGGCCACATGGGCGGCAAGGTTCTTGTACCGACCCGTGAAGCCATCGACAAGCTCAATGCGGCGCGTCTGGCCGCCGACGTCATGGGTGTACCGACCCTGATCGTCGCGCGTACCGATGCCGAGGCGGCCGATCTGCTGACCAGCGACATCGATGCCAATGATCAGCCGTTCACTACCGGCGAACGCACGGTCGAAGGTTTCTACAAGACCCACAACGGACTCGACCAGGCAATCAGCCGCGGACTCGCCTATGCACCGTATGCCGATCTGATCTGGTGCGAAACCGGCAAACCCGATCTTGAATTTGCGCGCAAGTTTGCCGAGGCGATTCACGCAAGGTTCCCGGGGAAACTGCTTGCCTACAACTGCTCGCCTTCGTTCAACTGGAAGAAGAACCTCGACGACGCGACGATCGCCAGGTTCCAGAAGGAAATCGCCGCCTACGGCTACAAGTTCCAGTTCATCACCCTGGCCGGCTTCCATGCCTTGAATTATTCGATGTTCAATCTGGCCCACGGCTATGCACGCAACCAGATGACTGCCTTCGTCGAACTGCAGGAGGCCGAATTTGCCGCGGCCGATCGCGGTTTCACTGCAGTCAAGCACCAGCGTGAGGTCGGCACCGGCTACTTCGACCAGATTACCCAAGCCATCCAGCAGGGACAATCATCAACCACGGCGCTGACCGGCTCGACCGAGGAAGCGCAGTTCAATACGACCGAAAAGGCCGCTTGAACCGGCCATTCTGATGGCTTGGCGGATCGGTCGGTCCGGATTCCGCAGACCAGCAGGCAAACCGCACAACCGGGTCGGCGCGCAATGCGCCGACAACGGAACGGTGGGGTAGGGGGAAGCCCGGTGGGAATCCGGGCCGGCTGTTCCGAAGTCGGCGCTGCGCGGGAACCGAACCACAGAGCGGACCCATGCCTGGTCTGAGGGTTCGACCGGCCAGCAAAGCCTCGCATCCGCTCGCTTTCGGCCGCATGTGGCGGAAGTCATCATTGCCCGGGCAATTCAGGTCAATCGATAGGGTAAGATCACTCGGCTGGGATGGGGAGGGGTCACCATGTCGATCAAGCAGTCTTGCAACAACGTCACGCCGATTGGCGTGCTTTCCAATCGAACAAGGACACCGTTGCTGCCACGGGAACTCTCCGAACGCGAACTGGCCTTGTTCGTCTCAGTCAGCGAACGACGTGAGGTCAGCCCCGGCGAGGTGATCTTCCGCCGCGGCGAGTTCGGCCGCAGCATGTTCATTGTCGAAAGCGGACAGATCCGGCTTGAATTCGGCGATGGCATGCCCGACAAACTGATCGGCACGCGCGAGTTCTTCGGTGAACTGACCTTGTTCATCGGCGACCATACGCGCGTTGCCAACGCCGTGGCGACCATTTCGACCGTCATGCATGTAATCGAGCAGCAAACCTACGATCGCCTGCTTGATACCGAGCCGCGCATCCTTGCCCAGTTCATGCGCCGATCGTTTGCGTACCTGGTGGCCAGCGAGCAGCAACTGATCGCAAGCCTGAAGCGGCGCAACGAAGACCTGCTGGTGACGCTGGATTCACTGCGACAGACCCAGACCCAGCTGAGTACTGCACAACGCCTCGTGCAGACCGATGAACTGACCGGCTTGTGCAATCGCCGTGGCCTGTACATGTTCCTTGAGCAACTCCCCGACACACGGCTGCCAGGAACCGAACTGGGTTTGTTGCTGATCGACATCGATCGCTTCAAGCAGATCAATGATCGCTGCGGGCATCTGATCGGCGACCAGGTTCTGCGCGCAATCGCCGAAGAGGTACAAAGCGCCGCCTCACCGTGTGATCTGCCATGCCGCCTCGGCGGCGATGAGTTCGCCCTGCTGACCCAGGTGACCGGCGCCGAGGAACTGGCTTCACGCGGCGAGCAGATCATCAGCGCGGTCAGGGCACTGCGCTTTCCTGCCTGCGCAGGCTTGCGGATCAGCGTCAGCATTGGCGCTCAGCTCTGCGAGGAGGCCACCGACTGGGCGATCTGGTACAGCGAGACCGATTGCCTGCTGTACGAGGTCAAGGGTCGCGGCGGCGATGGTTACCGCACGCTCGAATGAAGGCCTGTTGCCGGCTCTGAACCGGGTGGAAAATTGGAGTGCGTCCGATGCCTGGGCGGAGACTGCTAGCGAGCTCGATCAATGGGCCACTGCCGCCACGCCCACCCCCCCCATCCAACCTACTATCCTTCGACGCTCAACTGACTCGGCCTTGCCCGCAAAATCGGCGTACGATAAATCGAATCGGAATGGGAAGTATCGGCGAGATAGCATGCAGATCCCAGGCAATCATCCGGATAGCGTCCCACCTGCGATCACCCAGCTCATCCGCCAGTGGCAAGGCGGCGATTCAGGCGCGCGCGAACGACTTCTGGAACTGACCTACGAACAGATCCGCATGATCGCCCGTGGTGCGATTCGCGCAAATCGGGGCGCAACACTTTCCGTGACCGAGCTGGCCCATGAAGCGCTGATGCGGCTGCTCGGCGAAGACGCCACCTGGGCCGACCGTCGGCACTTTTACAATGTGGTGGCCCAGGCCACGAGGCAGGTTCTGGTCGACTCGGCACGTCGTCGCCTGCGCGACAAGCGTGGCGGCGGCATCGCAGTCGTGAGCCTCTCGGCGGCGGACGAAGTGTCCATCAACGAAGACGAAACACTGATACGGGTCAACGAAGCGATCGAACAACTCGGCAAACGCGCTGCGCGCTGCGCCAAGGTCATTCAGCTCGCCTACTTTGTGGGCCTGGAACGCACCGAGATCGCCGCGACTCTGGACATATCCGTTCCTACAGCAGACCGCGACTTGCGCTTTGGCCGCGCCTGGCTCAAGCGAGAACTGCAGCCATAGCTCCGAACGCCACCCAGGACACTTCAGGTATCGGGCAAATCGAACGCTTTGCCCAACTGTTGGACATGCCCGAAGATCGGCGTGCAGAAGCGCTTGCCGGATTCGATATCAGCGAAGCGGAGCGCCGCGAACTCTCCGGATTGCTGGTGGCCGAAGCGATGCCGGACACTCGCCTGGCTGCACACATCGTTCATGCCGCGGAGCAGACGCTTGCATCGCCGCCGCTCCAGGAACGATTGGGGCCGTGGCGCATCATTCGCGAAATTGGCGTGGGCGGGATGGGCACCGTGTTTCTCGCCAGGCGCGACGACGGAACATTTCAGAAGCAGGTCGCAATCAAGCTCCTGCGCGGCTTTCCTACTGATGAAGGCCGGCGGCGTCTGCGCCAGGAGCGAAGTGTGCTGGCCCAGCTCGACCATCCCTACATCGCCAGTCTGATCGATGGTGGCGAATCCGATGATGGCCAACCCTATCTGGTCATGGAGTATGTGGAAGGTGCAACAGTCACCGCACATGCAACGCGCCATGAATTGGATCTGGCAGCACGCATCGACTTGATCGATCGGATCGCCGAGGCTGTCAGCCACGCCCACCGGCGCCTGGTCATCCATCGAGACCTGAAGCCCGCAAACGTTTTGGTGCGTGCCGACGGCACGCCGAAGCTACTGGATTTTGGCGTTGCCAAACTGCTCGATATCAACCAGGGAAGTGAAGTGACCTCCACCCGTGTGTGGACGCCTGGATACGCGAGCCCAGAGCAGAAACTCGGATTGCCGGTGACCACCGCCACCGATGTTTTCGCGCTTGGTACGCTGATGCGTGAGTTGCTGAGCGGCAGGCGACCGGATGGAAGGCCATGTAGCCCGTTCTTGCCTGCCGTTCAAATCGACGCGGACCTGTCAGGTGTCATCAACAAGGCAAGCGCCGATCAGGCAGCCGAGCGCTACGCCAGTGTCGAAGCAATTCGCGATGACCTGGCGCGCTGGCGTGATGGTCGCCCGTTACGAGCCGCGCCCGATACCCGGGGGTATCGGGCACGCAAATTTCTGGGCAGACACCGTCGCGCTGCGCTGGCCTTGTTGCTGGTTGTGTTCGCCCTAGCATTTTTTGTCTGGCAACTGGCCATCGAGCGCAACAACGCAGTACGCGCCCAGCAAACGGCCAGTGCCGCCAGCATCGCCGCTCAGGGCTCGGCACGAGAGGCGCAACGACAACTGGAGCGCTCCCGCCAAGCCGTCGAATTCCTGGCATCCATTTTCAAATCGGGTGACCCCGACCAAACCCTCGGTGGCAGCATGACCGTGAGCGACTTGCTCGCCTCAGGCGAACGTCAAATCGAGAATCTACCGGTTTCCAATGCTGATCTACGCGGCGATTTCGCCGCCGTCCTTGCCCAGCTGTACTACAAGTTGGGCGATGCGCAATCCGCCTTGCGCATGCTGGACATGGCCACGCTAGGTGTCATCGCCGATTCGCCGTCGACCGCATTGGAGCTTGCCCTGCGCCACGAAACGCGCATGGGCGTCTACCTGAGTATTGGCGAGGTGGATCAAGCTACCCGCGCGGCGAACGCAGCCATTGCGTTGCGCGAGCGTTGGGCGCCTGAGAACATCCAGGCGCGCATCGCCAACCTGTGGGCGTTGGCTGAAATCGACAAAGCCAAGGGCGATCTTGCTGCGGCCGAACAACATGCGCATGAAGGCCTGGTCATCGCCGAGGCCACACAAGGGTATGAACCGATCCTGCTGGTCAACCTGCTTGGCGTGCTTGCCGATGCCGCCCTGCAGACAGGCAAGCCATCCGATGCGCTGGGCTTTGCCGAACGCATGGCGAACGAGATAGCCAGGACACCCGGCATCGAACGTTCACGGTTGATCTGGACCTGGCAACTGCGTGCACGCGCACTACAGGCACTGGGACGGATGGCAGATGCCGAGCAGGCGCTGAACCAGGCGATTGCCGTGCAATCCCGACTGATCGGCGACAGCGGGTTTTCGGCTGCCTACCTGATAAATGACCTGGGCATCCTGCAAGCTGGCATGGGGCAGTTCGAGCGCGCCTTGAGCTCGTATCAACGCTATGCAGACCTGATGCAAGCCTCGAGCTCACGCCAGCCCGAAGCGGACACCATGTTTCTGAACAATGTTTGTGACGCAAACAATGGCCTCGGCAACTACGCGCTTGCCCTTGAGCAGTGCACGCGTGCCGCGAATCTTATCCGGGCGCGGGCGCCTGCAGATGCCGCGGATCGGCTCGCAGTCGAAAGTCAATATGCACGTACTCTCGGACTCTCTGGCCAATACGAAGCCAGCCTTGCACTGTTTGATGAGGTGATTGCCCGGTCGAGCAGGGCGTTCGGTGAAACCTCGATGCCGGTTGCAGTGGCCCGAATTCGTGCATCGCGAATTGCCTTGCTGGCTGGCGACCGCGCACGCGCATCGACAATCGGCACGAAGGCCAAGAACTTCTTTTACGACGCATTCACAACCCCCAATCCCTGGCGTGGACGCGCTGCTCGACTGCTTGGCCAAATCGCACTCGATGAGAATCGGCTGGACGATGCCGCGCATGCATTCGACGATGCCGGGATCGAGTTTTCAGGCAGCCTCGCAGCGGAGCATCCGATTCATCTGCAGCTGGCCGCCGATCGCGCTGAGCTGGCTTTTCGGCGAGGCAATCGGAGCGCCGCACGCCAACAACTGGGTGAAGTCCTGCCCGCATTGCGTAAGCTCACCCGATCCAGTGAAATCGATCGGGTTCGCAGTGAGGCCCTGGCGCACAAGCTTGGCCTGCCCCAAGCGCAATGAGCGCGGTTGATCCGATGCGCAGTCATTGATCGGAAAGATCGGTGATAGCCGACACCGCCGGATGACGTAAGAAGCGCAGACCGAACCCGGAGTCTGCCTCATGAAATTTTGTTCACGCGTCATCCTTGGTGCCGCAATTGTCCTGCTCGACCAAGCTGCCTACGCGCAGCAATATGTGTTCCTTCGCGTCCTCGGCCCGCCTGTCTCGTCAGGCGGCCCAGGGGTGCAAACCAACACCGCCCTGACCCAACCGGCGCTTTCGATCGACGGAAGCACGCTCGTTTTTCGCGCCAACGGCAGCAATTTCACCCCGGGCGTCAGTGGTCCCCAGATACTCGCCTATGACATTTACACGGGCGCGATCAGCGTCGCGAGTACCACACCAGCGGGTCAGCCTTCGGCGCCCGGCACGAGCAATGACCGACCCGTGGTTTCCACCGATGGTCGCTTTGTCGCGTTCGAGACCAACTCCAGCAGCTACATTGGCAGCGTTGCTGGTGTCCATATCGTGCGAGTCGACCAGCTGACCCATGCATTCAAGCTGGTTGATCTGAACGCTACGGGTGCACTTCCCGCAGCCACCATATCCAGGCTCGGTGGAATATCCGGCGACGGGCGTTATGTGGTCTTCACCTCCAATGCTTCCAACCTGGTCGCCGGCGATCCCGCCAACAACACCAATAGTGTCTTTGTGCGCGATCTGCTCACCGATGTAAGCCGACGCATTGACGTCAGTTCGGCGGGTGTTGCCGGCAATGGCGGTGCCTTCGGCGAGTTGCCATCCATCAGTGCCGATGGCCGTTTTGTGGCGTTTTCCTCAACCGCCACCAACCTGGTGGGTGGCGGGCCATTTGGTGGATCCCAGCGCATCTATCTGCGCGACCTCAACCTCAACACGACAACGCGCGTTGGCATTGGTCCCGGAAACATCGATCTGAGCGGTGCAGGCAACGCGGCCATCTCCGCAGACGGCCAGAACATCATCTTTCGATCCAGCGCGGGCGGCGGCAGCGCCACGCAGATGTGGTCGCGACAGTTGTCCAACCCGTTTGCCGTTGCCGTGCCCGCCGCTCCAAACATGGGGTTGTGCGATAGGGCGCGCATGGCAAGTACAGGAATCGCAATTGTGCAATGCCGTAACAGCAGTGCCGCTCAACCGCGACAAGCCTTCGCATGGTCATTGCAAAGTGCTGGTCTGGCGCCGGAACTGATCAGTGGCAGCGATCCGGCGAACACCATTCCAGGCAACGGCAATTCCGGTGAGGGTCTCGATATCAGCGGTGGAGCCGAAGTGTTTGCTTTCGAGTCTGTCGCCAGCGATCTGGTCGCATCCGATACCAATGGTGTCAGTGACATCTTTCTTTATGTGCAGATCGCATCAGCCGACACGGTGTTTGCAAATGGATTCGATCCATGACCAGGGAGTCGAGCCCGCCAATGATCGGTGACAACACTGCAGACGCAGCAGCGCCTGTGTTTTCTGATTGGAATGCCCGGAGACCGCAAATGCCCATGATCACAAACTACGGAATCCGGGCACTTGCCGTCTTGACTCTGGGGATTGTCGGCGCATCGCTGAACGCGGCGACTGCACAGCAATTGCAACTCGACAGCAGCTTTGGCAATGGGGGCTCCCTGACCCTTGAAGCAGGTGTCGATTGGAGCACGGGGTGGAACGATCGCAATGCGCATGTTCTGGAAATCAGCGCTGATTCCTGGGTAATCGGCGGCAGCTTCAGCAAGTTCGTCAATCCCGACCTGCTCTACCAGCGCCGTATTGCCGACTTCAACGGCGCCTCTACAGATCTGCTCTCCAACTTCAGCTGGGGTGTAGGGCCACCGCTGTCGATGGGTGGCATCCTGGGCTATGACGACGGCAGCATTGGACTCGTCGGCACTGGAAATCCCGGTGGCGGCGCGGTCACCAGTGTGCACCAGGCACGCACCGTCCTGAATTCCGGAAGCGCATATGGCAACTGCGCCGGCGGCTTCCAGGCTAATGCGATTTTCGGCCCGAACGCCCGCGATGAGGTGCGCAGTGCCTCGGGCGGCTGGTTTGTGCGCGGCGCACACACCACTGTGGCGGTGGGAACCACCCGGCTGGCCAATGGCGAATCGCGGGGATTGATCGCGCAGTTTCACCAGAACTGTTTGCCCGACAGTGGCTTCGGCAGCGGCGGCGCGGTGCTGCTCGATGTCAATCCTTACGTTGTCAATGCCCCTCCACGGGCCGTGCGCATCAACTCAATCTCGCGCTACCTGAACGCGCAAGCACAGCCACGTCTTGTAGTGGCTGGCGGCGTGCGCTATGGACTCGACGCGGGTGCTCCGGGTGCCTGTTTCATCGCCATGTTCACGACCGAAGGGACGCTCGATCCCGGCTTTGATCTCGATGGCATACGCATTTACGATCCCCCGGTACAAGGCGGCGGTAACATTGCCTGCGATTTCAATACCGTGGTTCAAGTCGGGCAACCCCCGAATACCGGAATTGCCACCATCGCGGACTGGAAACGCGTCAGCGGGGGCAGCACGGTTTACGAGGCAGCTCCAGTACGCTTCACATCCAGCGGAAGCTTGTTTGCGGACTGGTCAAACAACTATCGCATCGGCACGCTGACCGAGCGTGGGCCAAGCACACTGGCGATCCGCAGCGATCAAAAGTGGGTGTTTGGATCCTCGCTGCTGTCAGGGCAGACCGGCGGAATTCCCATGTCCTCGGGTGAGCTGCGCCTGCTGGATCCCGATTCCGGCCTCGGTCTCGGCATCGGCTCATTGCCGTGGAGTTTCAGCGACAACAGCGCTCAGGTATCGGAAATCCTGCCGTTGCGCAACAACGCAGTATTCGTCGTTGGCACGTCAGGCAGCGGGCGCTTCGGTCATTCGCGTCTGCATGTGGCGCGCTACAGCGACGGCCGGGTCGCTCTTGTCGTCAGCGTCACCGGCACGGGCGAAGGCAGTATTACCAGCACACCTGAGGCGATCAGCTGCACACGTGGCGGCGGCACCTGCGAGGCGCTCCTGGATCCAGGCACCACCGTCACACTCAGCGCAAATCCGGTTGCCGGCTCGGTGTTCACCGGCTGGTCCGGCGCGGCGGTCGCATGCAATGTGAACTTGAGTTGCACGCTATCCATTGCCCAGGCGACCAGCGTAGGTGCCCGATTCATGCCCCTGGTGGCGTTGAGCGTGACGAACAGCGGCAACGGCACGATAACCAGCAATCCGATCGGCATTGATTGCGGCAACTTCTGCATTGCGCAATTTGCCATGGGCAGTGTGGTGAGGATGACGGCTACCGCCGCGCCGGGATTTGTCTTTGCGGGTTGGTCGGGCGCGGCGCAAGCCTGCGGCAACAACGTGCTCTGCGACATCACAATGAACAGCCCGGCGGTTGCCTCGGCAAGCTTTGCGCCGGCGGCCCAGCAAGTAAGCATCAACCGCATCGGCAGTGGCCGCGTACTCAGTACGCCTGCCGGTATCGACTGCGGGGCCACGTGCAGCGCGGACTTCACGATCGGTTCGTCGATCACCCTGCACGCCTCGGATATCCAGGGCAGCGGGTTCCAGTTCCAATCGTGGTCCGGCGATGCCGCCGTATGCGGCAGCAACCCCATGTGCACGCTGCTTGTCAGTCGCGCATTGAATATCACAGTCACCTTCAGCCCGCAGCAGCGCCAACTCGCGCTGACACGTGGTGGAACAGGTCAGGGCGTGGTGCTCAGCGATCCGGGCGGAATCAATTGCGGCGCGACATGCACGGCCGGGTTTCCCGCTTTCTCGACCGTCACGTTGACGGCAACGGCAAACAGCGGAAGTCGATTCTCGCACTGGACCGACGACATGGCTGTCTGCGCAGACAATCCCATCTGCGCCGTGTCGATGGATGCCAATCTGACCGGCGTCGCCATGTTTGAAAGCGTGACAGACCGCATTTTTGCAAGCGGGTTCGAATAGGGCGCATCACGAAGGCATGGCGATTGGCAACTTGCCGATCAGAATCCTGGTATTTCGGGAACGAGTTCCACCGACTGCATTCGTTCAGAACAGCAACTCGAAGTTGCCAAGAAAGATGCGATCCTGGTTTTCGTAGGCGCCGATATCGACAAAATAATCGTTGACCCGTGGTTTGCCGTCGAGATCGACCGTCGCCAAGCCGGGCGGAGGCGGAGAATTGACGTTGTCGGTTGAAACTATAGATATTATTGGAAAAGTCCAAACTGGACAAAGCGAATGCAGTATTGACCGGATTGGCATCGAGAATGTCTACAGGCTCTGGTCGAGCAGCCAGGCTGTGGTGTGCTGGCCCCTGGTGACGTCGTACATGGGCGGATCCGTGACCGAAAGCGACCGGCCGATTCCAGCGCTCTGTCGTTGCGGGGTCAATTCGAACACTGTTCTGGCACCGCGCCAGGATCCAGACCGACTCAGTGCACCCAGCGCCCACCGCGGCGGCGCGGTGGACGTGGGGGTTCGCCTTCGCGCTGGCGCACGTACTCATCTTCGCTGGCCGGGTTCTCGCGCCAGTAGGCGGACACGGCATCGATCGATTCGGGGATGCGCGCAAGGCACTCGTCGTACTCCTCGTCGGTCAGGGCAGCGAATTCGGCATCGCTGTCGAAGACTTCATCCTCGATCGACAAGGCGATGATCGGACCGAGGTATTGCATGAGATCGGAATCCTGACCGAGACGTGATTCCCAGGCCGCCGCGCGCAGGGCGATGCCGCGACTGAAGCCCTCGCACCAGCCACGTGAAGTGAACGCGGTAGCGCCGTCGTCGGTATCGATCTCGCCAAGAATCGGCTCGTAGGCGCCGGTCTCGATTTCCAGTGAAACCGAGTCGTTGAGTCGGGCCAGCAGGGTCAGGATGCGTTCGCCCTCCACGATATCGGTGAACGGCTCATGCAGGACTTCAGGCAGCCATTCGTCCGGGGTTGCCGGTGAAGGTCCGATCGCCAGCGAAGTCAACAATCCATGCACGCCATCGAGCAGCAGGTGATCCTCGCCGGCATGCGCGCGCAGGTACTGGTCGAGCTCTTCCAGTTCGCTGTCGGTCAACGAGGATGGCCAGTCGGATTCAGACATCGGCAAGCTCCAGCAGCGCCGGGGCGTGGTCGGATGGACGCTCCCAGCCGCGTGGTTCGCGATCGATGCTGGCGGCACGTGCACGCTCCATCACGTGCGCGCTGGCGAGCACGAGGTCGATGCGCAGGCCGAGATCACGACGGAATCCGGCCTGGCGGTAATCCCACCAGCTGTACTTGCCAGGGGTGTCGTCGAAGTGACGGAAGCTGTCGACCAGGCCGAGATCGAGCAGACGCCTCAGCGCTTCGCGTTCCGGCGTCGAGCAGAGAATCTGCTCATGCCAGGCGACCGGGTCGTAGACATCGCGATCATCCGGGGCGATATTGAAATCGCCCATCACGATCAGGCGTGGATCGTTGCGCAGTTCGCCTTCCAGAAAGCGCGTGACCTTGGCCAGCCAGTCGAGTTTGTAGGCGTATTTCTCGCTGCCGACGGCCTGGCCGTTGACGACATACAGGTTGGCCACGCGCATGTCGCCGACCGTGGCAATCAGGATTCTGCGCTGCGGATCATCGAGCCCCGGTACATCGGTAACGACATCGTGGATGGGTTCTCTGGCAAGCAGGGCGACGCCGTTGTAGGTCTTTTGACCGGAGAACGCGACCTCGTAGCCAAGCGCCTCGATCGCGGCACGCGGAAACCTGGCGTCCTCCATCTTGGTTTCCTGGAGGGCGAGCAAGTCCGGTTGTGCCTGTGCGCACCATTGTTCGACATGCGCCAGACGCACATTCAGCGAATTGACGTTCCACGTTGCAAGTTTCATCGCTCAAGTCTAGCCGAGTGTGCGTCGTGGCTACAGGCGTCGATTGCCGACCGGGTGCGCAGCGGGTGGATCTCAGATCGGCCACACCCAGAGGATCATCGGCACGCCGACGGCAACCACGATCAGCTCCACGACCAGGCCCAGGCGCCAGAAATCACCGAAGCCGAAGCCGCCGGGACCAAGGATCAAGGTGTTGTTCTGATGTCCGATCGGAGTCAGGAAGGCACACGATGAACCAATCGCGATGGCCATCAGAAAGGCGTCCGGGTTGGACCCGAGCTGAGTGGCCGTGCTCAGCGCGATCGGGCACATGACCGCGGCGGTCGCGGCATTGTTCATCAGGTCGGAGAGAAACATCGTCACCACCAGCAGGATCACCAGGGCAACCACGGCATGGCCGAAACTGGCGTGATCGATGAGAAACCGGGCCACCAAATCAGCCGTGCCGCTGCTTCCGACCACCTCGGCAACCGGCAACATCGCGCCCAGCAGCACGATCACCGACCAGTCGATCGAGGTGTAGATCGAGCGCAACGGCAACACCTCCAGCAACACGAAGACCAGCGCGCCAATGGCGAAAGCGACCGCAGCCGGCAACAGTCCGAAACTGGTTGTGGCGATGGTCGCGGCCATGATCAGGACTGCCGCCAGGGCCTGGCCCTTGCGTGGCACGCTGATGTCGCGTGGGGCCAGTGGCAGGCAGCGGTATTGCGCGGCAAAACCCGACAGCGCTTCGGCCGAGCCCTGCAGCAAGAGCACATCGCCCGCCTCCACGGCGGTCGAGCGCAGGCGCCGGACCGAGCGGTTGCCCTGTCGCGATATGGCCAGCAGGTTGATGCCGAAACGTGATCGCAGCTGGATATCCGAAGCCGAGCGATGGATCAAATCCGAATTGACCGTCGCCACGTACTCACGCAGCACCACCTCAACCGGTCGCACATCCTTCGTCTCGTCCGTGGCCGTCGACTCCGCCGCGTCCTCCGCTGCCGGCTCGACCGCGTCCTCGGCTTGCGCGCTTGCCTGGCTCGGCTCAGCCTTGCCCGCCTTGCCGGATGCCGGTACGTCCTCCTCGAATTTCACGCCCAGGCCGGACAGCGCGATGGCGAGCGAATCCGGCTCCACCTCAATGACGAGGATATCGCCGGCACGCAGGATGCGGCGCCGACTTGGTGGCGACAGGCGCAACTCGCCACGAACCAGGGCGACGATCTGCGCATCGGCTTCATCAAGCAATTTTTCAACTTCGGCAATACTGCGGTCGACCGCCTTGCTGTCCTCGCCAATGCGCACTTCACTGAAATACAGGCCGCTGTCGAACCGATCCGAAGTCGCCTTCTTGCGCGCCGGCACCATGCGCCAGCCGATCAGCCCGACAAAGAGCACGCCGACGACGGCGACCGCGACACCGACCGGGGCAAAGTCGAACATCGAAAAAGCGCCCTGGCCGGTGCTGGCGCGATAGTCGGACACGATCAGATTGGGCGGTGTGCCGATCAGCGTGGTCATGCCACCGAGAATCGATCCAAAGGCCAGCGGCATCAGCCGCTTGCCGGGCGGCAAGCCCTGGCGCGCCGCGATCTGCAGGGCCACCGGCATCAACAAGGCCAGCGCGCCGACATTGTTCATGAAGCCCGACAACGCGGCGGCCAGGCCGATCAGGGAAAGGATGCTCAATGTCGGGCCGGCGGAACTCGGCAACAATCGACGCACGAGCAGGTTGACCGCGCCGGACGCCTGCAAACCTGCGCCAAGCACAAGCACGCAGGCGACGGTGATCACCGCCGGGTGTCCAAACCCGGAAAATGCTTCGCGCTGCGGAATCAGGCCGACGACCACGCAGAACAGCAAGGAGGCCAGTGCGACCACATCGTGGCGCAGGCGTCCCCACAGGAACAGGCCCATCGTCGCCAGCAAGATGCCGATAATCGCCAGTTGTTGTTCGTGCATCGTCGCTCAGTCCCGATTCTTTGAATACCTGGACGCGATGTGCGCCAGCGCGACAACGCAGGATCCAGCCGCTTCTGGCCCAGCTGCGCATTCTGGCGCAAACGCGGGCGATCAGTGAAACGTGCGGCCTCAAGCCACGCCAGGCCCGGCACGCTAAAATCGCGGTTTGCCACGTGAACCCGGTCCGCATGAATCCGATTGATCTGCGCAGCGATACCGTGACCCGACCGACCCCGGCCATGCGTGCGGCGATGGCGGCGGCTGAAGTCGGTGACGATGTTTACGGCGAAGACCCGACGGTAAGTGCGCTGGAGCAGCGCCTCGCCGACGACCTCGGCTTTGAGCAGGGATTGTTCGTACCCAGTGGTACGCAGGCCAACCTGGTCGCCTTGCTCGCCCATTGCCAGCGCGGTGATGAATACCTGGTCGGCATGGAAGCGCACACCTACAAGTACGAGAGTGGCGGTGCGGCCGTGCTCGGGTCAATTCAGCCGCAGCCGGTCGTCAATGCAGCAGACGGCAGCCTGCCGTTGGAAATACTTGAAAAAGCGGTCAAGCCCGACGATCAGCACTTCGCGCGCACACGCCTGCTTGCGTTGGAGAATACGTGGCATGGACGTGTACTGCCGCAGGAATATGTCAGCCGCGCGATCCAGTGGGCGCGATCGCGCGGCCTTGGCCTGCATCTCGATGGGGCGCGCCTGTTCAATGCGGCGGCTGCCTGTGGAACTCCGCCGCGCGAACTGGCGGCGGGATTCGACACGGTGTCGATCTGCCTGTCGAAAGGGCTTGGTGCACCGGTCGGCTCGGTCCTGCTTGGAACACGCACCCTGATCGCCAGCGCCCGGCGCTGGCGCAAGATGCTTGGTGGTGGCATGCGCCAATCAGGCATTCTTGCCGCTGCCGGTCTGCATGCGCTCGATCATCATGTCGAGCGTCTGACCGAGGATCATGCGCGTGCGCAAACGCTCGCCGCCGGCTTGCGCACGATCAAGGGTATCCAGGTGCAGGCCTGTCACACCAACATGGTCTTCATCGATGTGCCCGCCGAACGCCTGCGTGAACTCGATCGGCATCTGCTTGCTGCCGGCGTGCACGCCAGCATCGGTTATCTGCCCAGCGTGCGCCTGGTCACCCATCTTGATATCGATGACGTGGCGATCACGCGTGCGATCGAGGCTTTCGCCCGCTTCTTCTAACCCGCTTTCATCAAGCTGGCGAAATCGACACGCTTGATCAGGCGCGCCTCCCCGAGACGCTTGCCCTGCACATAGTCGACGCCGGTTTCGCGCAGCACCCGCATGGTCGCCACGTCGTCGACCTCGCCGGCAATCACGCGCATGTCGAGCGAGTGTGCAAGTTCGGTGATCGAGGCGACCAGGTCACGGTCACCTGTCTGTTCGGCGACGCGCTGCACCACGCTGCGGTCGATGCGCACAAAATCGCCGGGCAGTCGCTGCGCGCGCAGGTGCGGCATCAACCCGCCTTCGGTATCGGCACCATTGAGGACGAAACGGCAACCGATCGCGTGCAGGCGCGTGATGAAATGCAGGGCCGCCGGGAGATTGGCCAGCTCCGGATTGTCGCGGATCTCGAAGATCAGCCGATCGGCCGGAACGCCGGTACTGACAATCGATTTCTCGATCGATTCGAGTGATTCCGGATCGGCCAGGGTCGCCGGCGACAGGCGGATGATCAAGCCAAGCGGTGTTTGCCTGTTAGGCGCGCTGGCCAGTTGCAGGAGCAGGCTGTTGACGACCCACAGGTCGATGCGCTGAACCATGCCGACGCGTTCGGCCAACGGGATGAATGCGCGTGGCAGGATCAACTGTCCATCCTTGCCGACCATGCGCAATTGCACGACGAACAACGGACTTTCGGTATTGCGGCCGAGTTGCCAGCCGATGCTCTCGGGCATGTTTGTCGGTGGTTGCGGCAAAGCGGCAGTGGCCACAACCGGCAGGACGAGGATGACAAAGCGCGCCTGCTCGAGGGCCAGACGCAGGCGTTCGCTTGGTGCGCTGACGGTTGTCGCCGTCGTCGGTGGTGGCGTGGCGGCCCCGGCGCTCGCCACGCTGGTGATATCGGCGGCCGACGTGGCCGTGGTTTCGATCTTGCTGCGGGATGCCGTGCGGGCGCACGCAAGCGCCTCGTCGGCGCTGGTCGTGCGCGGACTCAAGAGCTCCGCGCCGACCCTGGCATGGATGCGGTGGCGACTGTCACCGACGCTGTACTCGCGCTCGGCCAGCAGGTGCTGGAAGCCCTCGACGAGGACCTCGATATTGTCGATCTGCACTTGCGCCAGCAACAGCAGGAAGCTGTCGCCCTCACCGCGGGCGAGCACGTCACCTTCGCGCAGGCGGTGCGCCAGCGCATGCGCAACCGTGCGCAGCAGTTCGTCGCCGCGCGGTGCCGAATCATCAGGGTCGCGATCGATTTCGATATGGATCAGGGCCGAATAGCCGCCGCGGTCGCGCAAGCGGGCGAGCTCGCCGATCAGGCGTTGGCGCAGATGCCGCGCGTTCGGCAAGCCGGTCAGCGGATCGTTGCTGAGCTCCCAGCGCAGGCGTTCAGCGGTACGGCGCTCGGCGATGTCGCGAAAGACGACCACGGCGCCGGGTGTTCGCCGGTTAGCCGCCAGCGGCAATACCGTGTACTCGACCGGCACGCCGCTGCCGTCTCGGCGGCGGAACATGGTTTCGATCTGGTGCACCGCGACGCCATCGCTGTAGGCGCGACTCAGCGGCGAACTGCGCGGCGATTCCTGCGGATGAATCGCCGCCTGGGCAAGCAGGCCGATGAGGTCGTTGTCGTCGCCGTAGCCGAGCAGACGCAGTCCGGTCGGATTGACGAAACTGATGCGGCCATCGCCATCGACACCGAACACGCCATCGCCGACCGAGCCGAGGATGCCATCGAGCTGTTCGCGCTCCATTTCGGCCGAGCGGCGCATCTCGATGGTTCGAGCGAGCGTGCGGATCCGCGTCAGGAACAGCTCACGCGCCTCGTTCTTGAACATGCACTCACTGGCGCCGGCCTGCAGGCAGCGGCGAATGATGTCCTCGCGATAGCTGCCAGTGATGACAGCGAGGATTGGCGCATCCTCGCGCTCGCTCAGCCGCTTGCACAGCTCGTCACCGCTGCCGTCCGGCAGGAAATAGTCAACTACGACAAGGTCGTAATGGTTCGCCGACGCCAGCGCGTCGGCTGCGGCGATCGATGCTGCGACATCGACCGCATAGCCGCTGCGTTCAAGCATGTCGCTGTAGGCCTGGCAGACGCTTTTCGAGTCGTCGACGAACAGGATGCGGATGCGCTCAGTCACATCGGCGACTACGCCCTCGCCGGCAAAATCGTCCGGCGCCAGTTCAATCACGCTGGCGGGTATGCGGCTGAACTGCGACCACAGCAGAAACCTGCCGCGCAAGGATGCTTCCGCCCATTTGCGCACCTCGGCCGATTCCTCGTGCGCCATCAACAGGGTTGCCGGTGCGGCCGGCGAGTCGCGGGTGAATTCGAGCAGGGCCTGGTATTCACGCGTTGGCCGGGCCGGGGCACCGACAATGGCCAGTGAATAGGGTGGATCGCCGGCCGCCGAACTGCCGATCCGGCGCAGGTGATCGAGGGCTTCGAGATAGTTGCCGATCTCGGCACGCACGGGCAGCGAAGCGGCGGCCAGGGTGCGGCGCAGCAGATGATTCAGGGTGGTCGATCGCTCGACTAGCAGAATGCCGCTCAAGGAGGTGCCTCGACATCATCCGGAAACCAATGCGCCGTGCACGCGTTGCAACCACCGGCTGCAACAGCATGTCCACAGCGATCCTCGCCGCAGCGACTCCGTTTGCGACGCCGCAACATCAGACCAGTTGACGAATCGCATTGCAAGGCCGAACCCCTTGTGGCTGCGGCACTTGGCCGCCCAACTTCGGTACGCGACCGAGTTTCATTACACTGTCGGCAATCCGGCCAGCGAGCAGAGCATGACTTTTCCACATACCCGCATGCGCCGCATGCGTCGCGACGCATTTTCGCGCGCGCTGATGCGTGAGACCACCCTGACCTGCAATGACCTGATCATGGTTGCTTTCGTCATCGACGGCGAGGATCGGCGCGAAGCCGTGGCCTCGATGCCGGGCGTCGAACGCCTGTCGATCGACCATCTGCTCACGCTTGCCGACCAGTGCGTCGATCTCGGCATTCCGGCACTGGCCCTGTTCCCGTCCGTCGCTGCTCCCCTGAAGACGCTGGATGCGGCCGAGGCGTGGAATCCGCAAGGCTTGTTCCAGCGTGCGGCGCGTGCGCTCAAGGCGCGCCATCCGCAACTCGGCCTGATCGGTGATGTTGCGCTTGATCCCTACACCACGCATGGCCAGGACGGCATCATCGATGACGCAGGCTATGTGCTCAACGATGTCACCATCGCGGCCCTGATCCGCATGGCCCTGGCCCAGGCCGAGGCCGGCTTCGACATCGTTGCGCCATCGGACATGATGGACGGGCGCATCGGCGCGATCCGTGCGGCGCTCGAAGATGCCGGCCACATCAATACACGCATCCTCAGCTATTCGGCCAAATACGCGTCGGCCTTCTATGGCCCGTTCCGCGATGCGGTCGGCTCCTCGGCCAACCTCGGCAAGGGCGACAAGCACACCTACCAGATGGATGTCGGCAACAGCGACGAGGCCCTGCGCGAGGTCGAACTCGACATCGGTGAAGGGGCCGACATGGTCATGATCAAGCCCGGTCTGCCCTATCTCGACATCGTGCGCCGGGTCAAGGATCACTTCGGCGTACCGACCTTCGTCTACCAGGTCAGTGGCGAGTACGCGATGCTCAAGGCCGCTGCGCAGAACGGCTGGCTCGATGAGCGCGCAGTCGTCCTCGAATCGCTGACCGCCATGAAGCGCGCCGGTGCCGATGCGATCCTGAGTTACTACGCCATTGAAGCCGCGCGCTGGTTGCGCGCAGACTGAACCCGCTCCATCCGTCGGCCAATCCGGAGTCAAGGCATGCAAATCATCGAAGAAAAATCCGCAAATTTGACCGACGTGCAAGGAGGTCCAGGCCGCTATGCCGTATTCGGACAACCGATCGCGCACTCGTTGTCGCCGCGCATTCATGCGGCATTCTCGCGCCAGCTTTCGATTCCACTCGAGTACCAGGCGATCGAAGCTTCGGCCGAGGAGTTCGTCGGTGCCCTCGCTGCGTTCGCCGCGCGTGGTGGCCGTGGTGCCAATGTGACCTTGCCGCTCAAACAGCATGCGGCGCGACTTTGTCTGTCGATCAGTGAAAGCGCTCGCCGCGCCGACAGTGTCAACACCCTCGTCCGCCGCGGCGAGGGCTGGCATGGCGAGAGCACCGATGGGGCCGGCCTGATCCGCGATATTACCGGTCGCCATGGCTTGTACGTGCGCGGTCGCCGAACCCTGTTGCTCGGTGCCGGCGGCGCCGCGCGCGCGGTCGCCTTTGCCCTGCTCGATGCCGGCGTCTCCGAATTGACCATCGCCAACCGCACCGCCGAGCATGCCGACTCGCTGGCCGATGCGATCGGCCTGCCGGAACAAGTGAATACCCGCTACTGGAACGATCTCGGCAACTGGGGTGGCTTCGATCTGGTCATCAACGCCACCTCGGCCGGCCACAGCAACCAGTCGCTTGGCCTGCCGTCGTCACTGCTTGCCGCACGCGCGATCTGTTACGACCTGTCCTACGGCAAAGCATCGTTCGGCTTCCTCGCCTGGGCCCGCAGTGTCGGCGCCGGTCATGCCATCGACGGTCTTGGCATGCTCGTCGAACAGGCGGCCGAGGCATTCGAGATCTGGCATGGACAGCGCCCCGAAACCGACGCGATCTATGCCGAGTTGCGCGCCTATCTGCCCGGCGACGCCGAAGATTGATTGCCGTGTCCGAGTGCCGCAGCGGTTGCGGCGCCTGTTGCATCGCGCCGTCGATCTCCTCACCGATTCCGGGCATGCCAGACGGCAAGCCGGCGGGCGTGCGCTGCGTTCAGCTCAGCGCTGCGAACACCTGCGCAATTTTCGGGCTGCCGGAACGCCCATTGGTTTGTTCGCAGCTTCGACCCGAGCCGGCCATGTGCGGCGCCAATTCCGTCGAGGCGATGGTGTTTCTGCAACGACTCGAACAGCAGACATCGCCGGCTTGAAAAGCTGGCAGCCGGTCGGAGTTGACCCGCCTGCGCCGCCAGCTCAGGGAAATGTTTCGAATCCGTCGGCGAATATCCGATCCGTCGGCACCGTGATCGTCAGTACGCCGTCCGCCCGCATCAGCGCCATGGGCAGATCCGCAGCCGAGATGGCGCCGTCTTCATCCACGTCGAGGTACAGCGACAGCAGCACGTCGTAGCTGCCGAGGGGTGCCGTCGACGGCACCGCGAAGCTGCGCTGGATCGAGTGACTTCCCGGCGCCAATATCAGCGCCGAGTCGTTGGTGCTGTCATCGAGATAGCCCACGCCGCTGCGGTACAGACTGGCCCCGATCAGCAGATGGCCGTGATCCGCTCCGGCAGCATTGCTGGCGGTCGCGGCGATCTGCAGCGTATCGCCCGGCGCAACGGTCGAGGGCATCGCGCTGATGCTGGATAGCGACAGCGGTGAGGTCATCTGCGCAGTGCGCTGGCCGCTGCCGGCACCGGTCTGATTGCCGTTGTCGTTGTAGTAGTGGTCGACGATCCACTTCCAGCGCTGCGGTGTGGCGTTGATCGCCCAGCGCTGCGTGCCCCATTGCGACATGCCGCGACCGTGGCCGAAGCAGCCGCGATTGAGCGCGACAGCGTCGGCCAGACAGGGCCAGCCGGCGGACGGCGAACCGACGTTGCCGTTGCCACAGGACAGGTCCGCATTGCTGCACGAAAGTCCATCGTTCGGATCATCCCAACTGTTGTTCTCCGCCGAATACTCGGAGGAAAACGCCGTGCTGGCATTGCGCGTGAGCAGGATGCCCGGCGTGCGCGCCACCGCTGCGTCGGTGCTGGTCGACGTGCCGGCATCGTTGACCTGACAGCAGGCGCTGGAACAGATGTCGAACTGCGCCCGTATCGGATTGTCCACCCGCCACGCGCCGTAGCTGCGATAGGCGATGCTGCCGGCGCGCAGGCTCTGGGTGTTCCAGCTGGCGATCCACTCGCTGTCCAGACCGCGCCGAACATAGGTTTCCAGCGACAGCGTGCAGACGTTGCTGCAGGCATTGGTGCAGCACGGAATGGTGCAGGCCGCATCGGTATAGCCGACCCGAATGGTGGCTGGCGGCGTCAGCGGTGGTGCGAGCAGCGCGGCCGATATCGCGGAGGGCTGTGGTTCAAGCGATGAAGCCTGGCTCGCATGTTCAATAATGGGTGGGCTCGACCAACGCTGATCGCGTGCGCCGATCTCGTTGTTGCGAAGTGCGGGTATTGCCGCGCCAATGGAAATCAGCCGCTGCTGCAGTCCGGCGACGCGCGGCAGGCCGCTCAAGGTGTAGGGAACGTGGCCATCGGCTTCGACGACCAACTCGAATCCATCCGGCACTGTGTTCCGGGCATTGGCAATCTCGCCAAGATCCAGCACGAAATGACCGTCCGCATCCGTCAAGGTACTTTCGGTCATCGCGCTCGCGTGATGGGCGCTTACACGCGCACCGACGACGGGCGCAGCCGTATCCGCAAGTCGCACATGGCCTTGCAGCCAGCCGTGGGTTGGATTGTCGGATGCCCGCCGTGCGGCTTCGATCATCGTTGCCGACGGCACAATCGGATCGAGCAGGATGGTGAGCGGCAGGTTGTCCTCGCCGCCGCTCCCGAGGGTGGTCCGCAGAGTGCGGTAGCCGTCAGCAACAAAGGTCAGCTGCCAGCGCCCAACCGGCAGCGATACGTCCTGCCCGCTCGCCGTTATCTGCGCACGCACGCCCTGTTTCGAGGACGGATCAGACAGTGAGACGGCAACCAGCGCAGCATCCACCGACGCACCGGTCTGCGAATCGCGAACCGAAAGTTCGACGGCATTGGCAGATACACCAACGCAACAAAGCAACAGCGGCAGCGAGGCCTTCCAGCGGAAGAAACGTATCGAGTGCTGAATCGTCAATCGACCGCGCTCTTGATGCGGGATCAGGCAAGAGTTCATCGAAGCAGTACGACGCGTCAGCAAACTCGCCGCGATGCGGACGGGCCACGCGTGGAGGCCACACCGAAGCGGGGTGAATTCAAGATTCAAGGCCTGACTCCCTTGTCCATGCTATCAATTTGCTTATCATAACTGTGAACAACAAGTAGAGCCGGTGACTATCCGCGTCAGGAATGCGTTGAGGCAGTTTCCCCGAAGCCAGGCAGAGTCCTGCAAATGGAACCGTCAACTGCACCGCCCTGATCGCTCACCCGCCATTCTCGACCAGATACTGATTCTTCAGGCGCACATAGTTCTGCGCCGAGTAGTAGAGCTTTTCGATTTCGACATCGCTGAGCTTGCGCACAAAGCGCGCGGGGTTGCCGAGCCAGAGTTCGCCTTCGCCGACGATCTTGCCCGGGCTGACCATGGCGCCTGCGCCGACCATGCTGTGTTTCCTGATCAACGCACCGTCGAGGATTGTTGCGTGGATGCCGATCAGGCAGGCGTCTTCGATCGTGCAGGCATGGATCACGGCGCTGTGGCCGACGGTCACGTCGGCACCGACCAGCAACGGCGAGCCGCCGGGTGTGTAAGGGCCGTCGTGGGTGACGTGCAGCACGGCGCCATCCTGGATATTGCTGCGTGCGCCGATGCGGATGTGATGGACATCGCCGCGCACCACCGCGCAGGGCCAGATCGAGACATCGTCACCGAGTTCGACGTCGCCGATCACGACCGCGTCGGGATCGACATGGACGTTTGATCCGAGCGTTGGAAGGATGCCGTTGAAGGCACGAATACTCATGCGCTGAATCCAGGCTGGGGTTGCCGAAAGCTATCACGAGCCGGTGCTTGCCGACGTTGTTCGGGGGGCCGGGCCGATTCGGCTGCGACCATGACGGTGTTGACGGTAGACTGCCCGGATGAATATCCCTGAATCGAGCGATCTGGACGCGCTGCTGGCCCGGCAACAAGCCGCCTGGCGCGCAAATACGCCAACCCCGGCCCAGCGCCTGCGCGATCTCGGTACCTTGCGCGTAGTGCTCAAGCGCCGCTTCGACGAGCTCGCCGAGGCGATGAGCGCGGATTTCGGCCGCCGCTCGAAACACGAAAGCCTGCTCACCGACGGCATGACCGTGTTTCGCGAGATCGATCACATGCGCCGCCATCTGGCGCGCTGGTCGCGCTCACGGCATCGGCTTGCCGACTGGTTGTTCTGGCCGGCCCGCACCGAAATCCAGTACCGCGCGCTTGGTGTGGTCGGTATCATTTCGCCGTGGAATTATCCGGTCAATCTGGCCCTGATCCCGCTCGTCTCGGCGATCGCCGCCGGCAACCATGTGATGCTCAAGCCCTCCGAGCACACGCCGCGCACATCGGCCCTGTTGCGCGACCTGCTCGCCGAAGTGTTTCCCGAGGAGCGGGTTGCCACGGTGCTCGGCGGCCCGGACATCGCCGCCCGCTTCGCCGGCCTTGCTTTCGATCACCTGTTCTTCACCGGATCGACCGATGTCGGGCGCAAGGTGATGGCCGCCGCCGCACCGAACCTGACCCCGGTGACCCTCGAACTCGGCGGCAAGTCGCCGGCGATCATCGCCCCCGGCTATGCAATCGAGACTGCCGCCCAGCGCATCGCCGCCGGCAAGCTGCTGAATGCCGGGCAGACCTGCATCGCGCCCGATTATGTGCTGGTTCCGACCGATCGGCGTGAGGCCTTTGTCGAGGCGATGCGCACCTATGTCGCGCGGCATTATCCGGAATTGAAGACGACACCGGATTACACCAGCATCGTCCACGCCGGCCACTATCGGCGATTGCACAGCCTGGTCGACGAGGCGCGCACGGCGGGTGCCACGATCATCACCCTGCCCGATGAATCCGCCCACGATGCCGAGCGGCGCGTGTTCGCGCCTACCCTGATCGTTGATCCGGATCCGGCATTGCGTGTCATGCAGGAAGAGATCTTTGGGCCGATTCTGCCGGTGATCGGCTATTCGCGCATCGAGGAGGCCATCGCGTTCGTCAATGCGCGGCCGCGACCACTGGCGTTCTATCATTTCGACAATGAGCGTCGGCGCACGCGCGAGGTGCTGAAATCGGTGCTGGCCGGCGGCGTCACGGTCAATGACTGTGTCCTGCACATCGCCCAGAGCGAGTTGCCCTTTGGCGGCGTCGGCCCTTCAGGTATGGGCCATTATCACGGCCATGCCGGATTCCTGACATTCTCCAAGCAGATGCCGGTGCTGTACCAGGCGCGCTGGTCGTCGATGGCCCTGTTGCGTCCGCCATACCGGAAGCTGGCTGATTTCGTCACCGGATTTCTGACACGCTGAGCGATTCACCGCCGGGGTTCAGGTTTTCGCCGATATCCTCCATCGCCTTGTTTTAGCGAGCATGGCGTCAAGCTTGCATGTTCGAGCGGTCGGCGCCCGAGAACCCACACCTATTCCATGAACAAGAAACCCGAATACATTCCAGCCCGTCGCAAGGCTCCCGAAACCGAGACCGATCTGGCCAGCCGTATCACGCGGCACCTGCTGGATCTGCTCGGCAGCGTGCCGAGCACCGACGAGAAGCGACGCGAAGACACCGAGACGCGCGTGCAGGCATTGACCAAGGCGGCATCCAGCAAGGCGGCACTTGCCGCCGGTGCCCTCGCTCTTCCTCCCGGACCATTGGGCTGGTTGACCATCGTTCCCGAACTCGTGGCGATCTGGCGCATCCAGGCCCAGCTCGTGGCCGACATCTCGGGTGCCTATGGCGTCAGTGCGCGACTGAATCGCGAGCAGATGATGTATTGCCTGTTCCGTCATGCCGCTGCACAGGCGGTTCGCGATCTGGTCGTCCAAGTGGGTGGTCGCCTGATCGCACAGGATGTGCCGGCGCGCGTGATCGAGCGCGTCGCCAGGGCGATCGGCCTGCGTGTGACCAGGCGTGTCGTTGGCGGTGGCATTTCGCGCTGGTTGCCGGTGATCGGTGCCGTCGGCGTCGGTGTCTATGCGTGGTATGACACGCGCCAGGTCGCACGCACCGCGATCCGCCTGTTTGCCGGCGGCCCAAGCACGGTCGATGCGTTGCTGGCGGCAATGGACGAGGAAGATGCGCGCGCCGCCGCTTCGGCGGAGTCGATCGAGCCGGAACAAGCGATCCAACAGATGCGCCGTAGTGCCTGAGCGCGAGCCCATCCGCTCACCAACCCTTCCATATATTCGAACGCGGAGCCTGCGCAGAGCCATTCGCCGCACCGGGCGAAGTCGGTTAAACCGAGGTAACCGGGCCACGTCCTGCCGATCCGGATCGGGCTTCGTGCATGCCAGTTGACGCGCATGGCCGGAACCGGAACGGACGCGCATGGCCCGATCCGGAACGGACGCACTGAAAACACCGGTTGTTCGCGTGAGAATGCGGACATGCGCGAGGGTCAACGCTGCCTTCGCACCTGATCCGGAGATGCCCGTGAACCGCCCGACCTGCCGCAATGCACTCCTGCTGCTCGCCGTACTTGTCGGCGGGCCTGCCCACGCAACCATCATTGAAATCACCCCGGCCGACAACTACCGCAGCGCGATGCAGAATCTGCTTGCCGGCGACACCCTGATCCTGCACGGCGGCAGCTACCCACTCTCGAGTTTCTTCGAGCTGGTTCTCAATGGCACGGCGCAGTCGCCGATCACGATTCGCGCCGCGGTTGGCGAGACGCCGGTCATCTCCTACGTCAATGCCAGCCAGAACATCCTCAATATCCGCAATTCGTCACATCTGATCCTCGATGGCATCGAATTCACCGGCGGCTCGCGCGGCATCCGTCTGACGGCTTCATCGGATATCACGATGCAGAATTGTCATGTCCACCACACCGCAGCCAACGCGATCAGTGCCAACGACAGCGGCAGCGTCTATGCGCGACTGCGCTTTATCCACAATGAAATCAACCATGCGGGTGGAACAGCCGAAGGCTTCTACCTGGGTTGCAACAACGATGCTTGTCGCATCCACGATTCGCTGATCGCCAACAACTACATCCACGATCTCAACGGGCCCGGCGTGAGCCAGGGTGATGGCATCGAGATCAAGGCCGGCAGCTTCGCCAACATCGTGCGCGACAATGTCATCCACGATACCGCCTACCCCGGCATCACCCTCTACCACGTCAACGGCAACGGTGCGCCCAACATCATCGAGCGCAATGTCGTCTGGGCCAGCGGTGACAACGGCATCCAGGTCACTGCCGATGCCATCGTCAGAAACAATATCGTGCTCAGTGCATCGGCCCACGGTATCGGCATCCATGCCTCGCAAGGCGGTGCGGTCGGCAACCTGATCATTCTCAACAACACCGTGCTCAAGGCCAGTGGCGACGCGTTGCATATCAACGATGTCAGCGCCAGCGTGCTGCTCGCCAACAACGCGCTGTACGCTCCGAACGGCCGGGCCGTCTACGTGGACGGTGCGACCGGTCAAGTCACGATGCTGGCGAACGTCGGTGCCGGTACGCTGAGCGGCGTCAGCGGCGGCTTCAATGCCAACGGCAATATCGCCGTTGATTTCGCTTCGGCAAATTATTCCGGCCGGCCGCCCTTGGATCTGGTTCCTGTTGCCGGCCTGCTCGTCGCCAGCGCCGATGCAACGAACCTGGCCGTGGACGATTTCAATGGCGTGCTACGCGGTTCGCGACGCGATGTCGGCGCCTATCGCAGTAATCCGCTCGGCAATACCGGTTGGCCGTTGCAGGAAGGATTCAAGGTGCAACCCATCATTTTTGCCGATGGTTTCGATGGATCGGAGTAAATGGCCTAAATACCTGCTGTCCAGATTGCAACAAATCATGAACTTCTAGCCTGCTACTGGCCGGCCATCTTTTCGGCCAGACACCCCGACAATCCTTGGCCTGAGCGAAATCTCCGCCATGGTAAACGCGCCAGATTGAAGAAAGCAGCATCCAGTCTCATGCGTATCCAGGGTGCACTTCACGGCAATTGCGCGCATGCTGAGCGACCCGAGATGAATTTTACCGGGGGCGGTTTCTATCGCTCACTGGTGGAGAATGTTCAGAAAACTCACAACTCGATTTGTATTGAGCATCGGCATTCTCGGCATTGCTGTTCCGGTGTTGGCCGCCCTGTATCTCGCTGACCGCCAGAGCATGGACGGGGAGGTCCGCTTTGCCCGGGTCATGGCCGGCGAGTTGTTGCGCCGGGGCGAAGCCGCCGGTGACCAGGCTGCGACGGCCAACCACAAGCTGAGCGAATTCAAGGATCCCGATCCGTGTTCCGATGCCCGAATCGCCCTGATGCGGGATATTGGCATGGCTTCGAGTTACTTGCAGGCAGTGGGTTATGTGGAGCACGGCCGACTCTTGTGCTCGTCGCTCGGTCGGCATGGCGAAGGCATTGTCTTGGGTCCGATCGCCTACGTCAGCCCGAGCGGCACGAGCATTCGCACGTCGGTCGATCTTGGTGTCGGCGAAGGCAAGCGCTTCCTGTTGCTTGGTCGGGGCAACTGTGTGGTGGCAATCAATCCGCAGGCGCTGATCGACGTCCATGTTGAACGCGCCGATGTCTCGCTGGGAATTCTAGGCAGTGGCGGCAGGCAGGGCATGAGCCGGCGCGGTTCGTTCGACCAGAAATGGATAAGCGACTTGCAGGCTGAAAAAGATGGCGTGGTCTTCGATGGCAAATTTCTGGTTGCCGAGCAGAAATCGAAAAGATTCGACATGATGGCTTACGTCGCCGTTCCCGCCGTCTACCTGCGTTCGCGGTTGTATTCATTTGCTGTCGTGCTCGTGCCGTTGGCACTTGTGCTCGGCAGCACCTCGGCATTCGGCATCCTGAAGCTCGCGCGACAGCGGACTTCATTGCCAGCCGCGCTTCGCGCAGCACTCAGGCGCAAGGACTTCATCCTGCATTACCAGCCCATCGTCGATCTCGACAATGGCTCCGTCGTAGGCATCGAGGCCCTGCTGCGCTGGCCGACGCGCGAAGGCGTGGGCATGGGGCCGGATCTATTCATTCCGGTCGCGGAAGCGAGCGGCATGATCCGCCAGTTGACCGAGTTCGTGCTCGAACGGGTTGCGCGCGAGGCTCCAGAATTCTTGTCCAGAAATCCCGATTGCTACGTAAGCATCAATCTGTCAGCCGCGGATCTTCATTCCGAGGCCATCATCGAATCGTTGCGCAAGCTCTTGCAGACACCGGGAATCAATCCCGACAACATCATTGTCGAGGCAACCGAGCACTCGTTCGTCGATGCGCGCATCGCCAGCCGAATTGTTACCGAAATCCGCGCCCTCGGTATCCGCGTTGCCATCGATGATTTTGGCACGGGCTTCTGCAGCCTTTCCCACCTGACCACCCTGCCGACCGACTACCTGAAGATCGACAAGGTCTTCATTGAAACCGCAGCCATTGATTCGGTCACCAGCCAGGTCGCCTTGCACATCATCAATCTCGGCGGATCATTGGGACTGACCATCATCGGTGAAGGCGTCGAGACCGAGGCTCAGGCCGAATTCCTGCGCAAGCACGGCGTGCGCTTCGCCCAGGGCTGGCTGTTCCACAAGGCGATGTCGATGGATCAGTTGCTGCAGCTGGACGAGCCGACAGAGCGCATTACCCGCGCTGCCTGATCACGGCGTGTGCAATATTCCGCGCGACAAGGGTGCGCTGCCCCCGTAGGACTGATCAATCCTGCGCAGAGACGCCGCCTGGATTACCGGAGTGACGCACGCAGTTGCGACCCTCGTGCTTGGCCCGGTACAGCGCCATGTCGGTATCGCGAAGCAGATCGGCCGCATGGTCGCCGGGCTCCGGTATCCGGCTCATGATGCCGGCACTGATCGTGATCGTCTGCGTGTCGTTGCCGAGCGTGCGCGGTGGCAGCGCCTCGATCAGGGTACGCATGCGCTCGGCGCAGCGCTCGACGATTTCGATATTCGCGTCAATCATCAGGCAGGCGAACTCCTCGCCACCGAAGCGGGCAACGAGATCCTGCTCGCGAGTTGCGTTCTGCAGGGCCTGAGCGACCGCGCGCAGGGCGATATCCCCGGCCAGGTGGCCGTGCGCATCGTTGTATTCCTTGAAATGGTCAACGTCGATCAGGATCAACCCGATTGGCAGGCAACGCGTCACCGCACGCTCGATCGCTGCGTTGAGCACCTCCATCAGGCGACGCCGGTTGGCCACGCCGGTCAAGGGATCCTGATACGAAAGTTCGGTCAGGCGCTGGTTGGCCGCGCGGATCTCGGCGGTGCGCCTGGCGACCTCGTGTTTGAGATGACGCTGACGCCGACGCAGGCCATGGTTGTAGAGCATGACCAGACCGAGCGCGGACGCCAGGCCGAGCAGGCCAAGCAAGACGCGGATCCACAGTTGTTCGTACCAGCGTGCCTCGATCGAGAATTCGAGCGAGATCGGAACGCTGGCGGTGCCGGCATAGTCCCGTCCGTCAATCTTCAAGGTGTAGCTTCCGGGCGGCAAGCGACTGAAGTGGCGGTGATGCTCGCTGCTCCAGGCGCCGGGCTCGGCTTCCAGACCGATCAGTTGGCTGCGATAGCTTGAATCCTGCTCGCGCAATCCGGACAGTACCGAATAGCCGATGTCGATTTCCTTCATGCCGGCGTGCAGAACTCTCGCGGAGGCGTTTTCCGGATCCAGGTTGATGCCATCGACGACGAGCTCGGTGATGCGCAACGGTTTGGGCTGTGCCGTCTGCGTGCTGGTCTTGATGTTCGGGTCGTACATGCTCAGCCCGCCCAGCGTGCCGACCCAGTAACGATCATGCGCATCGACAAACTGTGCATTGGTGTTGCATTCGTCGTGGACGAGTCCGTCGCGGCGGCGGAACACACGCTCGGCATAATGCTGATCCGCCGTGGGCGTCAGTTGCTGGACACCATTGTTGGTGCAGACATAGATACGCCCCTGGCTGTCCTCACTGACCGAGTAGACGGTTGGATCCGGCGCCGGGGGAATCGCATTGTCAGTGACCAGCATCGGGTGCTCCGGATCGCTGACATCAAGACGCAAGACGCCGTTGCGACTGCTCGCGGCCCAAAGCGTGGGGCGAGCGGAATGCCTGAGCAGGGTGACCCCGCGGAAGCTGTCGGCCGGCAGTCCCTGGATCAACCTCCATTGCAGGCCGTTGAACACCGCCAGGCCCTGGTTGCTTGCTGCCCACAGCCATGAGCGGCCATCGGCGTCGATCTGCTCGGTCAGGCCGATGACCGACCACGGCAAGCTTGCGCCATCGGCAACAAACTGCGTCCAGCGACCCTGGTTGAGCTGGTAGATGCCGCTATGCAGGGTGCCGAACCAGGTTTCGTATCTTTCTCCTTGCTGCCGCGAGATCGCGATTGCGGCCAGATCATCGGTGTTCTTCGGCCACGGTGTTTCGATCGCAACGAAATTGAGCGCGGCATCGATCCGCATCAACTCGCCGTTGATCAGGCTGAGCAACCGCTGCGGACGGCCATCGGCATCGGGCAGGCGCCAGATCTGGCGCACACCTTCATGCATCAGCTTGCCGTTCGCGTGTGTGAAATAGCGCCATTCGCCATCCTGCAGCAGGGCGAGGCCGAGTTTGGCACTGCCGACCCAGAGTCGTTCGCCGCCCTTGCCATCCGGTTCGAGCATGACCGCGAAGATACCGTTCTCGCTCGCACCGAGCAGGGACACGGTCTGCCATTGGCTGTTGGTCAGGGCGGTGCGCGCGATGCCACCCTCGGTAGCCAGCCAGAGCAGTTCGGTGCCATCCGGATTTGTCTGCACCTTGATGCCGCGCACGGCGTCGGAGGGCAGTCCATTGCGACGATCAAACACCGCAATCTTCTCGTTGCGAAAACGCAGCAGGCCAGCGCGTGATGCCATCCAGAGCGTGCGCTGATCCTGCGCCGAATAGGTGACGCGCGCCGAGTAGATCGCTTCGGTTGGCAGTTCGCCGCTTGCCGCACGCCAGATGCGGATGCCATCGTTGCGGATGCGGATCAGACCGTCACCGTAGGTCAGTATCCACAGCTCTTCGCTGTCACCATCATGCGTGCGCAACATGTCGGTCGTGTGCAGGTTGCTGAATCCCGGCAGGTCGACCCGCTGCCAGGCGGATGTCTTGCCAGTGGTATCCAGGTTGCGGTACCAGAGGCCGTCGGTTGTGGTTCCCATCCATTGTCGGGCTTGGCCGAACAGGGTCTCGGTCTGCTCGATGCGTGCGACCGGCCCGAGGCGAACCGAATCATTGCCCGGATCGTCCCGCCATTGGTCTCCGACCAGGCGCCGAAAGCCGTGGTCGCCGCTGAGCCAGAATTCCGCGGTGCCGTCGGCACGATAGGTGTCCGAGAAGCGTTGGTGGAACTCGTTCTTGTTGGTTGCCAGCGACCATCCATGGCCGTCATTGTGGGCCAGTCCCTCACGCTCGAAAATCGCCCATAGAATGCCGTTCGAGTCGACCTGCATGTCGCGAACCAGGCTGTGTGCTTGCGCAAATGGCCATGGTCTCCAGCGATAGCCATCAAAACGCGCCAGCGAGGAAGCCGACCCGGCCCAGACAAAGCCCTGATTGTCGAACCCGACCGTGCTCCAGATTTCGTCGGAGAGACCTTCGCGTGAGGAATAGACGCTGAAGGTCGGCGGGCTTTCGTCGGCGACATCGAGCGCTCGCAATGGCGGTTCGTCGGCCGCAACCGCTGTGCACAGAACCAGCGCTGCAATGAGAAGCAGGATGCGCATCAGGCGAACAGGGGTCTCCGGGTGAGGACGGAATCGATTATGCCGCCAAAGTGAAGCGTCGAAACGCAAGCACGGCAAACCGCAAACAAACGACACATTCGCGGCGAATGCAGTAAACGTGCCGGGATCAGATTCCTGGGCCGGAGGAATCGTGTCATGCTGGATATCGATAAGCCGGCGATCTGCCTGCCCGGCAGCAAGTGCGACCCGCTGAAGGTGATCACGGCGTATCGCTTCGCAAGATCTGCGAAAAACGGTCAATCGCGCTGCGCCCGGATTCAATCGAGTCGGCCGCTCAGCTCCACGCACAGGCCGATATCGAGCCACCTCCCGTCACGGCTCAGACGCCCTGCATAAAGGCGTCGTTCGAAGGCGCGCTCAGGTCTGCTTCGGAAATCGCCGTGGTTATCCCGCAGCGCTCCGTGGTTGGCGAATGCGGCTCACCAGTCGGCCGGCTCGTCCTCGATCGCCCGACAACACCGATCGCATTGATTGACTGACGCGCCATTCCACTCCGGGCAAGGTCGTCATCTATTCCGCCACATAGCGCCAGGGTTGATCGGCTGCCGTACGCCGCCAGACCGTGAAGAATGGAATCGGTGGGCGTTCGCTGCCATCCGCAGCAGACGCGTTGAAGCGGATATGGCCGATGCTGAGGCCGAGGTCGCCACTGGCGGCGACGACGACGCGGTCAGCCGACCAGTTCAGGCTACTGCCTCCACTCGGCTCCCCTGCACTGACGAGCTTTGCGATCGCTGCGGCGCCAAACACGAACCCGACATGGGCGGAGCCCCCCAGGTTCATCGAATCGGCTGTGCCGAATCTGGCAAAGGCCGGACCAAGCCCGATCGACTGCGCTTCGTCGGAAAACGCCTGCTCGGCGGTGTCGAGACGCGGCCTGTCGCCGTCTTTAGGAAACGACCCGGGCAACAACGGCGGCAGCGTGGCGTCATCGACTGTTCCGGCCGCGCGCTTGCCTCGCTTCCAGGCAATCACTTTCCAGCCCGCCGCATCGCGCTGCCAGTAGGCCAGGTACTTGTAAGGCAGGATCGTGCCATCGGCGTCGTGCTGGTTCATGAAGCCAAACGTGAAGCCCTGGCTGCCATCCGCGGAAATGCCGACGCGAACAGGCGTCCAGTCGATGCGTGCCGTGTCGATCGCCGGATTGGCCCGCAGCGCAGCGATCGCCTCATCCTTGCCGTGTGCGAATCCCTTGCCGGGTACCGGCACGCTCACGTTGTCGGCGAAGGCGGCGCCGAGTCCCGTGAGCCCCTCGGTTTTCGCACTGGCTGCACCCAGGGCCTTGTCGACGGACAGCAGTTCGTCCGCATGCTGCCTGGCCGTTGCCGCAGAAACAGGCCGCAGACCGGCGAGCACCCACACCGCGACAATGACAACGCCGATCGCACGCATGCGGCTTCCTCCTGCAATGGACGTGGCATGATCCGCTCGATCGCCGCGCGCGGCTACAGCAGCAAACAGGACACAGCGATCTCGCCTCGCGCCGATGAGCTGGCCGCTGCGAGCATCGCCTTCAGCGTGGCCGCGCAGATTCATCGCGAACCCGGTACATGGTCTGCCCCAGTGTGAACTCGGTGCGACAGCCGATGCCAGCAGCGATGTCGTTCTGAGCCAACGCCAGCCGCACACTGAGGCCGCCCTCACTCGGTTTTCGGTGACAAGGTCTGGGGTTGTCCGGCGCCACAGTTCGTCCAGGCGTGCTGGCTCAGGGTCGCAGGCGCCAGTGACGCAAGCCTGCATAGATCAGCACCAGCACCAGCAGGGCGACACCGATCGCAGTCCACTCGGCCCGCGTCAGGGTAGCGACGATAGCGATCATCGCCGTGCCCGAGATGGCCGGGATCAGTGCCCCGCCGGGTAGCACGAAGGGTGCGCCGCCACTGCGCAAATCACGCTTCTGGGCAATCCAGGTGGCCACGCTGACGCCGAGGTAGATCAGGCAATTGGCGCCGCCCGATACCAGGGCGAGCGCCTCGAAATTGCCGACCAGGGCGAGCACAAACCCGACACCACCATGCGTGACGATGGCGAGCAGCGGAACCCGATAAGAGGCAGTGACGCGACCGTAGGCCGAGGGCAGGTAACCATCGCGTCCAAGCGCATAGAGCAGGCGCGAGGAGGCCAGTAGGTTGCCCATCATGAAACCACCCATCGACACCCCGGCGGTGATCAGCAGGATGACCAGGCCCGGTGACCACAGCGTGCCGGCGGCTTCGGCCAGAGGCACCTTGCTGGTTGCCAGCAGCGGTCCGAGGATGCCCTGGGTGACGATCTGGATACCCATGTAGAGGAGCACGACAACGAGGATCGCGGCCAGCGTCGCCCGCGGCACACTGTGGGCGGCATCGCGCAATTCGCCGGAAGGAATCAGGGCCGTTTCCATGCCCGAATAGGCAAACATGACCAGCACCATCGAGGCGCCGAGGGTAGGCCACGACGGAATCGCCAGCCAGCTGATCTGGCTCCAGTCGACAAAGTAAAGTCCGACCGAGGCGAGCACGAACAGCGGCGTCAGCTTCAAGGTCGCGAGCATGTTGATGGCACGCGCACCCAGCCTGACCCCGAATGCGTTGAGCGCGATCAGGGCCGAATACAACACGACCATGAAGATCGTGCGCCAGACTGGCTGATCGAACTGTGGCCAGGCACGCGCGACCTGCAGAAACAGCGCCGAAGCCACCGCCCCGCTTGAGGCGACGTTGCAGATCCACATCAAGGCCCCGGCGATGAATCCGGCAAACGGTCCGAATGCGGCGCCAACATAGGTGTACGGGCCACCCGTGGTTGCCGCGCGACTGCCGATCGCGGCAAAACAGAGCGCGATCGGCACGATCGCCAGCGCACCGGCCAGGAACGCGATCGGTGCCGACGGCCCCATGCGCGTGAACAGCAGGGCCGGCAGCAGGAAGATTCCCGAGCCGACAATGATGTTGATGATCGCCGCGGCCAGCGAGACGCCGCCGACGGCACGAACCAGGGCCGCTTCGCCTTCTAGAGTCGCCGCAGTCAGCGGCGGCGTTGGTGTCAGGTTCATGCCCGCGATTCCAGCCAGAACGACGAAAGGCGCAAGCCTGCCACAGATTCGGACAAGCCAACGAATGGTCGGCACATCGTGAGGCGCACTTGGGGATTGCGGGTGGCATGTTCCTTGTTCTGGATTCCAGCGACCACGGCTGCGCCCAGGATGTGACGCGGTTGGCAGTCCGATCCGGATCGGATTGGCAACCCGCGCCGGGCAGGCTCTCTATCGTGTCAGGGCGGTCGGATGCCTGCCGCCATCATTTCATCAAGAGAGAGTAAAATGATCAAATCATTGATTGGCGTTGCGATCGCAGCGTCCCTGTTCGGTGCCGGATTACCGGTGTTTGCGACCGAAGCGACCGCCGAAGGATTTCCTCCGGCGCAGAATCTGAACTTCTATCACGCCCCGGGCGCTGACCAGGGTACGGATGGCATGGCCGCGCCAATGGGCGGAACCACCTATCTCTTTCTCGCGGGTTCCGCCTTCACGCCACGCACCAGCAGCCAGAGCGTGACCTACCCGGGGGGCGGTTGTTCATTTTCAAGCGACTACGTCAACACGAATCTGGAACTGCCGACCAACGCCATCATCCAGGGTGTCCGTCTCTACTACTACAGCACCGTTGCAACGAACCACGCGCAGGTAATCCTGAACACCTACCCTGGCGACGGAAGCTTCGCCAACGTGCTGAATCAATCTTCGACGCTTAGTTCCGGCTATGCGAGCGAGTACTTCCCGCTTGCGGCCCCGGCCACCGTCGACAACCTTGCTCAGTCTTACTCGTTGATCGGATCGACGGATACCGGCACGCGCCTCTGCGGCATGCGCATTTTCTATTCACCGTAGGGAGACGGCCATGCCAACAACCAATCGAAATCCCTGGCCCTTGGTGATGATCGGCTTGCTCACGCTTTCGGCAACAATGCCGATCGCTGCGGCGCCCGGCGATCAAGCGGTTCCGCCACGCTCCCCGGCATCGCCACAGCCGGATCAACCCGCAGCCAGCGCACTTGAATACCTCTGGATCGCCGGGTCGAGCTTCCATCCGCTGGACAGCAGCACCACCTACAGCTATCCGGGTTCTGGCTGCATCGCCAAGACCGGTGGCAGCAACTCGGCGTTTGCGCACAGGGTGGTATTGCCGCAAGGTGCCGTGGTGAATTATCTACGCCTGTACTACTACGACACATCGACCAGCACAGTCACCGCGTTCTTCACGACTTACGATGGTGCCGGCAACTTCAATGAGCGCAGCAACGTTGCATCCGTAAATCAGGCGGCTGGTTACGGTAGTGCGCTGTCGCCGCTAATGAACTTCACAGTTGATCAATTCAGCTCGGCGATCAATGTCGCGGTCAATCTCGGCGCCCAGAACGACAGCACGTTGCGATTCTGTGGTGTGCGCATTGCCTACGAGCCGCCGATCACGGATCGGATCTTCGCCAACGGATTCGAGTTGACGCCGCTTTGACCGCGTCCCTTGATCTCCCGTGACACCCGCAACCCAGGCAACGGCCCTGCCAATCCTGGCAGGGCCGGATCGCGATCATCGCGCACCCGCGGTGTGGCAGCGGCTGAATCTTTTCATGCATTGACGACGATGCAGCAATGGAGAGGAGAAGCAGCATGGAGTCCCCGTCGGCCGCGACCGGCGGGATTCCGGATGCGGTCGCAAGCGATGCTTGCCGATACTGGATTTTCAGTTCGCGATCGGCCGAAACTCAGGGTGCTGGCGGCTCAGGCCCGATTGCCGGAATCGCCCAGCCAAAGCGCGTCAGCAAGCCGGCGAACTCGGCATCAAGCGGAGCTTCAATCGACAGTCGCCTTGCATCGACCGGGTGATCGAACCGCAATCGCTGAGCGTGCAGCAGCAATCGATGCACGCTGTAGTACTGCTTGAACAGGCGGTTGTGTTCGGTACGCCCGTGGCTGGTGTCGCCGATCAACGGATGGCGCAGATGGGCGAAGTGGCGGCGGATCTGTCGGTAGCGACCGGTTTCCGGGGAGACTTCGACAAGGGCATAGCGTTGCTGTGGGTAGCGGTTGATCGCGATCGGTACTTCAACGGTGGCGAGTCGCTTCCAGCGGGTCAGCGCGGGTTTGCGGTCGCTGTTCTCGCGCACGCCGGGTAGCGGATAGTCGAGCTCACCGGTTTCCTCGGGCCAGCCACGGCAGACCGCGAGATAGGTCTTTTCGACGTCGCGTTGCATGAACTGACGGCCAAGTGTGCCGGCCACTTCGGCGTTGCGACCGATCAGCAACACGCCGCTGGTGGCCCGATCGAGACGGTGGATCAGATGCAAGGGGCCTTCGATCAGGGCACGCACCTGGTCGATCAGGTAGACATCGCCATCGTTAACGAGGCGGCTGCGGTGCACCGGAATGCCGGCCGGCTTGTTGACGACGACGATGTGCTCGTCGCAATGGAGGATCACGGGCGCAGGCCGCTCAGCGCGGACGCAGTGCGGCAACGAAGGCGAGCGCCGAAACCAGGGCGGCGCCGATCGCCCACACGCAAACTCCGCCGATGCGCAGAGTCTGGGTGTCAAATACCTGCAGCAAGACCGCGCACAGCGCAAGCGTTGCGCCGATGGTCAGCTGCGCCGGGAGCTGCGGGCCGCGCCGAGAGTTCATCTCGAGGCGGCGCAGATCCTCCGAGGCGATGCGCACTTGGAGCTTGCCGGTCGTGACCTGCTCAAGGTAACTGTGCGCGAGTTGTGGCATGTCCGGTGCGGCGGCCAGCCATTCGGGGACGTGCTGGCGCAGGCGCTTGAGCATCGCGCGCGGCCCGCGACGCTTCCACCAGATCTTTTCCAGTACCGGTTTGGCCGTCGCCCAGATGTCGATCTGCGGGTGCAGCAGGCGGCCGACACCCTCGATGTTGAGCAGGGTCTTCTGCAGCAGGATCAGCTGCGGCTGCAAGGTCAGTTCGTAGCGGCGTGCGGTCTGGAAAAGTTTGATGATCACGGCGGCCAGCGAGATCTCGCTCAAGGGGCGCGTGAAGTAGGGTTCGCAGACGGCACGGATCGCCGATTCGAGTTCGTCCATGCGCACGTTCGCGGGCATCCAGCCGGCGCGCAGGTGCAGATCTGCAATGCGCTGGTAATCCTGCTTGAACAGGGCCAGGAAATTCTCCGCAAGCCAGAACTGATCCTGCTCCGAAAGCGTGCCCATGATGCCGAAATCGAGCGCGATGAAACGCGGATTGTCGCGGCGCGTGGCGTCGACCCAGATGTTGCCGGCGTGGGCATCGGCATGGAAGAAGTTGTCGCGAAACACCTGCGTATAGAAAAGCTGCACACCCTTCTCGGCCAGGCGCACCCGATCGATGCCGGCCGCATCGAGCGCAGCGAGGTCATCGACCGGAATGCCGCGTACGCGCTCGAGCGTGAGCACGCCGGCGGTGGTGTGCGACCAGATCACCTCCGGCACGTAGAGATCGTCGGAGCCGATGAAATTGCGCCGCAGCAGGCTCGCGTTGGCACCTTCGCGCTGCAGGTCGAGTTCGTTGAGCAGGGTCGATTCGATCTCGGCAACGACAGCGAGCGGACGGATCTTGTCGGCATTCGGATGCACGCGGTTGGTCAGTTCGCCAAGTGCGCGCAGCAGGTCGACATCGCGATCGATGCGTTTGCGGATATCCGGGCGCAGCACCTTGACCACGACCTCGCGACCATCCGGCATCACCGCCGCATGCACCTGGGCAATCGAGGCCGAGGCCAGCGGTGTTTCGTCGAAGGCGGCATAACGCTCGGCGATCGCTGCGCCCAGCGCCTGCTCGATCGACTCACGGGCGATATGGCCGGGGAAAGGCGTGACCTTGTCCTGCAGCGCGGTCAATGCATCGGCGATGTCCGCTGGCAGCAGATCGCGTCGAGTCGACAGGATCTGGCCGAACTTGACGAAGATCGGGCCGAGCTCGGTGAGGGCGAGGACGAGCCGCTCGCCACGCGGCAGCGCAGCGATTTCGGCGCGCGCGCGCGGCACGACCAGGCGCGCCCAACGCAAGATGCGGAAGCGGTGCGCATCGTCGATGACGTCATCGAGTCGGTAGCGTACGAGCAGGGCGGAGATGCGCAGCACGCGCGGCAACTGACGCAGCGAGGTCATGCGCGATGCGCCGCAGAAAGGCGTTTGATCCGCGCGTCGAGACGATCGCCGCGTTCACGCAATTCGTCGACCTCGTCGAGGAATTCGTCCATCTCGGGTCTGGCGACCAGATCGCGACTTTCCTCGACCAGATAGGTGGCGCCATCGCGCACCAGGGCCGAGGCTGATTCGCGGGCGAAAGCAAGGCTGCGCCGGAATGCACGCGCGATCTGGAAGCCGAGCACGTCGCCGAACACGCGCGCAAAAGCCTCATCGATATCGGGCTCGAAACGTGTTGCCAGGCGTTCAAGTCGGCGCGCCAGTTCAGCATCGCCGGCGATCTCGACCTGACCCGCTGGCAATCCGTCGTCACCGTCGCCACGCAGGCGTGCGGCGGCCATGCCGAGCAGGCTGCCCGGCGTTGCCGTCACGCGCAAATGACTGTCGCCGTCGAAGGCCGGGCCGACGCGCAGACGTTCGCCTTCGATGGCCATGCGCAAGGCCAGTCCGCTGCCACGAAAATCAACGCGTACGGCGCGGCCATCCAGGGCAGTCAATGACGCGCGTGTTTCCACATCGAGACTCAAGGCGTGGTTGAGCGCGGTTTCGAGGCCACGCCCGAGCAGTTTGAGGATCGGGTTCGGGGCGCGCGTCGTGGCGGTGCTGGGATTCATCATCGGCACATTCTAGCTTGCATTGGCGGCGATCCGGATGCGAGTCTCGTTTGCGCGCTGGCAGCGCTCGCCGAGGGTGATGATCAAGCGCCTCCGCATGCCGGCGGGCGCGTACCGATCGCGTTCATGGTTTCGATGGCGGCAGGAATGCTTCAGAATCGACAGGCTAATATTCCCGCTTTCGCCGCGCAGCGCGTCTTCGATTACTGCGGCAAACACCTCAAGGAGACCGGAATGATATCGGCGAACGAAGCCTTGCAACGCTTGAAAGATGGCAATCGGCGTTTTGTCGCCGAACTTGGTGGTGTTGGCGAAACCAGCGAGCAGCGCAGACGCGACCTGATAACCCGGCAGGAGCCGTTTGCGATCATTCTCGGCTGTTCCGATTCCCGGGTCCCCGCTGAAATCGTCTTCGATCAGGGCCTCGGCGATCTTTTCGTGATCCGCGTTGCCGGCAATATCGTGGCACCTTCGCAGGTCGACAGCATCGAGTTCTCGGCCGCACGCCACGGAACCCGTCTGGTTGTCGTGCTCGGCCATACCCAATGTGGAGCGATCCTCGCCACGATCGACGAACTGGGCTTGCGCTCGGAAGACCAGTCGAACAATCTGCGCTCGATCGTCAGCCGCGTGCGCCCGTCAGTGGAGGTCTTGATGGAAACCGAGATCGCCAACAATCCGGCCGAACTCGTGCGCCGCGCGGTACGCAACAATATCCGCATGTCGGTGAACCAGTTGCGACGTGGTTCGGCCATTCTCGAACAGTTGGTGGAACACGATGGATTGTGTGTCGTTGGCGCCGAATACTCGCTCGAAACCGGTGAAGTGGAGTTTCTCGAAGGCTGAGGGAAAGGGTTGGCGCCAGACGCCGCGCAAACCACCTTCATTTCCGGTTCGTCTTTGTTGTGCAGAATGTCGGGTTCCGGTCAGCGCCCTGCCCAGGGAGTCAGCCAGTCAAGCGGAGCAACCGAGGTGGACAAGACCCTTGTAACCATCGATAACGGTTCAGGGATTCGCGATGCCTTTCATCGCGTGCGTACGGCGAGCCTGGATCTTGTCGCCGGCCTTGCTGCCGAAGACACCGTGGCGCAGTCGATGGCGGAGACCAGCCCGAGCAAGTGGCACCTCGCCCACACCACCTGGTTCTTCGAGCAGTTCGTGCTCGCTCGTGATTCCGATTATCGTTTTCTCAACGCGGACTGGATGTTCCTGTTCAACTCGTATTATCAATCGGTCGGCCCGATGTACGCCCGCCCGCAACGCGGCATGCTGACCCGACCGACGCTTGCCGAGGTGCTCGCCTACCGTGCCCGCATCGATGAACGCATGCAGCGCCTGCTTGAACGAGGCGTCGATGCCGAACTTGCTGTCCTGGTCACGCTCGGCCTCAATCACGAGCAACAGCATCAGGAATTGCTGCTGACCGACATCAAGCACCTGTTTTCGCTGAATCCATTGCAGCCGGTCTATCGGGATCTGCCGGCAGCGGCGCCCTCGTCGAGCACGCCACTCGTCTTCATTGCCGGTGCCGAGGGCATCACCGAGATCGGTCATGGCGGTACCGACTTCGCCTTCGATTGCGAGACGCCGCGTCACCACACCCTGCTGCATGCGCATGCAATCGCCAATCGCCCGGTCAGCAATGTTGAATTCGCGGCGTTCATCAGCGACGGCGGCTATCGCACGCCGAGCTTGTGGATGAGTGAGGGCTGGAACACCATTTGTCAGCGTGGCTGGAAGCATCCGCTGTACTGGAATGACGCGCTCGATGCCGAGTTCACGCTTGCCGGTTTGCGCGCGCTCGATATGCATGCGCCAGTCAGTCATGTCAGTTTCTTCGAAGCCGACGCATTCGCGCGCTGGGCCGGGGCACGGTTGCCAACCGAGGCCGAATGGGAATCGGCGGCGCAGGCGCTTGATGCGACGAAAGGAAACTATGTCGAATCCGGTCTGTTGCATCCGCACGCCGCCACGGCGCCATCGGGATTGCAGCAGATGTTTGGTGATGTCTGGGAATGGACCGCCAGCCCCTACGTGAGCTATCCAGGATACAAGGTTCCAGCCGGTGCGCTCGGCGAGTACAACGGCAAGTTCATGTGTGGCCAGCACGTCCTGCGCGGCGGCTCCTGCGTAACGCCCGCAGATCACATGCGGGCGAGCTATCGGAACTTCTTCGCCCCGGCCGATCGCTGGCAATTCATGGGGCTGCGCCTGGGCAAAGACCGATGACGCCCGCCGGTCCAGCCGCAGCGTGTTGCCGCCCTGCGCAGTTGCCTGATGGCGATTTCGCGACCGACGTCGCGCGTGGCCTGGCGCAGACACCCAAGCGCATCCCTTCGAAATATTTCTACGATGCGCACGGTTCCGCCTTGTTCGAGCAGATCTGCGAACAGCCCGAGTATTACCTGACCCGAACCGAACTTGCGATCCTCAAGGAGAATGCTGCCGACATCGCCAGGGCGATCGGGCGGCACGCCTTGCTCGTCGAATATGGCAGCGGTGCCGGCATCAAGACGCGGCTGCTGCTCGATGCGCTCGATCAGCCGGTCGGTTACGTGCCGGTCGAGATTTCGACGAGTGCGCTCGATGCCAGCGTGGAAAACCTCAGTGAGGAATTTCCCGATGTCGACATGTTGCCGGTCAGCGCCGATTTCACCCAGCCGGTCGAGCTGCCGACTCCCGACCAGGCTGCGCGTCGCACCGTCGTGTTCTTTCCGGGATCGACGCTCGGCAACTTCGAGCAGCGGGAGGCGATTGCCCTGCTGCGCACGATGGCCACCGAAATGGGTCGGCATGGCGCGGCACTCGTCGGCATCGACCTGAAAAAAGATGCGGCGATCCTCGATGCCGCCTACAACGATGCCGCAGGCATCACCCGCGACTTCACCCTGAACTTGCTGGCCCGCATCAATCGCGAGCTCGATGCCGATTTCGCGCTCGACCAGTTTCGCCATCGTGCGCGTTACAACGCGCTGGCCGGACGCATCGAGACGCATATTGTCAGCTGCCGCGATCAAGTTGTGCATATCGGCAAGCAGCGCTTCGGATTCGCCGAAGCTGAAGCGATGCTGGTCGAATACAGTTGCAAGTACGCAATCGAGGAATTTGCCGCGATGGCCGCCAGGGCCGGCCTGCGTGTGGTGCGCAGCTGGACTGATTCCCGACAGTGGTTTGCCGTGCAGATGCTCGAGCGCGCTTGAATTGACCACGTGCGCACATTGGCATGCTTGAACTGCACTATCGATCCGATCGCCGGAGTGAGTCACTTGCGTCCCGGCAAGGATCCGGTTCGGGCGTAGCGGAATGGGTGTTCCAGGTTGATTAGCTGGCTGCGCATTTGCGTCGGTTCGTTCCGGATCTGCGAAGCGCGGGACTCGGCGCCGCTGGCGCGAAAGCGCGGATATGCGTGCTAGTGTGGTGCCCCACAAATAACTCGGCAAACTCGCTTGGCCTTCGGCCCCGATCCTGCGTTGCTCGTCGTCACCATCGCCCCACTATGCCTCTTCCTCGCGCCTTGTCTCGGGATCGAATCCGAGGCGCGATCCCACCCAGCTATTTGCGGGACACCACACTAGTGCGACGCGCAACTTGTTGCCGGTTCGCGCCATGGCAGGGCGTTTGATTCGATCGGCACAAGCAAAGCACTGAGCGATCCGGCGACGCGGGTCATCGACAGCCCGCGACCGCGCCGATGGCAGCGTCCGCATTACGTTGCGCCGGGAAACTCGGCAGCGCGTCTTCGCACCACGTAAAGTAGCGGCCTGAGTCTTGCCCATGTTGTCATGCCATGAACGAGCCCAAGCCACGTCTGTTGATCGTCGAGGACGATCCGACCATTGCCGGCAACCTGTTCGCGTTCTTTGATGCGCGCGGATTCACCGTCGATGCCGCCTACGACGGTCGCACCGCCTTGCATCGACTGGTCACGGAATCCTTCGAGGTGGTCATTCTCGATGTCGGTCTGCCGGCAATCGATGGCCTGGCCGTTCTGCATCGCCTGCGCAACGAGCTGGGTCTGGGCGTGCCGGTGTTGCTGCTGACCGCGCGCGACGAGATCGGCGACAAGCTGGCCGGCTTTGCCCATGGTGCCGATGACTATGTGACCAAGCCGTTTGTCCTGGTCGAGGCCGAGGCGCGCGTGCGTGCCCTGCTGGCGCGGGCGAGTGGACGCGTGGCGACGCCGCTGCGCGAGTTCGGTTCGCTTCGTCTGGATTCGCGCCGCCATCGCTTGCACATCGGAGCGACCGAGGTGCGCCTGACGCCGAAGGGCTGGAGCATTATCGAACTTCTGCTGCGTGATCCGGGACGGGTTGTTCCACGGGCCGAGCTCGAGCGCGCCTTGTGGGGCGATGATCCGCCGGAAACCGATGCCCTGCGCAGTCAGATCCACCTGCTGCGCAAGGCCCTTGTCGATGCCGGATTCGACGGTCTGGAAACCGTGCATGGGATCGGGTTGCGCCTGGTCGCGGGCAGCGGTCGATCGTGAGCGACACGCTGACCTCACGTGTCACCTGGGCGATGACGGCGACGGTTGCCTTGTTCGTCGGGCTGATGGCCGTGCTTGCGTTCTCGATCATGTACGAACAGGAAGACGAACTCGCCGATCAGCTTTTGCAGGTCGAGATGCGCCGCCTTATCGATCGTATCGAGGAGGGCGAGATCAACATCAATCGGCAACCGATCGAGGTCGGGCCAAGCACCGAAGCATGGCTGGCGGATCATCCCGCCGGCGCAGCGATGCCTGCGGCGCTGCGCGGACTGTCGGCCGGGCCGCACGAGATTGAATACGGTGATCGCGTCCTGCACGCGGTTGTCGCCGAGTCGGGCGCCGGCGTTCTGACCGTGGTCTTCGACGCCACCCGGAACGAACAGCGGGTCAATCGCTTCGGCTTGATCATGTTGCTGTTGTGGAGTCTGTGCCTGGTTGCCGGCTACTGGCTGGCGCGCGTGACGGCGGGTATCGTCGTCGGCCGCATGCACGCGATCACCGAGCGCATCGCCGGCTGGGATCCCGATGCGACCCCGCCCGCCGAACAACGAACCGCGAGCAAGGACGAAGCCGGGCGCCTGCTCGAGGCCTTCAATCGCATGCAGGATCGGGTCGACCGATCGATTGCACGCGAGCGCGAGTTCGCCGCCAACCTGAGCCACGAGATCCGCACGCCACTGGCGGCCTTGCGCTCGGATATCGAGATGGCCGGTCTCGATGGCAGCGTGGACTCAGGCCAGCTGGAACGGTTCCAGCGCATGGCGCGCGCGATCGACGAGGTCAGCGCGACGATTGATGCGGCGCGTGCGCTGAGCCGTCCGCGCCACGTCGCAAACCGCCAGCCATTCGATCTCGGCGAGTTGGTCGAGGATGTCTGCACCACCCTCGCCGCGCGTGCCGCTGCTGCCGGGCTGCGCATTCGCAACCAGGTGCCAGCGGGTCATTTCCTGCGTGCCGAGCGCTATGCCTTGCAGATCGTCCTGCGCAACCTGATCGGCAATGCGGTCGATCATGCCGCCCCGGCCCGGCTCGACATCCGGATTGAAGGTGATGCTCTCCTCATCGAGGACGACGGCCCAGGCATCGGCAAGGATGAATTGCCGTTCGTGTTCGAACGCTTCCACCACGGTCGGTTGGCCGATCAGGGTGGCACGATGGCGCCGCTCGACGGCGATCACGGCCTCGGTCTGGCCATTGCGCGGCGCATCTGCGAGCAGCAGGGATGGTTGATCAACGTCACCTCGGCGACAGCCGGCGAGCGCCGAGGCACGCGTTTCGACCTCGCCTTCGACGAAAATTCGACATGACCGACACGGGACTTCGACGCCACCCGGCCTAGACTGGTCGGCTTCCATGCCAGGCGGGAGTTACCCAGCGAATGTCGGACGCAGGAGTTTCGGATCACGGTTTTTCGCATGTGCGATCGCGTGGGGGCCAGTACCGGCACCTGCTTCTGCTTTGGCTGCTGTTCCTGGCCACATCGCTGGCGACGCGCATCGTGCTGGCCGCGATCAGCCTGCATGCCGGCCTCATTTCGGTCGCCGATCTGGCGCATGCGTTCGCGGCCGGTTTCCTGCTTGACGCCGTGGCTGGCCTGTACCTGTGCCTGCCGCTGGCACTGTGGATCTGGTTGCTGCCGGCACGCTGGTATGCCTCGCGCGTCGGTCGCGCCATCATCTACCTCGGATTCGCGCTGGCCGGCTTCGGATTGCTGTATCTGATCGCCGCCGAATATTTCTTCTTCGATGAGTTCAACGCGCGCTTCAACTACACCGCGGTCGAGTATCTGATCTATCCGACTGAGGTGATCGGCAACATCCGCGACTCCTATCCGGTCGATAGCGTGCTCTCGCTGTGCGCGCTCGGTGGCCTGTTGATCACCTGGCTGCTGCGCCGACGCATCGGCGAAGGATTCCTCAGGCCGGTGAGTATCGGTCGACGCAGCCTGGTCACCGCCGCGCTGGTCGCCGCCACGCTGGCATCGGCATGGGCAATCAGTCTTGAATCGATCCAGAACGCACAGGAAAACCGGGTGGCCGACGAAGTGGCGGCGAACGGGGTCTATTCGTTCTTCAGCGCCCTGCGCAATGCACGCATCGACTACCAGCGCTACTACGCCACCTTGCCCGAAGCCGAGGCGGTGACCCGCGTGCGCAAGCTTCTGCAGCAGACCAACACGCGCTGGCTGGCCGCGCCGGATGCACCGGGAAATCCGCTCGCCCGCGACGTCGACAACTCGGATCTTGGCCCGCCGCGCAAACTGCACGTGATCTTCCTGTTCCAGGAATCGATGGGTGCCGAATTCGTCGGCAGCCTCGGCGGCAAGGGCTGGACGCCGAACATCGATCGCATTGCGGCGGAAAGCCTCAGCTTCACGCACATGTATGCGAGTGGCACACGAACCGTGCGTGGCATGGAGGCATTGACGACCTCGCTGGCACCGGTGCCGCCGGAATCCGTGGTCAAGCGCAGCGGCAACGAGAATCTGTTCAACCTGTCGACGATCGCGCGCAAGCAAGGCTATTCGCCCAGCTTCATCTACGGCGGCTATGGCACGTTCGATGACATGAATTCGTACTACGCCGCGAATGGCTGGCGCGTGATCGATCGCACCGACATGCCGAAGCCGAAGTTCGCGACGATCTGGGGTATCGCCGACGAGGAGCTGTTCGACAACGCACTCAAGGAATTTGATCGGCAGGTCGCCAGTGGCGAGCGGATCTTCTCGCTGGTCATGAGTACGTCCAATCACAAGCCCTACCTGTTTCCCGAGGGCATCCCAGGCGTCAAGGCCCAGGGCGGCGGGCGTGAAGCCGGCGTACGCTATGCCGACTACGCGATTGGCCGCTTCTTCGACCAGTTGCAGAACAAGCCCTGGTACAAGGACACCGTCCTCGTCATCGCTGGCGATCACGGTGCGCGTGTCTATGGCCGCGCCCAGATTCCGGTTTCCAACTACACGATTCCCTTTGTCGTGCACGCGCCCGGAGTCATCGCTGCCCAGCGCGTCGACACGCTGGTCAGCCAGGTTGATATCGGCCCCACCGTGCTCGGACTGCTGCACCTGAACTACGAATCCTGGCTGCCGGGCAGGGACATTCTGCGCATGGGCCCGAATGACGGCTATGCGATCTTCAATCACAACCGCAACGTCGCCATGATGCGTGATGGCGAACTGGCCGTGCTCGGCTTCCGCAAGGCGGTGGGCACCGAGCGCTACGATGCCGCAAATAACGCATTGTCAGCAGCGCCCGACAATATCGAGCTTGAACGCGACACCCAGGCGCTGTTCCAGTTGTCCTGGGAAGTGTTCGCCGACGGTCGTCAGCGCGAGAAGTGATGGACGGCCCGCGTGCGCCATTGCGCAGGGTTCCTCTGACGCGCTACCTGTTGTTCGACGTGCTCGGCGTCAGCGCGATGTTCGCCGCCGCGGCGCTGCTGTTGCGCAAATCGGGCTGGGATCTGCGCATCGAGGATCTTTTCTACGATCCGGAAATCCACGCATTCGGCCTGCGTCATTCGCCGTGGATCGAATTGATCGGTCATCAGTTGTTGCTGGTCGTACCGATCGGTGTCGGTCTGCTTGCCGGCATCGCCGCAATCGCCTCGCCACGATTTGAGGCATTGCGCCCATGGCGGCTCGTGCTGTGGGCACTGCTGGCTTCGATCAGCATCGGGCCGTTGCTGATCGGGATTCTCAAGCAATTCACCGCTGCCCATTGTCCGTGGGACATCGTGCGCTACGGTGGCTACGCCGACTACGTCCAGCACTGGTTCGCCAGCTCACGCGCCGAGGCCGGCCGCTGCCTGCCCAACAGCCATGCGGGTGCGGGGTTCTCGCTTGTTGCGCTGTACTTTGCGGGGTGGGCCAGTGGTCGCCGTGGCTGGCGCTGGTCGGGACTCGCAATCGGTCTCGCCGCCGGTCTGCTGTTCGGTCTGGTGCGAACCGTCCAGGGCGCGCACTTTGCAAGTCATTCGCTGTGGTCGGCAGCGATCGACTGGTTGATCACAAGCCTGATATTCCTTCCATTGATCTGCGTGTCGACGCGGACGAAGGTGCCGACTTCTGTGGGCGCCAGCTCCGCACGCGGAGCGCGCCAGCATGGATGATCCCGCTGCACGATGCGAGGACAAGCACGCGCTCAGGCCTTCGGCGTGTGAGCCAGGGCGAAATCGATCGCCGCACACACTGCGGTGGCCTGCGCGGCGTTGCACTGCTCGGGCGTTGCGCGTGGGCTGTCCGGATAGACCTCGGTGGTCGTCGTGTACAGCGCGTTGGTTACCCCCGCGCACAGACCCAGCGGCTTGAACGCGTAGCGGATCACGCCCGGCGAGAACACGGTCGAGCCGATGATTTCGCCGTTGGCATCGGCCGGTGCGATATGGGTGACTTTCGCCACCGCGTTGATGATCGCCTGCTGGAACGCCGGTTGCGGGCTGTCGGCGTCGTCGACCAGATAGAAACCATCGGGGATCTCGCCCGGCACGTATGCCTCGCCATCGCGCGCGGCCAGCGCCGGACGGAATTCGGACTCGTCGCTGTCGGTGGTCTCATGCAGGTCGATATGCATGAGCACTCGATCGCGAATGGGCGCGACCAGGCGCATCAACGCGGCTGATTCCTGAGCCGGGCTGTTGTCACGAAACGATCGATTCGGATCGATTGCGTCACGGTTCCAGCGATGGATCATCTCGTAGGCCCACGGGCTCACGCAGGGCGCAACGAGCAGGTTGACCCGGCCGACGTAGTTCGCCGCATGCCGATCGAGAAAGCGCAGTGCGCCATGTACACCGCTGGTTTCATAACCATGCACACCGCCGGTGACAAGAACCGTCGGCAGCGTCTCGTTCCAGCCGCGACTGCGGATCGCGAACAGCGGATATTTGTCAGCGTGATAATCGAGGCGCCCGTATTGCTCGACGTCGAAACGCGCACGCAGATGATCGATCACGCTTGTCACCTCATCGGCGTAGCTGCGCTTGGCGGTCTGCCGCGACAACCAGCTGGCTTTTTCCACCGCTCCCCAGGCCGTGCCCGGGGTGCCAATCGGATCGGCTGCATTGTGGATCATGGTCTCATGCGCTCCTTGGAGTCAGCGGGATCGAGCGGGCCACCTTATCATCCGATCAGGAACGCTTGAAATGCCTGACGTCGCCGCGCTGGCCGCCGCAATCAGAAGCGGGGCTGGCGTTTGCACGGTGTCGACCTTGTGCTTGCCAGGGATCAGCCAGCCGACTCCGGGCAGCAGGATGCCACCGACAAGGGCGATGGCGAACATGCCCGGATCCGCGTGCTCGCGGGTAGCCGCAGATCATCCGCCCTGCTTCTACCCCGGATTCATCAAGTGCCTTCCAATGTGGATTCCGCCGCAAGCGCATGGCGTTGCATCCGCCCGTATGTTCCACGCGTCGGGCATTTCATTGCGTGATGGTTTTCCCCGGATCTTTCGCACAATCGAGCTGATTGCACAATGCCTCACTGAGGAAAAAAGAGTGCGTCCCTTCTTTGGCTACAGCGAGAACACCTCGCGCGGAACACCGGGCAAGCTGTTTTCTGATTGTCGCAGACGCAACACGAAGGTGTTTCTGACGCGTACGGAATAGATGAAATAGATAACCCAGATCGCCGTGCCAACGAGTGCGCCCACGGCCCGCGGGCCATCGGAAGATTCGGCGGCTGCTTGCGGGATCGCACTCACGAGTGCCTGATCGATCAGCAACTGTGCCGATGCGCCGATCTGGAAGCCGATGTAGATCCGGGGCACGCTGCTGCGTCGGCGGAAGAACAGGATCGCGACAAAGATGCCGAACACGAAAACGCCGAGTTGCATGATCAGTTCGAACAGCAGGGCCGGCGCCCACAAGGCGTGATAGCCCGGATTGCCGAAGGTGGTCAGGCTGGCCCAGGTGTCCGCCGACCATGCCTCAAGATCCGAGAAGAGAGTGAACAGGGCCACGATCGGCGTCGCGATCAAACCAAGGCCCGGAATCACCAGCCAACCACCCAGTCCGCGCGGCGAATTGTCGAAAGATCCCGGCTGCGGCAATGGATCGTATCGGTTCATTTTCAGCGCAAGCCCGATCCAGAGGCCGAGGGCCATGGCGCCGATCACGAGCAGTAACCAGTTGATCCGGTCAAGTCCGCCGCGCTGTTCGGTTTGCGCCGGTTGGCCCCAGTAGAGGGAGTAGTTGATCTGATCGCGTGCCTCGGCAAGGTGATTGGCATAACGCGTGGTGTCGGCCGCTGCCACCTCGTCGACCAGCGACTTGAAACGATCGGTGATGACCAGCCGATTGCCCTTCGGTGTGATTGCGCGTTCGAAGCTGAAGGCCGGATCCTCCACCTTGACCGTGTCAGGCTTGATCGGCCAGGCATCCGGCAGCAGCGTTTCGGTGATCAGGGTCAGATCGCCCGTGCGTGAGAGGCCGAGTGGCGCATTGCGGATGGTCGATTTCGGGCTGCTCAGCTTTTCGTCGAGATCCGGTGTCGGGATATCGGCGGTGTGTTGCTGCTTTTCTTCCGACCAGGTCGAGAAACTGGGGATCCTATAGCGCTCGGTGGTGATGATGCGATTGTTGCGCTCATCATCCTTGACCTGCATCGGTTCGACGATTTCCAGACCGCTGAAATAGTTTGCATAGAAGTTCAGATAGGTTTTCTGCAACTCCTCGAAATTGGTGGTCGCCAGCGTATTGCGCATGGCTTCCGCGCGTTCGCCCTCCAGGGTCGTGACCACGCTGAATGGGATTGCATCTTCGAGACCCGCATGGGCGTCGAAGGTCGCCTTGACGAGGCGTGCCGGCGCCGGGCCACGGCCTTCGTCCATCGAAACCAGGCCATTGCCATTCGCATCGACGACCAGGGCGAGGTCGAAATCCGGTTGCACGAGGTGAGCGAGATCTGCATTCTGCGTGGCCCGCGTCGGATCGAGCCAGATCGTGCGACCGCCGAGTTTCGCCTGCACGATGACATGATCGAACTGGCTCGGACTCGGCATGCGCTGGGCCAGCGCGCGGCGCGTGCCGGTATTGACCAGGGCCGGGTGCGCCTCGATGCCGAGACGATCGAGCAGGGTCACGGTCAGCAAGGTCTTGTCCTTGCAATCGCCGAAGCGGCGGGCGAGAACCAGATCCGGTGGACTCGGTGCGTGCGAACCGGGGCCGACTTCAACGCCGAGATAGCGGATCTCGCCCTGCACGAAACGCAAGGCGGCGAGCAGACGAGCTTCCGGCGAGGTTTCGGCTCTGGCAATGCGTTCGACTTCGGCCTCAAGTTCGGGGCTCAGGGTCTTGGGTATGGCATACAGTGGCAAGGCCCAGTGCGTGACCGCCTGCCAATCCGCAAATTCGCTCCATTGCACGACGGGAAACGGGTCATACCATGCCGGTGCGCCAGCGTCGGGGATCAGTGGCGCCACATTGCTTTGATCCCATTCGTACTCACGCAGGCCATTGCGTTCGCGGACGCGCGCCTCGATCGAGCTGTTGCGCGGCATCACCCGGATGTCGTGATCAGACGGCGTCAGCAATCGCGCGTGGAGGCGCGCGATCGGCACGCCGAACTGCAAACCGATGGTTCCGAACTCGCGATCGTCGAACACCGGGTTCCTGCCGTGCACGGTGTAGGCGTAATCGACTATGTCACCGACCCGCACATCCTCAAGGAAAATGGTCGCGCTCTTGCTGCCGTCGTAGATGCGTCGATCGAGCTCGGTCTCGCGCTGCAGAATGCGCAACCTGGCAGCGGCCAGTTTCGGGATCGTGCGCCCATCGCGGATCAGATCGATCGCATTGAGCTCCACAGTCTGGTAGGCCGGATCAAAGCCGATCTCGATTGTCGCCAGCGAATCCACGCCGGCCGCATTGATGGCCTTGCTGGCGTAGCGGTGATAGACGCTGCGATCTTCCCTGGCGTTGACCTGTACGTCGCTGAGCAGATAGTAGCTGCCGCCCGAAATCTGGCCGAGCATCTTGTCATCGACTGTTCCGCGGCCGACCGGCACAACCCAGTCCGCCGCCGGAATTCGCCGGATCTCCTCGACTTCGGCCTGTGCCGAAGACATCGCCAGCACGAGCAGCCAGCCACCCAGGCAAGCTCGCAAGCACCGGCCTCGCCGTCGCCAATACCCTTTGGAACGTTCCTGTTCAACTGCCACGTTGGCTCCCCGCTGCTTTGCAATGTCGATATCGCCCTGATCCGGAGGCGATGGTTACCGATCGCCTGCCCCAGTTCCAGTGCAGAGCCAACCCGGCGGTGCCTTTCGGCCGATGGATCCCGGATCGAATCGGCACGATCAGGCCGTATTGGGCAGCCGCATCCGGTGCCGGGCACATGATTCGAAATCCAATCGCCAGGCCCATTCTGGCGGAGTATTCTTGGACAATCCGCGGACAGTTTCCGAGGTGGCTTGCATGGTCGCTCAATCGTTTCGAAGGCTCCCGCGTGTCGCCGTATGCTTGGCATTCCTGATCGGCTTCATGAGCGCGGCGCTGGCCCAGGCGCCGGATCAGTCGACCACCACGCATATCCTCAAGAGTGAGATGCAGGGCAGCAACCGGCGCGAGATCCGATCCACCGGCACGACCACGCCGGACACGCCGCTGATCAGCTTCATCGATTCGCCGACCGCCAGTTGCTATCAACCGGATCGGACCGAGGATGTCTGCTATATCAATTGGTACTATTTGAGTGTTGACGCAGGTTCGAACTACATGATCTCGATGACCGCGGAGATCAACGTGTTCGGCAAGGTCGCGCGCTATCAGGGATTCTTTCAAACCTCGATGTTCGTGCCGCACACCATGCATGATCGCGGTTTCAAGGTCGCCTGTGGCGCCATCGGCTCGGGCGGCGATCCGGATCTGGGCAAGAGCTACGGCTATACCATTCGTGCCAAGGACAGCGCGGCACTGAGCACCATGAATTCCGGACTGGTTTACTGCCCCGCCTTTGTTCCCTAGGCACGATTGATGACCATGCCGGGTAAGTACTTCGCAAGCAGCCATGGGCGATCGCGCGCGCGTCAGACGATGGCGATGGTGTTTTTCGCAATCCATTGCTGCTTGCCGATTCGCGCATCGGCCGACACGGACTTGCTGCCGTTCGACGTCGAGCCGCACCGCGAGACCAATGCAACCTTCACCAGTCCCCAGATATCCTTCATCGACAGTCCGACGGCCGCCTGCTACGGCCCGCTGGAGGCGATCGATGCCTGCTATATCCAATGGTCGTCGCTGTCGGTGTCGGCCGCTTCGCCGCAGTACATGGAGCGCATGACGGTCGCGATCGACGGGCGCATTCGTGCCGTCTATACCGGTTTTTTCCAGACTTCAATGTATGTCCCGCCCGAAATGCATGCGCCGGGATTCAAGGTGGCCTGCGGCATGGCCGGTGCGAGCGGTGATCCGGATTCCGGATTCCACTATGCGTATGAAATCAGGGCGCGTGAAACGGGCGGCTTGTCGACGGCCAACTACGGCACGGCGATATGTCCGGCTGACTACCGTATCGATCTCATTTTCCGCGACGGATTCGAATAGTCACGGCGTTTTCACAACTGCAACTGGCGATGTGATTTTCAGTCGTCGAATCCGCTGCCGAAAATCCGGTTGGGGTCCACTTCGACCGCACCGATGTCGCAGACCGTGGCCTGGCCGCCATTGACCGGTCGCGGCAGTCCGCGTGCGTCGAGCAATGGACAACCTGCATTGATGCCATTGTCGATCAGCACGCTGCCGACCGGTGGATGCAGGGTTGGCACCTTGCCGTAGGTCTGGGTTGCCTCGACGAGGCCAAAAGTGTTGCCCGGAAACTGCGCGGTCAGCGATTCCGATGACCCGGTCACGAAGAAGTAACACGTGGCATCACTGGTGAAGACCGGGCCGCCGAACTGGACGTCGGCAGTGGCCGGTACGCAGGCCGGGCCGGACAGCGGTTGCGCGAACACGGTGTTGCGCACCTCGCTGATCGTGGCGCCATTCTGCAGTTGCAGATGGGCGGCGGACGAACCAAACGAACTCGCGTTCCGCGCAAACGTGCTGTTGCGCAACTGGATCGTCGTTGCTGGCGCACCGGTACGGGTCAGCATGTAGATCGCGCCGACGAAATAGCCGGTGTTTTCGAAAAACGTCGCATTGGTGACAACCAGGCGCACGCTGTAGCCGCCGATGGCACCGGCTTCGAAGGCCTCGTTGTGGCCGAAATAGACGCGATCGAGGCTGACTACGCTGGTTGTGCCCTGGCCGTACAGGGCGAGTGCACCCGCATTGCCGGCCTGGCGCGACCCGGTCGACGGGCAGGTCGTTGCATTGTCGATGAATTGCACGTCGGTCAGTGTGGCACTGCCGCCGGCCGGAAGATTCAGCGCCAGCGCGCCACCGCTGCCGCCACGACAGGTGCTTGCGCTGGCCGGCGTGGCATCGGTGTGGTTGCCGATGAAGCGGGTCGACTCGATCAGCACCGAGGATCCCGAGGAAGACACCGCACCGCCGCCGTTGGACAGATTGACGACGCCACCGTCCGACGAGGCATTGTTGGTGAAGCGGGTGCGGGTCAGGCGAAGGTTGCCGTTGGTCTTGATCGCGCCACCGCCCGAGCCTGACGCGGCCGGCCCCCAGCTGAAACAACTGTCAAACGTGGAATCGAACACGAGCAGGCTGCCGGTGCTTTTGACATCGACGCAGCCGCCGCCATCGGCGTTCGAGCCGCCGCGCAGATTCAGGCGATCGAAGCGGATCGTCTGGCCGCTGCCGCCACTGATGAACTTGAGCATCGGCCAGCCCGCGCCTTCGATGCGCAGCTCGGGGCTGGCGCTGCCGTCGAGCACGATGGATTGACCGACCAGGGCTGGTAGCGGCGAGGTCAGCATGATTGCCGCGCTGCCGGGGATCTCGAAGCGAAGCGTTTGCACGCCGTTGCTGGCCTGCATCTGGGTGATCGCTGCGCGTAGCGTGCCCGCGCCGCCATCGCCGATCGCATTGACCACGAAGGTGTTGTCGGCCAGGCAGGGCGCGGTTACAAGCAGGCTGGCCAGCAGGACGAGACGATGCATGGCAGGATCCCGGAGAGTTCAATTCCACCTGTTACGCAAGTTGGCATGCTAACCCACAAACGGCCGCGGGTTTCGACCCTGACCAGGGCTAGTGCATGCCGCAGCGCGTCTTGCATTTGCCATACGCAGGCGTACAGACTCGGCGCCGAATCCCCTGTCGCGGGGAGCTTCGGAGTCGGCTGGGGAGAGCCGGCACGTAGCGCGATAGCGGGATCGAAGCGTCTTGTCTGGATCAATCCTGTTGTTCAACCAATGCCTTCCTGGGAGGGAATGCCGTGAATCGAACCCCTATTGCCCTATCCGTATTCGCTTTGTTTATTTCTGCACCGCTGCTTGCCGGGGAAGGCGCCGCCGATGTGACATCGTTCGCCAAGCAACTTTCTGGTCCAGCCTCGGAAATAGCGAGCATGCGCGCGCCATCGCCGATCGACGCCATGATTCATTCGCGCAGCGCCCTGCTGCCCGTGCATTTCAGCGATACCGGTTCCGGCGAGCGCAGTTGGCAAGGCACCCTGCCCGTTGAAAACGGAAAGCTGCGCTTCCTTGTCTTTGAGCAGGCGGACACGAACTGGCAGGTCGATCTGGTCACCGAATCCGGGCGTGAGATCTCGGCGGCATCGCAAGCCACACGCGTGTTCGACACCGATTTCGGCATCGAGCAGGCGCGTGTTCCGACCATGCGCTATGACTACGACAACCTCAAGGGCGACAACTGGACGCTCAGGTTGCGTGCCGCTGCCGGCGCCAAGGACGGCTTTGTCCTGATCGAGGGCGATCAGGCGACCGAACTCACGTCATGGCAGACCCACACGCGCCAACTGGTCGGCCAGCGCCTTGGCCTCACCGCACTGTTGACCACATCGCTCGATGACAACGTGCGTGTCGGCCGCACGGCCGGACGCATCAATCAGGCGACCATCCGGGTCACCGCGCCCGATCACACGGTTGCGACCTACCCGATGTTCGACGATGGCCGTCATGACGACGGTGCGGCAGGCGATGGCCTGTTCGCGGGCGATTTTCCGGCCGCCATGGCCGGCGATTACGTGGCCCAGGTCGAGGCACGCGGCGTCAACCAGGCTGGCAAGGCCTTCGTGCGCACCGCCGAGCACTTGCTGCCCGTGGTCGATGCCAGCCTGACTCTGGCCGCATCCCGAGCGGTGGCCGTTGCCGGCGACACCGATCGCCTGTCGATCCGTGTGCCGGTGACCTCGCGAGCACCCGGCCAGCACTATCGTGCAATTGGCGAAGTCTGGGCGACCGATGCGCGCGGCAAGTCGACCGCGGTCGCCTGGCTCGGCGGCATGGTCACACCGAATGATGGCGTCCTCTCGCTCGGTTTCGATGAGCGCTGGATTGCTTTGGCCGCTGCGAAGGGGCCCTACGAACTGCGCAATCTGCGCATCGAGGATGCGGACAACTTCATCACCGTGGCTTCGGCAGAACGTCTGTCCCTCGAAATGCCGGCCTTGCGCACGCGTTTGACGCCTTCCGAGATCGTCATCGACGAGCGCATGACCATGGGGCCACGGCCTGCAGACACGAGCAGCACGCGCGGTGTCGGCAAGCGTCTGTTGCTGGTTCATGGCTATTGCTCGGGTGGCGTCTGGCCAGCCTCGCAGTTCGCCACAGCTTCGACCTTCCTTGATGTCAACCAGAATCGCAGCAACGATCAGTTCGCCCAGCGCATCCGCAATTTCGGTGCGACCTGGAACTCGTTCGGCACGGTTTCACACAGCCAGGGCGGCATGGCGTCGCTGCATCTCTACACCTATTACTGGAGTGGCCTCGACAACGCCACCGGCAGCCGCCTGATGCAATCGGTCGGCACGCCGTACAAGGGCACCAACCTGTCCGGCATCCTGGCCACGCTCGGCAGCTGGTTCGGCATCGCCTGTGGCTCCAACAGCAACCTGACCTACAGCGGCGCATCGGCCTGGCTGGCCGGTATCCCGACCTCATCGCGGGCCAAGGTGAATTACTACACAACGTCATTCAAGCTGACCAACTGGTACACCAATGACTACTGCCAGTTCGCCACCGACCTTGTCCTGAGTGATCCCGAAGACGGCACCACCGAACAGGTCAACGGCCAGCTCTCGGGCGGCATCAATCGTGGTCACGTCACCGGTCAATGCCATACCAGCGGCATGCGCGATCCGGCCCAGTACCTCAACGCCAGCCGCAATTCGACGATGAACAGCAACGCGGCCCGATAGGCGGACTACGCCGGGGCGCGACATCGGTCGCGCCCCGGCACAAAAAAGGGGACGGAGGAATTATCCGTTTGAATCTCTCCCGTGGAGCCATCCGTTTTCTTCGCCCGTGACCTTACCCGGCCGGCCGCGCCGGCGCAATGCAACCGGTCGGCTCAGGGCATTCTCGATCATTGCCTGAAACCCAGGGCTGCCAAGCACCCGCTCCTGCTGCATGTGCGCTCGTATCGCGCCGAGCTCCCCAATGTTGGGCTCGGCGCCCATCCAGTCCCGATAGGCGCCAGCGCGTGCTTCGGTATTCGTGCCGAGCGAAAGATAGAGGGGGTGTGGCGTCAGGCAGGGGTCAGCAGCCAGCCCCAGATTCGCCCTGGCGCTCGACCAGCGATACTCTTCGGGTGAATCGACCATCCCGGCACGAACCGGGTTCAGATCGATGTAGCGATACACCGTCAACAGGTAGGGTTCGCTTTCGACCAGGCACGATCGGAAGCGGCTTTCCCACAATGTTCCGGTGCGGTGATGGCGTCGATTGAAACTCGCCACGTATCGCTGGTTGAGGAGGCGCATGGCGTGGGCAAGACTATTTGCTTCGTTCGCCGTCATCAGCAGATGCACGTGGTTGCCCATCAGGGCATAGGCATGGACGGGCAATTCATGCGCAGTCATGACCTCGGCAAGCAAGCCCCGATAGCGGTTGCGATCATCCCCATCTGCGAAGATTGCCGCGCGGTTTACGCCACGCTGAGTCACGTGCATGGGAATGCCTGGAATCACGAGGCGTGGTCTGCGAGGCATCGAGGGGAATCTCCCTTTTTGAACATGCCTCCAGCCTGCGACATTCCTTGTGCTTCGTCAGTCGGTAATCGCTGTGCCATCGTGTAGGAAAACGGCGCGATTCAAACGGATAATTCCTCCGTCCCCTTTTGGCTCATGCTGCGCACGCTCCAGTGCGTTGCATTGCTCGGCGTACTCTGGCGAACCTTGTCCACAACCATCTGCACGTGCTCGTCGAGCACCGTGCGGGGACGGCCTGATCGTGGCGCATCACTCAAGCCAGCAAATCGATGAGCCGTGTAGCGCCGACGCCATTTCGACACCGTCTGCACGCTGACTTTCAGGCGCCTGGCAATACTCTCTCCTGATTCACCATCCGCACAACCCAGTACAATCCGGATGCGAAGCTTCTCATCGGCCGGCGCTTTTCGAACGGCGAGATGGCTCATGAGTTCAACGCGCTCTTCGGGCGTCAAAATCAGCACGCAAATCGGGCGACCCATTTTTGCCATGGCGAAAGTGCCCTGCAAACAGAGCATCTTTGGACGGGCTGCAATGGGCCGATTGACAGGGCGGGGAGGAAATGCCCGATTGAGTTGCGGAGTTCTCGCGTGCAAATCTTCTCGATTCCCTCTTTCCTGGAGGAGTTACGATCTCAACCACTGCACAAGTGCGAAGAGCATGCCGGCGACGTACAGCGGTCCGAAGATCTGCTTGTTGTAGCGCGCCAGCCACTGCGTAAGGTAGATGTCGAAGTTGGGGCGCCGGTCTTCCGTGTAGCGTGCGGCGACCGAGGTGAGCGGACAGCTCCACTGATTGAGCAGGAGCACAAGGACTTCGGCAAACACGATGGCAGCAAGCCAAGCGGCGATGCGGTGTTCGCCGAGCAGCGAGGCGACCGGAATGGCAAGGATGCAACCGGCGAAGAGTGCCCAGACGATCGTGTGCGCAATCTTGATCGCATTCAGCCGCTGCGAAGTGGTGGGCAACGTGGGCGCTGGCATGGTGTGATTGTAGCCCGCGCCGTTGATCGACAAGCCGTGCCTTGCAGATCTCGATGCGCGGTTATCGCCCCAGCCGCGGCATGGCCGCTGTCGGTCGTCCGTCATGCGCCGGCACCATCACGATCTCGGGAAACTTCCGGTGCAGCGCGGCAAGATGAGCAACCTGTTCGCGAACCTGATCGGCATCGAAGTCAACCAGGTGACTTGAGATCCAGGGCCGTTCCGCAGGGCGCTCGATGCCCTCGCTCTGCCAGACGATATCGCCGACGAAGGCGTAACGCGCAGCGGGCAAGATCACGAAGATCACCACCGAGCCCGGCGTATGCCCTGGCGCCGGCACGACCACGATCGAGCCGTCACCCCATACGTCGAAACTCTGCGCATAGCCAAGGTATGGGACGTCCGTGAACGCATAGGGGCGCAGCTTGAGGCTGGGCATCGCATGCGCAATCGCGGCCATCGGCGAATCGCCGTGCACGAATTCGGCTTCGGCTCCGGGCAGCCAGGCCGGCACGCCGGGAAAGTCGGTCATGCCGCTGACATGATCCCAGTGCGCATGGGTCAGCAGCACGCCGGCCAGTGAAGATGGATGGATGCCGGCCTCGGCGAGCTGGTGCGCCGCCGGCACGTCGGCCGTGTAGCTCGAGGTCACGCGCATCAGCCACGGCAGTTGCGCAAACTGCGTGTCGACCTGCGAACCGAACCCGCTGTCGATCAGCAGGTTCCCGCGCGGATGCCGGATCAGATACGCGGTCATCGTGAAATCGCGATCCTCACCTGGCGAACCGCCGCGCCAGGCGAACAGCGCCTTGGCATGCATGGCCCCGGTTGGCAGCGCGTAGATCGCCATCTCCGGCGGCGGGTTCGCAACCGGCAGGCTCACGCTCGCCGGCAGATCCATCACCGACAGCCGCACCGGCCAGAACATCCACAACGAAAGCGCGACCAGTACGAGCAGGATGCCCGCCAACCACTTGAAGAATCGCTTCATGATTCGTCCCCCGCGTCGATCCTGCGGATGCTAGCCGGAAAATGGGGCGTGAAAAGGCGGCGGAGGAATATTCGTGGTGCGATTCGAGTCGCACTCCGTCCCCGAATCGTCGGGCTCACTCGGCGTGAGCAACACATGGAGGCGTCCATTCACGAACAACATCAACGGGCCGAGCACCAGCAGCGGAAAAAGCAAGTCCTCTCGCCACGCCAGAATCCACCGGAACCACAACGGAAGGGTCTCACCATTCTCCTCGGCCAAACGGACGATCTGGGGGAAAATGTAGAGCAGATTGAACAGCAGTCCTAGTATGAGTGGAAGAATCCAAAGCCACAAAACGGCCAGTCGAATCTTCAATGCGAGAAACGGTCCAAGGCGCGAACAGCCAAACACCGATCTTCTCCGTCTCCAAAGCTCCCGCATGCCCTGACGATCAATCCACGTAGCGCAGAATATTGCCGAGGACGCCGCATCGACGAGCCATCGAAACGGCAGCAGGATAATCCATGCGACATAGCCACCAGGAATGAAGGCAAGCTGTGCAAGACCATCGAAAGCCGCAAATACGATCCAGACTGCGGCCGCCGTCCCGAGGACACTCCAGCCGGGCCAGGTGACGCGCCATCGGGATCGCCTCGCATCCTTGAGCGTGGCGCGGTTCAACACAAGGAACGGAGTGAGTGCGACCAGGAGCAACCCTGTCATCAAGCAGGCTGGCAAAAGCCAGGAGGGCTGGCGATCCATGTAAATGAAAGTGGAAGCCAGGTAGAAGAGAACGAATGGCCCCATCCACGCCAACGTGTTTCCGATTTGGCAAGGCGCATTCAGAATGGCGCGACGGGACAATCGTTGCGGATCAAGGCGCATTGACTGACCAGCCGCGGCGACCATGTATCCGCTGAGCAGGCCGAGCAGGAGCAGGAATAACCCCAGCGAATTGAGGCTGCCGATGAATGACAGGCCGAAAGAGTTCGCAATTTCTACTGCAATACGGTCAATCGGAAACAGCTGATAGCCCGCGCCCGCGTCGAGCGTGACGAGTCCCCAAGCTCGCCGGGCGCCGTGCGAGAAGCCCAGCAGACACAGGAACCACCAGGCGCCCAGCACCCCGCCATGCAGTGCCGCGACTGCCCAGTTCCGGCCATGAGCCTCAGCAGCCAGCGGGGCGAGATTCGTGCGAGATGGAATGCTCCCTTCGTTCCCTTTTCCAGGCACTCAATCTTCCCTCTTCAACTGGCGAGCCGCTCGACTACTGATAGTCGCGGATATTGCAGGCACCGCCATCGTCGAGGTGAAGGTCGATGCGTTCCTGCAGGGCGCGGATCCGCTGCGGCTCGATGCCGCCCATCTCGGTTTCGCCTGTCGATTGCGACAACTGCATTGCGTGTTCGGCGCACGGCCAGTTGTCGAGCTTCGCGTGCGCTTCGGCCAGCTGGAAGTAGGGCAGGTAGTCGATGTACCACATGCCGTAGGTGCGCTTGCGTGCGCGCGGCTCGGGCCGCAGGTTGATTGACTCGCTCAGCTCAATCACGGCGCGTTGCGTGTCGCCGGCCTCAAGCAAGGCCTGCGCATAGGCGAAATGGAAGTACCAGGGCAGCACGTTGTGCGTGCTGATCAGGCCGCATTGGACGAGCACTTTTTGACGCAAGGCATCGGCTTCGGCGGGTTGCAGGCTGGTCGACTGGTAGCCACGTGTCGCGGCATCCGAATCGGGGTTGCCGGGCAAGGCGACACCTGAAGCGTGGGTCGGCAAAGCCAGCGCGATACCGACGGCAAGCATCAGTCGGGGGGTCAGCGACTCGAGCATGACGAACCTCCAGCACCCACATCGCCAGCAGCGATTTCAAACGGGTTGGGTCGATCATACCCCCGACGTTGGCGTGACGCGCTGCCCGTGCCGCAGTGCTGGATCGGCTGTCGGGCGGCCTGCTGCCGGCCTTCATCGCGTCAAACCGCTGATGCCATGGCGTCATCCGGGAAACCGTCACGATTCGAACGAATGTCCGCATCCCCTTTTTCGCGATTCAAACGGATAATTCCTCCGTCCCCTTTTTTGGTTTCGGCCGTCACGGAGTCGCGACTCGGACGCCATCGTCGATTCGGTCGTCGGGGTGGGCGACGACCTGATCCGCGGATTTGAGTCCGTTGCGGATTTCCGTAGCCGCTGCGGCACGGCGGCCGATGTCCACCGCGACCTTGCGTGCGCGCCCATTGTCGATGCGGTAGGCATACCATTGGCCGTTGTCACGAAACAGCGCGCTACTCGGCACCTGCAGTACGTCCTCGGCATGCCAGAGTACGAACGCCACCTCGACACGGAAGCCGTCGCCGAGACGACTCCATTGCTCAAACGGTGAGACGAAATCGAGGCGCACCCGCGTGCGTTGTTCTTCCACGCCGAGCGCCGAGATTTTCGTGAAGCCGCCCGGTTCGATGCGGCTGACCCGCGCTTCAAGAGGCGTATCGCCACCCCAGCGCAGAATCCGCGCAGTCATTCCCGGCTCGATCGCTACGGCATCCTGGGATAGCGTGTCGACCTCGATATTGAGATCGCGCGGATCGCCGAATTCGAGCAGCGGTTCGCCTGCGAATACCGGAACCGCGCTCTCCTTGTAGCGATGCAGGACCACGCCGTCGATTGGTGCGTGCAGCGAGATCGAGCTACCGCCTGTGCGCCCCTGCTGGGTCAGGATGGCCGCGAGCGCATCGCGCTGCTGCATGGCTGCACGGCGATCGGCCTGCGCGGCCCGCAGGTTCGCCTGCGCCTGGTCCGCACGGCTGCCGGCGGCATCGAATGCGGCCGCGCTGATGGCGCCGCTGTCGCGCATACCCTGCATGCGCTGAAGGTCGGATCGGGCCAGCGCACTGGCGGCTTGTGCAGCCGCTACGCGTTCGGCGGCAGCGTGTGCGCCGGCATCGGCGGCCTCGGATTCGGCAAGCATCCGTGTACGCGTGGCCGGATCGAGCAGCGCGGCACGCGAAGGTTCCACCTCGGCAACGACATCGCCCGCGTGCACGGGATCGCCTTGCTGCAGATCTATCCTCCGCAGCGTGCCGGCGATAGGCGCGGCCAGCACATAACGATGGTTGAGCTCGGTCTTGCCCTGCTCCTCGAAGCTCTGCGTGAACGGCGCGACGCGCACTTCGCCAACTTCCACGGGCACGGGCGAACCGCGCAGTGCGAGATACAGCACGACGATGGCGACCGCACCGGCAATGATCCAGGCAACGCGCTTTCCGTTCGCCGCCATCACGTGGGATTTCCAGGGGATCTTTGCATCGGGTTCTCCGTATTCACTCGCGCGTCTTCAGCACGGCGACGAGATCCAGGCGCGCAATGCGGCGCCTGACGATCATCGCCGAAATCAGCGTGGAACCTGCCATCGTCAATATGGCGAATGCGAACGTGCTCGGCAACAGCACGAGGGGAACACGAAACAGATCCGATTGCAGGTTTCTCGCCATGATCCAGCACAAGGCCCAGCCGGCCGCGAAACCCAGCGGAATGGATGCCACGACGAGGGTGAAGAGTTCGCCGAGCAGGATATGGCCGATTTCGCCCCGGGTGAAGCCGAGTACGCGCAGGCTGGCCAATTCGCGGCCACGCTCGGACAGGGCAATCCGCGCCGAATTGTAGACGACACCAAAATTGATCACGCCGCCGAGCAGCATCGAGATGAAGGTGAACACGAGAAGGCTTTCACCCATCGTGTTGTAGAAACTCTGAATATCCGCCTCGCGTTCACTGAAGCCGGCGATACGCGGGCGCCTGTCGAGTCGCGCGAAGAGATCCCGGTCGGGCTGGCCATCGACGGCCAGCAGTGCGCCCGAGACAACATCGCCATCGCCGAGCAGGCGGTTCATCGCGTCGAGATCCATGTAGGCTTGCGCACCGATGTACTCGTGCACGAAGCCGGCAACCGGCACCTCGATGTGCGCCTGGCGTCCCTGCAGCACATCGATCTCCAGCAGATCGCCGACTTCGACGTGCAGCAATTTCTGCAGATAGTCGGTGAGCAACACGCCGGACGCGGGGGCCGTGATGGGCTGCAGTCGCGCGTCGACTGGTCGCCGCAGCGAGGCATCCCTGGCCAGCCCCGACAAGCCCGTCCGATAGCTGTAGTTGGCGTGACGCAAGCGGACCGGGGCTGCGCGCACGGGTTCGACGGCGCGGACATCCGGAAGCGCGCGCAGTTCGGAAAGCGCTGCACGGCCGGTCGCCTCGATGAAGTCGACGCTGATGTCCTGATGCGCAGCCAAGCGCAGTTGCACGTCGATCATGCGGTTGAGTGCGTTTTCCTGGAAGCGGCCCACCATCATGATCGCGCAGGCGAGCGCCAGCCCGATCACGCTGAGCACCGCCTTCCACGGTCGGCGTTCGATGTTGCGCAGGATCATCCGATTGGGCTGGCTGAGGAAGCGCATCAGGCCCATGCGCTCGAGCAGCGATGGGTGGAAGCGCCCGGGAGAGGGCGGCCGCATGGCCTCGGCGGGCGGCAGGCGCACCGCTTTGACCACCGCGCGCCACGCGCCGATGAAGGACGCGACGATGGCGACGACGACACCAGTCGTGATCGAAAGTGCACTGAGGTTATAGTCGAGAAATGGAAAGCGATAGAACTGCTGGTAGATTCCGGCAAGCAGGCTGCCAAGCCAGGCGCCGCCGGCGATGCCGAGCACCGTGCCGATCGCGGCGATTGCGCCGACGATGGCGAGGAAATGCCGGCCGATCTCCAATCCGGAATAGCCGAAAGCCTTGAGGATGGCGACCTGGTCGCGTTGCGTGTCGATCAGGCGCGTCATCACGACGCTGAGCAGAAAGGCCGCGACGCTGAGGAAGATGATCGGGAACAGCTTGGCCATCATCCGCAGCTGGCTCAGTTCCTCGCTGAGGAAATGGTTGGATAGCTGATCCTTGCGTGCATAGGCGCCGAGCCCGCCGTAGCGCGCGAGCAGGCGATCAAGTTCGCCGATGACGCCGGCCGGATTGGTGCCCGGCCGCAAGCGCAGGGTGACGCTGTTGAATGCGCCCTGCATGTCGAGTGCGGATTCGAGCACGCGCTGGTTGATCCACACGATCGCGAAGCGTTCGAAATCCGGAAACGTCGCACCAGGCTGGATCTGGTAGACATACTCGGGCGAGATTGCCACGCCGACAATGTCGAGGCGTTGGCGATGACCGTAGATCGTCGCTTCGACGACATCTCCCGGCTTCAGCCCGTGTGCGCTGGCGAATGCCTCGCCGATGACCGCTTCATGGTGGCCATCGGCCAGGGGCAGGCGCCCGGCGCGCAGGTAGAGCCGGTTCAGGTCCGGTTGCCCGCCCTCCTTGGGCACGGAAAGTATCTGCGCGCGGGCCGGCTCGTTGAATCCGGCCAGGTGCAGATTGCCGCTCGCCATCAGTCGGGTCAGCACGGTCTGCACACCAGGAATTTCGGCGATGCGCGCGGACATCGTTTGCGGCACGCGCTTGGCCGAGGCGAACACGTCGGCGAATGCATATTCTCGGTAGAAGTGTTCGCGGGTTTCCTGCAGCGATTCGTAAGTCGACTGGGCCATGACCAGGTTGGCGATACCGGCCGCGATGACGAGTGCGATCGCGAGCGCCTGGCCGCGCAGATGCCAGAGGTCGCGCAATGCCTTGCGCGTGAGTGCGCTCACCAGGTGAGCTCGCTGGCCGGAGTGCGCACGGCGTTGATTCTTTCGCTGACGATGCGGCCATCGCCGAGATAAAGTACGCGGTGGGCCATGCGCGCGATATCCGCGTTGTGCGTGATCACCACGGTGGTCGTGCCGAGGGTGGCATTGATCGTCTCGATCGCCTCCAGCACGTGGACACCGGTGGCCGAATCGAGCGCACCGGTCGGCTCATCGCACAACAGCACCGACGGACGCTTGGCGATCGCGCGCGCAATCGCGATGCGCTGCTGCTGGCCGCCGGAAAGCTGGGAGGGAAAGTGATCCATGCGGTCTTCCAGCCCGACCCGACGCAGCGCTTCTTCCGGCGTCATCGGGTCGTCGGCAATCTCGGTCACGATCGCCACGTTCTCGCGCGCGGTAAGGCTCGGTATCAGGTTGTAGAACTGGAAGACAAATCCGACATGCTGCCGGCGAAACAGGGTCAGTTCGCTCTCGCTCGCGGTGGTGAGATCGTGGCCGTCGTACCAGACATGCCCCGCGCTCGGCACGTCGAGCCCGCCGAGGATATTGAGCAGGGTCGACTTGCCGCTACCCGACGGGCCGAGCAGCACGACCAGCTCGCCGCGGCGCAAATCGAGATCGACGCCGCGCAGCGCGTGCACGTCGACATCACCCATGTGATAGACCTTGGTGAGTCCCTGCGCCCGAAACACCGCGTCATTGTCCATGCAGGCAGTTTAGCAAGCACCCGTGGCAGGCGATGCCGCCGCGTTGCGCCCGTCCCGGTGCGGGGAAGTGCTCCAGGCCCGGTCCGCGCGGAGGGTCAGTGCGTCACAACGGGCGGGGCGCGGTCCAGCGCCAGGATCAAGGCCGGGTCGCGGCCGTAGAGGTCGTCGATGAAGCGCACGCCGCCGTTGCCGTCCGCGACGGCGGTCAGGTACAGCAGGTGCACGGGCACCGGTTCGCCCAGCACGACAGTGCGCTCCTCGCCCAGTGCGGCCGCAGCATCGATGCGCTCGCGCGTCCATTCCGGCATCGGCGCCAGCACCCACTGGGCAAGCTCAAGCGCGGACTCGACGCGGATGCAGCCGGAGGAAAAACTGCGCCGGACATGATCGAACAACCCCGGGTCCGACGTGTCGTGCAGGTAGACATTGTGCGAGTTCGGAAACATGAACTTGACCGCGCCGAGCGCGTTCTTCGGGCCGGGTCGCTGGCGCAGACGGTACGGAAAACTGTTCGCCGAGAGCGCCTTCCAGTCGATGCCGGCCGGATCCACGACGCTGCCATCGCGATCGATTACCACATAGCCAAGCCGCGCCAGCGCGCCGGGATCGCGCCGGAACAGCGGCAGCTTGTCCTTCACCGCCAGCGAGCGCGGCACTTCCCACCACGGACTGAAAACGAGATGGCTGATGTTGCCCGAAAAGCTCGGCGTGCTGCGGTACTGCTTGCCGACGATAACCTGGTGCACGCGCTCGATCACTCCATCGGCCCAGGCCTCGAGGCGGTAGTCGGCGATGTTGACGCGGATGTGGCGGCGGCCCATGTCTTCCGGCAACCAGCGCAGTCGCTCCAGGTTGGCGCGGGCCTGGTCGATACGATGGGTCGCACGCCGGTTGAGCTGGACCAGGGTCAGCGCGCCGACAGCGCCATCGGGCTCGAGGTTGGTCCGACGCTGGAATACGCGCACCGCGTATTCCATGGTTTCGTCGAACGTGGCGGGGGCATCGGTCTCCGCGTCCGCTTCGAGCAGGCCGGACAATTGCAGGCGCGCGCGCAACTGCTCGACGCGGATGCCGCTGTCGCCGCGGCGCAGCGTTGGTCCGGTCTCGATGCCAATCCAGCCACCGCGTGCCGCGTAGCCACGAAAGCGCGCCAGCGCCTGGCGCAGCTCCGCGTACAGTGGATCCTGCGGCGCCAGTCGCTCCAGCGCGCCGGCGACATTGCCTTCGGCCAGCGCCTGTTCGAGCAGCGCGACGGCATCGATGGTGGGTCGGGTCGTGGTCCAGTTCGGTTCGACGGTGAGCGGATCGACGCGGCCGGCGTGCAGATGCGCGGCCAGCGCGAGCCAGGCATCGGTTGCGAGCAATTCGCGCGTGGCGTCGCAGCGATCCGTGCCGATCAAGCCATCCATATGGTAGTCACGCGCTTGCAGGCCATGGCTTTCGGAATCTTCGATCGCGCCAATCAGTGATTGCAGCGCGGCCCGGCAGCTCGGGCCGGTCCACGCCGGCTGGAATCCACGCTGCGTGTAGAAGCGGCGCACAGCCGTGGCGTCGAACAACTCGTCGGGGTCGTCGGGCAGTTGCACCAGGCCGGGACGATCGAGCAGTTCGCGTACGCTCGGTTGCGCCTGGGCGGCGTCGGCCAATCCCGCGGCGAGCAGTACGAAAAGAAAAACGATGCGCGCGATGGGTGCGCCGATCACGATCCCGCGGGCCGCTTCGCGGCGTCATCCCGTGCGCCGGTGTGCTGCGCGATACGACGCGAGCAGGCGAGATACGGAGAACGCGCGAGCCAGGCCGGATCCGGATAGTAGGCAAACAGCAGTTGGCCACCCTTGAGATCGTCGATCACTGCCCGCGCCACTTGCGGGCGCAGCGCCGGGCAGCCGAAGCTGCGGCCAAGCCGGCCCTGGCGAAGCGCCTGCAACGGATCCACATAGTTGGCGCCATGCATGACGATCAGACGATCACGCGCGTGATCGTTGGTGCCGGGTTCCAACCCGTCCAGACGCAGCGAATAGCCGTTGCCGCCGGTATAGGTGCCTTCGGTCAGGAACAGGCCGAGGCTCGACTGGTGGCTGCCTTCGGCATTCGAAAACGCGTGCGCGAAATTCTCGCCGCTGCCACGGCCATGCGCGACATATTCCGCGTGCAGCAGGCGCTGGCTCGGCAGATCAAACAACCACAGGCGACGCTCGGTTGACGGACGCGAATAGTCGACCACGGCAAGTCTCGACGAAGGCGGCGCCGCGCCGAGTTCGGCCGCGCAGTCGCGTGCCTCGAGCGCCAGCGTCAACACCTGCGCTGGCGCATCGGGCGCCTGTTCGATCAGGCGATCGAGCAGATCCGAGGCGTGCGCCGCGCATGGCAGGAACAGGGCCAGCAGGAGCGCGGGATTCAGGGAAGGACGTGCCATACCCGCGGGAGTATAGCGGGATCGGATCCGCGGCTTGTGTGATGGCTGTTACGACGGGGCGTTGCCGCAGCAGCCGGCATCATCGGTTCATGTGAAGGTCGGCACGCACCGCACACGGCTCAGCCGGCCCGCAGCGTTCCGGCCTGAGGGCCGAGCGACCACCTCACTTGAGCACTGCCACCGCGGCCAGCACGAGCAGGGCCAGAACCACCAGGCAGCCGAACATGAAAATCCCCCGACGGACGGGCACGATGTTGGAACCGGTGTGGATGTAAGCGTGAACCAGGCGGCTGGCGACGAACAGCCATGCCAGCGCCTGCGCGAGCAAACCGGCCGCGCCAAGCTGATACAGCACGACGACGAGGATGTAGAACAGCACCGGCACTTCGAACTGGTTGCGGTTGTTGTTGTTGATCTTCTGCACGTTCTCCGGCCAGGCATCGGCATCCAGCGCCCTGCGTTCGAGATCGACCAGCCCGAGTCGGGAAGCACGCGCTTTCGTCACGGCCAAGGCAATGTAAAGGCCGAACGTGAGAAGCACCTGCAGCAGCAGAGGCAGAAAGACTGTCTCGCTGGAAACGGCCATGTGCGGAGTCTCGATGGGTTGCCGGGCGCCCGAGTCTAGCGGCGGCCACAAGCCGGCGTCTGCTTCGACGGATTACCCGACACGGGAACCCTTCGGATTCAAACGGATCTCCTCCGTTCCCTTTTTGTCCAATCAAGCTTGGCGAGGGCGAACGCCCGCGCATTGCGGTGAACTTTTGGTTGGCGTTGGGTGGCCAGCCAAGTAGCGCCGCAAGAGTTTGGAAATGAGGCCGGTGGAACCTTCCGGTATGCCTTTGTGCCTCACTCAGAAGAATCCTCCGTTCCCCTCCCGACTTGCGTGCACGCGCGTTGAAGGACACTATTTTAGGGCAGATCCGAATAGCGCAATTTTGATCCGACACACGGAGGTGACAGTGACGACAGCAGTACTAGTTCTTCTAGGCATACTCGCGCTCGGGATTCTCGTCCGCATTCTCGGCCTGGAGTCGTTGTTTTCGACCAAGGAAGACACGTCTTTTCCGTACAATCGTCGCGCAGCGCTTTTCAGTCCGGCCGAACGCTCCTTTCTGGGCGTATTGGATCAAGCCATCGGAGAGAAATACCGCGTCTTCGGAAAAGTTCGCATTGCTGATGTGGCTGCAGTGCAGCGCATGTCAAACAAATCGCACTGGCAACGGGCTTTCAACAAGATCAGCGCCAAACACTTCGACTTTATTCTGTGCAACCCATCAGATCTCTCGTTCGTGTGTGCCATTGAGCTCGATGACAAGTCGCACGCGCAGGCCAAGCGCCAGGGTCGAGACAACTTCGTTGTTGGCGTTTGCGCAGCCCTGGGGCTGCCTCTACTGCGCTTCCCCGCAAAGCGCGGATATACCATGGATGGAATACGAGACGAGATCGCGAAGGCGTTACAGGCGAATGAAACGAACTCAATGGAAAAGCATCGAGTATTGAATTGTGGCACGGTCACGCAGAAAGCAGATGATCAATCTGGCGGATAGCTTGTGCGAAACCTTTCTATTTCCGAATCAGACAGCACGCCAATGATCTTCGTTACAGCAATGTTTGTAGTTTTCGCGACTCCCACCAGGATGTTGCTGTGACGAACTCGCAGAATGATTTAGCGTCAGCGCCTTCAAGTAGAAGTGCATGGACTACCGACCAACTGAAACTGGCATTCTACTTCTACTGCCAAACATCGTTCGGCAAGCTACACCGCAGAAACCCGGACATTTTGCGACTAGCCAAGCTCTTAGGGCGCACGCCCAGCGCACTTGCGATGAAGCTCGTCAACTTTGCCAGCCTCGATCCATCGATTACTGCGACTGGTCGAAAGGGGTTGAGCGGCGCATCGAAGCAAGACCGGGCGATCTGGAATCAATTCCATGCGGACTGGGAAGGCCTTGCTGTCGAGAGTGAGCAGCTGAGTCGACAACTGTTTCAGCACAGTGAACAAGCAGAGTCGAATCCACCTGAAAGCGCCGACGATTTTTCAGCTGTAGATTTCTCGGGAGAAACCCGACAGGCATTGGTTCAGCAACGCCTCAAACAAAGTTTCTTCCGCCGTGCAGTCCTTAGCAGCTATCGCAATCGGTGCTGCATCTCGGGTGTGTCCGATAAGCGATTGCTCGTTGCCAGTCATATTGTGCCGTGGAGCGCCGACAAAGCGAACCGGTTGAACCCGAGCAACGGCCTATGTCTCTCGGCGATTCATGACAAGGCCTTCGATAGCTATCTTTTCAGCCTAAGTGATGATTGGTGCGTCGTGCTATCCCCGGCCCTCAAGGCGACAAAGGACGTATTTCTCCGCGGGATTTTCTGGCCGATTGCCGAGAAGCCGATAGAACTCCCCGAGCGTTTCGCGCCTGACGTGGCGCTCGTAGAAAGGCACCGCCAAAACATGATGAGAGCCATGGGCTGAGAAGGAATAGGCGTGGATTCGAATTACATCAGTGAAGATGAATTTTGGGATGACTGGAGAGTAATCCAGGGAGCAAACGGCGAATTGTTTGACATCGATGACGTCAAAGACCAGCCGATTAATCACGTATGGAAGATTCTCGAGTCGGGTGATTGTGACGACCACAGCATTTACGCATCACCAGGTTTCCACATCGTCAATCGGATAGGGTATGTCCTGACGAAAGAGGCTTGGGTGAATGGCGAGCGCGACGCCATCTACCATCTCGATGAATTTCATCACACGGTATGACGGATTTCTGGCGCAACGGCGCCGTCACCTGAAGCGTGTGATCCATAAGCGCTTCGTATCAACGTGTTTCTGTGCGGGTGACAAGCTTCACCATTTCGGCATCCGCGATGAGGCGGTCTGCCCTGAGCGCTTCGATGAACTCGCGCATTCCGCGCAAGGTGTCTTCACGCTTGGGTTTGGGCGCGAACCAGACCCCCGCGATCCAGTGGCGGACTGCATCCCACCGCGGCGTCGACGAAATCTCCATCAGGTGCCGATAGCGTTTTCCCGTTTCAGGCACACGTTTCCACGGCCAGAATACCCAGCCGCTGACGTTGTACTCGGGATCTTCGAACATGCCGATGACCGAGGTCACCCATTCGATGGTGTGCGCACCGATCTCGCCGTTCCAGATCGGCACCTGCAACTCTCTCGAGATCTTCGCAAACTGCCTGTGTCTGCTCTCTGCGATATCGGAGCCGAGCAGGTTGTAGGTATGAAACGCCAGCGCCTGATTGCTGTCGACTCTCCTCGTGAACATGCCGAGATCATCAGATGCGATGCCTGCGCCGGACAGGATGACCATGTGATCAGCGTCGACTTCGCGTATCGCTTTGATAATTCGAACATAGATGTCGACCAGCTTCTGTCCCGGTGCAAACAACGGAAGCTGCGGCTCGTTCAACAGGTCATAGCTTGCGATGATCTTCTTGTCCCTGTAGCGAGCGGCGATGGCCTTCCACAGCGCCACGGTGCGCTTGATATGGGCCTCGGATTTGTAGAACTCCGATCCATCCGGATCGTTCACGAAGACGCCGGACTGGCCCCCTGGTGCGGAGTGCAGATCGAGAACCGCATAGACATGGTGCTTCTCGCACCACGCAAGCAGACGATCAAGCTGGACCCAGCCGGAAGGCTTGTACTCGAAGGGCCGTGCGTCATCTTCCAGCAGGGTGTGATTGAACGGCACCCGCACGACGTTCAGCCCCATCCCGGCGATCATCTCGATATCGCGTTCGGTAATGAATTCGTTGTAGATCTGCGTGCGGAATCGCAACGCCTCTTTCTCGCCAACCAGCTCGGTGAGCTTGTTCGATAGGGCGGTCTCGGAGGTCAGGCCGGCGCCCCACAGCGTACCGTTCCACATCAACCAGCCCTCGAGCAGCACGCCGCGCAGTTTCAGCGGCTTGCCCTGCCCATCAACGATGATCGCGCCCTGCTGGTGCACCATCGGATTCGCTGTGGCGAGTTCGATCGACGACGACAGCAAAACAAGAACCGCCAGTAACGATCGGCACATGATTGCGGCGCGACGGCGGAGCGGCCCGGCCGCGTGTCCGGCAAGTTCACAGGAATAGGTCATTAGAGCACTCTACACTTTGACATGTGATGAGGAAAACGGGACGGTGGAACTGTTCATTTGAATGGTCGCACTGGCAATCCATCCCAACGGGCGGCATCGTTGAGCGGTGACCGCGATCCGGTGCTGGGATTGTGGGCACAGGGACAAGATTGCGCGAATGTCGATTCCCCTGCGCGAACCGACAGATCGGAGACAGTCGGCCGCAACCGACTTTCCGTATGGGCCACGATCGGCAGGAATGCCCGGCCCGAATTCCGGGACTTACGCGTCGGGCTGGGTAACGACGTACCAATCACGGCCGATCCCGCGAGCCAGGATCCGACGAGCAGGAAGGCAACGGCGGCACCGATCAGGTCGACCAGGATGCTGACGATCATCGCGACAGTTGAGTTCGAGACGAGCTGAAGCAATGCCCTAGCGAGGATCATCTGCAAAAACACCGCGAGAACCGCAGCACCGAATCCGGTCTTGCGCGCGCCAACCAGACGCGCCGCAGCCATGACCGAAACAGCCGATTACGGCGCCGCGGCCACCGCCAACGCTGTCGCGCAGATCGCCCAGTTCGGCAGCGGCACGCAGAACAATTCGACGTTCTCGGCGGCAGGACTCGGCGCGATCAACAAGACCGGCCGTACCCAAATGCGTTTGAGGTTTGCCTCAAACCAGACCAGCACGCGCTATATCTGGATCCAGAATGGGGCGAACGCGCAGTTGAGTGTGGATTACCTGATGCCGTGAGGCAGGTTGGCGGGATCGTGGTCGGTGCGCACTCCCCAAGCGAGTTGCGCGCCTACATGTACGCGTAATGCACCGCGTGGAAGAACACCGGGGCGGCGAAGCACACTGAATCCAGTCGATCGAGGATGCCGCCGTGGCCCTCGATCATGCTGCCCCAGTCCTTGGCCCCGAGGCTGCGCTTGACCGCCGAAAGGGCGAGCCCGCCAAGAAAACCTGCGAGCACGATGATCAGCGACATGCCGGCCGATTCCAGCGGCGTGAACGGGGTGATCCACCATAGCCCGGTGCCGATGAGGGTGGCCGAAAGGCCGCCACCGACCAGCCCCTCGACGGTCTTTGACGGACTCACCGTGGGCGCCACCTTGTGCTTGCCGAACAGCTTGCCGAACACGTACTGCAAGACATCGCTGATCTGCACGACCAGCAGCAGGTACAGCATCAGCAGCAGGCTCTGGCCCTCGTAGCCGGGGATATGCAACAGCAATACCGCTGGCGCATAACTCACGCAATACACCGTCAGCATCAGCCCCCACTGGATCTTGGTGGTGCGCTCGAGGAAGCTCTCGGTATCGCCAGCGAGCGCGGTGATGGCCGGCAGCATGAGGAATCCGTAGACCGGAATGAAGATTGCAAACAGGCCATACCAGTCGATGCCAATCAGCCAGTACTGCAGGGGAATTGCCACATAGAAGCAGAGCACCAGCGGCAGGTGATCACCGCGGCGCGTAGGCGTCAAGGTGATGAATTCGCGCAGCGCAAACATCGAAGCCAGCGCGAAAAATACCAGCGTGGTCACCCGGCCCAGAACGAAGCACGCACAAAGCAGCGCGACCATCCACCACCAGGCGCCGATGCGTGCGTTGAGATTGGCAACCACCTCGCGGCCACTGTCGGTTCGCGCACGTCGCGCCAGCCACCAGCCAATTGCGCTGGCCAGCACCAGCAGGGCGAGTACGCCGGCCATCACCATCCAGAACTTGTCGTGCATGCTCATGCCAGCTCCACCACCGCCGCGTGGGCGCGTTGCAGGAAAGTGTCCTTGTCCTCGCCCGGATCCAGATGCAGGGCGCGACCAAAACGCACGCTGCAGGTCAGCGGCACCGGAAGCCAGCTGCCCTTGGGCATCGAGCGATGCAGGGTATCCAGATAGACCGCCACCAACTCTGCTCCGGGGAAGCGCTGTGCAAGGTGATACAGGCCGGACTTGAACGGCACCGGCAACGGCTGCTGACTGCGCGTGCCTTCGGGAAAGATGATCAGTGAGTCACCGGCTTCAAGCGCGTCGCACAGCGGTTGCAGCGGATCGCCCTCGCTCTGGCTGCGCTCGCGCTCGATATAGACCGCGCGAAAGCCATGTTCGGCGATGAAGCCGCGAATGCCGCCGTGGCCCCAGTAGTCGCGAGCGGCGACCGGGCGGGTGGTCGCTCGCAACGAGGGTGGCAGGGCGGCCCAAAGCGCCAGTGTGTCCAGATGGCTGGAGTGATTGGCGAAATAGATCCGCTGCACCGGCTCCGGCTTGCTGCCGATCCAGCGCCCGTGTGCGCCGACCAGGAGTCGCACCAGCCCAACCAGAATGCGCGAGGTGATCATGTGCTCTTCACATGCAGGCGCGCCGCGATCGCGCGGCTGCGCGTGATGCAGGTCAGCGCCGATCCGATGGCGATGATCGTGCCCGTGCCGATCAGGATCTGCTGCTGCCAGGGCATTGCCACGGCAGCGACGACCAGGGCGATGCCCATCAACCACATGCGATGCGGTTTGGCCATCGGACCGCGAAAATCCTGCACCTGTCCCAGTGCGCCGCCAAGGGCGCGGATATATGCGGTCAGTGCAGCGAGCAGGGCACATAGCCAGCCCAGCCACGGCATGCCAGCGGCGTAGCCAAGGGCCACCAGAAAAAGCGAATCGGCGAGGCGATCGGGCAGCTCGTTGTAGAGCGGGCCGGTGACTGTTCCTCGTCCGCCCTCGACCGCGACCATGCCGTCGAACAGATTGCACAGCAATCGCAGCAGGATGCATGCCGCGCACAGCAGCATGCCGAGGCGACCAGGCCAGACCAGCAAGGCCGCGCTGCCGGCCAGCGCGAACAGCACGCTGATGCAGGAAATCTGGTTAGGCGTGATCGCGCTATCGGCAAGCGCGGCGGCAATGCGTTTCGCCCATCCGCTGCCGCGCACCGCGATCGGTCGACGGTTGTTGTCTGGCATCCGTTGCAACTCCCTGAGAGACGGCCATCTTATCGAATCGCGGTGGCAGAACTACGCCGCAGGAAATGTGCGTTATTCATGGCGTCGTGATCGTCGACAGGACTCGGCGCAATCAACAAGGCCAGGCGCACCCGGGTCCGGTTGAAATTCGGCCCCCGGCAAGTGCTGAATTGGCACGGATGCCGTTCGGCAAAGCCGGGTAAACAGCAGCAAGCAAGGTCACTGGACCTCTGCCTGCGCAGGGACGACGGGCGAGTGGTGCTCGGCCATTCATCCGGGCGTCCGCACGAAAAGCCGGGCGCAGCTCAGATCCAGTGAGTGAAGGCTTTGGTCCTCAACCCGCCATTGCCTGCAGCATCAATCCGGTGAGCCACGCGCAATAGGTGCCGAGCGCGTAGCCAAGGACGGCCATGAGCACGCCGACCGGGGCGAGGCTCGGATGGAAGGCGCTGGCGACGACCGGTGCGCTGGCGGCACCGCCGATGTTGGCCTGCGAACCGACGGCCATGAAGAACAGCGGTGCGCGGATCAGCTTGGCGATGGTCAGCATGATCAGGGCGTGCACGGTGATCCAGCAAAGGCCGAGGGCAAACAGGCGCGGTCGATCGAACAAGGTGCCGATGTCCATGTGCATGCCGATCGTCGCGACCAGCACATACAGGGCGGCCGAACCGATTCTTGATGCACCGACGCCTTCGAGTTTGCGTGCGCGGGTGAAGCTCAGGGCCAGCCCGATCGTGGTTGATATCACCACAACCCAGAAGAATCCCGAGGTCAGGCTGTAGCGCGCGAGTGATGGCGCAACCTGGCCGATCCATGCTGCAAGAGGCCTGCCGATCGCATGCGAGGCACCCATTGCGCCGAGGCCGAGCGAGAGGATCACCATCACGTCGGACAGGGTCGGGATGCGCGAGTGCTCGGCATTGAACGTTTCGATGCGGCGTTTCATGTCGTCAATCGCGCTCGTGTCGGCACCGGTCCAGCGATCGAAGGCCTCGGCGCGCCCGGCCAGAAACAGCACCACGGCCATCCAGACATTGGCGACGAGGACATCAACCGCAACAAACTGTCCGAACAGGTTGTTGTCGACGTTGAACACATCCTTCATTGCCGCCTGGTTTGCGCCGCCTCCAATCCAGCTTCCGGCCACGGTGGTCATGCCGCGCCAGGTGTCACCGGCCACGGTTTGCGGTGAGATGATCTCGAACAGGCCGAACGCAAATACGGCACCAAGCATCACCCCGAGCGTGCCGGTCAGGAACATGATGATCGCCTTCGGGCCCATGCGACGGATGCCCTGGAAATCGATCGACAAGGTCAACAGGATTAGCGCCGTCGGCAGCAGGTAGTCGCGCGCCATGGGGTACAGGCCACTGGCGGCGCCATCGATCAGGCCGGTGCTGTTGAACACGGCCGGAATGAAATAGCACAACAGCAAGGCCGGCACGTAGGTGTAGAAGCGCTTCCAGAATCCCGTGGGCCGCGCGGCCGTCCAGAAAACGAAACCAAGCGCTACGGCCAGCAAGCCCATAACAACGGTGTCATCGGTAACCAATGCGGTCGAGGTTTCGATCTCCTGCATATGCTGTTCAGCTCCGGGCCGCGAAGGGCGCAATGGAATCCGATCCTCGCACACTGCTTCGGGTCGTGGCATGCCTGAATGAAACGAGCCGGACCAGCGCATTCGCGTGCATGCGCACGCTGTGACGAGAGTTTGCAATCAGGCTGCCGCATCTTCGCGCCACGACACGCAACGATTCGGTGATAATCCCAGAATCAACGCGTGCCGAGGAAGATTGAGGCTGGTGCACCCGAGCAGCATTCAAAGCTCAACAAGCAGCACCCGGGCGACGGGTGGTTGCCTGTTCACGCGCGGACTGATGATCGCCTGCATGATTCTTGTTTCGGTGATTCCGGATCGCGATGTGCTGGCCCAGCCCGAACCAGCCGAGCAGCTCATCCAGCAGTTGCAGGATCTGCGTGCGGCAGGCGATAGCTCGGCTGCGGCGGCGCAAACGCTGAAACACATCGAAGCGGCCATGCCCGACACCGCGTCGTATGCATTGCGTCGCGAGCTGGCAAAAACGCAGTTGTTCGTGTTGCAGGACAGCCTGGGTACTGCTGAAACCCTCAAGCTCATCGAGTCGCTGCGCAAGCTGGCCGAGCGCAATGGCGATGCCGATACGGTCAGCCTGATGGACATCCGGCGCATCTACATGAGCCATGCAGATGACGATATCGGCAAGTTCATCGGTCAGCTCAACGAGGTGCGCGCGCAAATTCATTCGGACGCTTCGCCCGAGGTGATGGAGGCACTCGAACTCAGCTACGGCAACATGTATTTCGATGCCGGCAATTTCGATACCGCATTGCGCCATCAGCTCGCCGCACTGGACTGGGCCGGGAAACTCCCGCTTGGCAGCGAACGTGCGCGCCTGTTCCGGCTAGGTACAATTGCTGATCTGTACAATGCGATGGAACTTCCGGAGCAGGCCCTTGAATATCTGGATCGGGCTCAGGCGCAACCGGTGGCCACAATCCCCGTGCAGAACCGGATCTCGCTGCTGGCAACGCGCGTGGTGGCGCTGATGAAACTGGGCAGGATGGTCGATGCGGAGGCGGCGTTTGCGCAGGTCGCCGACCTGGCCGTATCCGATGACTCGACCTTCACCGCATTGCGGCTAGGCACGCTGCGCGCCGAGGTGCTGCTGGCGTCGGCGAAGCCCGAAGCTGCAATCGAGAAGATCGATGCCCTGGAAACCCTGGCCGGCCAGAGCGAGAGCCCGTACTACCTTGCCCGATCCTGGTTGCTGCGCGGTCAGGCGCAGATACAACTGAACCGGGTCGATGCCGGAATCGCCCTCATGGACAAGTCGATCGATTTCTTCCAGGGCAAGGGACAGATGATCGATGTGCTTGAAGGGTTGGATCGCGAGATCGGGGTGCTGCGCGAGAAAAAACAGTTTGACCACGCTGTGCGTCTGATGGATCGGCGCCAGCAGCTCTGGTCTCAGCTTTTCCGCAATGAGCGCGGTCGCGCCATCGCCGAAGTCGAGGCGCGCGACAGGGCGCAGACGCTTGAACGTCAAATCGAGACGCTATCGACCAGGAACCGAATCCAGGAGCAGAGCCTGCGTGCCGAACGCCTCGGCAAGATCCTGGCCCTGGTTCTGGCCGTGTTCGCGATCTGCCTCAGCGCCTTGCTTTTCCGCGCCATCCGGCGCGCCCGCGGGGAGCGTGACGAATTGTCTGAAGTGGTGCGTCTCGATGCGCTGACTGGCGCTTCCAGCCGCTACCAGTTCCAGCATCGGCATGGGCAGAATCCGCTGGCGCAGTCATCAAGCAATGACAAAGAGACCCTGCTCCTGCTCGATATCGATCACTTCAAGGCGACCAATGACCAGCATGGCCACGAAGCCGGCGATGCCGTGCTGAAGTCGGTGGTCGAGCGCGTTCGTCGCGTCGTGGCCAAGGACGACGAAATCTACCGTTGGGGCGGCGAGGAATTCCTCGTCATCTTCAAGAATCAGGATGACGAGTCGATGTTTCAGATTGTGCTGCGCCTGCTGGCCGAGATCGAGAGCAAGCCGGTGCCGTGGCACGGGCAAGTGATCACAGTCAGGATCTCCGGCGGCTGGGTCCAGCATCCGCTCGACGAGGGCTGGCGGACATCCCTGGTCGACGCGATCCGATGGGCGGATGCGGCGCTCTACCACGCCAAGAACAGCGGTCGTCGGCGTATCGAAAAGGTCGAGCTGACCGACAGCGGACGCCTGAAGCTGGTCAATCGACGTCCCGTCGACATGCCGCAGCTGCTTGACTGGCAGCGCCGCGGCTACGTGCATCTGCGCACGGTCCAACCGCCGGATTCCAGCCCAGAAAAGGGGACGGAGGAATTATCCGTTTGAATCTTGCCACGGCCCCTGGTTGCGGTCAGACGTGCGTCCGACCCCCGCGATTGTGTTGTTTTCCAGTGAGTTGCCACGATCCCGAATCCCTCTGAAGAGAGCCCGAAAAATGCTTCGGTCGGGTGAGCCGCTTCCGCTTGGTTAGAGCATTTCATGTGATCGTTTCAAACGAATAATTCCTCCGTCCCCTTTTTGGGCGCTCCGTCCCCTTTTTGGGCGGATCAGGCACCGCGCAGGATGCTGAACTCGCGAAAGAGTCTTGCCGGCAGTGGCGTGCCGAGTTGCCAGACGATATTCATCGGGCTTGTCCCCGAGGATTCAAGCAAGCTGACCGGCCCGCACGCGACAAACGCCGCCTCGCGGCGGGTGCGCACGAATAGCTGGTAGCTCCACCCGTTGCCAGGACTCTGCAGGTATTGCCTGCCGACCGGTGTGTCGGGACCCGCGCTGTTTTGGGTTTGCCAGTGAAACCGGCTCGGGCTGATCGCGTAGTCGTGAAAATTGATCGTTTCGTGAAAGCCGCTGCTTTTATCCAGCGTGACAAACAGGAGTTCGATCCGCCTGTCCTTGAGGCGGAGCACGCCTTCGCGCGCGTCGGGTCTCCTGGTCGCCGTCATCCAGCCGACCGCCGTCAGGATTTCCCGTCTCTCATAATGTCCGTGCAGCATCAGCGGAGTGTCTGCCAGCCCCGGCAGCGGAATCGCCGGCAGCGTGCTCTGCACTTCCAGGACGTCGGCCAACTCGCGCAGTTCGTCGAGCGCCGACGGGTTGTCGGCCAGGCGAGCGAGGAACTGTCGGGGACCGCCGATCTGCCGGTTGGTGCCATCGACCTGGTACGCCAGCATCTGCAGCAGCGCCGACTGGCCAGGATCGAGTCCGGCGCTCGGCTGGGCGGCGTGTTCCGTCGCCAGGCGCAACGCCTCGATCTGGTTCGGCGCGTCGCGATGGCACAGGCTCGCGAAACGTCTGGAAAAGTATTCTTCTTCGGGACCCGGTTCGGCGATCAGCAAACCGGCATCACGCTTGAGCGACGACCAGCCGGTGGTCGTGCCTTTTCGATAGACGTCGGTCAGGGCAATGCCTTGTTCATGCAGGAACTCACCCAGCGTCGGCGCCGAACCCCGCACAGCGGTCAATGCCTGCAACTCCGTCTTGAGGTATCGCCAATGCTGGTGCACATGGCTGCGCAGGTTGGCCAGGACGCGCTCACGCACCTGATGTTGCAACTGAATATGGCAGCCGGCAGGCAACGCCGAGAACTCGTGTTCCAGACTGTCGATCAGTTCGCGTCGTGATTGGCCGGTGATCGTCGAGAGCAAGCGGTCATAGCGAAACTCGGCGTTGTGCTGGCCAACGAAGTCGAGAACCAGGCAACTTTCCTTGCCCGGATGCAGGCGCAAGCCGCGACCGAGTTGTTGCTGGAACAACAGTGCGCTCTGAGTCGGACGCAGCAGCAATAATGTATCCACGGAAGGCAGGTCAACGCCTTCGTTGTAGAGATCAACCGTGACCAGGGCGCAAACCTCGCCCTTTTCGAGCTGGGCGCGAGCCTTGTTGCGCTCCTCCGCCGGAGTTCCTCCATGGACGCACAATGCCGGCAGGCCGGCGCGATTGAAAGCGCCGGTCATGAAAATCGCGTGCTCGACCGTGACGCAAAATACCAGCGCGCGCCCCGTGCCCGGATGCGCGCTGAGCCGGTGCCATTCGCGCAAGACCGTCCTGGCGCGCAGATCATTGTTGCTGACCAGGGTTGAAATCGCCTGTTGCTCGCCGACCCTGTTCCAGGGCACGTCGGAGAAATCCGTTTCATCGTCGCAGGCGTAGTACTCGAATGGCGCAAGCAACTGCAGATCCAGTGCATCCCACAGGCGCAGCTCGACGGCGGAGCTGCCATCGGGACGTGGGTGAAAATAGGAAGCAATCGGCCTGCCGTCGGTGCGTTCAGGGGTCGCGGTCAGGCCGAGCAGTACCTGCGGCGCAATGGCTGTTGCCAGGGTGTCGAAGCGGTTGCCCGCGATGCGGTGGCACTCGTCGATCACCACCGTATGCCAGTAGTCGGTGCCGAGGGTCTCGAGCAATCCTCGTGCCGCCAGACTGTCGATCGTGGCAAACAGATGGTCGTAGCTATCCGGTGTGAAGGCGCCGCTCAACAGTTGTCCAAAGTTGCCATCGCGCAAGACTTCGCGGTACGTGCGCAGTGCTTGCTGAAGAATTTCGACCCGATGGGCAACAAACAACAATCGTGGTCGGCCGTGCATCTGCTCGCAGGTGCGGCGGTAGTCGAAGGCGGCGACGACGGTCTTGCCGGTACCGGTGGCGGCAACCAGAAGATTGCGCGTGCGGCCGTGGATGCGCTCGTTCGCCAGTTGCTCGAGCATGTCCTGCTGGTAGGTCTTCGGTTGCAACTCGAAAAACGAGACCAGCGTGGTCTGGTTGCCACCGGCTTCACGACCCAGCGCGCGAGCAAGCGCGATTCGATGGCTCTCGTTTTCCGGATTATAGGGCTGGAATTCCGGATCCTCCCAAAGCGTGTCGAAGTGCGCGATGGCCCGTGTGTATAGCTCGCCCTGCGTTCGTTCGGTGAACTTCACGGTCCACTCGAGACCTCCGGCCAAGGCCGCGCCGGTAAGGTTCGCGCTGCCGACATAGGCCGATCCGAAGCCGGTGTCGCGGTGGAAGATCCACGCCTTTGCGTGCAGCCGGGTCCTTCTGCCATCCAGCGACACCCTGACTTCGCAGCCTGGCAGCCGCGCCAACTCATCGACCGCAGCAGCTTCGGTTGCACCGATATAGGTCGTGGTCAGCACGCGGATGCGGGTCGACGGTTTGCCATCCGCACCAACCGCCGTAATGCGCGACAGCAGGTCTCGCAACTTGCGCAGCCCGGAGACGGTGATGAAGCTGACCAGAATATCGACCTGGTCAGCCGCGCCGAGTTCGCGTCGAAGTTCGCTGAGGAGGGACGGCGAACCTTTTCCTGCGGTGAACAGCCAGGGCGCGGACAGGCCGGTTTGTGGCGGCTCATGATGGAATCCGTTGCGCAATACCGAGGTCAAAAGGCTGGGCGGATCCGCGACCAACTCGAGGGACGCCGCCGCTTCCGGTGAAAGCCGTTTTCGCAGCTCGGTCAACAGGCCGTTGACCAGCGCCAGTTGGGGCTGCAGTGAATCGCCGTCAGCGAGATCATTCAGGACACCGGCCAACTGCCTCTGCAGCACTTCGGCCAGGCGCGCACTTTCGGTGATATCGAGCGCGCGCGTCTTGCTGGCAGATGTGTCGATCGCGTGGCGGCTGGAATCCGTAAGCAGAAGATCATAGAAACCGGCAGGGAGTCTGTTTGGCATCCGGTGCAACCTGTTTGTCTGCATGCAAAGACGACCAGGATACCGGGTTGATCGCATGGCATTTTCCGGGGCGCTTTCATCGAACAGGATCGTCCCCATATGCTGGGCCTTGAGATCAATGGGACGGCCCGAGCCGATGAATCCGCATACGTCCGCCAGGGCCACCGGCAACGCCGACATCAAGCGCAGTTTCCTTGGCGCATTCCGTTTCAGCGGTCGCGCGATCGAGCTGGTCTGGAGCACCAGCCATGCGTTGACGATCGCACTCGCGGCATTGACCCTGATTGCGGGCCTGCTGCCGGCCGGGATCGCCTGGGTTGGCGCGCATATCGTCGATGCAGTGGTTACCGCGGCCCAGCGTGTGCGGGCTGGCGAGGACGCGAATCTGGCGCCGGTGCTCTGGCTGGTTGCTCTCGAAGGCGTGCTGGTCACGGCGATGGCGGCGGCGCAGCGCGGTATATCGTTTTGTCAGTCCCTGTTGCGTGCCCAGCTCGGCCAGCGTGTCAACGAGATGATCCTCGACAAGGCGCTGACCCTCGATCTCGTCCACTTCGAGGATTCGGAGTTCTACGACAAGCTGACCCGCGCCCGCCGCGAGGCATCGAGCCGACCGTTATCGCTGGTCAATCGCACTTTCGGGCTGGCCCAGAACCTGATTGCCCTGGCCAGCTACGCCGCCTTGCTGATCAGCTTCTCGCCATGGGCGATGCTGATCCTGCTGCTGGCCGGCCTGCCGTCCTTCATCGCCGAGGCAAAATTTTCCGGCGATGCGTTCACCCTGTTTCGCTGGCGTTCGCCGGAAACACGCATGCAGCTCTATCTGGAGACCGTGCTGGCGCGAGAGGACAGCGCCAAGGAAGTGCGCCTGTTCGGCCTGGGTCCGCTGCTGCTCGATCGCTATCGAAGCATTTTCCACAAGTTGTACAAGGCAGACCGGGCTTTGACCTTGCGTCGCGACGGCTGGGGTCTCGGTCTTGGCCTGATCGGCACGCTGACCCTGTATGGTGCCTACGCGTGGATCGCGTTCACCACGGTGATGGGGCGCATCACGCTCGGCCAGATGACGATGTATTTCATGGTCTTTCGCCAGGGTCAATCGGCGGTCTCGGCGATCCTGTCTTCGATCGGCGGCATGTACGAGGACAATCTGTACCTTTCAACACTTTACGAATACCTCGAAACCCCGACACGGCTGCCCTCGGGAACGGCGATCATGGGAACCGATCCGGCCGACGGTATCCGTTTCGAGCATGTGACCTTCACCTATCCGGGTTCGGCCACGCCGGCCCTGCACGACATCAACCTGCATATCCGCGCCGGCGAATCGCTGGCGCTGGTCGGTCAGAACGGTTCCGGCAAGACCACCCTGATCAAGTTGCTGACGCGCCTGTACGCGCCTGACAGCGGCCGCATCCTGCTCGATGGTGTCGATCTGATCGATTGGGACGAGACCACCCTGCGCCGGCGCATCGGCGTGATCTTTCAGGATTTCGCGCGCTACCAGATGCGCGTCGGCGAAAACATCGGCGCCGGTGACGTCAACCATTTCGAGGACGAGTCGCGCTGGCGTGAAGCGAGCGAAAAGGGCATGGCCGACGAGTTCATCGCGAGCCTGCCGGCCGGCTACCACACCCAGCTCGGCAAGTGGTTCAACGATGGCCGCGAACTCTCTGGTGGCCAGTGGCAGAAGATCGCGCTGGCCCGCGCCTTCATGCGAACCGGGGCCGATATCCTCGTCCTCGACGAACCCACCGCGGCGATGGATGCCGAGGCCGAGGCGACCGTCTTCGAACATTTCCGCGCGCTGTCGAAGAACCGCATCGTGATCCTGATTTCGCACCGCTTCTCGACCGTGCGCATGGCCGACCAGATCATCGTCATCCAGGACGGTCGCATCATCGAGCACGGCAGCCACGCGCAGCTCGTCCAGCAGCAAGGCCACTACGCGCACCTGTTCTCGTTGCAGGCGAAGGGCTATCAATGATGACGTCGGACGGTTCTGTCGGCGCAATTGCCTGTCGACAGAACAAGCCCGTCGACGCTTATCGGTCGATCGATCGTGAAACGGGGAATGGGAGGGGAAAGTTCGTATTGCTGCCGAGTTTTGACTTGCTCGCTTCCAGCGTGGCCATGGTGCAGGCGCCATAGGACGGGGTGCTTGGCAACTGGCGCGGCGGCGGGCACTGGTTCCCCGGCGCAGAGCCGCGCGGCCAACAAGGTCACGATTGCCTATGACGATGGCACGCGCGATGCGGTGTCAGCCAAGCGCGTGCGAGCCCGCACAAGGAATCCGGACACACGCATCGAGTGTCACTGGGCGGGCGTTGGCGCGTGGTATGGCGGACAGATCACCGGCATCGGCAAGGATGCAACCAGGCGTAATATCAAGTACGACGATGCTGAACGCGAGGGCAAGACGACGGGCGGCTGTCGTACCCGCGGGCACACGCGCCCAGGCGGGCCAGTGGCAAAAGTACAAGGTTGGTTTCAGGCCGGCGGGTCGATTTCGCCATCGAGGTAGAACCAGACGCCGGCTTCACGGACAAAGCGGCTGCGCTCGTGCAATCGCCGCGCCGGGTGGCTGCCGACCCGGTAACGGGCGACGAATTCAACTTCGGCATGATCGCCGTCGATGACGACCTGCTGCTTGATCTTCAAGCCAGGCCAGTGCGTGACCGTACCGGTGGCCTCCGTGAGATCGAGTGAGCGCGGTCGGGTCGAGGCGTGCCAGGTGCCGAGCAGGTAGTCGCGAAGACCCAGCACATAGGCGCTGTAGCGCGAGCGCATCAGCCGTTGCGCATCCGGGGCGGGCATCCCCTCATGCCAGCGTGCACAACAGTCCCGGTAGGTGCGAAGCGGGTCGCAGGGGCAGGATTCAGGCTTGCGTGCGATCATTTGGCCCAGTTTACCCGTGCCCGAAGCCGCCGATGCCGAAGCCGTGGCAGCCCATTTTGCGGGCCACTTCCTGCAAGCTGAATGACCGATTCGACTCGGAGCGGTCGATTTCGTGTAAAATCGCGCGCCGATCCGGGCCTTGCCCGGATGCCCGGGCGGACTCCGGTCTGCGACGAGGCTGAAGCAATCGGGCGGCATCCACGACATCGACACGACAGCGGCGCCTTTGCATGCGCCAATGCTGCCGGGTTTGGTGTCGCTATTCTTGTGGTCGAAAGGCACGATCGATGGCGATCGGGGTTCTGCTCGGCCAATCATTTTTACCTTAAGCATCAGAGAAAAATCATGGCCAGGCAGAAAGAGCTCAAGCTCTACCGCAACATCGGAATCATCGCCCACATCGACGCGGGCAAGACGACGACCACGGAGCGCGTGCTCTATTACACCGGTCGCAAGCACCAGATCATCGACGTGCACGACACCAAGGACGGCAAGGGCTCGACCACAACCGACTACATGGAACAGGAACGCAAGCGCGGCATCACGATCCAGAGCGCGGCGGTCTCGACCGAGTGGAAGGGCTACCAGGTCAACGTCATCGACACGCCGGGACACGTCGACTTCACGATCGAGGTAAACCGCAGTTTGCGCGTGCTCGATGGCGCGGTTGTCGTCTTCGACGGTGTCGCCGGCGTGGAGCCGCAGACCGAGACCAACTGGCGCCTGGCCGACCAGTACAACGTGCCGCGCCTGTGCTACGTCAACAAGATGGATCGCATCGGCGCCAACTTCGCCCATTGCGTCAAGGGCATCCGCGAGCGCCTCGGCGCCAACGCCCTGCTCTGCCAGGTTCCGCTCGGCAGCAATGACGAATTCTGCGGCATGGCCGATCTGGTCGCCGGCGTCGGCTACATCTGGGCGTCGGATGACAAGGACAGCACCTGGGAAACCGTACCGCTGGCCGACCTGCGTGCGCGCCTGAAGTTCGCTTCGACGGTTGACAACGACTGGGTCGACCAGTTGCCGAAGCTGCGCCAGGACATGCTCGAATCCGCCCTGGCCATGGACGACGACGCCTTCGAGCGCCTGCTCGAAACCGGCGAGTTCGATCCGGCCATGCTCAAGAAGTGCATCCGCGCAGGCTCGGTCAGCGGCAAGCTGGTACCGGTGTTCTGCGGCTCTTCCTACCGCAACAAGGGCGTGCAGCAGCTGCTCGACGGCGTCATCGATTACCTGCCCTACCCGGGCGAGAACGGCGGCATCTCGATGGTCGATGTCGACGGCAAGATCATTGGCGAGCAGGAAGTGCGCGATGACGCCCCGGCCCGCGCGCTGGCGTTCAAGGTCATCAACGACCAGTTCGGCACCTTGACCTTCTGCCGCGTCTATTCGGGCGTGATCAAGAAGGGCGACACCCTGCTCAACGTCACCCGCGGCAAGAAGGAGCGCGTCGGCCGCATCGTCGAAGTGCAGGCCGATTCGACCAAGGACATCGATGAAGTGCGTTCCGGCGACATCTGCGCCTTCGTCTCGATGAAGGATACGGAAACGGGCGACTCGCTGTCGGATCCGGCGCATCCGGTTCTGCTTGAGCGCATGCGCTTTCCGGATCCGGTTATCAGCGTTTCGGTCAGTCCGAAGAACCGCAACGACATCGACAAGATGTCGACCGCGCTCTACAAGATGGCCAAGGCCGATCCGTCGCTGCGCATGGAAGTCGACAAGGAAACCGGCGAAACCGTGCTCAAGGGCATGGGCGAGCTGCATCTGGAAATCACCGTCGATCGCATGCGCACCGAACTCGGCGTCGAAGCGGTCATGGGCAAGCCCAAGGTCAGCTTCCGCGAAGCCTTCGGCGGCCCGATTGAACTGGTCTACACGCACAAGAAGCAGTCCGGCGGTTCCGGCCAGTTCGCCGAAGTAAAGATGGTGTTCGAGCCGGCCGAACCCGGCACCGGCATCGAGTTCTCCGACGAAATCGTCGGCGGCCGTATTCCGCGTGAATACATTCCTGCGGTCGAGCATGCGATCCGCGTCGAGAGCCGCAAGGGCCAGGTCGCCGGCTACGAAGTGGTTGATTTCAAGGCACGCCTGATCGACGGCAAGTTCCATGACGTCGACTCCTCGGCGCTGGCTTTCGAGATCGCCGGCAAGGGCGCCTTCCGCGAAGCGCATCGCGGCAGCCGTCCGAAGCTGCTCGAGCCGATCATGGGCGTGGAAGTGGTCACCGAATCCGAGTTCCTCGGCGACATCATCGGCGACGTCAACCGCCGCCGCGGCACGGTCAGCGAGCAGGGCCAGAAGGGCCTGCAGTCGTTCGTGCAGGGTTTCGTTCCCTTGTCTGAAATGTTCGGCTACATCAACTTCCTGCGTTCCGCCACGCGCGGCCGCGGCACCTTCACGATGGAATTCGACAACTACGCCGAAGTGCCGGCGAGCATGGTCGAGAAATTGATGGAGAAGGAAGCCAAGTGAGCCTGGATAGCGGGGCAGCCGTTGGCGGTTAGCGGTAACGGCTGAAGCGTACGTTTTTCCAGATTGCGGATGCGGATGGGTTTGACCCTCGCCGTTCTCCGCCAAAGACAACGCCCGCGTCGCTCTGCGAACGCGGGCGTTGTTGTTTTCAGAGAGCCGCGAGCGTTGCAGGAAGCGGCTTTAGCCGCGACGCTTCTGCTCCCGACGTTCATAGGAAACGCATCGCGAGGAAGAGCATCACGACCGAAGAAAGTCCCCTTCCGGGACGGCTAGAGCCACTTCCAATAACGAAGTGGCAACGCGGGAAAACTCATCGAGTCCCGCGCCGCCATTCGCCCGCTCCTCGCAGGAAGGGCATTCATGCCCGATGCCTTCCTGTCGATGCGTGCAAGCATCATGTCTGAAGAATCAGACCGGCAGGACAGAATCCGCACAGCGGATTCCGCCGCAGATCGCGTGGCGCTTCGATCGACTCAACGCGATCCATGGAGTCTCAGACTCGATTGATCCAATGCCACCCACAGGAACCGGGTACCCGGTGGCGATCACTTCAAGCAGGCCATTCGGTGGCACATATCAATCGAGTCTGACCCCATCGATCCTGACCCCACCGATCGAATCGGTAGCGCGTGTACCACTGCACATTCCGTGTCGATTCTCGACGCGACCGCTCTTTGTAGGAAGCGGCTTCAGCCGCGATGCTTAGCTGTCGATGTACGCAAACATCATGTCCGAATCCGGTGCACGCAGCAGCCTGTCGCCGTCTGCGACGCGGCTTGAATCCGGCGATGGACAACGTCCGCGTCGCCACGCGACCGTCGGCGTTGTTGTTTGTGCCGCGAGAATTCACAGGGCTGCGCTCGACATCCGCAGGCGCACCGATGCGATGCAGCTATCGCGGTGGGCTGGCTGCAGCCTGCTCTGTGGCGGCGGCCTTGCGTTCGGCGATGAAGTGGTGGATTTGTTCATCGAGAACCGGCAGCGGCACCGAGCCCTGGGCAAGCACGGCGTCGTTGAAGGCGCGAATGTCGAAGCGGGTTCCGAGTTCCTTTTCAGCCTCGGCGCGCAGGGCGACGATGCGGATTTCGCCGAGCTTGTAGCTCAAGGCCTGCCCGGGCCAGGAGATGTAGCGGTCGACCTCGGTGGTGACCTCATGCTCGCTGAGCGCGGTATGGTCGCGCAGGTAAGCCAGCGCCTTGTCGCGGCTCCAGCCCTTGTGGTGCAGGCCGGTATCGATGACCAGGCGGCAGGCGCGCCACATTTCGTAGGTCAGGCGACCGAAATTCTCATACGGGGTTGTATAGATGCCCATCTCGACACCGAGCTTTTCGGCATACAGACCCCAGCCTTCGCCATAGGCCGAGATGTAGCCATTGCGGCGAAATGGCGGCAGCGCGGTTTGTTCGTCGGCCAACGACAGCTGGAACGAGTGACCGGGCGCCGATTCGTGCAGGGTCAGTGCCGGCAGGTTGTACAACGGTCGCGAGGGCAGGTCGTAGGTATTCAGCCAGTAGGTCGACGCGCCGCCACGACCCGCAGTCCAGAACGGGGCGATGTCGGCCGGCACCGGCTCGATGCCGAAGCGTCCGCGCGGCAGCAGGCCGAAGAAGCGCGACAGCTTGCCGTCGACGCGCTTGGCGATCCAGGCCGCACGCATCAGCAGTTCTTCCGGCGTCCTGGCATAGAACTGCGGATCACTGCGCAGAAAGGCGAGGAACTCGGCGAACGTCCCGTTGAAGCCGGCTTCGTTCATGGTCGCCAGCATCTCGGTCTGGATACGGGCGACTTCGTCGAGTCCGATCCGATGGATCTCCTCGGCCGTCAGGTCGAGTGTCGTGTATTCGCGGATCTGCTGGCGGTACCAGGCCTTGCCGTTCGGCATCGACTCCGCCGCCAGCGATTTGCGTGCCTTGAGCATGTATTCGTTGCGGAAGAAATCGAGCAGTTTCGCGTAGGCTGGAATCACTTGCCCGCGGATCGCCGCGAGACCATCCGTGCGCAGTTTCTCCTGGCGCTCGATTGGCATGTTCGCGGGCAGCTCCCTGAGCGGCTTGAAGAACTCGCTGTCCGCCGGTTCGGCGAGTTCGGCGATCGCCGCGATCGACACGTCACGCCCGGGCAGCACCGTGCGCGGCACGCTGAAGCCGCGCTTGAGGCCGGCGCGCATGTTTGCGATCTGCTCGTCGAAATAGCGCGGAACATCGTTCAGTCGCGCGATGTAGTTCTCGGCGTCCTCAATCGTGCGCAAGGGCCTGCGCGTCATGAAACCGAGGCTCGACCAGAACGAGGAGTCCGAATTGAACGGCATCTCGTAGCCACCGAAACGGATATCGGCGGCGAGGTTCTCGATCTGCGGCCGATACACGGCGTAGTTGATCTGATCCGCCGCCGACAATTCGTCCTTCGGCAGCGCATCGAGTTGCTTGAGGACGTCGTTCCAGACCTTGAGTCGCTGTTTCTGACTGTCGGCGTCGACGTGCGGCAACTGGTTGACGCTCACGCCATCCTGCTTGTCCTCATCGTCGCCGGGGAACTGCAGTTTGCGCCAGTCCCACTCCTTCTCGTAGATGGCCTTGAATTGCTGGTCGGCAGACAGCGCCGCAGTGTCGTCGGCATGCAGCGCAGGCGCCGTCGTCAGGCCAACACCCAGACCGATCAGGCCAAGCAAGAGCAACTTCATGGCGAATCCCCGCATCAGCATCAGACAGCATGATCGCATCCCTTTGTCTGGTGTGAAATGCACCGAAGCTTTCGGCATCATGGCTGATCGAATATGCAACCGTTCAGCGCATCAGGGGCTAGCCGGCATGGGATCGGCAATGACGCCGGCCGACTCGCGATAATGCTGGACGAAGCGGATCAGCCAGCCGAGGAAGAATCCGGCGACCAGGCCCGAAATGGCCATATCCACCTGGATGATTGGATGGCGATCCGCATGCAATGCCGCCGCGATGTTGAGCACGTAGTGAGCGGCGAAAATCAAAAGGTTGCGCAATAGTGGCAAGACACTCGCCGGCCGCATGACGAGGCCGCGCGCGTGATCGATCGCCAGCGTATTGCGTCTGACCAATCCGGCGAACAGGCCCACGATTGCGGCAATCAGCCAGGGCAGCAAGCTGGTCAGCATGCCCGTGTTGCGCATTGCAAGCCCGACCAAACCCCAGATGATGAAGACCACCGGCGTGCGCCAGATCCGTTGCACCGGCAGGCTGCGCGCACGCAGCTGGCCAATGCCGAGCCCGATCAGAAGAGCAAACAGCAGGTACACCCAGATCGGGGTACCGTGAAGGATTTCGGGAATCATGGGCCGTCTCCTGAGGCTCGGATTGAATCGGCGCGGACTTGCGCGACGCGAGGTGATGAAGCTGTGCTCGACAGGATCGTCTTGCGGCCCGATCCAGGCGAGATGCCGACCGTCATCGATGCGACCTGCCGAAAGTCACCAATTGCCTGCGCTGGCTTGAGTCGCGGTCACGATCGGCCGATCCTGTGTGACGAAAACAAGGAATCGTCGATGGCTGCTTCGAACTACCTGCGCAACCTGCTCGAACCGCTTTGCCTGTCGGGAATCGTTACCTGGACGGCTGTTGCCAGCGGGATGTTCGGTCGCGCAGAACCGGAACGGAAGCTCGTGATCGCGATCCTGTTGCTGATCTTTCTCGCCAGTTTTGTCGGTTGCATGTTGTGCGCCGGCACCAGGATGCTGCCGCGTCTGCCCTTGATCGCGATCCAGGTCGTGATCGGTTTGCTGGTCTGCCTGCTCGACAGCGAAGGCTTCGCACCGGTTCTGCTTGTGATCGCGATGGCGCAACTGGCGACGCAATTGCCGCTGCGTTCGTTCAGCGTGGCCATGCTCGTGCTGAATGCCCTGCTCTATCTGATCTTCAGCGAGGTCTGGCACAGCAGGATGGCGCTGACCCTCACCTTCGTCTATGCGGGATTCCAGATTTTCGCCGCGACCACCGCAATCTATGCGCAACGTGCCGAACGCGCACGCGACGAGCTGGCCCAGGTCAATGCGCATCTGCTCGCCACTCATTCCCTGCTTGAGGAGAGTGCGCGCGATCGTGAGCGCTTGCGCCTGGCCCGCGAGCTGCATGATGTGGCCGGGCACAAGCTGACCGCGCTAAAACTCCAGCTTGCCTTGCTCGCACGTGATCCTGCCGGTGCGCCGCCGGCAGTGCGCACGGCGGCGACCCTGGCCGACGAACTGCTCGGCGACATCCGCGGCGTTGTCGGCCAGATGCGCCAGAACGATGGCCTCGACCTGCGTCGCGCGATCGAGGAGCTGGCGGCGCCGATACCGCGACCGAAAGTGCACCTCGACATGGCCGGGGACACGCGCGTCGACGATCTGGCCCAGGCCCAGGTTCTGCTGCGCGTGGCCCAGGAAGGATTGACCAACGCGGCGCGACATTCATCGGCGGACAATGTCTGGCTGCGGCTCGCCCGCGATGGCGATCGCTTGCTGCTCGAGATCCGCGACGACGGGCGCGGCACAAGGAACCTTCGCATCGGCAACGGTATCAGCGGCATGTGTGAACGCCTGGAAGGCATTGGCGGCGGCATCGAGTTCGACAGCAGCAAGGGATTTCGGTTGAACGCCTGGGTGCCGGTCGCGTGAGTGATCCGATACGCGTCGCGCTCGCCGACGACCAGGCGCTCGTGCGCGCCGGGTTGAAGGCCTTGCTGGAAAGCTTTGGTGATCTCGTCGTCGCCGTTGAAGCGGTTGATGGCAATGAGCTGATCGAGGCGCTGGCTGCGACCCCGGTCGATGTCGTGCTGTCCGATGTCCGCATGGCCGGCATGTCAGGTCCCGAAGCGGTGCGCCGCCTGCGTGCCGGCGGAGATACGACGCCGGTAATCCTGTTGACCACCTTCGATGACAGCGCCTTGTTGCTCGAAGCCGTTGCCGCCGGTGCCCAGGGTTTCCTGCTCAAGGACGCCGCGCCGGAGGATCTGCACGATGCGATTGGTGCGGTCGCACGCGGACAATCCCTGTTGCAGCCGGTTTCCACTGATCCGGTTCGTGCGCGCTTCGCCTACCGCGAACAGCAGGCACCGAAAGCCAACTTCAGCGAACGCGAGGTGGCAATTCTGCGCCTGCTCGCCGGCGGCTATTCGAACAAGGAGATCGCGCGCTCGATCTTCCTTGCCGAGGGTACGGTGAAGAATTATGTTTCCGAGATCCTCGACAAACTGGAAACCCGCGATCGTACGCGGGCCGTGCTCAAGGCGATCACCCTGCGCATTATCTGATTCGGCCGTTGCGGAATTTTCCGTACAGGCGACAATGCCGCTTTGCCAATCCGTGCGACCAATGATGCCTGATCGATCACGATCCAGTCCCCGCAGCGCGGCGTATCTGCGTCGCAGCCAGATCGCGATCGGCGTTGGTGTGGTCGCGTCATTCGGGTTGATCCTGATCCTCGCCCAGGTGCTGCATCACGATCCATCGCGCTGGAGCCCGCATGACAGTGCCTTGCTGGCATTTCTGGGGTTGGTCTTCATGTCTGTGCTGGCCGTAGTGATCGGTATTGTTGCGAGCGCCTTCGTACTCTGGCGTCATCGCGAACTACGCGATCGGCGCAGCCTCGGCATGCTTGGCGCGGGCGTCGTTTGGGTGTCGGTGTTCGTGTTCAGCGCAGCACATCCCCCCAGTTATTTTCTCGGATGAGGCGGCCTCCCGACTCGGGCCGGGGTTCGAACCAGCGGATCGCACGGGTGATCTCGATTCTCGGCCATCCGATGCTGGTCATGCCGCTGGCGGCTTGGCTGACGGCCCGGGCCAATGGCAGTGACGATTCTGCGGCGCTGATTCTGCTCCTCGGCATCGTCGGTATCGGCGTGGTCGTGTATTCATTCAGTGCGATCCAGGTGCGTGGCGGTCGCTGGCAGCATGTCGATGCAAGTGCGACTAGCGAGCGGCGTGGGCTCAATGTCTTTCTGCTCGGTTTGTTTGTCGCCGCCGCTGCGCTCGCCGGATGGTATTTTGGCTATTCGCCAGTCACCCTCGCCCTGCTGCTCGCCGCCGCCATCATCTTGCTCGCCCTGCTCATTTCGCCATGCTGCAAACTGTCCCTGCATGTCGCGTTTGGCTGTTATGCCATCTTCATTCCGGGCAGCCTGGCGTTGGGTGTGGGGCTTGCCATTGTGGTCATTGCGGTTGCATGGTCGCGCTTGGTTCTCGGTCGACACGATCTGACCGATATCCTTGCCGGCATGCTGGCAGGGATCGCGGCAGGCATCGCTTTTCAAAACCTCTGATTCACGCAGATCCGGAACAGTGCGCATGACTGACGATTTCATCGAGATCTACGAACAGGCGATCAGCGCGCAGGTTTGCCGGACACTGATCGGGCAATACGAAAGTTCGGGCAAGGCCGTACGTGGCCGAACCGGTGGTGGCCTCAACACCGCACTCAAGGACAGTTGGGATATCTGCATCAACGACCATGCCGAATGGACGAATGCGGCCAACCTGCTGAATACCGTGATGATGGCTGCGCTGATGCGCTATGTGCGCAAGTATCCTCATGTCGTGCTGGCGCCGCTGTCATTGCAGACGCCCGATCCGGTCAGTGGCAAGCTGGTGGCACTCGATGCGCAGGCGATCCGGGACTTCCCCGATCAGCGTTTGCAGAGCCTTTTGATCAAGGCGCTCAGACCCGGCACGATCAATATCCAGAAGTACATCGCCAACCAGGGCGGCTACCCGTATTGGCATTGTGAGCTATACCCGAAGATTGGCGATGGCAATGCAGAAACCCTGCATCGCGTGCTGCTGTGGACGGCCTATCTGAACGATGGCTTCGCCGAAGGCGAAACCGAGTTCCTCCATCAGCAACGCAAGATCGTGCCGCAGACCGGCGCCATGCTGATCGCACCGGCCGGGTTCACGCATACCCATCGCGGCAATCGTCCCATCGGTGGCGACAAATACATCGCGACCTCGTGGATCCTGTTCCAGCGTGCTGAAACGCTGTTTGCCGCGCCGCCGGCAAAGCCATGAATCCTTCAGCGCTCGCCGACCGCGGCGGCGTCGAGTTCCTCGCGCACGCTGCGCAGCAGCCGTTGCACTGAAACCGGTTTTTCGATGAAGCGGATGCGCTCGATCGGTGGCAGGCCATCGCGGTCGATCGCCTCCCCAGCGCGAACGAGCAGGATCAGCGGCCCCGCATATCCGCGCTCGAGCAGGGCGGCGATTGTCTGCACACTGCTCATCAACTGCAGGTCGGCGTCCATTAGCACGATATCCGGCGTGCCGAGCGCATCGATCTTCTGCATGGCGTGCGTGCCACTGCCAGCGGTGGTCACCGCGTAGCCGTTCAGATCGAGGCAATCAGAGAGCAGGGTCTGCTTGCCAAGCTTCTCGACCACGACCAGCACGCGTTCGCCTTGACCAATGGCGATGGACGTATCGTCATCGTCGGGTTCCACGCTTTGCAGCGGCAGGTAGACCTCGAACGTCGTGCCCTTGTTCGATTCGCTGAGCACGCGCAGGTAGCCGCGATGATTGCCGACGATGCGCTTGCAGGAAACCAGGCCGAGGCCGGTACCGGTCTGCTTGGTTGTGAAGAACGGGCGAAACAGGTTGCTGCGCACTTCGTCCGGCATGCCGATGCCGGTATCGCTGACCAGCAGTTTGAGGTAGGCGCCCGGAGATTGCTGCTCATCGTCGGCGAAGAAGTCCGCCCCGATCGTCGCCGGCTCGGCGCAGAGGCGCAGGGCGCCGCCGTCGGGCATGGCTTGCAGGGCGTTCAGGCACAAGTTGAGCAGGCATTGCTGCAGCTCGGTGTGGTTGCCTTCGATGGCGAGGTCATCGTCAGGTTTTTCGATAACCATTTCGACATTGCGCGGCACGCTCCCGCGCAACAACATGGCGAGGGCGTCAAACAACGCCGAGAGCTTGACCCGCTCGGTCTCAACCTTGGCACCGCGCGCTAACGAGAGCATCGATGCAACCATTTCCAGGCCACGCTTGGCGCAGTCGCCGACCAGCGCACCGTGTTTGCGCAACTCCTCGTCCTGATGCTCCTTGAGCGCGTCGGCCGCGAGCAGCAAGGGTTGCAGAATATTGCGCAGATCATGGCTGAGACCGCCGGCCAGCATGGCCAGGCTCTCGAAACGCTGGGCTCGCATCAGCTCCTGCTCGGATTGCTCGCGCGAAAGCGCCGCGCGCGCCTCGTTGACTGCTCGTGAGACGGCCGATGGCAGGCGGGCCAGGCGTTCCTTGAGCAAATAGTCGGTCGCGCCGGCGCGCAAGGCCTTCACTGCAGCGTCTTCACCGATCGTCCCGGAGACGAAGATGAACGGAATCAGGCGTGATCGTTGGCGCAGGATCTCAAGTGCCCGATAACCGCTGAACATCGGCATGCTCAGGTCGGAGATGACGATGTCGGGCTCGAACTGATCGACCGCCTTGCGAAACGCGTCCTCGGTATCGACCAGGGTCGAGTCGATCGTCAGGCCATCACTGCGCAGGGCATCGAGCAACAATTCGGCATCATTGACGTCATCCTCGACCAGCAGAATGCGCAACGCATCGTCCGATTGCGACCTGGGCATGATGGGCTATTCCTGGGGGAACTCGTTGAGCACGGCCCAGAACTGGCCGAGCGTCTGCACCGCGGAAAAGAACTGGCTGACATCGACCGGCTTGACCACGTAGGCGTTTACACCAAGATTCCAGCTGTGCACGAGATCGCTTTCCTCACGCGATGAGGACAGGATCACCACCGGCACGCGCCTGAGATACTCGCTGTCGCGCATCTGCCTGAGTACTTCCAGGCCATCCACTCGCGGCATCTTGATGTCGAGCAGAACCACGGCCGGATTGCCCTTTCCACGTCCCGAAAACGAACCTCGGCAAAGCAGATAGTCGAGCGCTTCGACACCATCCTCGACATGCACGACCGGATTGGCGAGTTTGGCCTCGCGCAAGGCATCGATCGCCATCTCGGCATCGGCCGAGCTGTCTTCGGCGAGCAGAATGGTGCGGATTTCACGATTCATCGGTTGGCTCGCTTGATGTGATGGTGCCGACCACAACCGGCAGCGAAAAGAAAAGAGTGGCGCCCCTGTCCGGCTCGGCCTCGGCCCAGGTTCGCCCACCGTGCCGGCTGATGATCCGGCGCACATTGGCCAGGCCGATGCCGGTGCCGGCAAATTCGCTGACCTTGTGCAGACGCTGAAACACGCCAAACAGCTTGCCGGCATAGGCCATGTCGAACCCGATTCCATCGTCGCGCACGAAGAATACCGTTTCCGCTTCGCTCGATTCGGCCTGGCCGACCTCGATCACCGCATGCTCGCGCTGCGAGGTGTATTTGATGGCGTTGGAGAGCAGGTTCTGCCAGACCCGGCGCAACATCGCCGCATCGCCGATGACGACCGGCAGTTCGGCGACGCGCCACTCGATCGAGCGCCCGTCGTAGGTGCCCTCGAACATCGCCACGAGCTCGGCCACCACGGCGTTGAAGTTGACCGGCTCGACCCGGAACGGGCTGCGGCCGAGCCGTGAGTATTCGAGCAGATCCTCGATCAAGCTCGACATGCGCCGGGCCGACCCGGCGATCACCTCGAGGTAGTAATGGGCTTTTTCATCGGCCGACCGCCCGACGTGTGCGCCAAGCTTGTCGGCGAAACCCGCGATATGGCGCAACGGCGCGCGCAGATCGTGGGAGACCGAATAGCTGAACGATTCGAGTTCGCGATTGGCTTCGGAAACATGGGTCACTTGCCGCTCAAGATCCTCGTTGAGTTCGCTGATACGTTGTTCGTAGCGCTTGCGCGCGGTGACATCATTGACGGTAAGCAGGATTCCGGGCTTGTCGTCGAGGCCGGCATCCTCGGACAGCTCCATGCGCCGAGCATTGACCAGAACAATGCGGTCGTTGCAATCGACGCAGCGTTGCGTGAGTTCGTAGTCCCAGATTTCCCTGCCACGGGCGCCGACATCCAGCAGGCGCTGCTGCAGCTCGGGATCCTGCCATGAGCCATTGCCAACTTCCTCCAGCTTGACACCACCCTGCTGAATGGTCTCCGTGCCATAGAACTCGCCAAATGCCTCGTTGTTCATCAGCAGGTGCAGATCCGGATCAAGCACCGCAATCGGTTCGCGCAGGCTTTGCACGATGAGCCGCGAACGCTCGACGGCGAGGCGGGCCCGCGATTCGGCCTTGCGGCGATGAATGGCGTGGCGTTCGGAAATGAACATGACCGAGCCGAGCAGAAGCAATTGGGCGATCAGGGAGCCGGTTATGACCCAACGACTGGTTCGCTCGAGTTCGGCGAGGCGCATGCTGCGCCGCGTGGAAAGCTCATCCTCGAAAGCGAGGATCTGGATCGAATACTCACGCGAGCCGAACAGTTCGGCGGCTCGGCGAATATTGTCGGCCGCCGCATCGAAATTTTTCTCCGCCAGATCCTGCATCGCTTCGTCGTAGAGCTTGAGGCGACCTTTGACCACGGCGCCGAGCGCACCAATCCGGTTTTGCTGGTCGACATTGTCCTTGGTCGCCTCGGATAGCTCGGCGAACAGTGGCTCGATTTCGCTGCGGGTAGTCTCGTAGTCCGGCCGGCCCGGCGCACCCGGCACCTCGGCGAAGTGGGTGATAACCGTGTTTTCGATCTCGATCAAGGCCAGGCGCAGATGTTGAAACTTTTCCTTGACCTCGGCCGAATGCACGACCCAGCCGGAGGCCTCCATCGTCGCGTCCGCGTTGTCGCGGATGACCGCGTAGGGCATGGCCACGCAAAGCAGCACGGCAACCACCAGCAGGACGATCCGGATGCGATACTCGAGCTCGGGTGTCCAGTCAGGCCAGCGCATTGCATCTCCGGTTAGGATGGCTGTTGCTTGAGTCGGCGCAAGATGCGGGATCGTGGATCAAATTCCACGACAGGTTGCAAGTTGGCAGCATACGTTACCGTGCAAAAAGGGTGCAGCGATGGATTCTTCGAGACGCGTACTGATCACCGGGGCCGGCAGCGGACTTGGCCGGGCCCTGGCCTTTCGCTACGCCGAAGCCGGTTGGCGCGTCGCCTGTGCCGACATCCGCCTGGATCGTGCCGAGGAAACGGTTGCCCTGATTACCGGGTTTGGCATCGGCGCGATGGCCCTGCAAGTTGATGTCGGCGACGATGAATCGTTCGAGGAACTGCGCGACATGGTGCTTGCCGCGTGGGAAGGGGTTGATCTGGTCATCAACAATGCCGGTGTCGGTGCCGGTGGCTCGGTGCTCAATGCGTCGATGGATGATTGGCACTGGATGCTCAATATCAACCTGCTCGGTGTGGTTCGCGGCTGCCGCTTGTTCGGGCCAGTGCTGATCGAGCAAGGTGGCGGACACATTGTGAACATCGCCTCTTTCGCTGCACTGGCCGGCGGCCCCCACATGGCTACCTATGCAACGGCGAAGGCTGGCGTGGTCACGGTATCGGAAGGGCTTCGCGCCGATCTCGATGGCAGCAACGTGAAAATCTCGGTGGTTTGTCCGAGCTTTTTCCAGACCAACCTGCTCGAAGGTTTTCGTGCGCCCGACAGCAGTTCGCTGAAAATGGCGACTGCGCTGATGCGTGATGCGAAGGAAAGCGCGGCCGATATCGCCGAGGCCATCTACAAGGGCGTCGAGCGCGGGCAATTCCTGATCCTTCCAAGCGGCGTGGTGCGCAATGGCTGGCGCCTCAAACGCTGGTTCCCGGAATTCTATTTCCGCAAGATGATGCAGATGCTTCGGGCACGGGGAGGTGGCTGATGGATCCGTTGATGATCTACGGTGCGAACGGCTACACCGGCAAGCTGATTGCCGCCGAGGCAGCCAAGCGCGGACGCAAGCCGGTGCTGGCTGGCCGCAATCGTGATGCACTCGACGCGCTTGCGGCACCGCTCAAGCTGACCCGGCGCGTGTTCGAGTTGAACGAAGCGGCCGAGATCGACCGCCAGCTGGATGGCGTGAGCATCCTGCTCAATTGTGCCGGGCCGTTCTCGCAAACGTGCGAACCGTTGCTTGATGCCTGCGTGCGCAAGAAGATCCACTATCTCGACATCACCGGCGAGATTGACGTATTCGCGCACTGCCATCGCATGCACAAGCAGGCCCGGCACGCCGGCATCGTGATCGCTCCGGGAACCGGTTTCGATGTCGTGCCGACCGATTGTCTGGCGGCGATGCTCAAGCAGCGATTGCCGGACGCGACGCATCTGGTCCTCGCCTTCGAGGCCAGCGGTGGTCCGAGCCCCGGCACGGCGCGAACCAGCGTCGAAGGGCTGGCCAAGGGCGGCCGCGTGCGCATCGATGGCGAGCTGCGCGAGGTGCCGTTGGCCTGGAAGTCGCGCGAGTTCACCCGCCAGGACGGCAGTCACCGATCGGCCATGACGATCCCCTGGGGCGATGTCTACACGGCCTACGTTTCGACCGGCATCCCGAATATCGAAACCTATATGGCGGTGCCGGCCAAGACGATTGCGCGCCTGCGCTGGTTGCGCCATCTGCGCTGGCTGCTCGGCTTGCGGCCATTGCAGCGCTACCTTCAGGAAAAGGCTGGTCGCACCGTCGGGCCGGATCGCAAGCGACGCGAAGCGAGCGCTTGCGAGGTCTGGGCCGAAGCGCGCAATGCGATCGGTACGCAAGTTGCCGCCTCGCTGCGCACACCGAATGGCTACGACCTTACCGTCAACGCGAGTCTCGGCATCGTCGAACATCTGCTCGCCAATACGCCGACGGGCGGCTACTACACGCCGTCGATGCTGATGGGAGCCGACTACGTGCTCAGTCTGCCCGGAGTTGCCCTGCTCGATTCAAGAATGCGCCAGGCCGATGACTTGCTGGAATCCGCCACCCCTGCAGCTTGAGCTCCTGTCAGCGCTCGCAGGGTTGGTTTAGTCACGATGCAGGCTCGGTTCGCCATGCTGCCGGCTCGACGGATCTGACATGGGGAAACAAAAATGCGAATGGGCCTGATTATTGCGGGAATCCTGTTGATCGCCCTCGGTGCAGCGGCCTTCACTGGCAACCTCAACTTCACCCAAAACAAGGAAGTGCTCAGGATCGGCGAACTTTCCGCCACCGTGAAGCAGGAAAAGACCGTGCCGCAATGGCTAGGTGGCATCGGTGCACTGGTTGGTCTCGGTCTGGTCGCTGCCGGCGCGATGCGCAAGGGCTGATAACGAGGCACGCCGAACGCGAAACCGGAGCAATCATCCGCACGCGTGTTTGCCATCCGAGTCGGCTCATCGGTTAATCTGACGCGATGGATGTCTCCCACCTGCTGGATGATCTCAATCCGGCCCAACGTGAAGCGGTCACGGCGCCAGCAGGACACTATCTTGTCCTCGCCGGTGCCGGTTCGGGCAAGACCCGCGTGCTGACCCACCGCATCGGCTGGCTGCTCGATGTGGAGCGCGTGTCGCCATGGTCGATCCTCGCCGTCACCTTCACCAACAAGGCCGCCGCCGAAATGCGTGCGCGCACGCAGAACCTGATTGGCGACGCTCAGCGCGGCCTGAGCATCGGCACCTTTCACGGCATTGCGCATCGTTTGCTGCGTCGGCACTGGCGCGAGGCGAAGCTGCCGGAAACCTTCCAGATCCTCGATGCCGACGATCAGCAGCGCCTGGTCAAGCGCACCATCCAGGGCCTTGGTATCGACGAGGCGCGTTTTCCACCGCGCCAGGCAACCTGGTTCATCAACTCGGCCAAAGACGAGGGCAAGCGCCCCGCGGCGATCGATGCGGCCGGCAACCCGCTGGCCAGCACGATGCTCGACATCTACGTTGCCTATGAGCGCGCCTGCCAACGCGCCGGCCTGGTTGATTTCGCCGAATTGCTGCTGCGCGCCCACGAGCTTTGGCTGCATGACGACGCCCTGCTCGCCCACTATCGCGAGCGCTACCAGCATCTGCTGATCGACGAGTTTCAGGACACCAATACGTTGCAATACGCGTGGATACGCGTGTTGGCCGGGAAAACCGGCAAGGTGTTCGTGGTCGGCGACGATGACCAGGCGATCTACGGCTGGCGTGGCGCGCGGGTCGAGAACGTGCAGCACTTCCTGCGTGATTTCCCGAATGCGAAGACGATCCGTCTCGAACAGAACTACCGCTCGACCGCGAACATCCTCGGCGCGGCCAATGCGGTCATCGCGCACAACCCGAGCCGGCTTGGCAAGCAGTTGTGGACAGCCGATGGCGGCGGCGATCCGATCGAAGTCTATGCGGCGTACAACGAGCAGGACGAGGCACGATTCGTCATCGAGCGTATCCGCGAATACCTGGGTGACCACCGCGCCAGCGATGTCGCGATCCTGTATCGATCGAATGCGCAATCGCGCAACTTCGAGGAGCAACTGGTGCAGAACAAGATCGCTTACCGCGTCTACGGCGGCCAGCGCTTCTTCGATCGCGCCGAGATCAAGGATGCGCTGGCCTATCTGCGCCTGATCGCCAATCGGCATGATGATGCCGCGTTCGAGCGCGTGGTCAACACGCCGCCGCGCGGCATTGGCGACCGCACGATCGACTTGCTGCGTGCGCGTGCTCGCCGCGAGGATACTTCGATGTGGGAGGCCGTCCTCGCCGAATTGACCGACAGCACCCTGGCTGGCCGCGCCAGGAATGCGCTGCGGGCGTTCCTGAGCTTGATCGACGCGCTGGCCCGGGATTGCCTGGTCGCACCCGCTCGCCCGGCCGGCGAAGGCGAGGATCCGGAGTCGGATGCGCCGGTTGACGAACCGCTGCCGCTGGCCGAGCAGATGGATCACGCAATCGTTCGCTCCGGCTTGCGCGAGTACTACGAGAAGGACAAGACCAGCGCCGAGACACGCACCGAGAACCTCGATGAGCTGGTCAATGTCGCGAGCCGTTTCGAGCGCACGCCCGAGGATACCGAAGCCGGTCTTTCCAATTTGTCGGCCTTCCTTGCGCATGCGGCGCTGGAAGCCGGTGAAGCGCAAGGCGAATCCTGGCAGGATTGCGTGCAGCTGATGACCTTGCATTCGGCCAAGGGACTGGAGTTTCCGCTGGTGTTCCTGGTCGGCCTGGAGGACGGGTTGTTCCCCAACCATAAATCGATCGAGGAGCCGGGAAGGCTGGAGGAGGAACGCCGCCTGGCCTATGTCGGCATCACCCGCGCACGCACGCACCTGGTGCTCTGCTACGCCGAGACGCGGCGCATGCATGGCATGGAAATGTATGGTCGGCCTTCCCGTTTCCTCGGCGAGATTCCGCGCGAGCTGCTGCACGAGATTCGTCCACGCGTGCAGGTCAGTCGCCCGTTGCGCGACAGCGGCCACGCCTCGACTGCAAGCGAGCCACGCCGCTTCAAACTCGGCCAACGCGTCCATCATGCCAATTTCGGCGAAGGTGTGGTGGTCGATTTCGAAGGCAGCGGCGCCCATACGCACGTGCAAGTCAATTTCGAGAGTGCCGGACAGAAATGGCTGGTGCTGGCGTTTGCCAAGCTGGTTGGGATCTGAGAGCGGGGGCGGTCAGCCGAGGGCGGGACAGCACACAAGCTCAAGGACGGCTACACGCTTGTCGACCTCAAGCGGCGCAGTGCAGATTTGGCAATTCCGTTGTTTACGATCGACCCGAAGCGCCGCCGGGTTCCGTTCACGTCCAACCAGGAGCCTCCACTCAAGAACGATTGGATGATCATGGCTCTGTGGATGAAGCCTCAGCACACCGTCAGCGTCGATTCCGACATCACAGTGCCGGAGCCACAGATTTGATTCTCCAGCATCTTACTCTTGCGGTAGAAATCTCTATAGTTTATCATATTTTAACTAACAGTTGGGTGTAGATCTACAACATGAAAGCTAAATGGATTCTATCCATTGTTGCATCAATAGCTGCAGTATTGATATATATCGTCCAATACTCCGACCCGGCTCGGGTCGATGCGCCGCCAAATGTCGCATTGACGCCGCCAGTGCCTGCTCAGCAGAGTGGTAGTGCCTCGCTCATTTCCATACTGCCGGGTGAGAGGCAGGCGGCGGCCGTTAGGCCTGTGGGAGAGAGGACTTCTCTTAGTGTTTCAACGGTAGTCAAAATGCCATATTCAGAACTTATAGAGTCCGCAGAAAAAGGAGATGCGCACTCTGCCTATCTTGTCTCGCAGAAAATCAGATGGTGTTATGAACTGCCCCGTCGCTTGCAAGCCGTCGCTGATGCCGGAGGGGATGTCAAAGACGCCTCATGGCTAGAGCCCCAGTTCAACAAGCTCATGCAGGAAAAAGAAAGTTGCGCGGATGTCCCGAGTTCAGCCATTGGAGATAGATTCAAATGGATTGAAATGGCTGCGGAAAAGGGGGAGATCAATGCTTTGCTTGACTACTATATGTATGGATCACCTGTAGTTGAAAATCCCGAGTTGGGATTGAAGAATCCTGCATTACTTGATGAATATAAGACTAAATCCCTGAGGTATCTGCATCGTGCTGCAGCGGCGTGCAGTCATGAAGCATTTGTCTCACTTTCAGGTATTTATCAGGATGGAATAATGGCGCCTGCCGATGCTGTTGCGGCTTACATATACGCGCTCGCCGCAAGTGGGCAACATCCCAGCAGTTCGTATCAGCGAATGGCGGACGCTCTTGGGAAAGGAATTGGTGCCGAGCAGCGCACAATTGCACTGCAGCGGGCGCGTGAGATTGTTGGGCGCTTTTGTGAGGGTAGGTGAAATCGGGTTTGCATCGAGCCTGATTTCGATATCACTTGAATGCAATCTTAAATAACATGTAAAGTAATGTGTTTAACAAAAAAGTATTAATACTTATGATTGAGTATAGGACTCTATTGGCTGTGGCTTTCTTGGGAGCTTCGGCAGTTGTTATGGCCGCTAGTCATGGAAGGTATGAGTGCGACGACTGTATCGGCCCTAACTACGATGTGTATCAAGGCGAGGTCAACGCTTTCATTCGGGCTGTGGTGAACTCCCAATCCAATCTTCCTTGGATGCAGGGGGACTCAGTTGTAATCTGCACGAATGATCGTTGCGTAAGATTTGAATTCAGATCGACAACTTGATTTCCGATCAATGCCATGCCGGGTGGGTGGGGCGGCGGCAGCGGAGGAGCAGGTGGCGGCAATCCGGGCGGCGGCAGTGGATCGGGTACGGTAACGATTGGCGATATTCAGACTCCATAAGCTAATTTGCCAGAACTGACGTCGAGCTGGCCTCAATCGCTTGCCGGCAATATAACCTTGCCGCCAGCTTCACGGATCCTAGGCAAAGCGATTGCATATCGCAAGGTGAGGTGACTGCAATGGCAACGAAGAGAAAAGTTGGATTGAAGGCACACGGTTGCGCTTCAGCGTGGAGTTCAAGGAGCACGCGCTGCTGCGGACGAAGCGGCTGCGAAGACGGCCTGTTCTCCAGTCACAGAGTCGGTCGAGGAGCCGGGAAGGCTGGAGGAGGAACGCCGCCTGGCCTATGTCGGCATCAC